>JBAYVF010000005.1:0-109148 GCA_041674705.1 Candidatus Omnitrophota bacterium
CGAGAACGGTGTGGTGAAGCTTCACTTGAAAGGCGCCTGTTCCGGATGTCCGAGCGCGACCATGACGCTTAAGATGGGCATTGAAGCCTACCTCAAGGAATATATCCCCGAAGTCAAAGAAGTTGTCCGCGTTCCATAAAACCGCGTCCCGCGCCATGTTTTACGTGGCCTTCATTCCGATTCTAAAACGCCGATACTTCTAGCAATAAATCTTCATTCACAGAGGGGGGAGATATGGCTAAAAAAGTCCTGAAGAGACTTTCCACAAACAGGGTCGCGACGTTCAAGATCCGCAACCGGCGTGGCTATGCCGCGATCTTCATGAATAATCTTACCGAGGGGAACACGGTGGGGATCGCCTTGGCGCGTATGGCGAAGGCGGTCAAGCGGATGGGATATTTTCTTTCGTAAGGCGTAAGGAGTACGGCGTCGCGCGAATTTCTCGCCGTACGCCGTACCCCGTACTTGTTTCTATCTAGCGGCCGCTGGCATCCTTGCGCTTCGAGAAACAATCCTTGCAATAGACCGGACGGTCTTCTCTGGGCTTGAAAGGAACTTCACATTCCTTTTTGCATTCGCCGCAGATAGCCTTATGCATCTCGCGCGGTGCGCCTCCAAAACCACGGCCTTCTCCTTGAAACCCCATGTTATCTCCTCCTGTTGGCACTGATGTCAGTGCAGTTGTGGGAAAAAATTCCCGAAAAATCCATTACTTCTTTGAAAATTCCAATCACCAAGATACAAGAACCAAGCAAATCCCAAACATCAAATTCAAATAACCAAACAAGCCGTTTTTGATTGAAGATTGGTCATTGAATATTGTTTGGTCATTGCTTTTACTATCTGGGACCTTTACGGTGGCGGAAAAAAGGCTTGTCGCCATGGCCGAATCCACGGGGTCCTGCGCTAGGTTTTCTGTCAAAAGACCGCTCGGGGCTGGAACTTCTTTCCCGGGGACGATCCGATGAAAATCCGCCTTCGCGCGGCCGGTCTTTCGAAAAGCCGCCTGGCCTGGGGCGGTCCGATGAAAAGCCACTGGGTCTCGGACGGTCCGATGAAAATCCACCTTCCCTTGAACGGCCAGAAGAAAAACCGCCTTCCCTTCGGGGCCCGCGATTGAAGTCTCTTCCACCGCTCCCGCCGCCAAAAGAAGGACGGAACGGTTTCGAGAAACGCTTTTCCCGGTCCCGAAACGGTCTTTCTGGGGACTGACCACCGATCAAAAGGTCGATCTTTTTTTCAAGATAGTTAAGCTGCTGCTGCATCTTTTTGATCAAAGATACGACATCGGTGTCGGATTGCGGGGGAACGGAAAGTTCCTCGTTTTCTTCTGAATGTTCGCTCATGTTGCTATAGCTCCTTTTACGTCCTGGTTTTTGATTAAAAAATAATTGAAAATCAGGACTGCACTAAACTTCCTTTAAGCTTTATAAGTCGTTCAGTGCGTCCGGTTTTGAAGGTGTTGGAAATCGAAGTCTCGAATGTTAGTGTTATTAATCTTCTCCGGCAAGCGCTAAAGCCGAAAGAACCGAAGGGTTGATCCGCGATGTGTGTCCCAGGTTCTTGAGGACTCTGTCCGCCGTTTTCTTTAAAGTGATCTTAAACACACAGGAAAGCTCTCCCACAAGACCTTTAGCTGAACGTTCAAGCGCTTGACGTTTCCGTTGATCTTTGGCTTCGAACTTGTCATAAGCGAAGGTCTGAAGAGCCCGGGCCAGACCCCATGCCTGATCCTGCAGGTTCGGGGCTGAATCGGTGCCGGGATGACCTTTGCCATTTCCGGCTTTTAAATAGTTCAGGATCTTGTTTGCTTCCCGGGGGGTCACAAGACCGTGAAAACCGGAGACTTCCAGGTCCGTGGCCGAAATGACAAAACGCGACTTCATCCGGGTGGCGACTTTCGGCACCAGGGAATAGCTAGGGCCTCTTTGGTCGTACGGTCCTGGAGGAGTGACCCTCTCGACGCGGCATAGTCCATGAATAGGATGATAAAGCAGATTACCGTTCGCGATCTTTGCCTTTTTCATAAGCCCCTTTGTGAGGGTTCTGGGTAGTTCACTTTTTGAGAGGTTACCGCTACTTATCATCCCGCGGATACAAAGGCGGGATGCGGCAGTCCTTGCCGACCATTTAAGGAAAGAAGTAAAGGCAAAAACAGTGCTGGTGTCACCTAGGGGATTGCCAAGCTCTATTGTGACGGGAGGCATTATACAACAGTTTCGCCCAAAAGGGTGATTTATTAAGTGGGCGAGTATTTCCAGCCCACTTACCCTGAGCCTGCCGTCAGGCAGGTCGAAGGGTCTTCTCATGAGATCCTTCTCCGCCAGAGGACGGATTCGTCCTTCGGCGAAGATTTCGCACCTGCGGTGCTCCTCTCAGCACTTCGACCTGGCTCAGTGTGGTGAGCGAAAGTCGAACCAGATGGCTCCCTCGGATATTTTTCGAGGGAGTCATGTGTTTCATTGACACCTCTGAACAATCTGCTGTAAAATCCTCAGAATTCAAAGGTTACGGAGATTTGCCCTCATCATGTCAACGCGCGTTCTAAGTGGTACACGGCCTACGGGAAAACTGCATCTGGGGCACCTTCTGGGAGCTCTCGAAAATTACAAAAAATTACAAGGGCAGGATGCTTTTTTCATGATCGCCGACCTGCACGCTCTGACGACTGAGTATGAAGACAAGACCAAGATCGCCGAGAACGTGACGGAAATTGTGATCGATTATCTGGCAAGCGGCCTGGACCCGGAGCAGTGTACGATGTTCGTTCAAAGCGAGATCCTGGAGCATGCCAATTTAGCGCTCCTCTTTTCCATGATCACGCCGATCGCATGGCTCGAGCGGAATCCGACATATAAGGATCAGATCAACGAACTGAAAGGCAAGGAGCTTCACACTCATGGTTTTCTCGGATATCCGGTGCTACAGGCTGCGGACATCGCGCTTTATAGAGCCGAGAAGGTCCCGGTGGGAGAAGACCAGCTGCCGCATCTGGAGCTGACACGCGAGATCATCCGACGGTTCCATTTTTTATATAAAAAAGAAATTTTCCCGGAGCCGGAAGCGGTGCTGACGAAAGTCCCAAAAGTTCCGGGGCTTGACGGACGCAAGATGAGTAAAAGCTACGGCAATGGTATTTATCTTGCGGATTCCAAAGAGGAAGTGACAAAGAAGGTCAAGACCATGGTGACCGATCCGGCGAGAAAACTTCGCTCAGACAAAGGACATCCGGAAGTTTGTCCGGTTTATTTTTATCATAAACTGTTTAACAAGAATCAGGTAGAGACGGTTGCGCGGGAGTGCCGAGACGCGGCGCGCGGCTGCGTGGATTGCAAGATGGAGATGGCCGCGAGACTGAACGAATTTATGGATCCGATACGGGAAAGACGTGAATCATGGATGAAGAAAAAAACGGAAATACGGCAGATCCTCGACCGGGGAGCCAAGAGGGCGCGGGAAGTAGCGAGCCAAACCCTCAAGGAAGCTCTTCAGGCGATGGGTCTGGTGTCGTAGCTTCCTCCGCGACGCCTCCGGCGGAAATCCCCGGGCTTCCGCTTATTCCGGGAGCTGCGAAAGAGCATGACCCGCTTCACGTCAAGATCGCGGTCTATGACGGGCCGCTGGATCTTCTTCTTGATCTCATCCGGAAAAACGAGATGAATGTCTATGACATTCCGGTTGCGGAGATCACGCAACAGTATCTGGATTATTTGAAAGTGATGAAGCAGCTGGATCTCGAGGTCGCGGGAGAATTCATTGTCATGGCCGCGACGCTCATCTATATCAAGTCCAAGATGCTGCTTCCCACGGATAAGGACGATGAGGAAGGCGATGGCGAGGATCCTCGCGCGGAGCTCGTGCGAAAACTCCTCGAATATCAGGCCTTCAAGGAAGCGGCCAAGGAACTCGGACTTCTCCAGACCGAACGCGGCAAGGTGTTCACGCGTCAGATCACGGATTATTATTTAGGGGAGCTCGATCCCGAGGACGTGGGGGTCGATACTTTTAGCGCGAATTTTTTTGATCTCATCGTCGCGTTCCAGAATGTGCTTGCGAAAAAAGAGCCGAAGAGCCTCCACGAGGTCTTTGAAGAGGTCATCTCGATCGAAGAGAAGATGATCCAGATCCAGTCCTACCTCGTGGAAAAAAAGAAGATCTCTTTTAACGATCTTTTTTCGGAGCGCTGGACAAGGAACGAACTCATCGCGACTTTTTTGGCGATCCTTGAGCTTGTCAGGACGCGTTTCGCTTGGGTGCGTCAGGACAAGCATTTTGGCGAGATCGTCATTGAAAAACGGGAAGAGAATTAGTATAAAGAAGTCTTTCCAATAAAACCTTTATCTTAAATTTACAGGACCTGAATGATGAAAATGACGGCGGCGCAGGAACGGGAAAAACAAGCCAAGCTCAAGACCTTACGTAAGGAGCTGGATCAGGAGATCCAGGAACAGCTCGAGGAGAAAAATGCCCTTGAGGGGTTGACGGGCGCCCAAAAATTCCAGATCGAGTCGTTGCGTGAAGAGGATCTCCAGGACCCGAAAAAGGCAAAGCTTGTTGTGGAAGCTTTGATCTTTGCGTCTTCAAAGCCGCTTACGCCGGCCGAGATCCGAAAAGTCACAAGAGTCCTGAGCGTCGGCCAGATCGAAAAGATCGTAGCGGAACTGAAAGAAGATTATCAAAAGACGGAGCGCTGTTTTGAGCTTCTGGAGATCGCGGGCGGGTATGAGCTCTCGACCAAGAGGGAATTTGCGCCGTGGATCCTGAAGATCGAGTTGCAGCGCAAGGCGCGCCAGGCGACCCAGTCGGCCTTGGAGACCTTGGCGATCCTGGCTTATAAACAACCGCTCACGCGTGCTGAGATCGAGGCCTTGCGCGGGGTGGACACGAGTGGTGTGTTGAACACGCTCATGGAAAAGAATTTCATCAAGATCACGGGGAAAAAAGAAGTGCCGGGCCGGCCGTTCATGTACGGGACGACGGAAAAGTTCCTGGAACATTTTGGTCTTAAAGAATTACGGGACCTTCCCAGCATCGATGAGATCCGTCAAATGGTGGACAGTTCCGTGAAGAAAGAAGAATTGATCGGAGCGAAGAAGATCGTCGATGTGCCGCCTGAAAGCGGAGAACTCCCCGCGGCGGAGGAGTCACAATCTGCGCCGTTGGAAAATCAGACCGAAGGATTGAACAATAATAACCAATAACCAAGATGCAATGACCAAACAAGGACCAATCACCAAGATCCAATGATAAGAACAAGGTTTGGGATTTGGAATTTGGTTTTTGGAGTTTGTTTGGAGCTTGTCTCTTGATGTTTGGTTATTAGAGAAGCTTCCTGGTTGTTGATTATTTAGGTTTGCAGGCGGATTACAAATGAGAGTGAGGGAGAAAAGCATGGACCTGAGCCAGATACGCAAAAAAATTGATGAGTTGGATCAAAAGATCATCGGACTTTTGAATGAACGCACCGAGTTTGCGCGCGAAGTCGGCAAAAAGAAGACGGAGGCGGGCAAAGAGATCTACGCCCCGGAGCGTGAGAGCGAGATCTACCAGAAGATCGACAAGCTGGCCGCGAAAGGGGTTTTGCCGGCGGATGCCTTGAAATCCATTTACCGGGAGATCATGTCGGCGGCGCTCGCTCTTGAAAAACCGCTCGCGATCGCCTACCTCGGGCCTGAAGCGACCTTCACGCATCTTGCGTCGCTCTCTAAATTTGGTTCGAGCGTGGAATATCGCTCCTGCGCGAGCATCGGCGAAGTGTTTCGCGAAGTCGAGCAAGGCCGCGCCGATTACGGCGTGATCCCGATCGAGAATTCTATTGAAGGGGCCGTGAGCCATACGCTCGATATGTTCATTGATTCGGACCTGAAGATCTGTTCCGAGATCTATTTTGAGATCGCCCATAACCTGATGTCGAATGTTCCGAATATGAAACAGATCAAACGCGTGTATTCCAAGGAGGAAGTGTTCGGCCAGTGCCGCATGTGGCTCGAATCGCATCTTCATCATGCAGAGCTTATGGAAGCCTCGAGCACGGCTGCGGCGGCCAAGCGCGCGGCAGACGAAGATGGCGCGGCGGCGATCGGCTCGAAACTTGCGGCGACGCTTTACAATATTCCAATCCTGGCGGAAGGCATCCAGGATTTCGCAAATAATGTGACGCGGTTCCTTGTGGTCGCCAAACAGATCCCGGCGAAAACGAAAAGCGACAAGACCTCGATCCTCGTTTCGATCCGCGACAAGGTGGGCGCGCTTTATGAGATGCTCCTGCCGATCAAGAAATATCGCGTGAACATGACCAAGATCGAATCGCGCCCGTCCAAGAAAAAGGCGTGGGATTATTTTTTCTACATCGATCTCGAAGGGCATGTGCAGGACCCGCGCGTCCGGAAGATGCTTGCGGAGATGGAAAAGAAGGTCAAGTTCCTCAAGGTGCTGGGTTCTTACCCTGCGGCGGGAAGCACGAAAGATTAGCGCTACGCGCATTTCAGATCTGAAATTTGAAATTGAGAAAAACATGATTCCATTTAAAAAACACATACAGTCGATCAAGCCGTACGAGCCCGGGAAGCCGATCAAGGAGCTTCAGCGGGAATACGGGATCCGGAGTGTCATCAAGCTCGCCTCGAACGAGAATCCTCTGGGGCCTTCGGGGAAGGCCATCAGCGCGATGCGTAAGGCCATCCGGGAAGTGCATCTCTATCCGGAAGGGAGCTGTTATTATCTCCTGACGCGTTTGGCAAAAGAGCTGGATATCGATCCAGCGCACCTCATTTTCGGGAATGGGTCCAACGAGATCATCGAGCTTTTGGCGCGCGGATTTCTCTCTGAAGGCGACGAAGTGATCTCTTCGGAAATGACCTTTCTGGTTTATCCGATCCTTTCGCAAGTTTGCGGAGCAACGTTCAAGGCCGTCCCTATGAAGGACTACCGGTATGATCTGGAGGGAATCCTTGCGGCGATCACGCCGAAGACCAAGCTCATTTTTATCGCGAATCCCAACAATCCGACCGGCACTTACGTGACCGCTCAGGAGGTCGAGGATTTTCTTTCCAAGGTCCCCGATCATGTGGTGGTGTGTTTTGATGAAGCGTATGTGGATTTTGTGGACGCGGAAGATTTTCCGAAGATGCTCGCGTATGTGAAAGCTGAGAAGCCGAACGTGGTGGTGTTGCGAACGTTTTCCAAGGCGTACGGACTTGCGGGCCTTCGCATCGGCTATGGCGCGGCCTCCAAGGAAATGATCCAGTATCTCCATAAGGTCCGCCAGCCGTTCAATGTGAACTCCGTGGCGCAGGCCGCGGTCGTGGCGGCGCTGGATGATTCGTTCTTTCTTTGGCGTACAAAATGGCTCGTGGTTCGCGGCAGGAAATTTTTCTACCGCAAGCTCAAGAAACTGGGGCTCGACTATCTGCCCAGTCAGGCGAATTTCATTCTGATCCATATGAAGACCGACGGCCAGGAGGTTTACCAGTATCTTCTTCGGCAGGGGATGATCGTCCGGCCGATGACCTCGTACAAACTGCCGGACTGGATCCGTATCACGATCGGGCGGCGTTCCCAGAATGTGCAGTTGATTAAACTATTAAAGAGTTATTTGAATAAGAAAAGTTGATTGAATCTTGAATTTTGTAAGGCGTACGGTGTACGGGGTACGGCGAAAAAGCCTGTCATGTGTGGCGCCGTACGCCTTCCGACGTACTCGAAACCAGGGAGTTAATTATGATTATTGTTCTTAAGAAAACAGCGACGCCGCAAGAACTGGAACACATCTGTCAAAAGGTGCGGGAGCTCGGGCTTACGCCGAACGTTTCACGGGGTATTGAACGCACCGTGATCGGCGTGATCGGGGACGAAGAAAAGCTTCATGTCCAGCCTCTGGAGGTTTTCCCCGGTGTTGAGTCCGTGATGTCGATCTTGAAGCCTTACAAGCTGGCGAGCCGTGACTACAAGGCCGAAAATACCGAGTTTGATATGGGCAATGGCGTGAAGGTGGGCGGTAAGAAGATCGTTGTGATGGCCGGTCCCTGCGCGGTGGAAAATTATGACATGCTTCTGGGGATCGCGAAGGCCGTCAAGCGGTCCGGCGCGACATTTCTCCGTGGCGGGGCGTTCAAGCCTCGGACATCACCTTATTCTTTTCAAGGGCTTGGCGAGGAAGGTTTGAAATACCTGCGCCAAGTGGCGGATGAAGTAGGCCTTTTGGTCGTAACCGAGGTGATGGACACGCGTCAAGTCGAGCTCGTGGCCCAATATGCCGACATGCTTCAGATCGGCGCCCGGAATATGCAAAATTTCGATCTTCTTAAGGAATGCGGTATGACGAAAAAAGCTGTGCTTTTGAAACGGGGTTTGAGCGCGACGGTCAAAGACCTCCTGATGTCCGCCGAATACCTGCTTTCCAAGGGGAATTTCAAGGTGATGCTGGCGGAACGTGGTATCCGCACGTTTGAGACCTCCACGCGGAACACGCTGGATCTGAACGCGATTCCCGTGATCAAGAAAGAAACTCATTTACCGGTGCTTGTGGATCCTTCGCACGGGACCGGGTTCCGTGATTTTGTGGCGCCTATGGGCATGGCCGGAGTGGCAGCCGGGTGTGACGGCCTGATGGTTGAAGTCCATCAATGTCCGGAAGAGGCCAAAAGTGACGGGGAGCAATCGGTCTTGCCGGAGCAATTCGACGAAATGATGAAAAAAGTGCGCCTCATTGCGCATGCCGTAGGACGCGACATATAGTCGCGTCCGGGACTCGTCGCTCGGGACTAGGGACTCGTTTGGGTTCCTCGTTTTTACGAGTCCCGAGGAGCGAGTCCCGAGTCCCAACAGATAGTTAACGAGATTAAATTATGAAGAATAGCGAATTTAAAAAAATCGTAATCGTGGGAATGGGTCTCATGGGCGGCTCGCTTGCTGCGGCATGCCGGAAAAAATTCCCCAAGGCACGGGTGATCGGGATCAGCCGCAGTCGTGAAGCTCTTGCTTGCGCCAAGAAAAAGAAGTGGGTCCATGAAGCCACTCGTGATGTGCTTTTGGGTGTCCAGGGCGCAGACCTCGTGGTGCTTTGCACGCCTGTTGACACTTTTCTGCCTTACCTCAAAGCGATCGACAAAATTTGCGCGAAGGGCGCCTTGGTCATGGATGTCGGAAGCGTCAAGGTGTCTGTTTTAAAGGAAGTGAACTCTCGCCGCTGGAGAAATCTTTCGTTTGTCGGGTGTCATCCCATGGTGGGTTCTCACAATCGTGGAATCGGGGCTGTGAATCCCTCATTATATGAAGGGGGATTGGTGCTTCTCGCTCGTGACAAGAAAACCTGTTCCTGCGCCTATAAACTGAGCAAAAAATTCTGGTCAAAGTTCTCTTCCAGGATCATGGAGCTCACTCCCGAGATGCATGACAAGCTGGTGGGGGAGGTCAGTCACCTGCCGCATGCCATTGCGGCTTGTCTTATGCATACCGTGTCAACGCCAGCGCTTAAAGTGGCTTCGACCGGTTTTCGCGATACCACGCGCATTGCGGCCGCGGCATCGTCCATCTGGCAGCCGATCTTCTCTTCAAACCGGAAAGTGATGCTGGAGGCCCTGAGCTGTTTTGAGCGGGAGCTCCGGACGTTCAAGAAACTCCTTCAAGACCGGGACCCCAAGAAGCTGACGCGGTTCCTCGATCAGGCGCAAAAAAAGCGAGAAGCTCTTTAGGTCACCAAGACACCAAGTCACAAAGTCCAAGAGGCTACGGGTGACGTGGTGACATTGTGACTTTTTTAGAAAATACTCTTCCTATATTCGAAACATATGCTATACTCCTCGAGTTCGCACTGATTTCAGTATTGGTTAACGCTGAGCTGAGAGGGAAAAACGGTGCGGACCCCCATTTTCATGCAATCCCAATGAGAAGGGGACTCTCAAGGAGGTTTTCCCTATTATGCAATCCAATTTCGCAGAGCTGTACGAGAAGTCTTTTCAGGACATCAAGATCGGTGAGGTCGTCAAAGGCACGGTGATCGCGGTTCATGAACGCGACATTGTGGTCGACATCGCTTACAAAGCCGAGGGCATCCTGCCCAAGGACGAGTTTTCGCAGCCCGAACTTCTGGTCGTGGGGTCGGAAGTGGAAGTGCTGTTCGAAGGTTTTAACGATGTCGAAGGCACCGCGATCCTTTCCAAGCGCAAAGCCGATCGTCAAAAGACCTGGAACGATATTCTCTCCAACGCCACCGAAGGCGCCATTGTGGACGGACGTATTACCCGTAAAGTGCGCGGCGGTTTCATGGTCGATATCGGCATGGAAGCGTTCCTGCCGGCGTCGCTTGTGGATATCAAGCCGGTCCGCAATCAGGACATGTTCCTGGGCCTGCAGAGTAAATTCCTCGTCGTAAAGATCAATCATAAGCGCAAGAACGTTGTGGTCTCTCGTAAGGACCTCCTCGAAAAGAGCCGCAACGAAGCCCGCACGGAAAAACTGAGCACCCTCAAGGTGGGTCAGGTTGTGAAGGGCAAAGTGAAGAACATCACCGATTTCGGCGTTTTTATCGACATCGGGAACCTCGATGGTCTTCTCCATATTACCGACATGAGCTGGGGACGCATTTCGCACCCCTCCGACCTTGTGAAAATCGGTGATGATATTGAAGTCGTCGTCATCTCGATCGATCAGGTTAAACAAAAGATCTCCCTCGGCCTGAAGCAGAAGGGAACGGATCCCTGGGGCACGGTGGGCGAGCGTTATTCCATCGGCAATCAAGTTCACGGCAAAGTCGTCAATATCCTGCCGTACGGCGCTTTCGTGGAACTCGAGCCTGGGATCGAAGGCCTCGTCCACATCAGCGAGCTTTCCTGGACCAAGCGCGTCAATCACCCGAGCGAGATCCTTTCGATCGGGATGGAGCTGGATGTGGTGATCCTGAGCCTTGATACCGCCGCGAAGAAAATTTCGCTCGGCGCGAAACAAGCGCAGGAAAATCCCTGGACCACCGCCGCCAACAAGTTTCAGGTTGGCAGCCGCGTGAGCGGGACCATCCGGAACCTCACCGACTACGGCGCGTTCATCGAACTCGAGCCCGGCATTGAAGGGCTGCTCCACGTGTCCGATATTTCGTGGACCCACAAGGTCGCCAAACCCTCGGATGTCCTTAAAAAAGGGGACACTGCGGAAGTGATGATCCTTGCGGTAGACACGGACGCGAAGAAAATCTCGCTCGGCATGAAACAACTCTCAGACGATCCGTGGACCGGACTCACCAAGGATTTCCTCACCGGCCTTGAGCTTCAGGGCAAAGTCACGAGGATCGTGAATTTCGGGGTTTTCGTCGAATTGGACAACGGCCTTGAAGGGCTGATCCACGTCTCCGAGATCCCGGATTGTACCGCGCAGGACCTCACGAAGCGTTTCAATGTAGGCGATTCGCTCCGTTGCAGCATCCTGAATGTGGACCATGAGGGACGTAAGATCGCGCTTTCCTGCAAAAACGAGCCGATCACGGCCTAAAATACAATCGACCGATGACGAGCCCCAGGAACCGTAGAGTTGTCATCACGGGCCTGGGGGTCGTCTCTTCGGTCGGCTTCGGAAAAGAAGCCTTTTGGGATTCCATCTCCAAGGGCAAGAGCGGCGTTTCCAATATCACCGCATTTGACACCACTCCATTCACCACCCATTTCGCCGGCGAGATCAAGAACTTCGACGCGTCGGCTTATATCCTTCCCAAAAAACTCAAACGCATGGACCGCACCACCCAGTTCGCAGTCGTTGCTTCCAAGATGGCGGTTGAGGACGCGAAGCTCGATCTTAATGAGCCCGGTGTCCGGGAACGGACGGGTGTGATCATTGGAACGGCCCTTGCCGGGGTCGGCTATATCCTTGAGCAAGCGGTGGTCCTGCAACAGAGGGGGCCGATGCGGCTTAATCCGTTCACGGCGCTGGCTTCCTTTCCGGACGCTTGCGCCGGCAATGTTTCGATCGAATTGGGCTTGAAAGGGCCTAGTTTTTCTCTTGCGACCGCCTGTTCCTCGGCGTCTGACGCATGCGGGTATGCTTTTGACGCGATCCGGAGCGGCGACCTTGATTTTCTGATCATGGGCGGCGCTGAGGCGACGATATTCCCGGGGATTGTGGCTTCCTTTTGCGTGGCGCGCGCGCTTTCCACAAGAAACGACGCTCCTGAAAAGGCATCACGTCCTTTCAGCATGGACCGCGATGGATTTGTGCTCGGGGAAGGCGCGGGGATGTTTGTCGTTGAAGAGTACGAACATGCGAAGAAGCGGGGAGCGCATATTTATGCGGAGATCCTCGGTCACGGTATGACTTGTGACGCGTATCACATGACGGCGCCGGACCCGGAAGGAACCCAGGCCGCTCGCGCGATGCAGCTGGCCATGGACACGGCGGGCATCACGCCGGAAGAGGTCGATTATATCAACGCCCACGGGACTTCGACGCCTCTCAACGACAAGACCGAGACCCTGGTCATCAAAAAGATCTTTGGGGCGCGGGCTTATGAGATCCCCATCAGCTCCATTAAATCCATGATCGGCCACTTGATCGGCGCGGCCGGAAGCGTGGAGCTCATTGCGACGCTCCTGGCCATGGAACATCAGCTGGTCCCTCCGACCATCAACTACAACTCCAAAGACCCCGAATGCGACCTGGATTATGTGCCGAACGTGGCGCGTCCCGCAAAGATCCGGATCGCGATGAAGAACTCCTTCGGCTTCGGCGGCAAGAACTCGATATTAGTACTCAAGAAGGTCTGAGTACAAATATCGTGTAAGCTCCAAATCCCAAGAAGCAATATCCAAGCAAACTCCAAATAAAAATATCCAAACAAGCAACGAAACGGTTTGCGGCGTTTCGCCCATTGGAATTTGATTCTTGGGAATTGCTTGGTGATTGTATCTTGGATCTTGGAATTTAAAGATGGAGCGGCGGGAACTACTCTAAATCTTCGTTTGTTTCTTCGCTGACTGTGGTGAGATTTTTTCGGTGCCCGATCGTATCGGTAGCCGCTCCCGCGAGGATGCCTCGCTTGGAAGCTTCAATGAACTCCACCATGTGCGCGACTTCAGGACTTTTGAGGGATTTTTTGATCGCTTCCAAAGCTTGACTGACATTCATCCCCGAGCGATAAAGTAACTTGTAGGCTTCCTTGATCTCGGCGCGTACCCCGGGGCCGATACCGGCGCGTCGCATACCCACCACATTGATCCCTTGAGCAACCCCCGGCCGTCCGCCACAGATCACGTAAGGCGGGATGTCTTTATTGATCGCGGTCAGAGCGCTCACCATGGCGAGCGTGCCGATGCGCGTGAACTGATGAAATCCCGTCATTCCGGAGAGAAAGGCTTTGTCTTCGACCACGCAATGGCCGGTGAGGGAGGCCTGGTTCACCATGATGATGTTATTGCCGAGATGGCAATTATGGGCGATGTGGCAATAGGCCATGATGAAGTTGGAATCGCCGATCACGGTGGACGTACCTTCTTTGGTGCCGCGGTGAATGGTGACAAATTCTCGGATGACATTCTTTGAGCCGATCTTGGTGAAGGTAGCTTCGCCCTTATAGGCCAGGTCCTGGGGTTCATGACCGATCACGGCATTCATATGGATCGTATTGTGATCTCCGATCACGGTCCCGCGGGCGAGGAAGGCGCCGGAGAGGATCTTGTTGTGGGAGCCGATCTTGACCCCGTCCTCAAGAGTGACGTTCGGCCCGATCGTATTGCCCGTTCCGATCTCGACATTTTTTCCGATTATGGCGCTTGCATGGATTTCAGACATGGGCGGGATTATATCACAACTCCGACTAGAGACTGAAGTCTAAAGACTGCAGCAAAAGCCTCCGGTCTAACGAGAAAGTGGGCCAGTAATGAAGAAATTCACCCCTCAAATACCGGGTATTTGAAAAGCGGTTTTTCCACCATTCAAGTACCCGGTATTTGAGCGGTTAGATATTCGATATACTATATGCGACATACAATTGATTAAGGATGCTATATCTCGCTAGTGATAGAAAGGCTATCTCGCAAGTCGTTACAAATAGGCATTTTACGTGAAAAAAACTTAATATTTTATGCCTCCATCCCTTGCATTCCTGGGAGTCATCAGTTATATTTCTGACAACTTTGTAAAGACCAAGAAAAATTAGATATAATCAGTTTCGAAATCACTCTAAAAAATCCACTTTTGAAGAGGATGAACTGCTGAATGAATTCCTGTAAACCATTCAAGACGGTTGTTGCCGCTTTCACTGTCTTTACATTTTTCGTCACAGGTCTCGGTATTTCTCCCAATGCTTTTGCCTCGGCCGTCACCCCCGAAGTGTCTCTGCCGTATCAGGTCAAATTGACCGAGAATCTCCATATTGCCATCCCGCAGGAATTAGGCAAACTCGAAAATTTCAATAAGGGTCAAGGCCCCGCCATTTTTCACATTCAGGACGCCCACGGCCATTACGAAGGTCAGCAAAAGATCCGACAATTGCTCGGGTTTTTGAGCAAGACTTACGGCGTGAATACCGTGCTTGTGGAAGGGAGCGCTTTCCGGCTCGATCCTGAAAAGATCCGGTTCTTCCCGAAGAACATGAAAAAGACCCTGGCCGTGAATGAAGCATTCACACGCCACGCATGGGTCTCTGGAGCCGAACTTTTTCTGTTGGATCAGATCCAACAGAAAAAGTCTGGAGCAGGGAGTTCGGAGTTTAGAGCAAAATCTTTTGACTCCGAACGCCAAACTCATAACTCCGAACTTGCGACGGCGCTCGGGATCGAGGAGTCTAAAAGTTATACGGAGAACGGCCGCGCGTTCGTAGAAGTTCTTACTGAAAAACAAAAGACCGGGCAATTTCTCGCGGATATGAATATGCAGATCGAGAGGCTCGCCAGTCACTTCCTTAATAAAGACCTTCGTGATTTCCTCCGGCGCGTCGAAGGTTTTGAAAAGAACCAGATCCCGCTTGATACCTGGCTTGCCTATCTGAAAGGGGAAGCCGCCAAGCGTCTTGAGATCGATCTCGCTTCACCGGCCCAGCAGCTTGATTGGCCCATGTTGGTGCGTCTTTTCAAGGTGCAGGAGCTTGTTTCAAAGCTTGATAAGAAGGCATTTGTGGGCGAGCGTGAAAAATTTCTTAAAGCGCTGCGGCGGTTTGTGCCGCAAGACACACGCCACACGGCACAGGCCACAAGAGAGAATCGTGTGGCTTTGTGGCATGGTGGCCTTGTGGCCTCAGTCGAGGAGCTTCTCCGAAGCGACTCGAAAAGCGTTCAACTTCCCGACCCAGAAACCGGCCTTCTTTTCGAAGACATGGTCAAGCGCTTGCCGGAGAATTTCAATTACGACGCGTTCCCCAATGTCCGTTATTTTATCGGGACCCTGATCCTCCAGAGCGAGCTCAAAGCCGATCGTCTCATGCTGGAAGTTCAGAAGCTCTCCGAGGCAGTCGCCGCGAAACTCACCCGTAATAAGGAAGAGCAAAAGCTTGTCGCCTTGCTTGCCGATCACCGGTTGTTGCAGAAGCTTTTTGCGTTGGAATTGACGCCTGATGATTATGAAATAATCATCGGGACTCGGGACTCGCACCTCGGGACTCGACTAAAGCCATCTAATATCGCAGAACGGTTTCGGCAGGTTGGGCTTGGGGCTCTTCAAACGAGGAACCAAAACGAGTCCCGAGCCCCGAGCAACGAGTCCCGCGTGCGCCAGATTGAATTTAAACACGTCGAAGACTTGGATGTATTGTTCAACAAAGCGCTCGCGTTTTACGAAGGCGTCAAGGAACGCGACGGCAAGATGGAAGAGCGGATCGAGGAACGCTTGAAAGAGACCGGCGCCGCCAAGGTCGCCGTTATTACCGGCGGTTTCCATAGCCAGCCGATGCAAGCTCACTTCATTGATAAAGGATATTCCTACGCCCTCATTACTCCCAAGCTTTCCGGCGCCGATGAGGCGGGCCAACAGAATTACATCAAGGCTGCGATGGGAACGCTGATGCCGGCTAAAAACACGTATAAAACTCCTTATATTTTTACGACCTTGAATCCTCAGGGTGACGGAGCGTCGCTTACGGGGATCAAAACGGATGTGACCGGTGCGCTCCAGGACATGGTGGGAGGCCGCATCCTGACACCCGGCGAGATGAAAACGATCGTTCAAAAGCTCGCAGGACGAAAAGGAGCTCTCAAGGCGAAAGAAGATGAGATCGCCAAGGCCCAAGAAGAGCTCGATAAGACTTTTGTGATGGATGGAGCCCCGGCCGTTGAATTGTTTTCTGCCCAGAAAAAACAGTTAGAGACCGAGCTCTCTCAATTGAGTGCCCCAGAACGCTCGGAAGCCCGGATGGATGTTCGTGATATGGGAGTACGTCAGTTGATTCCGGCTCTTCTGGAAATTATAAACTACAGTGGGAAGACAGTAACCGATGCGGCGAAGGGTCTTCATTTGGATCAAGACGCTGTAACTCGAATTCATAGAACGTTATCTACTGGAGAATGGGGAGAAGGATCTAGGGATCTTGAGATCGCGATTCAACGGGCCAGGACACTGGTTCGCTCCTATCGTGCGCAGCTTGCCCTTCGCGAGTTTTCTGGGGAGGAGAGGCTTACTGACGTTTTGCGCGCGCAAGTGGAAGGTGCCTTGAGGTCTCTTGAAGAAGCACCGGAAGGAGAAAAAGAATTGGACGCTGCAGAATCATTTATCGGCCGCTCGGAAGCGCGGGCGGCGGCGAAGATGCAAGTGGCTAGCGTTTCTGGCGACCAACCGCTAGCAAACAGGTTTGGCTGGAACCAAGAAATGCTAAGCGGCGTATTTGTGGCATTGATGGGGCTAGCTATTGTCGGTCTTCTTTTCGTTTATATGTGGCTAGGTCCCAAGGCGGCAAGAACAGAAATTGAAATGGCTACGAAAGTGGTTACGGCGCAGCATCAAGAAGCCGCTTCCCGATTTACCGGCGTTTTTAATGAGATGGGGGAGATGAATCTTTCTGACAAGCAAGGAATTCAAAGGACCTTTAAGTCTCTTGTTAGGCAACATGACCTGAGAACGCTTTTGTCGTTAGATGCGTTTTCGAATAGGGCCGGAAATTTTTTATACTTAGCAGCTCAAGGATACCCGCAGCCGGATCCGAAGCAGCCTTTTTCAGGAATTCTGTTTAAGACTTCCGACACCATTCAACTCATTGGGCCCATTCACAATGGGGAGCGATGGGTGATTGATCTTGAACCGGAAAGCAGCTCAGGGGGCGTTCTGCTCGGGGCAGCTGGAGGTTATCTGTTGGGGAATGGCTCAGGGATTGCAACGCTGGCAGGGGGGATGTTTGGAAATGCCTTTGCAAGCGCTGCAGAGGGTGTTGTTTTAAGAACGGGATCTTTCGCGGATTCTCAAATCATGAAAGATTATTCAGTCGCATTGCCTTTGTCGGCATTGGAACATTTAGCGAAAGCCCCACCTGGTGCGCCTGTAATAACGCGCCCAGAAGTGCGTCGCCAAGCATTACAACTTCCAGAAACAGCACCGGATACCCGGGGGACAGGTCCAGTCCGCTCGGAAGCGCGGGCAGAACTCGATCCTTCGAACTATTTCAACCTTCAATTTCCTGTCCATGACAGGGACCTTCCTTCCAGTTTTTCTCTCGTTGATTTTCAAGATAGAGACGGAAAACGGATCCATTTGCGTATCAAGGGCGATTTTTTGAATTTTAACTTAGCCACGGCACCGATCGTTTTTCTCGAGTCCGGGGAAGGAGCCATGTGGCTGCGGAGAATAGAGCCCTCAACAGGATGGCTGAAGGCTATTGCTTTTTTGAGGAGTCGCGTGAGAGCTGGCAGACGTTGGGAATCCTCTCGGGTCGACAACCGGCATACATATATTTCTTATGATGGTGCCGGTTATCAACACGAAATAGGATATATAACGGTCCAAAACGGGATCATTACGGTCGAGGTCGATGGCGTAAGGGAGCAATTCGCCGCAGGCCGCTCGGAAACGAGGGAGGTCTTGCAACGGGATTCGGTATTGTATCCGGGGAACAGAATACGGATGGATCTGAAGCCTGGCGAGCCTCAATGGCGGGCTTTCCTGGTCGTGGTCCGTAACGATACTAAAGGCAAATTTGACGAACCGTCTGTGAGGTTTGGAGAAAGTTTTAGGGGGCGTCCTGAAGGATCTGACCGGAAAATTATCAGCGTCGCAGGGACTGTGTTGGCATTTTTTGGGGAGGATTTGTTGGGTAAGGAGGTTGTCCGCTCGGAAGCGAGGGGCGATCAATCGACCGAATTGTCTTTGCGGAAGCCTCAGCCGGTCGTTGCTCGGTCGTCGATAAGAACATGGGTGGCTTCCATGGCAGTATTTATTTTGACAGCTTTACCTGCAAAAGCGTCTTGGTGGTGGTTTTTCGTTTTTGACTCGTTTACGACACAATCTTCAGAGCCCTCGCCTCCAGTGGATGGGAATGCAGCGCTTATAGCCGTGGGGGCGGTTGGCCTGATGGCTGCGGGTATTTTGTTCGTTACCCGTGACCGCTCCGAAATGCGCTCGCCCGCCGACGCTTCAGTGGCGGGCTTGACAAAGGAACAAGAGGAAGTGTTCCAGAAGTCGATCAAGAATTTAACGGACGGCACCCCTGCGGCTCGGAAATCCGCGGCCTGGGAGTTGGGTGAACTGAAAGATCCTCGAGCGATTCCCGCATTGATCCCGGCTTTAAATGATGACGATTATGGCGTCCGCTATTTTGTCATTCGAGCGCTCGCCGCATTCAACAGTGACCCCCAAGTTGTTTCCACCCTGACTGAAAAATTGACAGATCCGGATGCCGGCACCCGGTATGCAGCCGAGCAATCTCTGGGATCTCGCTCCGAGGCAAGGCACAGCTTTCTGACACCAGACAAACAGCATGAAGTGCAGATCGTTCTGGATTCGAACAATGAATACGGTCTTTTGATCGATGGGGTGGGGGATGGTTTCCCGGCCGACATGTCCGAAGCCGACCAGGCCTTGGCCATGGCTCAAGCTCAAAAATGGATAAACGAACACCCGGCCGTTGCTGCCGAAGCTCCCGCGAAGCCGGCGATTGTGGCTCAGCCTGAAGTTCCGAAGGCGAGCCCCACTCCTGCATCTATGCCGGGACGAGCGGCCGCAGCCCAGTTTGCGCGAAAGACGCCGGTAGCAGTTTCAGCCACGGCGGCTCCCGAAACGGCTTCTGTAAAAAAGCCCGGAACTTCCGCGCCAGCCATTCTTGAAAAACCGGCGGGCGGGATCGTTCTAAGCTTTAAGACGGATGCCACACCCCCACAGCAAGTGGAGGTTTTGCGCGCTGCCGGGAACGAAGATGTTTTTCTCATTACGCAAAAAGTGGGCGGCCAAGTAGCTTCCTTTTTTCTTAAGATCGACGGCCAGATCCTGAAGATCGACGATAAGGTTTTCAAGATCAACGGCCAGGCCCTGAAAAAAGAACAGGTGCAGGTCGTGATGCAGATTATTGCGCTTGCCAAGACAAAACTTGAAAAAGCCTCACGGCCGGATCTCAGCGGTCTTAAGTTAACGGAAAGAGCTTTTGGTGGTCCCGCGGACCAAAGTCCGGAGGGCAAAGCTGCCAGGGCAAAGCGGTTGGCGGCGCAACAGGCAGCGCAGGCTGTTAAAGAAGAAGCCGCGCGCCAGGCCAGGCTCCAAAACTCCAAGCGGGTGGTGGAAGATCGCAAAGGCGGGTTGATCGATGCCCTTTATCGTTTGCCGGAAGAGAACAAACGGGTCCGTCTTGCGTGGGACAAACTATCGACGGCTTTTGAAGCTAGCGTTCTCAAGGACCGGGGCGGTGAATTGCTGGACCTGTTGAATCAGGCGAAAAAGTTTTCATCGGTCCGTACCCGGACTTATATTTTTACCGCAGTTGTCCTCGTTACGGTGCTTTCGTTTCTTATCGGGACCGGGGCTGTCATGGGGGCGCTTGTTGCGGCTTGTTGCATCGGGCTTGGCGAATTGTGGTTTTTCAGTCATTACAAACCTTCCATTCTTGATATCGATGATGTTCTCCTGCTGATCGCGCCGCTCCAAAAGGCCCTGGACGACGTCAAAACAAAATTCAAAAAAAGCCAGGAGACGACGACTGGCACAAACGGCAAAACGGTGGGGGGGTTTGGCGACGGCGTTGCGAAAGCCTCGGATGAGGCCGTGAATAAAATGGATGCTCAGCAGGAGAAAAAAGGTTCCCTCGCGGCCTCCGTGATCGTGCCAAAACTTACGGAAGTGATCGCTGGTGTTCTTGCGGATAGTTTTGCGCAAAGGCTGGCTCAAAAACCAGCGCCGCGGCCCGGCATGAACGGCTCTGTCACTCCGCCGGTTCGTTCCGAAATCCGAGGAGGTCAGAATAGTAAAGTTCAGGCTCTTTTTGAGAAAGCTGACGCCACATGGCAAGAAGAAAACGGTGCTGTTAAGGTTCTTACTGCTGAAGTGAACAGTTTTCGGGAGGCCGTTAATCAAGTTAACGACAAGGCTGTTATTGAAAAATTACTTCTGCTGATCAGCGAAGCGGAAGAACAACTTGCCGCAGCCGGATTGCTGTTGTCCTATCACTATAGAACAACATTAAAACAGATCGTGACCGCGCGCGGAAAACAGCTTCGCTCCGGAGTGCGGGAAGAAAAACCGGTTTTTGTTACTTTGAACGTGAATACAGACCTGCAAGGGCTGAATTTCAAAGATGTTGAAGCGGCGGTCGTGAGCGGCAAGATTGCCATCGCGGAGGTTTCCGTGGATTGGGCCCGGAAGATCAAATCCGAATTCCCCGACGATACCTTCACGATCTTTATTTCTCCTTTTGACGAAGAACAAATAGCTCAGGAAATGAATAAAACCGGTCGGACCAGAGACGAAGCGATCTTTGATTTAATGCTGGTCCGGCAAAAAGAACGTGCCTTAGAAAAGCCGATCGCTGAGAAAAAGCAGCTTGCCCGCGCTATGGCCGCACCGCGTGAAATGGCGCTTCAGAGTGAATACAATCAGGTCATTGTGAGCAATGTGCTTAAGGATCTTAAAAAAGACGGATCGCGGTGGACTGGCGTGGAAGGCGACAAGATTGTTGGTCAATTTATGGCTGCGGTTGAGACCGCCAAAAAAGCCGGCAAAAAATTAATCCTCTATTCCGGGCCGTCGGCGACCGGAAAAACGCCGCTATGGGACCAGATTCAAAAAAGATATGGAGATCAATTTTCACGGATTGTGCTTTATACAACGCGTGACCGGCGCGAAGGTGAGATCAATGGCGTCGATTTCCACTTTGTATCCATTGCTGAGCTTAAAAGCCTGGAACTGGATTTGAATACAAACCCGTCGGAAATTGCAGCCATTAAGGGTGAAATACATACCCATTGGGAAGAAAATATTACTCCTTCGGTTTTTTCGCATTTATCGATTCGAAGTTTGTTTTATGCTTTAAATCACCAACCAGAGGTCAGGTTGTGGGTTGATACTTTCATGACAGGACAAGAGGACTCGGCCTATGAACATGAGGACATCGATACAAAACCTCATTCCGAAGAAGACGTTATCGGCGCGACAAGGTCTTTTTTGCAAACGATTGCCCGAAAATTTTTGGAAGTCAGTAACGATAAGAATGAACTCGAGGTCCTTCTCATCCTCCCTGATGACATTGTTCATAAGACCTTAGTTAACGACAAAATTCGGACTCTTTCTGAGCGCTCCGAAGCTCGCTCGCTCGCCGATTTATCCGCCAAAGTTTTAGTGGAGGAAGCTTCCGTGGCGGGCTTGACAGCGGAACAAGAAAGACTGCTCCAGAAGTCGATCAAGAATTTAAAGGACGTAAAGAACGGCACTCCTGCAGCCCGCAAGTCCGCGGCCTGGGAGTTGGGGGAACTGAAAGATTCTCGAGCGGTTCCCGCATTGATCCCGGCTTTAAATGATGACGATTATGGCGTCCGCTATTTTGTCATTCGAGCTCTCGCTTCATTTAACAGCGATCCCAAAGTCATCTCCGCGCTAACGGGAAAATTGACAGATCCGGATGCCGGCACCCTCTATGCAGTCAAGCAAGCCTTGGGATCTCGCTCCGAGATGCGCGAGTCAATATCGGCCAAGGAGGCCGACAGGCAGAATGCGCTGGCTGAGATCCGTGCCCGCATTCGCGTTATGCCCTACGAAGAGCTTTTAGTTCTTATTAAAAACGCCGGCTATACGCCTGATGATATTGGCGGAAGGCTGGACTTGAACGGCCGTGAGCAAGCCTACAGGATTCTCTCTTGGGGCAAGCAAGTCGTCGGAGACGGTTTCGGCAATTGGGTCGAAGGGGAAGATGGAATTAATGACCATGTGCTTGGCGGTTTAGCCCTTGCCGGTCTTTTGGCAGGTATTTTTATTCCGGCCTCTACCTTTTTCTGGCATGTTCTCATCGGCGTGGGTGCTTTCGTCGCAGGACTTGTAGCCGTGATCGTGGTCGCCATTTTGAATTCTTGGTTTGCAAAACGATCTGACGAAGCAGCGTTCATAAGATTCCAGAAAAACGTCGAGGCGGCTCATTCCGACTCTCTCGGGCAGGCGATCGAGCGGGAAAAAATATTCCAGCGGGCAAAACGAGATTTGACAGAAGGTGATCCGGAGGCCCGCGAGTTCGCAGCCTGGGAGCTGGGCGCGTTAAAAGACCCTCGGGCGGTTGACGTATTGGTCCCGGCTCTTAATGACAAAGACTTTGAGGCCTGCTCTTCGGTTATCCGAGCTCTTGCCGCCTTCAACGACGATCCTCTAGTTGTTTCTGCTCTAAAGAAAAAAATAAAGGATCCGAATCGCGGGCTCAGCTATTTGTCAGCGCATGTCCTGGCTGAACAGAAGGATCTTGGAACCCGTCTCATTCGTCCTGCCGATGGAAGGCGATCGTTTAACCCTACGGTGTGGGGGCCTCCGGAGTGGCTGCAAGAGGTCGATAAGCTGGCGACGCGGCTTCAGGAAAGAGTTCGCGCGGCTGAAAAGGTAGGATCCCCGGAAACGGCACGGCTGAAGACGCGACTGGAGGATGTTCTGACTATTCAAGCAACCATGAAAAGTATTTTCATGAAGATCGAGAGCCGGATTCAAGAGATTCAGAAAAGAATGAAAGGCGAGTCTTCCGAGGAGAGTATTCTTCAAGGTCTTGAGGCGCAGCAGCCTTCCATTCATGAGCGGGTCCTTGAAATAAAGGGACTTTACGAAAAAGCGATTTCAGTGACGCGTGCTGAAGTCCGCCGGGCAACAACAGGCGAGGCGAATAAACCGAATGTGGTGGTAAGGAAAGACGGGGCCGATCAGATCGCGGATCTGGTTTACGCAGCGACTCTGAAAAATGGCGTTCTGGCGTTTACTTCGAAGCCCGGTGAATCGATCCTGCGTAATCTCTATCACTCAACAAAGGATGGAATGCAGAAGCTGGAGCTAAAGTCGGAGGATCATTCGCTCATTCAGACCGTGATCCGGGTTGCCGTGGAGGAAAAAAAGTTTTCCGATGCCATTGTTCACGTCGGTTTGAACGGATGGGTTTTGTCAAGCGAGAACCGGTTTTTCCTAACGCCCGTTATTACGAGCATCGAATCTCCCAGTTTGCGGGAGCCGCAATTCCAGCAGGCGATGAAGGCTCTGGCTTTCAGGCCTCTCTTTGACCGTTTTTCCTACGATATTGGTATCAGGCGCCGGGTGGCTAACGCCAAAAAACTTGGGGAGCTTGGAGACCCGCGCGCTGTTCCCGTATTGATCAAGGCTTTAGGCGATATGGATAGTGATGTCACTGTAGCAGCCGCTAAAGCCCTTGGAATACTAGGAGATCCGCAGGCCATTCCCGCTTTACAGGAGGCACTTGAGGTCAAAGACGTTCTTCTGCACCAGGCTGCAACAGAAGCACTCAAGCGGATCGAATTGGTGGCAAAGGACAGCCAAACCCCAGACGTCAGACGTCAGACCACAGCCAAAGCTTCAAATCTTAAGTCTCCAGTCTCCGGTCTTTTGTCCTCTGTCTTAATGGCGGGGGTTATGGGGATGATAGCGGGAATAGCATCTGGACAGATTGGTCGTGCGGCTGAGCCCGTTACGAAAGACACCAAAGTTCTGATCATTCGCAATAATGGTGAGTCTCTTCTGCTTGTTCCCGATGATAAAGAGACGCAAAAAGAGCCCAAAAAAACAAGAGCCAGGAAAAACTACAATGAAGGGATTGCCTCGGCTGAGGACGGGGATTATTCTCTGGCGATTTTTTTCTTTAGTGAAGCTATCAAAATGGATCCCACATTTACCGAAGCGTATAACAATAGAGGCTCTGCATATGTTCAGTCGGGCCAAGAAGCGAAAGCGCTTGCAGACTTCGAGAGAGCGACCATCCTGAATCCAACCAACTCATTAATATATTTCAACCATGGTCTGGCTCTCAGTCTGCTGGGGCGGCAAGAGAAGTCCATCGAGAAGATGACGAAGGCTATCGAGCTTGATCCGGAGTACACCGAAGCCTATAAGAACAGAGCTGTTAACTATATCTCTCTCGGACGGTACGCGGACGCTGTCACGGATGTTAGTACGGCCATCTCTCTTGGGAAGAAAGATGTTTTAATGTATAGCACTCGTGCGCAACTTTTTGTGCTTTTAGAACAATATGACAAGGCGATTTTCGATTTTACAAAGATTATTCAGCTCGATCCTGGGAATGCCGGATATTATTTTGCGCGGGGGAATGCCTTGTTAGCGATGAAGAAGTACGGGTCGGCTGCTGCTGATTTTACCAAGGCCATAGAACTTTCTCCCGATGATTTCAGATTTTATTATAACCGCGGCATTGCTCACGCAGCAGCAAAGAACGCAGAGGCGTCAAAAAAAGATTTTCTGAAAGCATATAATTTGAATCCTGGGCTGAGAGATATGATTATTGACATCGCCGCTGAAATGGAACTCAAAATCGATCTCGATGCTTCTAGCGGCGACTGGCAAAAAGGTAAAAAAACAGTACCAGGCACCACGGGAACGAAGGATCGCTTTCGCTCCGAAGTCCGGCTAGCGGAGGATCAAGAGAAGGTGTTCCAGAAGGCGAAGAAGGATCTGGCTTTCAGGCCTCTCTTTGACCGTTTTTCCTACGATATTGGTATCAGGCGCCGGGTGGCTAACGCCAAAAAACTTGGGGAGTTTGGAGATCGCCGGGCTGTCCCCGCATTGATCAAGGCTTTAGGCGATATGGATAGTGATGTCACTGTAGCAGCCGCTAAAGCCCTTGGAATATTGGGAGATCCACAGGCCATTCCCGCGTTGCGAGAGGCGCTCGAGGTCAAAGACGTTCTTCTGCATCAGGCTGCCACCGAAGCCCTTGAAAAGATCCAACCGAAAGATATTCAGACGCCCTCTCAAGACGAACTGCAAATTCAATTACCAAAGATCGTGCAAGAACTCGATCGAATCCAGGACCGGCAGATAGCCTCAAACGAGGAACCCGGTTTTTCGCGCGAAGATGTGCAGGCCCTTGAAGGACAGCGCTCCGCGATCCTGGAAAAAATAAGATCGAGCCGCGCTGAGACGAGGACGCTTGTTGATGCGATGACAACAAACAGATTTTTTGAGCGCCTGGAGATGCTCAATCAGCACCGGGGAAGACTCGTGAATCTCGGTGTCTATGCGATAGAAGTTATGAAGGAATGGCTCGTGTCGGAGCACTTCAGCTCGCGGCGATATGCTTTTTCGACATTGAAAGCCGGAGGACAATTAACCGATGCCGACGTTATTGCTTTTATAACAGCCGAATGGAAAGACAGCACTCTTTTTGCTGGTGAAAGGAATTTTATCCGAGAAGAGGTCCAAAGCATCTCAGAGGCGATGAGCCCCGCGCTACTGCCCGAGGGACTGCGGAAGATATTATTGGATACTCGCTCCGAGATGCGGACCGGGGTGTTGCCGAGGGTCGACCCGACATCGACCGCCGCCTGGAAAGATCTCGGGGAACTTGCTCCGCTGATGAAGAAAATTCCCATAAAAAATATGTTCGAGATTGATCCCGATCGTGGCACAAGATATTCCATCTCGCTGGGTGATGACTTGTTCCTGGATTATTCTAAAAACAAGATCGACCATGACGTTATGCAGGCGGGTTTGCGGCTGACGGATCAGACGCGATTGAAAGAAGCGATCGAGTTGATGTTCGCTGGCGCGAAGATCAACGAGACTGAGGGCCGCGCCGCGCTCCACACCGCGCTCCGGGCTCCGGAAGATGCTGTGATCGAAGTGGACGGAGTGAATGTCGTCCCGGCGGTACACAAAGTCCTTCAGCGAATGAAAAAGTTCACCGACGAAGTCCGTTCGGGTGTGTGGAAGGGGTCCACCGGCAAGCGCATCAAGAATATCGTCAATATCGGGATCGGCGGTTCGGACCTCGGGCCGGTGATGGCTTACGAAGCGCTCAAGAGCTATAGCGACAGGAACCTGACGGTTCGTTTTGTGTCGAACGTGGATGCGACGGATTTTGTGGAAAAGACCCGCGACCTCAAGCCAGAAGAAACGCTTTTTATTGTCGCTTCCAAGACCTTCAAGACTCAGGAAACCATGACGAACGCCGGGACGGCGCGCGAATGGGCTTTGCGTACGTTAAGGCCGTTGCAGAAGAATGCTCATCCTAATGATCCGAGGGAGCAAGAGGAAAAGGACAAGGAGATCGTAGGTAAACATTTTGTGGCGGTTTCGACGGCTGAAAAGGAAGTCAAGGCTTTCGGGATCGATACAGCGAATATGTTCGAGTTCTGGGACTGGGTCGGCGGGCGTTATTCCATGTGGTCCGCGGTCGGTCTGTCGCTCATGTGCGCGATCGGTTACGACCGGTATCGTGAGTTTTTGGACGGTGCGCATGAAATGGACGATCATTTCAGGACGGCGCCTTTTGAGAAAAATATTCCCGTGATCCTGGCGCTTCTCGGGATCTGGTACAACAATTTCCTCGGCGCTCAATCCTACGCGGTCCTGCCATACGACCAGTATCTGAGCCGTTTTGCGGCTTACCTCCAGCAAGGGGACATGGAATCGAACGGGAAGAGGACCGGCCGTGACGGTCAGCCCGTGACGTATCAAACAGGCCCGATCATTTGGGGTGAACCCGGCACGAACGGCCAGCATGCCTTCTATCAATTGATCCACCAAGGGACGAAGCTGATCCCCGCGGATTTCATCGGTTTCGTGAATTCCCTGAATCCGATCGGGAATCATCATGACAAGCTTACGGCCAATCTTTTTGCGCAAACAAAAGCGCTTGCGTTCGGGAAAACCGCCGATGATGCGCGGGCGGATCTTCTGGCTGAAAACGAAGAGTTAAAAGCGGAAGGCAAAACACCGCGGACTGATGCGGAGATCGAAGAACTCATTCGCCCGTTCGATCTTTTTGAAGGTGATAAACCGACCAATACGATCCTTGTTAACAAGCTCACGCCGCGGACGCTTGGGATGCTCGTCGCGATGTACGAACACAAGATCTTTGTGCAGGGCGTGATCTGGAATATCTTCAGCTTTGATCAGCCGGGCGTGGAGCTCGGCAAAGCGCTTGCGAAGAGGATCCTTCCGCAGCTTGCTCCGAATGCCAAGATGAATGAGCGAGAGGACAGTTCGACCCAGGGGCTTATCGCTCGATGGAAAAAAACGAAGGGTCGTTCCGAATCCCGTGTTTTTGATCTGGCCATGCTCGGCACGGTCGGGAGCGCCGGCTGGATCGATCACGCGTATTCCGCTTGGGAAAAACACCCCATTTTATCCGAAGTATGGCTCACAGTCGGAGTAGTTTTGGGCTATGCCTTTGTATTATCCTTGCTGGTTGTCTTCGCGAACCATGTCAGGAAAAGGGAAGAAGCCCTAAAGTCCGAAGAGGTTGCGCGTGCAATGGCGGCTAAGAACCTCGGCGAGATTTCGAAGGCTGATCCAAGCCTTCTGGAGTCGAAGACCCCTCGCTCGGAAACTCGGACGCAGAACTGGGACGCGGATCATTGGTTCAGGGCTCCCATGAACGCATTGGCTCACAGCAAGAAGGACCGTAAAAATATCGTCGGGATTTGGCTGAATGCCGGCGGTCAATATTATTTTGTTTACAAAGACCGGTTGCCGAAAGCGCTGGAGCTTTACCATCGCGGGGAGATCGTTGATATTCATCAGGTCGGTGTCGACAAACAAAGCCGGCCCGTTTATTCCGCTCTGGAAGAAAAAGAAGCCGCTAAGCCCGTAGCAATGGCAACTTTTGTGCCAAAGACCTCGCTTTCCAAGCATCCGGACTTTTTCGCCTTCAATTTTGATCCCGCGAAATCTTATCGGGAAAACGTTCCCACGTTTTTGGGCCACTTGTTAGAAAAAGCCATGGAAGGCGGAACCGTTCGTAGAATCAACTCCAGCAGCTATATGATCGAGTCGGATCTTTTTACCTCAGAGCACATTACTGTCGATTGGAGCGGAGCTTCGGATATTTTGATGATCGGATTTTTAAACGACGCATACGGGTCGTTGCTAGGCTTTCGGTTCAACTTTGATCCGGAACGTGGATGGGAAAGAGTCCGGACCGTTCTGGATTATCGCGGGACACAGATCGAGGAACCGGAATTGGCAGGGAGCAACGGCACTTTTACAAGACTTCCCGCCCGGCTTCAGGGTTTCGAATTTGACGGCGCAAGGTTCACGATCAAGGCCGAACAGCAAGCGCTCGATGTTATTCTGCCGCAAAAGATCCGGGAAGCGATGAAAGATCGTAATATCCGTTTCAATAGCCTCGAGCTCGTAGCTGAAATCGTCCCGATGTCTCGTGAAGCCGTGAGGGACATTCTTGAAAAGGCGGCTGTCTCTGTGACGCATCAAAGAGCGGAATCGCTTTCTGCCAAAAAGGAATGGGACGAAACCTATAGTATTTTGAAAGATCTTTCCGCAGCGCTTTGGCAGGTCTTGGATAAGGATCTTCCCGGTCCGGACGTGGATTCATGGATCAAGTTCCTGACTTCCCAGGTTGGCGAGCAGCATGCCCGTCAGATCGTCGCCAATCTCCCGCAAGAGATTTTTTCCAGGGTGCGCTCAGAAGTGAGGGGCGTGGTGTTGCCGGAGGCGGTGGTGTCATCGAATCAGAGTTTGTTCAGCGATATCAGGACCGTTGCCGAAAATCGTGGCGCCGCGGCGGCGCTTGAATTCATTCATGCGTATGAGCCGCGAATTACAGGGGAAAAGGATCTTGCTGCACTCGCAGCTTTTCGCAAAGAGATGGAACTCCTGGTCCGTCCCACGGGGGGAATGGATTCCTGGGAAAAAGCGGGCCGTGTGGATTGGACGGGTCCGATGGAATTAGAAAACGCTCCTCCGCGTTCTGAAGTGCGTGGAGAAGAAACGCGGAGAGAATTTATAAAGAAGGCCCTCATGTTTGGAGTCGTGGCGGCTGTTGTGGGTCTTGCCGGCTGTGAAGATGATGGGGGCACGGACCTTAGCTCAGAGGAATCCAAAACGACAGATCCTCAGTCTTCCGGTTCTTCGGGAAAGTCCTCCCGAGAGGTTTATACAGTAAGTGCTTCAAACGCCGCGGCGATCGCGCAAGGTGCGGGGCTTTCAAACGGCGGTTATGAAGATGTCGCCTATACCGGGGATGTCAATGCCATGAAAGATTTCATCCGGCGTGTGATCGCCAGTCGTGGCTGGAGTATTAATTCGGAGGGTGGGCTGAGCGGTTTGGCGCCCTTCTACACTGCCTACAATCCCGAAGTTTCAAATCCGGAGTTTGGCAAAGGTGCCCAGAGTTTTGGCCGGCTAGTGGGAGAATTGGAAGTGGCTTATTGGGTCAGCCGCTCGGAGATCCGTGGCCGCCTCCGCCAAATGGTCATGGTTGCTGCGTCTGCGGCCGTCATGGGCTTTACAGGATGTGCCGCTTACCGGACGGGGACGCAAACACACATGTATCGTCCGCCGATTCCCGTATACACTCCCGCTTACCGGGCTCCGAGGGCTCCCAAGATCAACATTCCACCTCCAAGGTTGCCCATGCCGCATCGTTCTGAAGCGCGAACGGAAGTTGATCCTCAGAAGGATGCGAGGATCGCCGAGCGGTGGAAAAAGATCCGCTATATGGAAACAGATCCTGAAGGCGCGAAGCTTAGAGCTGAAGCGGAAGAGAAAGGCGAAGCCTTTTTGGCGAATGCCCAGGAGCAGATTCGCAGCGTAGCAGCGAAGATCCAGCTTGATCCCCGGGTTCTTGCGAAACTTCTTCAATTTGAAAAGATCATCCGCGTCAAGATCCCCTTAACCCTTGATGAAGGCGGCGAACCGCAGATGATCGACGCCTGGCGCATCGGCCATAACGGCGCGCGCGGTCCTTACAAAGGCGGGATCCGTTATGCGATCGAGGTGACGGAGCCGACGATTAAGGCCTTGGCTACCGAGATGAGCATCAAAAACGCGATCGCAGGGCTTCCTTACGGCGGCGGCAAAGGCGGCGTGGCGATCAATCCGCAAGAACTTTCAGTGAAAGAGCTTGCCCGGCTGACGCGCGGGTATGTGGATCAATGTCTCAAACAGGACCCCAAGGCTTTTGGCGCACTTCTGGATGTTCCGGCCGGGGATATCGGGACGACTTCACGCGAAATGGGGTGGTTTGCGGATGAATTCCTGAAGGTTAAGCGTCCGGATCTCTTTACTTCACAGGATTTTTTTGAAAAACTTGCCCAAGCCGATGAAACCGGTACCCCGCATCTTGAGTATTACATGCAGCACTATTACGGCCAACGGTCCATCGATATGAATGAGGGATCGCCGATCGCGACGGTAACGGCGAAACCCGAAGGTAAGGGGGGCGCGGTGGGCCGTACGCCGGCGACGGGCCTCGGTCTTTTTTATGTGACCCGCGAAGCGTTGAAAGTTTACGGCGAGCGTCTCGGGATCGGGGCGGGCGTTGAGGGACAAAAAGTTGCGGTCGAAGCGTACGGGAACGTCGGCAGTTACGCGGCGCGGAGTTTTCGCAGAGATGGCGCTTCGATCATGGCGATCAAGGAGTATGTCGGCGGAAAAAATGTTGCGGTCGCCGCTATGAAAGATGCCGGTATCGATCTTGATGCTCTGGACAAGCATTTAGCCGAAAAAAATTCCGATGGAACTTCCAAGAAGAATACGGTGTTGACCTATGCTGCGCTACATCCGGAAGATGCCCGGGAAGTGACGGTCGACGAATTCTGGTCGAGCGATGTCACGATCATGGTTTTGGCAGCGAAACAAAAAACCGTGGATGCGAGGATCGCAAAGCTTATCAAGGCGAAGATTATTTCAGAAGGTGCGAACGGGCCTCTGGAAGATGCCGCGACCGAAAAGATCCTCCTGGATAAAGGCGCGATCGTTCTTTGCGACGTGTTTACCAATGACGGCGGCGTGGCGTTCTCATCTTTGGAATGGCGGCAGAATAATATCGGGGAGCTTTGGCCGGAGGTTGCAGGGAACGGCTTGATGGAAGACAAGGTTGTAAGCGCTTTCTATGACATCTCGCGAGTTTCGGAAACCCAGAAGATCTCTTTGCGTGAAGCGGCCTATCAGATTGCCATCAGCCAGATCGTGGACGCGATGCTTGCGGCCGACCCCAAACTCTGGAGTTTGTTTTCCCCGGTAGTGATCCGTGCGAAACCTTTCGATGAAGCCTATCCTCCTTACGTGATGGATGCCGGGGCCAAACGTTGGCGGCCGGAAACCTTGCCGGAACTCAATCAGATCAATACCCCGGAAAAGAAACTCCAGTTGATCGAAAAAGCCGACCAGGTCATGAATGCGAAGATCGAGGGGATCGTCACGAAAGCCCTTCTCGAACTTCCCGCAAAACGGGGAAGTGTGATCCTGATCGGCGGGCCGCGCGCCTCCGGGAAGCCGATGCTTGCTCAGAGCATCCTGAAAAAGATCGCGGATCAAGGGTTCAAGGCGAAGTCGCTTGATATGGATTACCAGACCGTCGAAGAAATATCCCGCGCTCTGCAAGGCAAGAAAATTCCTGTCAAGAATGAACGCGGCGCGAACGGCGAAGTATTCCAACTCGATCAGGACGAAATCCTGGTGGTCAGCGGTTATGACGCGATCGGCGATCGTATTCTCGGGATCATCAAAGCGATGGAAGGGAAGGCTTTCCCGATCATGGCGTATAGTTCTCCAGATATCCTTCTCGCCAATAATTGGGCGTTGACGGCGTATGATCTTCGTCTCATGCGCGATATTTTAAGCAGTGTTGCGGTAGGAGAAGAGGCGAATGCCCAGGAAGTGATCCGCCGTTGGCAGTGGCAACGTGTTTCTGAAACTGAGGCAGTTTTCGGGACCTGGAAAAATGCCAAGCGTTCGATCAATACCTATCTGCCTTATGAGCTTCCTTTCCTGAAATCCATGGTCGGCCCCCTGATCAAGAACGCGATCGATCAGGAAAAAACGGATGAATACACGCGGAATGTTCTGCGCCACCTTGAAACCCTCCTGAAAGGCGTTGAGGGTTGGGATATTTCTCTCCTGGATGGCCATCGTGACTCTGTGTTGTGGGAGTATGCCCACCGCTATGCTCCAAACGGCGCCATCGATGTTCGCTCGAAAGTGAAGGCCCGGGCGTTGGTTGCCAAGCTGGCGCATGAGGTTTCTGTTCAAAAAGCCATGAACGAGTTTGAGAATAAAGCATGGGCCTATTATCATCCGGGTCCAAAGAATGATCAGACACTAGCGGCTCTGCAGCATGCGGAATTCGAACTTGCGGAAGCGATCGTCAAAACGGCCGGGATCTTGGGTCTGCGGCATTTTCTGGAGATGAAAGCCGGTGATCAATCGGCAATAGCTTATTTGGAATACTCCCTTGTCGATCCGTTGTTCCGGGCCCTTAATAAAAATAATGAGACCCGGTCCCAGCTGATCGCCGTCTCGATTTTCTGGCAAATGACCCGTTCGGAGGCGCGTAACGACAATCTCCAGGACTTGGCGCTCCGGGGTCTAGTGTTATTTGGGGTGGTGTTTGCTGCCGGGATCGCGGTTATGGCAGCGTCTATGGGTTATCTTTCGGTGGTAGCGCAGAATCCACAGAAAGAAGCCTTGGCTACGTCACTGGTTTTCGGTTATTACTTTTTCATGGCGGGTTTTGGCGGAGCCGGCGTCTATTATTTTTCCAGAAAGTTCCGTTCAGCCGAGCAAGTTGCTCAGAAAAATCCGAAATTTTCCGACTTTTTTACTGAGAGGCTTCCCGAAGGTGTGACGGTTGGTGACCTTAAGGTCGGACGGTACGATATTTTCCTTCAACTTCAAGATAAAAGCCGGATTAAGATCGATGTGGCGGGGGGAGCAACGATCCTTCATCAGTTGGATGCCTTTGTCGGCACGCTGGGTCTTAGCAAAAACTTTTCCGAGGTCGAGAAGGTTGACCTTTACCCTCGCTCAGAGGCGAGGGAAGTGGAATGGACATTGGCGCAGGGTTGGCCTGCGCTTTATCCAGTCGCAGGACAAAATCTTGAGCGGGCGCTCCGAAGGGTGGTTGAAGCCCGAGGTCTTTCTGTCAGAGCCGCGGAGAATATGGATATTATCGCGACGCCTAAAGCTGCTCCGGGGTCGGCGGTCTCTGTTCGGGGAATTGGCAATGTTGATTTCAAGCTTTCCAACATTTACGAATTGGATTCTTCCAATATTCGGAAAATTGAATTTGCATGGCCGTTCCAAAATCTAATAGTTCCCGATCTCAACGGCCGTACGATGACTTGTGATTTAATTCCCGACGCGCAAGGTGAGGTTGCATGGAAGAGGGAAGATTTCTCCAGAGCTATGGGCGAGTACCTGAGGCAATGGGATAACGAGCGGGGGTTGATCTCCAACCAGATGAGTCAGCCGATTTCGAGGCAGGTCGTGATAGCCGGTCGCAAGTTTGGCATTCGTTTTGTCCTAACACCGCCCAAAGGCATAAGCTTTGCTGTCAGTCGTGATGATGTTGTGATCGCATCCGGAATTCTTTCTGCCCGCTCCGAGGCGCGGGATCTTGCGGATAAAGTTCAGGTCTATGAAGGGCCGAGAACGCTGAATGGCGCGCAATTGGTGGATACGATCATCGCGTTCATGAGTGAGGCATTCAAGGAACGATTCCATAAAGCGAACGGGATGCAGGTGACTTACCCGCATCTTTTCTTGAACGGAGAATTCCGTGAGAACACCACGATGCTTTGGGGACCACAGAACCGCGATTTGCTTCAGGAATTTCTCGCGACGCAGGGGATCGACCTTGGCGCCGAGGTGCGTTATCAGCTAGGGCTCCGTCGGGAAGGCGATTCCATCAACGCGCATGTCTTTTTGAACGCGATTCATTCCAAGGACGAACAACGTTACGCGTTGGCGAAGGAAGCCGTGGCACAGTTTGCCCTTGCGGCTCAAAACCCGGTGGCCCCTGTTGAATATTATTGGATCGATTTCAAAACGAAAGAAATCTCCTATCGATTTAAAGCAAACTGGAGTCGAAGAGACAAAGGAACTGTCCCGCCCCGGGTCAGGGATCTTTTCGGCCAGATCCAGAGTTCCGTGACCGTGACGCTTTCGGCGCCCGCAGAGATCCTTGGCGATGCAGCCTCCAAAGCGGAGCTTGCATGGATGTTGAGCCAACTGCCTCGAGTCGTTCACGCGCTCGGGTCGATCCAAAGACTGCCGCACCGTTCCGGCGGGACGCTCGGGATCCGTTGGCAGAAGCTCGGTGTGCATATCAACGGTTATTCCGGATCTGAGATGACGGACATTACTGTTGAGCCTTTTGAGACTACGGACAAGAAAGATCTCCACACTTCATTTATCCCTGCCGATGAGATTGCGTTCGGCATACCTGGAGCCGCAGATCAACAATCCCGCTCCGAAGCGCGGGGAATTCAGACCACAGGCCAGAGACCAGGGACCGCAGCCAAAGCTTTTGGTCTCCAGTCTCCAGTCTCCAGTCTTCAGTCTGCTAATGTGGTGGTGATGAAGGACGGCGGTTCGCCGACCCATGCCCTTGCTGAGCTTGTTTATGCTGTGGCGCGTCAGGGCCGTGGGTATGTGGTCCAGGGCGAACCCAGTAAAGAAATTTTCAATTCTCTTTATACTCGCGTTAAACACGGCATGGACAGCGTTGTCCTGACCCAGGCGCAGAAGCAGCAGATCCGTGATGCGGTGCTTGCCTTCGTGGCCGGAAAGACTGAAGAAACTCTCAATGTTACGGTCCAGCTCAGCGTCCGCTACCTGCCCAATCGCAGTATCACCATCGCTCCGATCGTGGTTCAAGGGCGCTCCGAGGTTCGACCATTAGTCAAGGACGGCAAAATTCTGGCCTGGAAATCGAAACACGGGAAAACACTAAAAGAGATCCTGGATCTATTCGTCAAGGAATACGATTTCCGCGGTTTTGACGGAGCGGATGACGTGAATTTTCCTCAGCAGGTTGATGAAGAGCTGCTCCGTTGGGTGGGGAATGCCTTAGGAAGTGTGAACTTTGAGTCGCGTCGCCACGGCCGGTCCGTCCAACTGAAGGCAGGAGATACTTTCGTGATCGCCGGAGATAATGGTCCGTCGACGCAGAAGTTCAAGGACGCCTTGATCCAGGGGCTCCGGGATGCCGGTATTAATGTGATCGACCTTGGCGTAACCATTTCCGGGCATCTTTACAAGAACATAAGCAATTTGGGAGCGCAGGGCGGTCTTTATGTGACCCGCAGTCATGTGGAAGTCGGTACGAACGGAGCCAAGCCCAATATTGGCGGCATCACGCTTTACGGTGAGATGTTGCAGCAGGTCAAGTCCCAGATCCTCAGCGCGCAATACGCTAAGGCGGAACGACCCGGGACGTTGGATGATTCACAGGCGGTTCGGAATCAGGCGCGTGAGATGTATCTCGGGTCTTTGGCGGCGGGTTACGGTCATTTGGCGGAGCTGTTAAAGTCGGCCGGTATGAAGATCGCTTTCAATTTGAATTCCGGAGCCGCGACCGGGTATGTTTCGTTCCTCAAGGATCTGTTTGGAGAAAATGTGACGCTTCTAAAAAGCGAAGGAGATTCGTGGGCCACGAAAGGTTTGGCCGATCCGACCCGCATGGACGAAAAGGCCTTGGCCCATCCGGAGGCGAACATGGTGCAGTATTCAAAAGATCATCCGGATGTTTTTGTCCTGAACTTCGATCTTGATACAGATCGTGTGAGTTTGTTGCAGGACGGTAAGCTATATCTTGGGGATGAGATGTTCTATTGTGTGATCGAGTATATGCTGACCCTCGATCCTTATAAGGAATTTCTTAAGAAGATCTATCCGGATTCGCGCATGAAGATCGAGTTCGGACAGCTTGTGAGGCATTTCGGCGGGATCGCGAAGCTTCACCCCAAGGGCCATTCGAAGGTGAAGGCAACGATTGACCTTCTTTTGAGTCAACTGGTCAAGACGGGCGGATTTCCGGATGTTGCGGGATTGCTGAAGGCATACCCCGGCTTCCGGATCGCGCAATCCGAGTATTCTCTGCACTTTTTCTTGACGAGCGACAAGGGTGAGGCTTTTGATGACGCTCTGGAGTTTGCGCTTTTCTGGTTGAACGTGTTCGCGAAGATCAAGCTTGAACATAAGCGGACGGACTGGGCTTACGGCGATTACGTGCGTGATCTCAAGTCCACGGGTATTATCAAGGAATCCATCCAGATCAAGGAACAGCGCACTGCCATGCCGGACGATGTTAAGGGGCCGGTGATGGACCGTATGAAAGACTCGGTTCTGGAGCATTTCAAGGGACGCTCGGATTTTGCGTATGCGCCGGATTGGGAAGCCGATTATGAGGCGGGAATGAAGCCGTATACTCTGATCAACATTGAAGGGGTTTCCCACCTCCTGACCCCGATGGGCGAGATCTTCTGGGGACAGTCCAACACATCGCCGAAGGTCGCTTTTGGGGCGCAGAGCACCTCAGCCGAAAATACCCGGAAACTGGCCGGTATCGTGGCCGCTCTGATGATCCATGCGCGCGAAGAAGTGGCGCCGCAGGCTCCCAAGTTACATCCTTTGGAAACCTCGGAATTGTTCAAGGCATGGCTGCCCGAGACGCACAAACTTTCTTATGCGGATTTTTCAAAAACAACGGAAGGCGCATCTGGAAAAACGTACGAGGCGTGGCAGAGCAATGGTCTGGAAGCCAATGTTCTTGCGGCTTATCCAACCGCGGAAGCCGCGCTTTCCGAATTCACGGCTCGTGCTGAGATCCGGGATTTAGATAACGAAGCTTCGGAATTTTTTATCGATGATAAGAAGCCCGCTCATGAAGACAAACAGCCTGCCACGATCTACTATCACACTCCTAAGGAAATGACTTCATCTCCGAGTTATGGCGTCATTACATTTCTCTCGGGTATTGCCGTCCTGTTTGTTGTGGTCGGTCTGATCGCCGGATTGGTTGCTGTGGCCAAAGGAATGAATAACCCGATTTACGGGGCGGGTGATCCGATGGCCCGTATGATCCTGTGGACCGCGGGCGGAGTTTTAATTGTAGCGGCCGTGATTGCCGCCTGGATGTGGCATGGATTTTCGAAGCAAAAAAATTATGAAATGATGGGCCCGACGACGCTTAAAGGTCCGATTACCCCGGAAAACCAGCCCTATTCATTCACCGAGCAGCCTTCCAAGGCTCCGGAAAAGGTCGGCTCTCCGGAGCGTTCGGAGGCACGCAGTAGCCTCCGCACTGAGAGGAGCCGCGAAGCAGCTCCCGTACGTGCTGAAATGCGGAATTTCGAATCCATGATAGAAAAACATCTGTCTTCCGATTTCGGGATGAAAGTTTTTTGGGACGTCGTTTGGGCTGAAATGAATCGAAATGAAGGGATGAACCCTCTGGATCCTTCGCGGACTTTCCAGCAGTGGGTTTTGGAGGCGGACCATGCGGACGAGCTTGTTGATGTGGTGGAGGCGACAGGAGAGATTTCCTTGCGTCTGAAAAAGGCGCTGGATTCGCAAAAGAACTTGGCGGCTCAAGAAGAAAGCCGCCGTTTTAAGAACAAGATCCTTTTTGGCGGGGCGGCCGCAGCGGTGATCCTTGCGAATGTTGTTTTCCTGAAGATCATTTCACCGGGATTAGCTCTTCACTTCCTTTCGCCTGCCGTATCGTTGCTTTTACTTGCGCTGTTGATGCCAGAAAATATTTACATACGGAAAAGTTTAAGCCTTGAAGATGCAGTTCGTCGCCCCAAATTGATCGAACATTACAGCCCCTTGATCCTGACCGCTTTTGAACAGGCAAGGAAGGAAATGTTCCGCATTGTTCGGGAAGAGAGCGACGAGAGGGAGAGGCATTCGCCCGTCCTGGAAGCTTGGGTGAGACAGACTCGTCCCGACGAAGTCAAGCGGGCGGAGATGAGGGATATCGAGGCGGATCTTGCGCAGATTCCCGAGCCGCTTCGAACGAATGTGCGGGAGTTTCTGACCTTGGGAGAAGCGGATGCAGAAGGTTGGCAGGGTTCTAAGTCTTTGCTCATGCGATGTGCGAAGGGTTCGCTTTTCCGGTTTGATCTAGGCGTTCGTACTATCGCCAATGGTTCCGAGCGCTGGGTCAAGATCGATGTGACCGATATAACGCCCGGGACGGATCAGAAAGAAGTCGGCTTTTACAAGTTCCGTATGGGGCTCCCGGTGGGCGGCAAAATCGTGGCTATCGGGGAATATGACATGGATGCCGAGCGTCAACAAGAGCACGAACCCACGATGCGGGTCGGGCCCGATTATGAAGGTCGCTATATAGGGAGCGCTCTTCTTGTGCTGGGGTTGTATTTGGCGAAGAAATACGGGAACGAGAGCTTTATCGCCCGTGACATAGTGGCGAAAGGATTTTTTGATGCCAATCACATGGGTTTTAGTCCTAACGGGAATGGTTGGGAGAGTATTTTCGATCTTGTGGAAATGCCGCTTCCGAAGCTGCCTTCGCTCAAGCCCCAGGACCCGATTCGTGTAAAGTTAAACCGCGAAATCGCTCATTGGAAGAATCGTTACGCAAGCATTGCCGGGTCGAAGAACCGGGAGTACGGTTTTAATATCAGCGTCCGGAGGTTCGAAAAGATCGATCTGACCATGGAAAAAGTTTACGGGGATCCTCTCCTTAACGAGGAAGAGCGAGTGATCGTCGCCAAGGCGATCGCGTTCGGCAAAGGCGGGATCTTCCACTTCTGGAAAGAACTCGACAAGGCTGCGAAAAGGCGCTTGCTCGATCAGCTGAACGCCATAGACCGGATTGATATCCGTCTGAACATCCAGACCTCTCGCACAGGCATTGAGAGTTTACAGGAGCTTTTTCAAAAATTCATTATCAACGGAGAAGCGGGAGCGGATTTAAAGCCGGCTCCTGAGCAGATCCAAGCCCCTGGGATGTTTGACCTCGCGGATGAAAACAGTCCTCAGGCCATGGAGGCGATTATGCTGGGAGATGCAGCTAGGTCGCGTGGAGAAGTTGCTGTACTGGAACTTGCCGGGGGAAGCGGGTCTCGTCTTGGTTTTGACAAGCCTAAAATAGAATATCCTGCGAGCCCTATCCGGCATAAGTCTCTGGGGAGACTCCGAGCCGAAAAGATCGCTGCCTACGCTCAGGACGCGCTTCGGCTGGGTGCTTTTCTGACAAAAGTACCCCACAGCGGGCAAGAAGCCGAAGAGATGGCTGCCGGTTTGAAAAAAGCTTCCGCAAAAACGGGGATACCGATCCCTTGGATCATCATGACAAGTGATGTAACTCATGCCCAGACGCTTGCGTATTTTAATGATCGAATGAGGGACGGAAAGTATTTCGGGCTTATTCCAAAGGATTGGGTTCGCTTCAAGGAGCAGCGCGTTCTACCCGTCTTTACGGATCGCGGTGAATGGGTCCTGGAAGCAAAAGACAAAATCTCCGTAAGTGGCTTCGGGCACGGGGACGCGCGCGAGTGGATCATGATGGATCCCGAGACCCAGGAATGGCTCCGCGGTGTTTTCGGGATCAAGTATGTTGCTGTGGCGAACGTGGACAATGCAATGTTGCCGGCCCTTGGTTCTCGAGCCATTGGTTATCACATTCTGGCCACCCGGGATAATGCGCTCGGGGCAGAACCCCTGAGCAAGGTTGTGGTGGACAAACGAGGCCCCGGGGAAAAGGTCGGTGTTTCGGTCCTTCTTGACGGGAACGACGCCGTGATCGAGTACAACCAATTTACGAGAGACATTCTGACTTTCAAATATGCTTATGTTTTTGAAAACCGGCGAATCGTTTTCTATAAAGCGGATGACGGGACCTACCAGATCTACGGCTTATCGGAATTTAACGATTTTGTTAAAGGCACGCAGTCGCTTGCGGCCATGGATTTCAAACAGTTTGAAACGTGGGTCTCCGAGCATCTTGCAAACCTGAATGAGGTCCCGCAGGATGCCAAAATTTATTGGAGCGGGGAACCCTATCTGAAGGAAAGATTAAAAGGCCTGAAGTTGTGGCTCAACCTAGGAAGTATTAACGGGCTTATTTGGACTTTGGATTCTTTCATGAATAAGGAGCACCCTTTGGCGCCTCTTCCGGTGGTCGTTGCCAAGGGAAAAAATGTTGATGGATTCCATCCTGAGAATTTTAAGCCTTACACAAAAGACCAAGAGGTCATTAAAGTCAATAAATTCGAGACCATGGCGTTCCACGGATTTTTGAGGGGGCCTTCCCATGGTGCGCACATTCTGGCCCGCCGCGAAGATGCTTTTTCTCCTATCAAAGAGCCAGAAAAAGAGGGGCCGGATAACCCCGTGGAAGCCGCGCGGATCTATAGTGAAAGACATATCCGCTGGCTAAGGGGGCGTGTCGACGCTGAAGTCATGCCAGGTGCTGTGGTGGAATTGGCGGATCCTTTCGCGGGAGTCGATGGTAGGGAGCTCTTTCAGAGGATTGGAAAAGGTTTGTTTCTTTCTGAAAAATCGCAATTCAGCGTTAGCGGTCCGAATACACGTATCGGGCAAAACTTCCGGGTGGAAAATTCGTCTGCTTTTATCTTGCGTCATGACATCGAATCCCGTTCTCAATCGGAGGTCCAAATTGGTCCTGATGTGACGGTTAAGGCACATGTGTATTTCCGCTTGAAAGGCAATGCGACGGTCCTGGTGGATCCTGGCGTTGTTTTTAACTATCCCGTGGCCTTTGTGCTGGACGACGGAGAATATCTTCATATCCGGCAGGAGCTTCTGGACGAGGTGTACAGGCTTTTGAGCAGCGGAAATGAGGCCGACATATCTCAGGTTTTTGAGATGTATCGGAAAAGCAAGGAAGCTTCCAAAGGAAAAACAGAAGAATCGCGAACAGACGGGCAAAAGAAATACGATTCCTTTTTGGTCTATAAGCTGGTGGAGTCTATTTCCAAGCGATTTCCGGATTTTAGCCCTGCCAAGAAAAACGCACAGAGGGTCCTCGCGCAGATCGTTGATTGGCAGCTCAAGCTTAAGCCGGAACAAAAAGAGGCTTTGGCACGGGCCCAAGATGTTTACCTTGAAAAATACAAGGAGCCGATGAGTCCCGCCTACGCGGCCTATGTGACCGCGATGATTCTTAGGGCCGACCGTGAAAAGTTGAAGATCGCGGTTCGTGGTTCTGACGGGAGTGTGATCGGGGAACAATCCAACTTCGTTCTCGCATCTCAATTGACCGATGAAGAGAAGGAGAGGCTCTTAGGGGCTTTTGACTATAAAACCATTGTCGCAGATTCTGAAAACGAGCCGGAGGCCGCCAAAGCTTTTGTGACGATTCATTCCCTGGATGGCGGGTTGGGGGAGAAACTGGTCCGCTATGTTTATAAGCAGATTCTTGTCGACGAAAATCTTGTGCCGCGCGAAGAAGTGGAATTTGACGAAAACGGGAAGGTCAAGAACGGAGCAAAGGGGACGGATACCGGCTTTGTGATCCATCATGAAGGGCAGCGTGTGTTTGTAAGTGTCGCCGAAGTCAAGATCTTGCAGATGATCGAACGGGTGCGGACCGGCAAGATAGGCGGTGTTGGGTTTACGCCGCTTGTGAACAAGGATTCCAAGCCTTCTTATGAAAAACTTCTGGATCGCATTTGTCTCGAAGATCGTTTCAAAAGCACCGGGGATAAAAGGACTTATCGTCAGCTGCTTCAGGAACTTGGAGCGGAGGTCAATCCTCTTTATCTTCAACAGGACTTACCGGGGATCGATGTGGAGACCAATCGTCCTGCCACAAATCCGGACGGTCTTTGGCAACCTGGCGGGCACGGACAGTTGGGTTTCAGTTTCCTTTATAAACCGGAAGATTGGAAGCCCCGCCATGATGGGAAGTTCGACGTCCTTGCTTTTGTGAACGGGGACAATGTTAACGCGAGTCAGCTGGATCCTTCCATGATCGGGATGATGGCCCGGAAAAAAATGCCGGTTGTCAAACTGACAACCATGGCGATGCCGATCGATAAAAAAGGCGGGAAAGATGGGCTCTTGCTTGAAAACGGCAGTTTGAGAATCCCCCAGCAGATGGAGATCGCGGATGCTCAGGCATGGGGGAAGACCGAAGAAAATCTTTTTATTAAAGCTGGCCAGGAAGAAGGCTCCAAAATCTTCGGTGCAACCTCTGTCGGGAACCAGCCTTTCAACACCAATACGATCTATGTGGTGAAGGATTTTCTGTTTCCACTGCTGGCGGAAGTCAAAAAACTTTTGGGGGACGAACGCTATTATGCGGAAGTGATCGCGCCGACACTGATAAGCAAAGATACAAAAAAAGCCAAGGATGGGCGTAATTACAGGCCTCTGGATGCGGCGATCGGAACGGTTATCCACAACATGAACGAATTTTTCCTGAGACGCTTAGCGGTTCCCACGGGATGGCGTTCTATTGAAGACAAAAAAATCGCTGAGGTCATGAAAAAATACAGGTATGACCGGGTTCTTTACTTTTTTAACGTACCCCGGAGATTTTTTACGCCTCAAAAGAACCCGTTGGATGCCTATCTGCAGGCCTACGGCAATTATTTCAGTTTGGACCAAAAGGTCTGGATTTTGAGGGAAACATCTGAAGGGCTTGTTCCTCCCGAGTTTTCTGTTACCGCGCGGCAGAAGGCGAAGCCTGATGATGAGCGTGGTTTTTCATTCGATTCTGGGAAAGGTTATTGGAGCGAACTTCAGAACGTGATCGATTCGTTCGGAAAAAATTCGGATTGGTCATTTTTGAAAAAACTCGATATCGACGGGGATGTTTTGATTCGGGATGCCGTTTTGGCTGGAGATATTCATATTCAATCGGCCTTTGACGGCGTCTTCGCTCTTGACCAAGCTCCCGAAATGCAGCCGTTGCGAGGTGCCGATGGCCGTATTCGATTGAAAAACATCAAGGTGAGCATCTCGAAGCAGGGAGGGGTCTCTGTCACTCCGCGTTCGGAAATGCGGACGGGGAATGAGCTTGAGAGAGCCATTGCCCTCAGCCAGTTAGCGCTTTCGGAGCTTAAGCGGGATCTCAAAGAGGCCAAGAAGGCGGGGACTCTGGCCTTAATCCCGGGTCTGGAGCAAACGATCCGGCAAAAGGTGAATGACATTGTTCGGTATCAATGGACATTGTCGGAAAACACAGTTGTTCAAGAGATCGTTCCGGAAATGATGAAGAAAATTTCTGAAAGAGAAATGGCTGTTCAAAAGAAGGATCTGAATAAGGCCGCACGCCTTGAGGTGGAACGGGCCTACTATGCGATAGCTCCCGTGGCTATTTCCATGGGGGTTGATCCGATCGGCATGTTGCGATTCTTATATGGGATGGTACCTCTTAGCGAAGATCCGAATAAGAAGTTTATGGATATTTACGCGGCGTTTTTAACCGGGGACCAGGACAAGATCAAAGCTTCGAACCTTCAGATCATTGGCCGGCCCATCAAGGATCTGGAAACGGCCCGTGAAATCTTTGCGGAAAAATTCGCTCCCTGGATCGCTGTTTTGCTCGAATTGCCCAAAGAAAAGAGTGCCGGGGTCAAGGTTTTCGCCCTCAAAAATTTTCTAGGGAACATGACAGGTTTTTATTTCGGGAATCGTGAAAAGGCCCTTCTCCCGGAGGCGGGGCGTCTCTTGACTGCGTGGGACAACTGGGTGAATCCCTCCAGAGTTCTCCCTGTGGCTCCTAGCATGCTTCAAGTGGGCGGGCTTAAGGTCGTAGTGCCGAACGTCTCGAAAACTATTCCGCCGCAGCAGCGCCAATCGTCGGCGCGTGCCGAGGCGAGAGATACTGAAGTCGATTATTCTGCCATCGAAGAATCCGTACAGCAGTTGAGGTTCGAAGGTGCCGAAGCCCGTCGAAGGACCCTCCTTGAAAAGCTTGTGGCTTTGTCCCTTGGCGCGCTTTACAAACCAACCCAGGTAGAATTGACGCCGGGAGCATTGAGAGAACTTGGAAAGATCTTCGGGAAACTGCCGTCTGAGTTAACGCAAGAATGGTGTTTTGGCTTGATGCTGATGGTGGTGAGCCAGGGCATTCCTGCGAAAGGGGAAATATACGAACGTCCGGAAGTGCTTATCACGTTCGTTTCCGAAAAGTATCGGCTTGGTGCCGGTAAGGAGATCGCAACGGATGAGGCTTTGGCGAAGTTTATCCAAGCCGAGCAGGAAAGGATCTCCAAAGAAGCAGCGAAGATCCGGGTACTTGAAAAACGTAAAAATTCCAGCCGCTCCGAAATCCGGGGTGGCGACAACGGTTATACAATTGAGTCGTTGACGCCCAGAGAACAGCTGGTTCGGGGGCAGATCAAGCGGGAAATGATAGAAAGAACGGCGTCGCCCAAGATCTTATGGTCCCAGGGAGAATTGAAGAATTTAAAGACGCTGGAAATAGAGGCCTTGAAGATCTGGACGCCCCGGTTGTATGTTTCTGGGAAGCCGGATGTCCAAAGAGCCAAAGCCACTCGCGATCGGTTGCGTGAAAATTATTACAGCTATGACGTGCAGGTTGCGGCGCATATGCTGAAAAAAATGGCCCTTGAACTAAGCTATGAGGAAATCAATGAGCAGCTCACCCGGGAGCAGCTAAAAGAAGTGACGGAGGTTTTGAGCGCGGCCGTCCACAATGGTGAGTACCTCCAGGATCACCGGGTGAGTTCTTGGGGGCATTATGATCAGCTGAAGCTTATCGCAAGTTCGCCCGCCTACCTTAAAGATATTTTGAGGAAGTTAAAGGCTCTTTATGAACATGAAGCTAGGCTCGCGGCCTCAAAAACAAGCCGAGCCGAGGTTCGTGCCGTTCCTGCGATCTCGCAGGCCACTGTCATGAATTCGATGAACAGGGAAGAACGGCCATTCGATCTCCGCAGCGTTACGCAGTTATCCTTTTTGAATTACCTCAAACTGCGTTTCGGGATTCTGCCGCAAGCCATGGCGGAAGCGCTTTCAAAGAGCTTCACGAATGTTCGCGGAATAGTGAATCGGTTGATGACCCATGCGGGCATTGCGGCGCCGGCTGTGGCCTCCAAGACAGCTGAGAGTGCCAATGCGGTGAAGATGAAATCAGCTCGTGCGGTCTTTGGTGAAACGACGCTCAACAAGACCTCCGATGCGTTCATTATTGGCGCGACGTTTGCATTCGATCGTTGGGCGATCGCGGCGATGCGCGCGGTTTTTGGCGATGCTTCGATGGTCGTACTGGTCCGAAATGACGAGGATCGGGCGAAGCTTGCAAAGATGAATGCCGAACTCGCAAAGGCGGGGCGGCCTGAGATCCTGCAAGCAGAGGATTCCAATGGGGTGAAGGCGTTCATGGCTCAGGAGAAAGTTCGTCAGCGCGGTATCGGCCGCAACCTGAGATTTAAGGCGATCGTGGACGTAAACGATCCGATGGCGATCGCGCTTAAGGAAATGATCCCGGATTTTGTCTGGGTCAACGATGGGAACTTCGGAAGTTTCATGTTCCAGGCCGGCGAAGCGATCCGGATGTTGGTTGCCGACTTCCAGAAGAATTTCGCCCTCGCCAAATCCGCGTAACGCAGGACATAGTACTTTGTACTTGGTACATAGTACTTGGCATATAGCAAAAAACTTCCCCCATTTTGTTTTGCTCCAAGTACCATGTGCTATGTACTATGTGCTTTCATTTCAGTCCCTTCATTGCTAAAATACTCTCCAAGTTTGTAACCCGTTGAATCAAGGGGGGATAGCAGTGTTTCCATCCGTCAAAGAGCAGCTAGAGGTTTTTAAAGAAAATCTCGTCGAGCTTATCTCCGAGCGTGAGCTGACGATGAAGCTTGAAGCTTCCCTCAAGAATAAATGTCCTCTTCGTATCAAATACGGCGCCGATCCTTCGGCCCCCGATCTTCATTTGGGGCATACGGTCCCTCTTCGTAAACTTCGACAGCTTCAGGATTTAGGTCATCTCGTCGTTTTCATTATCGGCGATTTCACCGCGCGTATTGGGGATCCTTCCGGGAAATCGGAAACGCGGCCCATGCTTTCCGAAGAGCAGGTTCAGACGAACGCCAAAACCTATCAGGAGCAGGTGTTCCGCATCCTCGATAAAAAGAAGACGGAGGTGCGCTACAACTCCGAATGGCTGGGTACCATGAGTTCCGCGGATTTTCTCAAACTCACGGCGCAGTACACGGTCGCCAGGATCCTTGAACGCGATGATTTTTCAAAGCGCTATAAATCAGGGGAGCCCATTGCGGTCGTGGAGCTTCTTTATCCCCTCATGCAAGGCCATGATTCCGTGGAGATCGAATCCGATATCGAGATCGGCGGAACGGATCAAAAATTCAATCTTCTGGTCGGACGGGAACTTCAAAAGACCGATGGCCAGGAGCCTCAGGTTGTGATGACGCTTCCTCTGATCGAAGGGTTGGATGGCGTTCAGAAGATGTCAAAAAGCCTCGGAAATCATATTGCGCTGAAAGACAGTCCCCGGGAAATGTTCGGCAAGGTGATGTCAATCCCGGATGCTCTGATGGAACGGTATTACCGGTACGCGGCCGCGCTTTCTCCCAAAGAAGTCGAAAAGATCCTCGCAAGTCTAAAAAACGGAGAACTCCATCCTCGCGACGCCAAGGCGCAACTCGCGGAGCGGATCGTGTCTCTTTTTCATTCGGAAGCGGAAGGAAAAAGCGCGCGCGAAGAATTCGATGAGATCTTCAAGAATAAAGGCATGCCGGATGAGATCCCCACCGTCAAGATCGGTCAAAAGACGATCGATATCGTGAGCCTCCTGGTCGAGGCGGGGCTTGTGACGAGCAAATCCGAAGCTCGTCGTCTTATGGAACAGGGCGGGGTGAAGATCGGACACGAAAAGATCACGGACCCGAAGGCGGTCATGACGATCGGAGCGCCGTTTGTTCTCCAGTGCGGTAAGCGGAAATTCGTAAAGATAGTAAGTAGTATGTAGTAGGTAGTATGTGGGGAAGGGAACGGCGGAACAGATTTTTGGCTTTTACCTATCACCTACTACCTACCCCAATATGATTTTTCATAGAAAGATCCATGGATAAAACACACTCCGGTGCTTTAATACAGTTCCAAAGTGTCTCCAAGAACTACGGGTCTTTCCATGCGCTTCGCGATGTCTCCTTTGACGTTAAGGAAGGGGAGATCGTCGGATTCCTGGGGCCGAATGGCGCGGGCAAGACCACGGCGATGCGCATTCTTTCCGGATTTTTTCCTCCCTCAAGCGGCCGTGTTTTTGTCTGTGGCACGGACATGTCAAAACATCCCCACAAGGCGAAGCGTGCCATTGGCTATCTTCCGGAAACGGTGAGTCTCTATCCGGATATGAAGGTGATCGAATATTTAAAGTTCGTGGCAAAGCTTAAAGGCGTGCCGGCCCATGAACTGGACGGGCATGTCCGGAGCAAAATGTCGTTTTGCGGGCTTCTCGAGAACGGGCACCGTTTGATCGGGAGACTTTCCAAGGGGTACCGGCAGCGTGTCGGGCTTGCCCAGGCGCTTATGGGTGATCCTCAGGTCCTGGTCTTGGATGAACCGACGACCGGGCTTGATCCGACGCAGATCAAGGAGATCCGGGAGCTGATCCGCGCGCTTGGGCAGAACCGCGCCGTGATCCTTTCAACGCATATCCTGCCTGAGGTTTCGATGCTTTGCAGCCGCGTCATGATGATCAATCAGGGCGAGATCCTGGCAAGCGGGACTGTTCCGGAGCTTGCCTCCTGTCTGAAAGACCGCGAGGCGATCCACATCAAGATCAAGGACAAAAAAGACCAGCACCGCGCGCTCGGGATCCTGGGTTCGATGCCGGGGGTCGAGTCCCTGGAGGTCGCGGAGGAAGTCAGGGGAGAGACTTTTATTACTTTTGAAACTTCGCCGGACGAGGACTTGCGGCCCCGGATCATGAAAAAATTTTTGGAGCAGGGGATTTCACTCACCGAGATCCAACGCTTGCAGTTGTCGCTCGAGGATATTTTTCTGGGGCTTTTGAAAAACGGGAAAGTGGGGAGACGTTTTCCATGAGAAAAGTCCTAACGATCGCGCGTAGGGAGTTCAGTAGCTGTTTTCACTCCTGGCTGGGGGTGCTCGTCGCGTCGCTTTTTTTCCTGGCCGCAGGGATCTTTTTTGTGATCCTGGTGCTGAACTATTCGAAGATCTCCATGAACCCGGAGCAGTACGGGCTCTCGAATTTTTCGGGGATCAATCAAACACATTATATCTTCGGGTCCTTTTTTTCAAACCTGAGCATTATGCTTCTTTTTCTGGTGCCGATCCTCACGATGCGTTCCTTCGCGGAAGAAAAACGGCAAGAAACGCTGGAGCTTCTCTTTACCTATCCTTTGTCCGATCTTGAGATCGTGGCCGGAAAACAGTTGGGGATCCTATTGTTTTTTGGGGCGCTTCTCTTGCCCCTGGCGGGATATTTGGCGGTGTTCCATGGAATTGGCGGAGAATTCGATTGGGGGCCGGTGGGGCTTGGATTTCTCGGATTCTGGCTTTTGGGGGCAGCCTACTCGGCGGCCGGGGTCTTTATCTCGAGCCTGACAAAAAATCCGATTGTGAGCGCGTTCGGAACTTTCAGCGTTTTGCTCGTGTTCTGGATCTTTGATTGGGTGGATGAGGTCGTGACGGGGCCCTGGGGGCATATCTTTTCCGAGCTTTCGCCGCTTGCTCATTATAAAAATTTCGCGCTGGGGATCCTGGATGTCCAGGATGTGGTTTATTTTGGTTTCTTTTTCTTTTATTTTCTTTTTCTCACGCTCCGTTCGACCGAAACAAGAAATTGGAAAAGCTGAACAATAAGTTCGGAGTCTGGAGCTGGGAGTTCGGAGATTGAAACATGGAAGATAAATTTTCATTCGAGAATCTGTTGGTCTATAGGAAAGCGTTGGATTATGTGGATTGCGTCTATGAATGGACCCAGGTATTCCCAAAAGAAGAAAAGTTTGGACTGACAAGCCAATTTCAGAGGGCAGCGCAGTCCATAGCGTTAAATATCGGGGAGGGAAGCGGCGGCACCAAGGCCGAATTCCAGCATTTCGTAAAGATAGCCAGACGATCTGTAAGGGAATGTATTGTTTGTACAACGCTTGCAAGAAGAAGGAATTATCTATCTGAAAAGGATGAGGCGAAATCGCGAGAAAGAGCTTCGGAATTATCAAAAATGCTGAGTGGGCTGTTTAAGGCTATTTGATGCTCCGAACTCCAAACTCATGACTCAAAACTAAAAATGAGACAGTTTTTTTTAAAGTTCCAGATTTTGTTCGAGGCGGCGATCCTTTTGGCAACGCTGACGCTGGTTTATGTGGTGATCCAGCCCTTTCATGAGCGGTGGGACATGACCCGTGAAAAGATCTATTCGCTTCCTCGGGCGACCACCGGAGTTTTGCGCGATTTGAAAGATCATAGAGTCGATCTTCTTCTTTTCTTTCCACAGGATGATCCCACGCGAAAAGGGCTGGAAGTTTTTCTGAAAGAGTGTAGCCGGCATCACCCGGATTTTCATTTCGATTTCTATGACCCGAACCGGAGGCCGCAACTTGCGCGTAAGTTCAATGTCTCGGTCGCCAAGACGGTGATCTTCCGCTCCGGTGATCGGGAAGAACGTCTGATAGGTCCGACCGAAGAAGGCTTTACGAATGCGTTCCTGCGGCTACTCCATCCCAAGGATCTGGATGTCTGCTTCGTGTCGGGTCATGGAGAGGTGGAGCTCGATGATGAAACGACCGGCGGGTACCTGCGTTTCAGAGACACACTTTTAGGATATAACGCCAAGGTCCACGGGATCGTGCTCGCGCGTGACCATGTGCCGGATGCCTGCCAGGTAGTGGTTGTGGGCGGTCCGCGTTGGGATTTGACGGCCGAAGAGTTTGCGGATCTGGACAAGGCCTTCCAAAAAGGGAAGGGTGTGCTGCTTTTGGTCGATCCGATGGACCCGGGTGCGGGAGGTGCATTCACGGAATTTGCGAAAAAATATGGTGTGGCGCTTGGGCAGAACGTGATCGTGGATAAGGTCAGCCGTATGGTGGGCGGAGATTTTTTGATGCCGCTCGTGAGTCAGTATCTCGTGACGAATTCCATCACGAAGACCATGAAACAAGCGACTTTTTTTCCGTTGGTGCGTACGGTGCAACCGTCCGCGGATGTTATCCCGGGGCTTGAGGTGACGCCTCTGGCCATGACCAGCGAGGGGAGTTGGGGAGAAACGGATCTTTCAGCCCTTGAGAATGGGAATGCGGCGTTTGATATGAAAACAGATATCGCGGGGCCTTTGCCGGTGGCCGTGGCGATCGAGAAAACCAGCGATAAGCTGTCAGCGTTAAGCGGTAAGGAAAAAACCTCTAACGCTTATAACTTAGCGCTTTTCGCTGGAGGCCGGATGATCGTTGTGGGGGACGGGGATTTTTTGACGAATGGCTATCTGGATCTTTCCGGGAATAAGGAGCTGGGACTGAATATGATCCGCTGGCTCGCCCGCGATGATCGTTTTATGGACGTGAAGCGTCCGGAGCTTCGTTTTAAGCCGCTCCTGCTTGACGTGCCGCATCGGACCCAGCTGATCATCCTTTTGCTCGGAGTCTATCCCTTGGCGCTCCTTGTGCTTGGTGGGACCTATCTTGTGATCCGTTCCAGGACGTCATGATTCTCCTCATTGAAAAAAATAAACGGGTAATCATGACAGCCCAAGTCACCATCCAAGAAAAGAAAATAAAGACTTGGACGTCATGAAGCTCGTCCGGACATTCGTTTTTATCCTTCTTTTTGCCGCCGTTGCGACGATCTATTTTTTTCAGGTGCGTCTCGCCAAACAAACTCTCGCGATCATTCCCGACGAAGTGAATCGAACGGTCGCCATCTCAAAAAACGATCCAATCGATCGCGTGGAATTGTGCGACAACGTCCAAAAGACAAAGATCAAGCTTCGAAAAGTAAATGGGGCCTGGGAGATCGAGCGGCCCGTTCACTACCCGGCGGAGAACCAGGTCGCGGAGGGATTTGTGGTCGCGGCCCGGATGGCATCCCAACAGCCGCGTTTGCGGGCTGAGAAAGAATGGGGAGAGTATGGGCTCGAAAAGCCTGAGCTCGAGATCCTGTTTGGACTTCCCGGGAAAAGAGCGGTAACCCTTCTGATCGGAGCCCAAGCGCCCGTCGGAAAGGCGATTTTTGCCCGGTGGGCGGAGGAGCGTGGATTTTTTCTCCTGCCTCCCGAAATGAAAGCGATGTTTCGTCAGACGGTTTACGGGTTACGTCAAAAGCGGTTGTTCCGTACTCCGGCCGACAGGATCCAGAAGATCTCGGTGGAAATGGGGGAATACAGTTGTCAGTGGAAAAAGGACGGCGGGACATGGTATTGGCTTGAACCTGTTCAAAAATTAGGCCAGAAAGTCCCGGCCGGGCGCATCGATCTTGTCGTGGGAGGCCTGGAGAGCCTTCATGTAAGAGAATTTCTGGACAGCAATAAGAAGTCCAAAGCCGAGCTCGGATTTTTCATGATCCATGACCTTATTCAGGTCGAAGCTGAAGATGGCCCGCCTGGAAAACGGGACGAGGCTCGCCCGTCTTCGCAGGGCGGCAAGAAGGAAACGTTTTATTTCGGGAATGAGGTCCCGGAGAAGAATGCCTATTACGGATTTCGCGAAGGCGAGGATGTGGTTTTTCTTGTGGATCGCGTCAATGTGGTAGAGCTTTTTGATTTTATACGCAAGATCCAGGCCGAAGATCTAAAACCCGAGACCAAGGATCTGAGCCCGAAGACCGGGACCGTGGAACCCAAGGTATGAGTATCCCGCAGGCCATTAAAGACCTTCGCAATTCCATGGACAAGACGGCTTTGCAAGCGGGACGTGATCCGGGAGATGTCCGGCTTGTTCTTGTGACGAAGACCGTCGAGCCCAAGCGCGTTCTGGAGGCCTATCAGGCGGGCGAAAGGGATTTCGGAGAGAATCGTGTCCAGGAGTGGCAGGAGAAGAAGGACGCGCTCCCGTCGGATGTCCGTTGGCATTTGATCGGGCATCTCCAAACGAACAAAGTAAAACATGTCATCGGCCAGGTCGCGCTCATTCATTCGCTGGACCGGTTCGAGCTCGCGGACGCGATCGAGAAACAGGCAAAGGTTAAAGGAATCGCTGAAGTGCCGTGTCTCGTGCAAGTGAACATGTCCGGGGAAGAAAGTAAGTTTGGTCTTGATCCGGCCCAGGTCGAAGATTTCGTAAGGCAAATGTCTTCCCGGCCGTCAATCAAGCTCCTCGGGCTTATGAGCATCGGGCCGCTTACGGAAGATGAGGGGAAGATCCGGGAATGTTTCCGAAAGACCCGGGAGCTTCGGGACGAGCTGAAGAAGAAATTCGCGCAATATGGCTGGGGCATCCTTTCCATGGGAATGTCGGCTGATTACAGAATAGCTATTGAAGAAGGCGCAAATATGCTTAGAATTGGCTCTTTAGTCTTTCCGAGGGATATCAAAAAATGAAGACACTAGGCAATAAGAAGATCGGCGTGATCGGCGTGGGGAACATGGGCGCTTCGATCCTGGAAGGTGTGCTCGCTAAGAGTCTTACAACCCCTTCCCGTGTATGGGTTTATGACAAGGCTTTGGCGAAGGCCAAGTCCTTTGCTCGCCGGAACCGCGTGAATCAGGCATCTTCGATCGTAGAATTGTTAAAGAAAACGGACGTGGTGCTTTTGGCCATGAAGCCGCAGGATTTTGTGACCTTCGCGCTAGAACATCGGTTGTCCTTTAGGCCCGGGCAAAACGTTATTTCGATCCTGGCCGGAATGACGACGGAAAAGATCACAAAGGCTCTTGGCAAAAATGTCACGGTGGTTCGAGCCATGCCGAATCTGGGAGCGAAGGTGGGGCAATCGATGACCGTGATCTGCGGAAAAAACAGAACAGCGCTTTCTTGGGCTGAAACGCTTTTTGCCGGCTGCGGGGAAGTGGTGACGCTCCCGGAAAAGAGATTGGACCTTGTGACCGCGATGAGCGGCAGCGGACCGGCCTATTTTTTTCATCTGATGGAACTTTTGACGGATTTTGGCGTGAAACAGGGGCTTCCTGCCAAGGTTGCCCAAGCGCTAGCCGTTCAGACGGGATTAGGGGCCGCGCTTCTGGCAAAAGGCTCTGAGGAATCCTGTGGAGAGCTGCGGCAGCGGGTAACCTCCAAAAAAGGAACGACGGAGGCCGCTCTGAAAACTTTACAGCGTGGAAAATTCGGGAAGATCTTTCAGCGAGCGCTTGGGGCCGCGGTGAAGAGGAGTCGGGAATTACGGAAAGGATGAGTTTTGGATGTCATCCCCGAATGTTTTAGTCGGGGATCCAGCCTGGATTCCCGCTTCCGCGGGAATGACAATGTTAACAATAACCCGTAGGTAGGGAGAATAAAATGTTCATTTTCGGGATCGTGTTCCAGGGATTGGCCATGCTCGTGAACGGGATCTGTACGATCCTCTATTGGCTGCTTTTCGCGAGGATCCTCGTCTCGTGGTTTCCCGTGGACCCTTTCTCGAGTCCGATGCGGTTTTTGATCCAGGTCACGGACCCGATCCTGGAACCGTTGCGCCGGCTTCCGATCCGGATCGGGATGATGGATTTTTCGCCGCTTCTCGCTTTTTTCATGCTTTATATTACGAACAAGATCCTTGTCACCATTCTTTTAAAGCTTGCTTACCAATTCGGCGGAGGCTGACCCCGTTAGAAATTCAACCAATGATCTTTTGAGAACATGCCGTGGCAGGTAATACGAAATGGAAGTTAGTGACAGGCGATCCAAAATTGTATTTCTAACGGGGCAAGTGACCACCTGTCCCGTTAGACATTTGATGAGGCGAAAGAATCAAGCAGGTGTTCGAAGTTTATATAAAGAAAAGTTCTTGCGAATATAAAGGAGAAAATTAATGTCTAACGGGATGAAACGTACCCAGAAACCTTCGAACGAACTTCTTGAGAAGATCGATGCCTGCGTCGCGGCGATCCGTAAAGAAACGGATTTTATTCCCGAGATCGCGCTGGTCCTTGGCACGGGGCTCGGGAATCTCGCGGGGCGCGTGAAGGCGGAAAAGGTTCTGACGTATGACAAGCTGCCGCATTTTTCGAAGTCGACCGTGGAATCCCATAAAGGGCAGCTCGTGCTCGGGGAACTTTCCGGAAAAAAGATCGCGGTGATGGAAGGACGATTCCATTTTTATGAAGGGTACTCGCTTGAGGAGGTGACGTTCGGGGTGCGCGTGCTCCGCGAGCTGGGGGCAAAGATCCTGATCGTTTCAAACGCGGCCGGCGGATTGAATTTGAGCTACAAAAAAGGAGAGATCGTGATCATCACCGACCAGATAAATTTTATGGGGGTGAATCCGCTGATCGGCCCTAATCTTAATAAGCTGGGGCCCCGCTTTCCGGATATGTATGAGCCTTATTCCAAGCGTTTGAACGACCTGACACTTGCCGCGGCGAAAGAAGTCAAAGTCCCGGTGAATCAGGGGGTTTATGTCGGAGTGACGGGGCCGTGCCTTGAAACCCGCGCGGAGTACCGGATGATGCGTAATTTCGGCGCAGATCTTGTGGGGATGTCCACGGTGCCGGAGGTGATCGTGGGGGTGCACATGGGGATGGAGATCCTGGGCTTGAGCATTGTGACAGACACTTGTGATCCGGACCATCTCGAGCCATGCAATATCCAGGAGATCATCAAGACGGCGAACGAAGCCGGGCCGAAGTTAGACAAACTTATTACAGCCGCGATTTCCAAGTTCTAAGTGCCATGTACTATGTACCAAGTACGGAGGCATAACGAGTACTTAGCATATAGTACATAGTACTTAGTGAAAGAAAAAATGACCGAAGCGAAGAATTATAAAGATACACTCAATCTTCCGCAAACTTCCTTTCCCATGAAAGCGAATCTGGCCGAGCGTGAGCCGGAGATGCTTAAAAGTTGGGAAGCGGAAGGGGTGTATGCTGCGATCCGCGCGAAGTCTGCGGGGAAACCCAAGTATGTGCTTCACGACGGTCCTCCTTATGCGAATGGCCACATCCATATCGGTCACGCGCTCAATAAAGTCCTCAAAGATCTCATTGTGAAATATCAGACCATGCGCGGCCATGACGCGCTCTATGTGCCGGGCTGGGACTGCCACGGCCTGCCGATCGAACACGCCTGCCTTAAAGAAATGGGCAAGCGCAAGGAGGAAGTGGATCGGGTCGAGTTCCGCAAGCACGCGCGTCAATACGCGGAAAAATTTGTCGGGATCCAACGCGACGGGTTTAAAAGGCTCGGTATCTTCGGGGAATGGGACAAGCCTTATCTCACCATGAACTACGGGTATCAGGCGGCTATTGCAGATTCTTTCCTTCGGCTTTACGAGGATGGGTTCATCGAACAGCGCCTGAAACCTGTTCCGTGGTGCTATGACTGCGACACAGCGTTGGCTGAAGCGGAGCTTGAGTATGAAGACAAGATCTCCAAGTCCGTCTATGTGAAATTTCCCTTGGAGGATTCCAAGAATGTTTTGAAGCTTCCCGCCGGGACTTCAGCTTGTTTACTGGTATGGACCACGACGCCTTGGACGTTGCCGGCGAACGTTGGCGCGGCCGTGCATCCGGAGCTCGAATACGGAATTTTCCAAAAAGGGAACGAGGTTTATGTTTTCGCCAAAGAACTTGAGGCGAAACTAAAAGACAAGATCGACCTCGGCGGTTTCAGCCGTATCAAGTCTCTGACGGGGCAAACGCTTCAAGGGATGGAATACCAACATCCGTTCCTTGATCGCAAAGGCAAAGTCATTACGGCGGATTATGTCTCCAGTGAAGATGGCACCGGGATCGTCCATATCGCACCGGGGCATGGGGAAGACGACTACAAACACGGACATCTGGAACACGGCCTGCCGATCCTTTCGCCCGTGGATTCACGGGGGAAATTCACCGAGGAATTTCCTTTTTGCAAAGGCGAGCATGTTTTTAAAGCCAATCCCAAGATCACAGCGCTTTTAAGCGAAAAAGGATTACTCCTTAAAGAAGAAGATTATCCGCACAGCTACCCGCATTGCTGGCGTTGCAAAAAACCGATCCTTTTTCGCGCGACCACGCAATGGTTCATGAAGATCGATCACAAAGATCTCCGTAAGCGCATGCAGGGAGCCATCGAAAAAAACATCCAGTTCATTCCGGACTGGGGCAAGAATCGTATCGGAGCGATGGTGGAGTCGCGGCCGGAATGGTGTTTGTCCCGTCAGCGCCTCTGGGGCGTGCCGATCCCGGTGATCCGTTGTAAGCATTGCGCGGGGGTGCACTTCGTCAAGGAATCCAAGACGAAGATCCTGGAACTTTTTGAGAAGGAAGGCACGGATGCGTGGTTTTCGCATCCGGCGGAAGCGTTTCTCCCTGCGGGCCTCAAGTGTCCGAAATGCCACAAAAGCGAATTTGAAAAAGAAACCGATATCATTGATGTTTGGTTCGATTCGGGCGTGAGTCATCAGGCCGTGCTTCGCCGGCATCCGGGTCTTAAATATCCCGCGGACCTGTACCTTGAAGGCTCCGACCAGCATCGGGGTTGGTTTCAAAGCGCTCTTACCACTTCGATGGCGCTTGAAAATAAAAGCCCGTTCAAAAGTGTCCTGACGCACGGGTTCGTGATGGACGGGCAGGGGAAGAAGATGTCGAAATCCGCGGGGAATGTCGTTACCCCGCAGGATGTGATGAAGGAGTTTGGCGCGGACGTCCTTCGCCTTTGGGTGACCTCCTGCGATTACCAGTTCGATGTCCGCCTTTCCAACGAGATTCTGAAACAACTTGTGGATACTTATCGCAAGATCCGTAATACGTTCCGTTATTTTCTCTCCAATCTTTTTGATTTTGATCCCGCGAAGCATTCCGTGCCGTATGAGAAATTGCATCCTCTGGATCGCTGGGCGATGGCCAAGGCGGATCTCCTGGTCGCGTCGGTGACGGGCCTCTACGAGCGTTTTGAATTCCATGAGATCTACCGCGAGGTCTACGATTTTTGCGTGGTGGATTTGAGCGCCTATTATCTGGACGCGCTGAAGGACACGCTTTACACCGCGGCGCCGGATTCCTGGCTTCGCCGCTCCGCCCAAACAGCGTTTTTTTATATCCTGTCGCGTCTCGTGAAGATCGTGGCGCCTATTCTTCCCTTTACAGCCGACGAGGTGTGGAAATCGTATAAGCTCGAAGAAGGAGTCGCGACGGTGCATGCAAGCGCCTGGCCCGTGGCACCGGTCATAAAGACGGGGAATGAATTCCGGGATTGGGAGCATCTCCGGGAGGTCCGTAACGCGATCACCCCTTTCCTTGAAAAAAAGCGTGAGGCCAAGGAGATCGGCGCGGGGCTCGAGGCGAAGGTGATCTTCACTGCAGAAGATCCGGAATCAGCCGAAATACTACATAGATATGAAAAAGAACTCACTCGCGTTTTTGTCGTGTCCCAGGTCACCCTGGAGACAAAGGCCGTGGAGGGTATGGAGGCCGCAGAAGGTGTTTCCGCGGTGCTCCAGAAGAAATTCGGATTGAAGGTCCTTGTGACCAAAGCGGACGGTGCCAAATGCGTCCGTTGCTGGAATTACTCCTCCGCTGTCGGCCGGGATCCCGAGCATGGGTCTCTTTGCCCCAAATGTGTTGAAGCGATCCGGGGAGCAAAATCATAAAACCAAAGGGATGGTCCCATTTTTAAAAGAGATATGTCGTTCCATGTAAGAACCCCAAAGACCTTCCTGAAAAAAGTGCTGGTCGGTCTCGTCCTTTTCTCGCTCGGAGCTTTCGCCGCCTACCTGCTTCCTTTCCTGATACCCTCTTCCGGGATTTCGGATCCTTGGGTCCATCATCCGCTGCTTCCGATCCTTGTGATGACCGTGATCTTTGTAGCGGCCTATAAATCCACCGAACGGTGGGTGAAGAAATTCCTCGAGAAATATTTTTTTCATAAGAAAACATTCGCCCAGATGACTCTGATGGATCTGGCGGGCGACCTGGCGGTCAATCTGGACCTCCAGGAGATCGCAAACCTGGTGGTGAACACGTTCGGAGAGGTGCTGCAATTAAAGACCGTGGCCTTGCTCGTTCCGGACTTGCTTCAGAATAATTTTGAGGTCGCATCAGCTTATGGATGGACGATCTCGGCTTCCAAGCGGGTCCGTCTCGCGGCTGAGACGCCGCTTTTGAGAATGATCCATCAAACGGGGCCGCATGTCTTGATGCGCGGGCCGGTCCTTCAGAGCCTTACATGGCAGGAAGCGAATGCGCTGGCGCGTGATCTTGATTCTTTGCAGGCCGCCTGGATCATTCCGCTGTTCGTTAAAGGAGAATTGGCGGGGCTTCTCGCGTTCGGGGCGCTTGTGCCGGATACGGTATTTGACCAGGGCGACTTCCATTTTTTCAGGGAATTTGCGGCGGCGATCGCGCCTTGTGTTCATAATGCCATGGTCGTGAAGCGGTTGAGGCAGTTTAATTTTGAGCTCCAGGATACCCAGTCCCAGTGGGTCCAGAAGACCAAGTTGAACGCGATCGAAAAACTAGCCGCCGGGATCGCCCATGAGATCCATAATCCTCTGGCAATTATTTCCGGAAAAGCCCAAGTCCTGCTCATGCAGAAGGGCCCCAAGCAACTGGAGCCCAATGTTCAGGACGCGCTCAATACGATAGTGAAGCAAACGCGACGGGCGGCCGATATAACAAGGAAGCTTTTGATGTATTCTCAAGGTTCCCGGGGACCGCAAGAGTGGATCTCGCTGGAAAGAGTCCTGGATGAGACGCTTTCACTTCTCGCGTATCAGGCTTCGATCGATAAGATCGAGATCGTAAGGAACCTGGATCCGGAGTTGCCGGCGTTTTTTGCAAATATGCAGGAGATCCGGGAGATTTTCCTCAATCTGCTTCTGAATGCCGTGGAGGCCGTGGGGTCGGAAGGGAAGATCGTGGTGGAATTGAAGTATCACCGCGATGAAGAGTTGATCGAGATCGTGTGTTCGGATACGGGGAAGGGGATCCCGGCCGAGCATCTTGATAAGGTGTTTAATCCTTTTTATACCACGCGCCATGAAGCGGTGGGACTCGGGCTTTTCGTGACCAAGCAGATCGCGCATCGTTACGGCGGTTCGATTCGCGTTGAAAGCCAGGTGGGGATCGGCAGCATGTTCATTCTTCAGCTGCCCTATGTCGCGGAAACGGTTCGCCTTCAGCGGGCCTCGTCTTCGCCACAACAAGGAAAAGAAGCGGCGCGAAATTCGGAAGCAAAAAGGACCGGTGCGACGGTTGCGGGTGCTCATACAGAGCCATGAACAGGATCTTGGAATTTTTAAATCAATGCCGTATCAAACTTATACAGGGAGGGAATGCAACCATGAATAAATTATTGATCGTGGATGATGAAATCGAGATCTGTGAATTCTTAAAATCCTTTTTTGAAGACCGCGATTTCAAGGTCGCCGTTGCGCATGACGGGACCAAAGCCCTGGAGCAAATGGGCCTTTTCAATCCCGAAGTCGTTCTTTTGGATATTCAGATGCCGGGCATGGACGGTCTTCAGACCCTGAAGAAGATCAAAGAAGCTTATCCCAAAGCGAAAGTCATCATGGTAACCGCCGTGGAGACCCAGGAGAAGATCGAAGAAGCCATGCGGTTGGGTGCCGATAATTACATCACCAAACCCTTGAGCCTTGAATATCTCGAAAAAGACGTTCAGGATAAGATCGATATTCTTGCCAAAGGCTCCTAATACCACGGTCTTATAGATTTTGGAAACAGGCTCTCGGAGCTGTTTCTCTGGTCAAGGCCTTTGTTGCCGAGATCATCAAGCCGGAGTCCTCGACGTGACACGGTGAGGACTCAGAAAGCGGTCCCGCGAAACGGGAAGATTTTTATGCCAACAAAATCAGATTCTCCAAACTCTCAAAAATTTGACTATCAAGAAGTCTTGCGGGATGTGGCCCGCAGTATGGTCCGCCTTAAAAGGCCGGACCGGCTTCTCCAGCTCATCACTCGTTTCATCGACCGCCGGTTCGGCCTCGCCCATGCCTCGCTCCTGATCCTTGATCCCAAAAAGGAGCATTATGTCTTCGTCAATTCAAAAGGAGCCAAACGTCTTCCGATGGGGCTTGTGAAATTCGACGCAGATCATCCGCTTGTCCAGTGGTTTTCGGGATCCAAAAAAAAGCTGCCATTCCAAAAGGATTTTCTTTTTTTCTCCGATGTGAAAAAAATGCTCTCGCGCGCTGAATTCCGGCTGGCCTCGAATTCCAAGGCGGACCATCTCGCAGGGATCCAGAAAACGATGCAGAATCTGAAAGTGGAGCTCCTGGTGCCCGGTTATTTCAAGGATACGCTCGTGGGCCTTTTGATGCTCGGGCGGCGCGTGAATGGCCGCTGTTTTACCACACAGGAGGTCACTTTTTTTCAGACGCTGGCCAACGATTGCTCGATGGCGGTCAAGACCGCGGAATACAACCAGAATCTTGTTGAGCAGAACCAGGAACTTGCGAAGAGGCTTGAAGAGATCGAAAGAATGCGCAACAAGGAACAGCGGACCTATTATGAGATCATGCGTTCCTTGGCTGAAGAAGTTCACGCCAAGGAGCCCTATATTTTTGGGCATGTTTCGGAAGTGGAACGCCTGGGTATGATGACCGCCCGCGAAATGGGGATGGATCTTTCCGGAAAAACCAAGGACCTGCTTTCTGCAGCGCTTATTCTTCATGACGTCGGAAAGATCGGGATCCCGGACAACATTCTCTGCAAACCGGGACAATTGACCCAGGAAGAATGGAAAGTCATGAAAACCCATGTGGAAAAAGGTGCCCGGATCCTGGAGCCCCTGACGGATTTTAAAAAGGTACGTGAGATCATCATGGCGCATCACGAGCGTTTCGACGGAACCGGCTACCCGCGGGGTCTCAAGGGGGATGAAATCTCGATCGAAGCACGTATCATCTGCGTGGTGGACAGTTTCCACGCTATTGTTTCGTCCCGGTGCTACCGGGAAGGGCGCTCCATTGACTTTGCCATCCATGAGGTCCGGAATTGCGCGGGGACCCAGTTCGATCCGGTTGTGGTCGATGCGTTCCTGAAGGCTTTGAAGAAGGAACTTCAGAAAAAAGGCGAGATTCCCAGCTCTTTGGCGGAATACGCTACGGACTGAGTTTGTTTCATTTTTATGGACTTATCGCTTGCGTCGCCAGGGGGGCATCAGTATAATGCCGCCTCAATTATACAAGGGCGAAGGCGAGCTTCGCGTTGTCTCAATTCCAAGGAAAGTGAGTTAAAATTTTATGGCAAAATCTAAGAGAACTTCTAAAAAATCCTCAAAAAAGTCTTCCAAGAAATCTGTGAGAAAGTCTGCTAAAAAACCGGCCAAGGCGCTGAAGATTAAAAAGCTTCCTAAAAAGGAGCTGGATATTTATAAGAAGATGCTTCTTCAGCTGCGCGGAAAGATCGCCGGAGATCTCCAGCAGATCGAAGGGGATTCCCTGAGCGGGAATCAGCCCAGCAGTTCCGGGGAACTCTCGGATGTGGCGGATATGGCGACCGATAATTATGACCGGGAACTGAATATCGGTTTGGCGACCAACGAGCAGCAGCTTTTAAACGACATTGACGTTGCCCTCAAGAGGATCGAGGATGGGACTTACGGCACTTGCGAGATCTATGGAACACCGATCCCCAAGAAACGTCTTATGGCCATGCCCTATACGCGTCTTTCGATGAAAGCCCAGGAAGAAGAGGAGAAGAACCAACGTCCTCAGTAATGTTCTTTTACGTTCTTGTAGGGTCCGTGGTTCTCACGGACCAACTTTCAAAATTTCTTGCCCTTCACTATCTTTCTTCCCAAGCGTCGGTTTCTCTCATTCCGCAAGTTCTGGATCTGACGCTCGTCAAGAATCCGGGGGTTGCTTTCGGGCTTTTCAGCGATTATACGCCCATCCTTTTTGCCGTGATCACGATCAGCCTTGTGTTCCTCTTCCTGATCGCCAACCGTTCTCATGGAACCTCGGTCACGGACCGTTGGGCGCTTAGCCTGATCCTGGGGGGTGCGATCGGAAACTGGATCGACCGGCTGCGTTTCGGAGCGGTGATCGATTTTCTGGATTTCAGGATCTGGCCGGTCTTCAACCTTGCAGATACTGCGATCACGATCGGTGTCGGGCTCTATTTTATCCGCGTGTTTACGTCTAAAGGAAAAACATGAAACCCGTGCTGTTTTCTCTCGGATCGATCCACCTCTACTCGTATGGCTTCTGCATTGCCCTCGGCGTTCTTCTCTCTCTTCTTCTGATGAAACGACGCGCGCTTAAAGAAGGATTCCCCAAACCTGATGAAGTGTTCGACATAGCTTTTGTTGTCCTGGTGTGGGGATTTCTCGGGGCTCGTCTTTTTTATGTGATCCAGAATTTTTCCTATTACAGTGCCGAACCGCTCAAGATCTTTGCCGTTTGGGAAGGCGGGCTGATTTTCTACGGGGGCGCGATCTCAGGCTTTTTGGGGTTGAGGCTGATGGTTTGGAAGAAAAAGTGGTCTTTTTGGAAGATCCTGGATTTTATCGTCCCCTACACCGCTTTGACCCATGCCTTTGGGCGGGTCGGATGTTTTTTGAACGGATGCTGTTTCGGTAAAGTTTGTGATCTTCCCTGGGCCGTCCGGTTTCCCGGGCTTCCGTACGCCGTGCACCCTGCCCAGCTTTATGAAGCGTTTTATGACCTCGTGCTTTTTGCATTTCTCATCCAACGCCGGAAGCGGATCCGTTTTGAGGGGGAGATCGCTCTTCTTTATTTTCTTCTGTACGCAATAGGCCGCTACACGATCGAGTTTCTGCGAGAGCCGGGTTGGATGTGGATGGGGTTCACCTCGAACCAGTGGTTGAGCATCACGATCATCGTGGCGTCCTTTCTGGTCTTTCAATCCCGCCGGCGCAAAGCTTCCTGATATGCCCAAAAACCGTTTTACGGAATTTGTGGTGGAGGCCATGGAGGCTGAACAGCGTCTCGACGTTTTCCTTGCTGAAAAGATGTCCCACCAACATTCCCGGGCGCACCTTCAAAAGATGATCAAAAACGGCGCGGTGATCGTGGATGGGAAACATGTAACGCCTCATTATCCGGTTAAAGCCGGGGAACGGATCCGCGTCGAAAAACTTGATATGCCGGTGGAGGAACTTCCCGCGGAGGCGATCCCGCTCGATATCGTTTATGAAGATGACGATTGTTTGGTAGTGAACAAGAAGGCAGGTATGGTTGTCCATCCGGCGCACGGCAATCCCAACCACACGCTTGTGAACGCGCTTCTTTTTCATGTGCAACAGCTTGGGAAAGCCGAGGATAAGGTGAGGCCCGGGATCGTGCATCGCCTTGATAAGGACACCTCGGGTCTTCTGGTGGTCGCCAAGAATGACTACGCGCACGACAAACTCGCGCGTCAGTTCAAGGACCACACGATCGATCGCGTCTATAACGCGATTGTTCGCGGAGTGGTCCAACACGACGAAGGAGTCTGCGAAGAGCCCGTGGGTCGCGCTTTTCTCAACCGTAAAAAAGTGGTGATCCGTCCCTCGGGAGGCAAGGATGCCGTCACTTTTTTTCGCGTGCTGAAGCGGTTCCCCAACGCGACTTTTGTGGAGATCCGTCCGAAGACCGGCCGTACCCATCAGATCCGTGTGCATTTCGCGCACATGGGGCATCCGGTGCTGGGGGACGCCCTCTACGGCGTTCAGTTCCCGCCGATCAAACGGCAGGCGCTTCATGCCTTGACGCTCGGGTTCGAGCATCCCCGTACGAAGAAGTGGATCCACCTGACAAGCGAGTTACCTGAGGATATGCAGGGCCTCCTGCGCTTCCTTGAAACACACCCCTAATGGTTCGACTCTCCGCCAAGTTTTTGGGCGGATTCGCTCACCATGGCACTGAGCTTCCTCTATAAAATAATAGAGTCGAAGTGCTAATTCGCTTATAATCGAAAACCGTGAATCCTGTCCATTGGCTTTTCTTCATCGGGACCGTCGTTGTCTCTCTGGGTTTTGCGCTCTACGGGCAGTGGGTGCTCTGGAAGTATAAAGCGCCCTCTTACAGGACGATCGTGACCGGTTGCGAGATGGCGCGTTTTGTTCTGGATAAAGCGGGCCTCTTCCAGGTTCCGGTGACTCCGATCGAGCCCTCCGGGGACTATCCTTCCGTAGAAGGTCTTTTCCTGGAACCCAAGGTCTATGAAGGGCGCGATTTCCTTTCCATCCTTCAGGCGGCACGTCAGGCGTTCCTCAAAAGCCAACTCTCCAACATGACCTTTTGGGTGCGTCTCAAAAAGCGCATGACTTTTGTGATCCGCTTCACTGTTTTGGCTGGATGGATCCTGTTGGTGCTGGGGAGTTTTATTCCCGGCTTGCGGTTTCTGGTTAATCTCGGCCTCGGGTCTTTTACCGTCGTCATGGCCCTCGTGATCTTTGACCTGCCCTTCGAGCTGGAGGTTGAAGAAAAAGCGTCCAAGCTTCTAAAAACTTCCGGACATTTTCAACCGAATGAAATGGTTCACTTGAAAAAACTCGGCCAGGCGATCGCGCTTATGGGGCTTGCGGCTATCGTCTACGCGCCTTTTAATAAATGTCTTTGTCTCCTGGGAAGGAAGGGGAGCGATTATGGGCTTTAAGAATCTCGGGGAATTTTTGAAGGCGCTTCGTGAAGCGGACGAACTTGTCGAAGTGAAAGCGCCGGTCGATCCGGTGCTCGAGGTGACCGAGATCTATGACCGTGTGGTGAAAAAGGACGGACCCGCGCTCCTTTTCACGAATGTCCGCGGTTCTTCAATGCCGCTGGTGATCAATCTTTTCGGCTCTTCCAAGCGCATGAGTATGGCCCTGGGCGTAAAAAACATTTCGGAGATCGCCGAACGCATCCATTCCTTTCTGGACCTTAAGCCGCCCCAGGGTCTTTTTGAAAAACTCGCGATGATTCCCAAGCTTTCTGAACTTCATGCCGTCCTCCCGAAATTCGTCAAACACGCGCCTTGCCAGGAGAAAGTTATCCTCGCAGGCGAAGCAAGGATGCTCGAACAGCTTCCTCTTATCCAGTGCTGGCCCAAGGATGGCGGAAAATTTATTACGTTCCCGCTCGTGATCACCAAGGATCCGGAGACGAACCAGCGTAATGTCGGGCTTTACCGGATGCATGTTTATGATGACCGGACGACCGGTATGCATTGGCAGATCCACAAGGACGGAGCCGGACATTTTCGGAAGCTTGGCAAGGGAAGTAAGAGGCGTTTGCCTGTCGCGTGCGTCATTGGTGCGGATCCCGCGACCATGTTTGCGGCCGCGTGCCCGCTCCCAAGCGGTATGGATGAACTGATGCTTGCGGGATTCCTGCGGAAAAAGTCTGTGGAGCTTGTGAAATGTAAAACGATCGATCTGGAAGTGCCGGCCGAGGCTGAGATCGTGCTGGAAGGTTATGTGGACGAAGGGGAGATGCGTCTCGAAGGTCCTTTTGGCGACCACACTGGTTTTTATTCCCGCGCGAAGGACTTTCCCGTGTTCCATGTTACCTGCATGACGCATCGCAAGAACCCGGTGTATGTCACGACCGTTGTGGGCCGTGCGCCCATGGAAGATTGTTACATGGGAAAGGCGATCGAACGGATCTTCCTGCCCATGATCCAGAAACAGTTTCCCGAGATTGTGGATATTTGTCTGCCGTGGGAAGGTGCGTTCCATAATTGTCTGATCGTTTCGATTAAGAAAAGTTATCCCGAACAGGGGAAAAAGATCATCCACGGCATTTGGGGGCTCGGACAGATGATGTTCTCAAAAATGATCGTGGTGCTGGACCATGATACGAATATCCAGGACTTGAAAGAAGTCTCATGGCGCGTCTTGAACAATATGGATCCCAAACGCGACATGGTGTTCGGGGAAGGGCCCTTGGATGAGCTGGATCACGCGGCGCCCAAAGATTTCGGAGGCTCCAAGATCGGGATCGATGCCACGCGTAAGGGCGCGGCCGAAGGCATGGAACGCCCCTGGCCCGAAGACATCATCATGACGGATGAAATTAAACGCCGTGTCGAAACGCGCTGGCGCGAGTATGGGCTGGATGAAAAATATCTTCGCTAAGTTCTGGTTGTTCCTTGAGATGATCAAGTTCGAGCATTCGATCTTCGCGCTTCCTTTTGCCTATCTCGGTCTTTTCTTTGCCGAGAAAAAAGTTCCGAGCCTTTTTCTTTTCTTCTGGATCACCATCGCGATGGTAAGCTTCAGAACCCTGGCAATGGCGCTGAACCGCTTGCTGGATCGAAAGATCGATGCGGAAAATCCGAGGACTTCAGGACGTGCATTGCCGCAAAAAAAGATACGAACAAGCTTCGTTTGGTTGGCGGCGCTTGTCTCGCTTCTTATTTTTGAAGTGAGCGCCTACAAGCTTGGATCTTTATGCTTTTGGCTTTCACCGGTTCCCGTGGCGTTGGCGTGGATCTATCCTTTGACCAAGCGTTTCACTTGGGCTTCGCATTTTGTGCTGGGACTGGTTCTCGGTATCGCGCCTTACGGCGCCTGGATCGCGGTTACCGGGCAATTCGCGTGGGCGCCGGCATTCCTGACCGCGGGAGTGATCTGCTGGGTCGCGGGTTTCGATATGATCTATGCGCTTCAGGATGTGGATTTTGACCGGAGGCGCGGACTTTATTCCGTTCCGGCCAAGTTTGGCGAGGTTCGGACGCTTCAGCTTACCCGGGGGCTTCACGCGTTGGCGGTTCTTTGCTGGGCTGCGGCAGGTTTCTTGAACGGGGCAGGACGGGTCTATGGTCTGGGGCTGATTCTAGTGGTGTATTTCCTGATCCGTGAGCATCAACTGATTCGCTCCTTCGGCATCGCAAAGATGAACGAAGCTTTTTTTGTGATGAATGCGGTGGTCAGTCTCGCACTCTTTTTGGCCGTTGTCCTGGACGTTGTTTTATAAAAAGGAGTTTTATTTTGAAACCTTGGATTCTTGCCATAACAGGAGCGAGCGGAGTCGTTTACGGGATGCGTCTGCTCGAGATGCTGGGAGAGCAGAGAATCCCTGTGGAGTTTGTGATCTCGGACACAGCAAAGATCGTGATGAAGGAAGAGCTGGGGAGTGAGGCAAGGTTTCCGGAGGCTTCTCATTTGTTCCGTATTCACGATTTCCACGATTTTACCGCGTCGATCGCGAGCGGATCTTACCCGACGGAAGGTATGGTGATCGTGCCGTGCAGTATGGGAACGCTCGGGGCGATCGCCTCAGGCCTCAGCCAGAATCTTATCCACCGCGCTGCGGATTGTACGATCAAGGAAGGACGCAAACTTATCCTCGTGCCGCGCGAAACGCCGCTTTCCGCGATCCATCTTGAAAATATGCTGAAGCTTTCTCGCCTCGGAGTGAAGATCGTTCCGCCGATGCCGGCTTTTTATTCCGAACAAAAGAGTATTCAAGACCTCGTGGATTTCGTGGTGGGGAAGGTGCTCGATCAGATGGGTGTTTCGCACATGCTCTACCCGCGGTGGGTGGGGAAAATAGACTACAGACCGCAGACTACAGACAATAGCTAGAAGCGAAAAGCTCTACGAAAGATTTCATGAAAGATCAAACGAAACTTCGTATCGGAAAAATAAAGTATCTCAACTGCCTTCCGTTCTATTTTGGTCTCGTGGAAATGCTTCGCGCAAAAGGGCTTGAACCGGAGATGAGTTTTTTTGAATCCCATCCGGCCGAGATCAGCCAGGCTATGGACCGTGGAGAGATCGACGCGGCGCCGATGTCTTCTTTAGAATATCTCCAGCATCAGGACAAGTACCTTCTTCTTCCGGACCTTGCGATCGGGACGCGGCTTTTTGCTCGCAGCGTGCTGCTCCTTTCCAAGAAAAAAATCGAACAGCTCAATGGCGCAGTGATCGCGCTTTCCCGAGAAAGTTTAAGCTCCGCGGGTCTGGTGCGTATCCTCCTCGCGAAAAAATACAATCACCAGAACACGTTCGAGCTAGTCGATCAGGACCCGGAGGCCATGCTCCAAAAATATCCGGCCGCGCTCGTGATCGGGGATCAGGCGCTTTTCTGCCAGCCCAAGGAACTGATCTATAAATATGATCTTGGCGAGCTATGGCAGTCCTGGACGGGAAAGCCCTTCGTGTTTGCGCTTTGGGCCGTGCGTAAGGATTTTGCGGCCCGTCATCCGGAAACGCTCAAGGCTTTTCTTGAAACGCTGAAAGAAAACCTTCAAAAAAAATTGGCGGATCCGGAAGGTCTTCTGAAACAGTCGCTTGGCATTGCCCCCTCGGACAAGCGGTTCTGTCAGTTGCTTGGTTATCTTGTGAATCTTCAATACACGCTGGACCAGGACATGCAAGAAGGCGTGATGCGTTTTTTTGAACTCGCCCATGAGCAAAATCTTGCGCCCGCGCCAAAACCGCTTCACTTTTTTGAATAATGGATATTCACGACACAATCCTCGAAAAACGTCTGAGCGGTGGACGGCTCACGTTTGAAGACGGCGTTCAGCTCTACACCTGCGATCTTTTGAGGTTGGGCGAGGCTGCCCGAAAACTGACGCCGCGGCTCCTGACCAATGCCGTGACGTTTATTGTGGATCGCAATATCAGTTACACAAATGTTTGCACGATTGGCTGTGACTTCTGTGCGTTCCATTGCGCCCCAGGAGCCCCAGAAGCGTATGTGCTTTCCAGAGAAAAGATCCTAGCCAAGGTTCTTGAGCTCGTGGGCTTAGGAGGAACACAGGTCTTGATTCAGGGGGGCATTCATCCGGACCTAAAACTTGATTACTACCTGGACATAGTCCGAGCCATTCATGAGAAATTTCCGCAGGTTGCGATCCACTCTTTTTCCGCGATTGAGATGGATGTGTTGTCACAAAAGTCGGGGGTCGCTTTGTCCAAATTGTTCAGGAGGTTCAAAGAAGCCGGACTGAACTCGCTTCCGGGGGGCGGGGCGGAGATCCTTGTGGAGCGCGTGCGCAAACTGATCAGCCCGAAAAAGATCTCATCCGATCGGTGGCTTGAAGTGATGCGAACGGCCCACGAGGCGGGGCTTAAGACCACCGCGACCATGGTTTTCGGACACGTTGAAACGATCGAGGAAAGGATCTTTCATTTGATCAAACTGAGGGATCTTCAGGATCAGACCCAAGGCTTTCGGTCCTTCATCCCCTGGAGTTTTGTTCCATTCGCAAATAAGGGGACAGTCCCTTTAAATGCGTTAGAGGGACTGTCCCCATCAGGCGGGGACGACTATCTCAAGACGGTTGCGATATCGCGGCTTATGCTCGATAATTTCGAGCATATTCAAAGCGGCTGGCTTACCGAAGGGCTCAAGCTCGGCCAGATCGCTCTCGCATTCGGTTGCGACGACTTGGGCGGCACTTTGATCGAGGACAAGATCCTGGAGCCCACAGGGATCAAGGTGAATACTCGCAGGGATGATCTTATTCGTCTTATCAGAGACGCCGGGTTCATTCCCGTTCAGCGCGACACAAATTACAAAATTCTAAAAATTTTTAAGGAGGTGACCGATGCCGGCGCCTGATAAAAAATTTATTCGTGAAGCTTTTAATTCGATCACGCCGCGCTACGATCTGCTGAATCAGGTCCTGAGTTTCGGAATGGCGGAAGCTTGGCGCAAGCGGTCAGCGGAAATCCTTCTGAGCGATCCTCGTTTTTCTCCCAAAACCATTTTAGACCTCGGCTGCGGGACGGGAAAGTTCCTCGAATGTTTCCTCTTGAAAAAATCCTGGGAAAGCGCGACGGGAGTGGATTTTTCGGTCGCTATGCTCGAAAAGGCACGCGCGACGGTTCCGGGGAATGTGATGTGGCTCAAAGAGGATTTTGATGCCTTGCCGTTCCTGGAAGCCAGCTTTGATCTCGTGATCTCGGGGTTCACGCTGAGGAGCGTTCAAAAACTTCCGGAGTTCCTGAGTCGCGTAAATCGCATCCTGACGCCGGGCGGGAAAGCGGCATTTCTCGATCTGACGCGACCGCGGAATTTTTGGGCGAGGCTTCTCTTTTATCCGTACTTGAAATTCATCCTGCCCCTTTTGGGCTGGCTTATTTCAGGTCATTTAAAGGCCTATGGTTTCCTCTCCGGTTCGGTGCGGAGGTTCCAGGCCCCCGAGGAAACGATCCGTTTGATGCAAACCGCCGGGTACCGCGAGTGCACGAGTAAAAGCTTTGCTTTTGGCGCCGCTACGCTTATCATAGGGAAAAAATAACCCCAAAATGATGACTCCAGAAGAAAAAATCACGCAATTAGGCCTGTTTTTGCCGCCCGCGCCCAAGCCTGTGGGGCTTTATCAGCCCTTCGTGGTGGCGGGGAAGCTGGCCTTTTTAAGCGGCCAGCTTTCGAAGGACGCCCAAGGCAAGCTTTTGACGGGGAAGGTCGGCAAAGACCTTTCTCTGGCCGAGGGACAGGCGGCGGCGCGTCTTGCGGCGCTGAACGTCCTGAGCATTATGAAGCACCTGATCGGTTTTAAAAAGATCCGGCGCGTGGTGAAAATGACCGGTTTTGTTCAGGCCGCGCCTGATTTTTATGAAATTCCGGCGGTCGTGAACGGGGCCTCGGAACTTTTTGCCGAAGTAATGGGAGAACAAGGAGCGCACGCGCGTTCTGCCGTAGGGATGGCGAGCCTTCCCATGAATGCCGCAGTCGAGATCGAACTCGTCTTGGAATTAAAATGACGTGATTTTTGCGTCATCCCCGAACGTTTTAATCGGGGATCCATGGATTCCCGCTAAAAACATGCGGGAATGACAGAGCTATTAAATATTCTGAAAGGAACACCGTGAAAGGTTTTCTTAAATTCATCCTTGTTTTTGCAAGCATCCTTCTTCTGAGCGCGGTCCTCGCGCCCGTACTTCATTCTTTCTTACCTTACAGTTTTTCGCGTATCTTCAACCGGGTTGTCATGGTCACCGCGTTGCTTGCGGTTGTGATTTTTGTAAGATTCCGGAAAGAAATATTCGTGCGGTTCGGGATGGACTGGAGAAAGGACAGCCGGCGGCTTTTTTGGGCCGGATTTTTGACTGTGTCGGCCGTGCTGGTGCTTTTTACGGTCATCCAGCTTCTCATGGGGAATGCCCACGTTTCGTTGCGGGACTATACAGGGCAAAAGTGGGCGTACAAAATTTTCAGCTGCATCGGCGGAGCGCTTCTGATCGGGACCATGGAAGAGTTTTTCTTCCGGGGGTTCATTTTCACCTCGTTGCGTGACAAAACGTTCCGGGGGAGCGTTCCGCTGGCGATGGTCGTGACGAGTCTTTTTTATTCGGCCCTTCATTTTGTCAGTATCCGTAAGCCCGTGATCAGCCAGGATCCGGGATTCCTGGACAGCCTGAAAATGATCGCAGCTCCGATCCAGTCGTTCGCGGACTGGCAGGCCGTATGGCCCGCGGCGATCGGGCTTTTCCTCTTCGGGATGGTCCTGAATTATTGCGTCGTACGTGCACGATCGCTTTATGCTTCGATCGGGTTGCATGCGGGGGCGGTTCTTTTTGTACGGACGGTCGGACTCTTTATCGCGTTTTCCGAAAAAAATGTTCTTCTTTGGAGTACAAAAAAAGTCTACGACGGCGCGTTGGGCTGGCTCTGCCTGCTTTTGACCGGTTGGATCCTGAGCAAGCTTCTCAAAAAAGCTGATGCCCCAGTAACCCCCTAGCGGAAACAATTTTCTTTATGACCACATTCAATAAGATCACTCGCGAGAAAGTCCTCGAATGCCTCAAACAGGTCCAGGAGCCTGTCCTGAACGAGGACGTTGTTTCCCTCGGGCTTGTCCGCGAGATCGAGATCGACAAGAACCATGCTTTCGTTCATCTGGAATCTTCAGTCGAGGATCCTTCCTTGCAGGAAAAATTGCGCGGGGCGATCGCTCAGGCGGTGCTCAAGGCGGGCGCGAGCGGCTGTGATGTTCACTTTTCCGGGAAACCGAAATGCGGGATGAACGCTTCGGCGATTCAACCCATTTCCGGCGTGAAGCATGTGATCGCCGTGGCAAGCGGGAAGGGCGGCGTCGGGAAATCGACTGTGGCTGTGAATCTGGCGCTTGCTTTAAAACAACTTGGCGCCAAAGTGGGATTGATGGATGCGGATATTTACGGCCCGAATATTCCGATCATGTTGGGCATCTCGCCTGAAAAACGTCCCGAGGGAAATGCGGAAGCCAAAATAATTCCTCTTGCCGCCCATGGCGTGAAAGCGATCTCGATCGGATTTTTTGCAAATCCCGAGCAACCGGTGATCTGGCGCGGGCCGCTTCTCCATAAAACTATGGAGCAGTTCCTGCACCGGGTGGATTGGGGGGAGTTGGATTATTTGGTGGTGGACCTGCCGCCCGGAACGGGGGACGTGCAACTTTCCTTATCCCAATGGGTAAGCCTGTCGGGCGCGGTGGTAGTGACGACGCCCCAGGAAGTGGCTTTGAGCGATGTCCGGAAAGCGGTGAATATGTTCCGTCAGCTCGAGGTGCGGATCCTGGGAGTAGTCGAAAATATGACAGGACCGATCTTTGGCAAGGGGGGCGGCGAAAAAATGGCCGATGTGTTTCAAATCCCTTTTCTTGGAAGTATTCCGCTCGAGGCTCAAGTGCGGGAATGCGGGGATTTGGGGCTTCCGGTCGTGATCGGACATCCCAAAAGCCCCATCAGCGAACGATTCGTGAAGATCGCGGAAGCGGTGCGGAAAACATTAAAAGCTTAAATGGCTGAAAAGGCTAAAAGGGCTAAAAACGCTTTAAAACTTCCGGGTTGATTTTTTAAAGCATCTTAAGCCTGTTTAGCTTTTTTTGCTTGTTTAGCCTTGGCCTACAATTAAGGAGATGAATTCATGAAAAAGAAGACGGTAGCGAAGGACGAAGATAGATTCGAAGGACTGGTCAAAGAGATGCTCACGCTTCTTGGCGAAAACCCCAAGCGCGAAGGCCTTGAAAGGACGCCAGTGCGTGTGGCGAAATCCCTCCGGTATCTGACGCAAGGATACCAGATGGATCCGAAGGAGATCCTCGCTCACGCGGTCTTCAAAGAGCCCTACGATGAAATGGTGATCGTCAAGGACATCGAGATCTTCTCGCTTTGTGAGCACCACATGCTTCCGTTCTACGGGAAAGCCCACATTGCTTACATTCCGAACGGAAAGATCATCGGCCTTTCCAAGATTCCGCGTCTTGTGGAAGTATTTTCCAAGCGGCTGCAGGTCCAGGAGCGCCTTACGACCCAGATTGCCGAATGTCTTATGGAAGCCCTAAAACCAAAAGGGGTTGCGGTTGTGATCGAGGCGCTTCACCTCTGTATGTCCATGCGCGGCGTCAAGAAAGCCGATGCCTACACCATCACCAGCTCCATGCTCGGGGCCTTCCGTAAAGACGCCCGTTCCCGTAGCGAATTCCTCAGTCTGATACGGCTGAAGAGAGAAGAATAGTTGGCGGAAGGTGTACGGCGAAGCTAGGAAGTTTGCGCCGTACGCCTTACTCCGTACGTCGTTTTTTGAATTACTTTTCGGAAGGGATGCCTAGCTTTGCTTCAAGCGCCGCGACTTTCTTTCTGAGAGCGCGGACATCGTCGAGGGTTTCTGCGGCGCGAAGCTGGGCGCCAAACTGTTTTCTCATTTCCGCGTAGGGCCTGGCGGGCTGGCCGAAATAGATCTGTTTTCCGGGGACTTTCTTGTTGGAAGGAAATCCCGCGCCGGCGCCGATCATGGCCCAATCGCCGATCTCCACGTGATCTCCAAGACCAACACTTCCGCCCATTGTCACGTGAGAACCTACCTTGCAGCTTCCGGAGATCCCGGTTTGCGCGGAAATGACCGTATGCTGGCCGAGCACGACATTGTGGGCGATCTGGACGAGATTATCGATCTTGCAGCCTTTGCCGATGCGTGTGGAACCGATGGCTGCGCGGTCGATCGTGGAACAAGCGCCGATTTCCACGTCATCCTCGATCACGACATTCCCGATCTGGGGGAGCTTTTCGTGGGCGCCGGGGGTCGCGACATAGCCGAAGCCATCCGCGCCGATCACCGTGCCTGCATGGATCACAACGTTCATTCCTAATTCGCAATTCTCATAAAGGGTGACATTCGGATGAATCACGGAGTTCGCGCCGATCTTCGCGTTCTCGCCCACAAAAACATGCGAGCAAAGAACCGCACCGTCTCCGATCACGACATTCTCGCCGATCGTCACGAAGGATTCGACCGTGACATTCTTGCCGAGTTTCGCGGTCTTGGCGATCGAGGCGTGCGGCGAGATTGTCCCAGGGAATTTCCGGGCAGGGAAGAGCTCCCGGAGGATCTGGGCCCACGCCCGTTTGGGATATTCAACCTGGATCAGGACTTTGGAGGATTGAGCGATCTGTTTCGGGACGATCATGCAACTGATCTCGGAAGCTTCAAGGGCTTTAAAGCCTTTTTCATCCTGTACAAATGAGATATGACCCTTGAGGGGATTCTCGAAATTCGTGATTCCCTCGATCACAACTTTTCCGTCACCGATCAAAACGCCGCCCACCATTTTTGCGAAATCTTCAGCTGTTCTTTTCATAAGGCCTTTATTTTTTTGCCGCAGGAGATTCGGTTTGAGGAGGTTCTACTTCTTCAGGCAGGGGTTCTTCCTGCCGAGCTCCTTGAAGAGCAAGATAGTCTTTTAAGGCAGCGCGTTTATTGACATCGTTGGTCCAGGCTATGAACGCCATTTTTTGTTTCGTCGCGGCTTCTTCCTTCGCCTTCGGATCCGTCAGCTTATCGGCCCCGGCTGGTACGAAACTTGCGATCTGGAGGCGCAAAAGTTTTTGAATACGTATGAACTCCCTTAGTCCTTCCTCGAATTCACGAGGGGAGAGGTGAAGGGTGCGGGTGAGCCAGAGTTTGTATTGTTCGGTCGTTGGGCTAACCAGGCCTTGCTGTTTGAGGAGATTCGCTATCTCGCCACGGACTTCTTCATCCGCGATCTTGATGCCACGGCGTTTCGCCTCGCGGGCATAAATAATATTTTGCCAGGTGTAATCACGCAGAAGCTGCGGTTCATCGATCGGTTTTTCAGCCGGCATGAAAAGCTGCGTGGCGCGGTAGAATTGATTGTATTCCTGGAAGGTGACAGCTTGACCGAAGGCTTCGCCCGCGAACCGCCCTTCTTTCTTGAGAGCGCTCACCGAATAGCCGCCCCACAGGATGAAGGAACCCACGACGATCCAGATAATGACTTTAGTGTATTGCCGAAAAATCTTTAGCATAATGGGGCATAATGTAGCACAGAGCAAAAAATAGGGAAAGGGGAAAAGCCCTTTTAAGCCGGAGAGGCGGAGGGAGGCTGGTGGATGACGCCCGCCCCGTTTTTTTCACCATCCGCCTTCCGCCATTCTTCTTGAATTGCCGTCTCTTGGCATTCAGACGAAAAGTGAGTTCAAGATACGTTGCAGAGTGTGATTTATTTCTTGATGCTCCTATTCAAAGGAGATATCATTGCCGCATGAGCGAAAAAGGAGTGGGTCTGATTGAGATCGTGGTGAGCATGATCCTCCTGGCGGTTTGTGTCCTGGCGGCGACGGCAACGATTTCCATGGTGAGCGGCAAAGAGCATAGAAGTGCCGGTGGCAGCAGTCTGGATCTTCAAGCCCTGAGCTTTGCGAGAGAAACGGTCGAGCAATTGAAAAATGCTGTGAGTACGAACTCGACGACCGCGTTAAAATTAAGTGATAATAGTTATACAGCTCCATGCGCCACGGCGATAGGGGTTCCCTGCGGAGCTGGACAGGTACACTCCACCGAAGGGCTCCCCTTGACAGGACTTCCTGCGGGGAGTGATCTTCTGACCAAAGTGAGCGGTACCAGCACCCGCACTTATAAGGTCTGGGACATTTCCAGTGGGACCAACACTGTGGGAACTGATGTGGCCTACAAAAAAGTGACTGTGACTGTGGCATGGACCGATCCCGCTTGAAAAACATGGAAAGAGGGTTTACCCTTCTCGAACTTATTATTGCTGTAGCTCTCGCTGTCATTATCCTGCTTTCCGCTTCCACTCTTTTGATCCATTTCGGGAAATTTTCAGTGAATGTCGTCAAGAACGAAGCCTCTCTTATGGGGACGGCACTCGGTGCTTTCGAAGAAATAACCGGTAAGATCACGGAAGCCAATGAGGTAGCCATCAATAAAGCCAGCCCCGATGTTATACTCAATTCCATTGCCTATCCTGCGGGTTGCTTAGCCAATGGTAGTTGTATTCAAATAAGAGTCAGTCCCACGGGCTCAGGAGCTTCTTCCGATCATTCACTCGATACGGTCTACACTTATTGGCAGTCCGCAACTCGATTATTTAAATCCGTAGGTGCGGCGGCGGGGACCGCGATCGCGGAAAATCTTCTTGCCAATTCTTTGTCCTTTGTCAGGGATGCGACCAACAGGAATCACATCAAAGTTACTTTGAAGGCTGAGACGACGGGGGGGCACATTGCCGGCGTGACAAAGGAGCATTTGGAAACTACAGCCATCATGCGGTCAAGGAGCGCAAATTTAACATGAAAAGAGGATTCGCATTGATCACGGTTTTGGCGGTTTTGATGCTGATCGCGTTGGGCACTGCGACCATCCTTCAATCGGTGGGAACTCACACTAGCCTGAAGGCAAAAAACGTCCAGGAGGTCAAGGCCCAGGACCTTGCCGAAGCCGGCATGCAACATGCCTTGCAGATATGCAGAAAAAACAACGGGGACTGTTCTTTAGCGAACATCACTCTCCTGAAAGCGGACACGCTCCTGGAACAAGACATTAAAATCACAACGGTTCCGGCAACTTCCGGGGCAGCATCCTACACGATCAAAGTAGAAGTCAACTATCCTGATGTTTGAAATGGCAGAGTCCCGCAAGGGAATGCCCTAAGGAGGGGAATGTGATCATGAAAAAAGGGTTCACGCTGGCTGAGCTTTTAGTAACGATCGTGATCTTGTCCGTTCTTGCGGCGATCGCGATTCCCGGATTTTCCAAGTCAAGGGACAAAGCCGCGGCAGCTCAGGCGGTTGCCTATCTCCGGACCCTCAGAGTCGGCGAAAAAATGTATTATGCCAAGAATGCGATTTATGTGGGTTGCGCCAATGCCACAGCCGTCAAGACCAATCTCGGGGTTGAGGTGACAGAAGAGAATTACAAATTTAATGTGTTGGCCCCCACCAATTCAACTTTTTTTGCAAGAGCACGCAAGGGCACGGCTCCTACCGATTGCACTTCCACCGATGTGATTTGCGTCGATCAGACTGGAAATTGGTCCGGGACTTCGACTTACGTGAATTTCACAAAGCTCAACAGCTGATCGTGCGTGTTTTTTAAATCACAAACCATATCCTGAGGTGAAACATGGTTTACAAAAATATTTTAGGGATTGTTTCCATTTCAATTTTCATGGTTGCCTCCATCGCGTATGCCGGCAAAGTGGAACTCACCACTTACTATCCCGCGCCGTATGGGGAGTATAAGGAACTAAGAACCACAGAAAATGCTTATTTTGGGACGGACGCCCCGACCGCTAAAAGACCTAGCCAAAATACAGACTGGACGATGGCTAGATTTGTCGGTATTGGAACGACGACCCCGAATGAAGCCCACTACAAAGGGAACGGCCTGACCGTCCAAACGATTGGTAACCCTTCTTACCTGGAACTCTATCGAGACGATAGCTTTGTTGCTTCGGGTGCTGGCGATGGGGGCGTGGGGTGGGACTCTCTCGTTGGCGCGTGGCGGGCCGGGCATCGTACTAACTCTGCTATCGCCGGGATCGACTTTCTGACCGGCGCGACAGAGAAGTCTGGCGCGATCGTATTCAGAGTCTATAAAAGAACATCCGCCACTACTTCGTATCTTAGCGATTCTGTAAATGAAGCCATGCGTATCGATGACTATGGGAACGTCGGCATCGGGACGGATGATCCAATTGCCATGCTTAATGTCGCTGGAGTTACGGCATTACAATCAGGAGACTCAAACGGCGCTTTGCAAATTGGCGCCGATGTGCTGGCGACAACGCTTACGGCTAATGTCAGAAAATTGGGGAGAGTTACCTCTCCCTCCTATAGCAAGAATTATTACTATTCATTGTTGTCCGCGGATAGTGATGTCGGTGGCGACGGGGTTGAATTTGGAGGCCGGGCAGGAGCGCTTAACCCGTCTCCCACTTATATTACTTTTGCCACTACATCTGTAAGAGGAGATCAAACTAAAAATGCAGAACGTATGAGAATTGATACTAATGGCAATGTCGGCATCGGGGTGGCTCCGTCGTCGACGTATAAGTTAGATGTTGCCGGAACGCTACACAGCACTACGGTTCCCTGGACTTCTTCGGATAGTCGCTTCAAAAAGGAAGTGACTCCGCTTACGGGGGCACTGGCAACGGTTGAGCGTTTGCAGGGCGTCAATTTTGAGTGGAGAGTTGAGGATTTTCCAAGTCGCGGGTTTGAGAAGGGAAAGCAAATCGGGTTAATTGCCCAAGATGTTGAAAAAGTCGTGCCGGAAATGGTTAGCACGGACAAGAGCCCCGAAGGGTATAAATCTTTGGCTTATGAGAAAGCTATTCCCATCTTGATTGAAGCCGTTAAGGAACAGCAGCAGCAAATCGATTTATTGAAAAAGGAAATTGCGGAACTGAAAAAGGGTTAGGGCGATTCGGAGTTTCTCTGAGACCCGGAGTTGCCCGTAACGGGGAAGGCACCTCATGGAAGCCTTCCCCGTTTTTTTGTTCTTTTGAGTTTATTGACATTCCCGAAATGCTTTTGTATGATACCGCAAATGGGACACCTATCAGTTCAACTTACCCGTATTTTTAAGGCACAAAACGACGCGAAGCGCGTTCGTCTTTGTGCTTTTTTTATTTTCAACACCTTCCAGTAAGGAGAAATCACTATGTCAGTTTTCATTGGAAAAGATCGCAAGGCACGCAGGGCCTATGGTTTTGACGAGATCGCTTTGGTGCCCGGCGATGTGACCATCAACCCGGATGAAGTGGATATCAAGATGCCCTTGGGGGACATGACCCTCGATATTCCTTTTCTGGCCTCTGCCATGGACGGCGTCGTGGACCCGAAGTTCGCCATCGCCATGGGAAAGCTCGGCGGCCTTGCCGTGCTAAATCTCGAAGGGATCTATACCCGCTACGACGACTATGAATCGATCCTCGAGGAGATCGCCAAAGCGACGCCGGAAAAGGCGACCCAACTCGTTCAAAAACTTTATGTCAAACCGATCAACGAAAAGCTGATCGTCAAACGTATCCGGGAGATCAAAAAGGCGAAGGTCCTTTGCGCCGTGAGCGCGATCCCTCAGCGTGCCGAACGGTTCGGGAAGATCGCCGAAGAAGCCGGCGCGGATATTTTTGTGGTTCAGTCGACGGTCACTTCGGTGAAGCACATCTCGAAAGCTTATCAAGTGGTTGATTTTTCCAAGTTTTGTAAAAAAATGAAGATCCCGGTCATCTTGGGGAACTGCGTGACTTACAAAGTCGCTCTGGAGCTCGCGGAAACCGGTTGCGCGGGGCTTCTGATCGGCATCGGGCCCGGGTCGGCCTGCACGAGCCGAGGTGTTTTGGGGATCGGAGTTCCGCAGGTGACCGCGATCGCGGATTGTGCTGCTGCACGGGAGTTCTACCGAAAGAAAACCGGTAAATACGTTTCGATCATCGCGGACGGCGGCATGTCTACCGGCGGCGATATTTGCAAATCCATCGCCTCCGGCGCGGATGGCGTGATGGTTGGTTCCGCGTTCGCGCGGACCAAAGAAGCGCCCGGCCGCGGGTTCCATTGGGGCATGGCCACGCCGCACGCGAACCTGCCGCGAGGCACGAGAATTCATGTCGGGACGACCGGGACTTTGGAAGAGATCCTTCTGGGTCCCGCGCATCTGGATGACGGAACGCAGAATCTGGTCGGCGCCCTTCGCACTTCCATGGGGAATCTCGGTGCCGCCAACATCCGTGAGATGCAGATGACCGAGATCGTGATCGCTCCAGCCATCAAGACGGAAGGCAAACTATTTCAAACCGCGCAAAAACTGGGAATGTGCAAATAGCGTAACGAGTACGGCGCAAGGCGTACGGCGTTTTATTTCGCCGTACTCCGTACGCCGTACACAGGACTCAAAAGCATGGAAGAAAACATCGTCGTTCTGGATTTTGGATCGCAGTACACGCAGCTAATTGCTCGCCGTGTCCGTGAGAATAAGGTCTTCTCAAAAGTCCTTCCGTTCAATGCGCCGCTTGAAAAGGTGCTTGCTGAAAAGCCCACAGGCATCATCCTTTCCGGGTCGCCCGCCAATGTGTACGCCAAGGGTTCTCCGATCCCGGATGAACGGCTTTTGCTTTGCGGGGTCCCCATTCTCGGCATTTGTTACGGGATGCAGGTGACGGCGCACCTCTTTGGCGGTCGCGTTCACAAATCCAATAAACGCGAATATGGATTCTCCGAACTCCAAATCGACAAACTCCAAAGCCCTCTTTTTAAGGGACTCCCGAAACGACTGACCTGTTGGATGAGCCATGGGGATAAACTCGAGCGTCTTCCCAAAGGATTTGAACGCCTTGCGCATACGGAAAACGCCCCGTTTGCGGCGATGGGCGATGCCAAGCGAAAGATCTATTGCATCCAGTTCCATGCCGAAGTCGCGCACACCCCGCTTGGTTCCAAGATCCTCAAGAATTTCCTTTCCCGCATTTGCGGTTGCCGGATGACCTGGACGCCGGAATCCTTTATTACCGAAAGTATCCGGCATATCCGCCGGCAGGTGGGCAAAGACCGCGTGGTGCTTGGACTTTCCGGAGGCGTCGATTCCTCGGTCGCGGCAGTACTCCTTCACAAGGCAATCGGTAAAAAACTCAACTGCATTTTTGTGGATAACGGACTCCTCAGGCTTGGCGAAGCGGAGAAAGTCGAAAAGACTTTTCGCGGCCATTTCAAAATGAATCTCAAGGTCGTCGATGCCGAAAAAATTTTTCTGGACCGGTTGAAAGAAGTGATCGATCCTGAAAAAAAACGCAAGATCATCGGCAAGGCTTTTATCGATGTATTCACCACTGAGGCAAAAAAACTCGGGAAAGTTCCGTTCCTCGCGCAGGGGACGCTTTATCCGGACGTGATCGAATCGGTCTCTTATCACGGCGGACCCACGAGTGTTATCAAGAGCCATCATAATGTCGGCGGTCTTCCGAAGGATATGAAATTCAAGTTGGTTGAACCCCTGAAGGAACTTTTTAAAGACGAGGTCCGTGCGGTCGGGCGTGCGCTCGGGATCGATAAGGATATTGTCGGGCGTCAGCCTTTTCCGGGGCCGGGACTTGCGGTGCGTATTCTGGGCGAGGTCCGCAAGGATCGCTGCGAGCTTCTTCGGAAAGCCGACTGGATCGTGATCGATGAAATTAAAAAGGCCGGTTATTATGACAAGGTGTGGCAATCTTTTGCCGTGCTGCTTCCGATCCAGAGCGTCGGGGTGATGGGGGATGAACGCACGTATGAGAACGCCGTGGCAGTGCGCGCCGTGACCTCCCAGGATGGTATGACCGCAGACTGGGCGAAACTCCCTCCGGAACTTTTGGGCCGGATCTCCAACCGTATTATCAACGAAGTGCGCGGCATCAACCGCGTTTGTTACGATATTTCCTCGAAGCCTCCGGCCACGATCGAGTGGGAATAACACCAGTGCGGCGTACGGAGTATCGCGTACGGCGTAAAAGCACAAAATGATTTTAAAGTTCAACGCGAGACGCCGTACTCCGTACGCCGTACGAAAATGAGCCACAGCGACTTCGTCCATCTTCATTGTCATACCGAATACAGTCTTCTTGACGCGACCTGCAAGATCGATGAGCTCATGACGCGCGCCAAGGAGCTTCGTTTTCCGGCGCTTGCCATGACCGACAACGGCAATCTCTTCGGTGCTATCCAGTTCTACTCCAAGGCCATGAAAGAAGGGATCAAACCCATTATCGGTTTGAGCACGTACGTGGCCCCCGGATCCCGGCTTGAGAAACAAGCGCATGGCATCAAGGAAGCTTCCTTCCATCTCACCCTTTTGGCTACGAACGAGAAGGGGTACCGGAATCTTATGAAGCTCGCAAGCATTGGATACACCGAAGGTTTTTATTACCGGCCGCGCGTGGATAAGGAAATCCTTAAGGAATATTCGGAAGGTCTGATCGCGCTCTCGGGCGGGCTCAAGGGCGAGGTTCCGTATTATCTTTATCATGATCAGATGCATGATGCGCGAAAGGTCACGGAGGAATACGCGGGGATCTTTGGCCAGGACCGGTTCTTTCTTGAGATCATGGATCATGGGCTGGAACCGCAGAAAAAGGTCACCCTGGGCTCCCAGAAGCTTGCCAAGGATCTCAAGGTCGGCATTGTGGCGACCAATGACGTGCATTACATTCATCAGAACCAGGCGATGGCGCATGACGCGTTGATCTGCATCGGGACCGGCGCGAAGCTCGATGAGCCGAATCGCATGCGCTATCAGGGCGATCAATATTATCTTCGGTCCGCGGAAGAGATGAAAAGCCTCTTCAAGGATATTCCACAGGCGATCCGGTCCACGATCGAGATCGCCGAGCGATGCAATCTGGAACTCGATTTTCACAAGATCTTTTTGCCCCAATTCGCGCCGCCCGACGGAAAGACGCAAGTTCAGTACATGGAAGAGCTTTGCTTCAGGTTCCTGCGTGAGCGTTTTGCCGGAGAGATCCCTCCCGAATATGAAACCCGTCTTCGTACCGAGATCACGCTGATCAATAAAATGGGTTATATCAGTTATTTCCTGATCGTTTGGGATTTCATCCGGTTTGCCCGGGAAAAGGGGATCCCTGTGGGGCCGGGGCGTGGATCGGCGGCGGGGAGCCTTGTCGCTTACGCGCTTTACATTACGGACATCGATCCCATCAAGTACCATCTTTATTTCGAGCGATTCCTCAACCCCGAACGCGTGAGCATGCCGGATATTGATATCGACTTCTGTTATGAGCGCCGCGACGAGGTGATCGATTATGTGAAACGCAAGTATGGCACGGCGAACGTGGCACAGATCATCACGTTCGGGACCATGGCGGCCAAGGCCGCGGTGCGTGACGTGGGACGGGTGATGGGGATTCCCTACGGTGAGGTGGATCGCATCGCGAAGCTGATCCCTCTGGAGCTCAAGATCACGCTCAAGCAAGCCCTGGAGCGTGAGCCTCAGCTTAAGGAAATGGTGGCCACCGACGTGCGGATGGCGCAACTGATTGAGACTGCCCAGGCCCTTGAGGGGCTCTCGCGCCACGCATCGATCCACGCGGCCGGTGTGGTGATTTCGGATGTACCGCTCACGGATCATGTGCCGCTTTACAAGACCGAGGACCAGATCTGCACACAATACACCATGAAAGATCTCGAGAAGATCGGGCTCCTTAAAATGGATTTTCTGGGTCTCAAGACGCTTACCGTGATCGATGAAGCGGTCAAGATCGTTCAGAAGATGCACGGCGTGAAAGTCGATATCGCGAGGCTTCCGGAAGACGATCCCCAGACTTATGAGATGCTCGCCAAGGGCGATGCCTTGGGCGTGTTCCAGCTTGAAAGTTCGGGGATGCGCGATCTTCTCAAGAAAATGAAGCCGAATAAATTCGAGCATCTTGTGGCGCTCCTCGCCCTTTATCGCCCGGGACCTCTCGGCAGCGGCATGGTGGATGATTTCATCAAGCGTATGAGGGACCCCAAGCTCATCAAGTACGATCATCCGGCGCTAGAACCCAGTCTGAAAGAAACTTACGGCGTTATTCTTTACCAGGAACAAGTCATGCGTATTGTGAGCGATCTCGCAGGCTTCACGCTCGCTCAGGCCGATTCACTCCGTCGCGCCATCGGGAAAAAGATCCCCGAGGTCATGGCGAAAGAGAAAAAGGCGTTCATGGATGGCGCGATGAAACGTGGCGCCAAGGAGAAAGTCGCAGAGAAGATCTGGGAGCTCATTGATTTCTTCTCGGGTTATGGCTTTAACAAATCCCATTCCACGGCGTACGCAGCGGTGTCTTATCAGACCGCCTATCTCAAGGCGCATTATCCGGTAGAATTCATGACGGCTCTTCTGACCTCGGAAATGAACAACACCGATAAAGTGGTGCAATATATCGAGGCCTCCAAAAAGATGGGGATCGATGTCCTGCCGCCCGCGGTCAATGAAAGTTTTTCGGATTTCACTTGTGTGGGAAATCACATCCGGTTCGGGCTCGCGGCCATCAAAAACGTCGGTTCGACCGCCATTGAGTCGATTATCGCGACCCGGCTAAAGGATGGCCCGTTTAAATCGCTTTTTGATTTTGTTCAGCGTGTGGAGCTTCGGACCTGCAATCACAAGGTGATGGAAAGCCTTATTAAATGCGGCGCTTTTGATGAATGGAAGCTTCACCGTTCTCAGCTCATGGCGATGCTCGATGGCGTGTTGGATATGGGAGCGAATGTTCAGAAGGACCGAAGCCGCGGGCAGCTTTCTTTTTTTGAGAATAGCGGAGGGGAAAGTTTTCATGACCAGCAAGCTTCTGTGCCGGATATTCCGGAATGGCCGGAGAACCAAAGATTGGCTTATGAGCGCGAGCTGATCGGTTTTTATGTTTCCTCGCATCCGCTTTCCAAATACGCCAAGATCCTGAAAAGTTATGCGACGGCGACCACGGCCAACCTTTCGGAATTCAATCACCAGGCCGAGGTGACGATTGGCGGGATCATTGACACGATGAAAGAGATCCTGACGAAAAAAGGGGACAAGATGGCGTTCCTGAGCCTCCAGGATCTGAACGGCTCCTGTGAGACTGTGGTGTTTCCGAGCGTGTACAAAGCGGCGGGGACTCTGATCCAGAAGGATGCGCTGGTCTTCATCAAAGGCAAGGTCGATGCGCGCGATGATGTGGCGAAACTCTTGGCTGATGAGATCATTCCTTTGGAAGAAGTGCCAAAACGGTACACCCGTATGATCGCGGTTAACCTCAAAACCGCAGGGCTGGGCGCCGAGGTTTTGAAGGAAGTGCGCAGGATCCTTATGGCGCACAAGGGAAGCACACCTGTTTATCTTACTCTTCAGGATCCCAAAGGGCGCATGACCGTTCTGGATTCCGGCGACAACCTTAAAGTAGAAACCTCCGATGTTCTCTTCGAGGAACTCGAGCGTCTCCTCGGCGAAAATTCTGTCAAAATACGTTCGTAGAGATAATTCTTTCGTTAAACCTTGATATGGCTTGAGGTTACATCTTAAATCGCTTGACAAGGCCTCCGAGATTTGCTATTTTTTTGCATCTTCAAACAGGACAAGCAGTTGGGTAAAAACTCCCTTGCTTCTTCGTTACAGGAGGTGACACTTGACTAAAAAAGATATTGTGATGAAAGTTTCGAATGAAACGAATCTCACCCAGATCGATGTCAAGAAGATCGTCCAGAAAACCCTCGATGTCATTTCCGATAGCCTCCAGCGCGGCGAAACTGTGGAGCTCAGGAATTTCGGTGTGTTCAAAGTGAAAAACCGGCGCGGTCGTTTGGGACGCAATCCCCGGACTGGCGAAGAAGTGACGGTCCCCGAAAAAAAAGTCGTGGTGTTCAAACCCGGACTTATCTTAAAGATCAAGGTGAAGTAGAGAAGTGCTGGACGCGCCCGGATATTCTGCGGCGCGAAAGTGATTTTCAAAGATTTTAAGGAGGCGGGTATGGCAGAAAAAGGCAAAGTGAAATGGTTCTCCAACGTCAAGGGTTTTGGATTCCTTCGTAAAGAAGGGGAAGAGAAGGATATCTTCGTCCATTATTCCGTGATCCAGGGGGATGGCTATAAGCGCCTCAATCCCGACGAAGAAGTCGAGTTCGAGATCATTCAGGGAGACAAGGGACCTCTTGCCCAGAACGTTGTCCGCCATAAAAAGCCGAAAGAAGAAGGTTCTGCGGAAGCCGCTTCGGAGACCAAGAAGGAAGGCAAGAAGAAGGAAGCCCCGGCCAAGAAATAAGCCCGCTTTTCAGCGTCATTTTAAATGTGAATTAACCCGCGGGAGCTTTCCCGCGGGTTTTTTTCTATCCCAGAACGAATACAGGAGGCGCGATGTCCGAAAGACAGAAATCGAAAAAGTTGCGCCGGTTCTTTACTTCCCAGACCCTCCAGAATGCTCCCCATGATCTCTGGCTCGAGCCTGCCGAGACCCACCATCTTCGGGACAGTATTCGCCTTAAGCAAGGGGATGCTTGCCTTGTGACGGACGGCCGGGGCGGTGAAGCTGAAGCGGTGGTGGGTGAATTCGCTTCGGACGGCCGGGTGTGTCTTCACATTCAGGAAGTTTTTGTCAAACCTGGCTCGTTTAACGAGGGGCTTTCTCTCCGGGTCTTTCCGGTGATGTTGCGAAAAGGAAAGACGGACCTTCTTGTCGAAAAAGCGCAGGAACTCGGAGTCCACGAGTTTTGTCCGATTGTTTCAGAACGCGGTGAAGTCCAGATCGCGAAAGAAAAAACCGGTAAAATCCTTGAGCGATGGAACCGCATTGCGCGTGAAGCCAGTAAACAGTCTGGGAATCTTAAGATCCTCAGGATCGAAGCCCCTCGAAATTTCAAGGAAGCTCTCGGAAGTATTTCTCCTGATGAGCCCGTCATCATCTTTCATCCGGGTCCGGAGGTCATCTCTTTCTCGAACTGGCTTGTTGAGGCGCAGAGATTTAAAGGAGCGATCGAAGCGCTGAATGTCTTTATCGGTCCGGAAGGCGGCTTTTCCCAAGATGAAATTCTTTGGGCGAAATGGCATCGCAAAGAGAAAAACATTTACCTCGTTGGGCTGGGGGAAGTGATTCTAAAGGCGGATACCGCCTTCATCGGCGTTGTGGCATCCCTCAGGTTTTCCGGCATTCTTTCCGCGTGATCATGGCTTCTCATTCTTCTTCCAAGAAAAACGTTCGTTTTTACACGCTCGGGTGCAAGGTGAATCAGTACGAGACCCAGGCGATGCGTGAAGCCTTGGAACGAAACGGTTATCAGGATATCGAAGGGCAAAAAGGAGCTTCTTGCGATCTTGTGGTCGTGAATACTTGCACCGTGACCCAGGACTCGGACCGGACGAACCGGTACTGGATACGGCGTCTCCGGCGAGAACACCCCCAGGCGCGACTTGCGGTGATCGGTTGTTATGTTGAGAAAAATCGTGCCGAGCTTGAGGGAATGCCCGAAGTAGATCTTATTTTTTCGAATGACGAGAAGCCATTCCTTGCGGAAAAGCTCCTGGCTCCGGCCGGTATCTGCGGAGCCGCGCGGACGGACAAAGTCCCAACGTTTATGCCGCTTTCGATCTCGCGGTCCGAAGGGAAGACCCGTGCTTATGTGAAGATCCAGGACGGATGCAATCATGCCTGCAGTTTCTGCAAAGTGTCGATCGTGCGCGGGCCGTCGCGCAGTCGCGCATTGGCGGAGATCCTGAAAGAAGTGACCCGGCTCCGGGAGGGTGGTTACCGGGAGATCATCCTGACCGGTATTCAACTCGGGGCTTATGGACTTGATCTTGAGCCTCGTTCCGATTCCAAAGAACGCCAATATCTTTTGAGAGATGTAATCGAGGCCAGTGCCCGGGTCGAGGGAATCGAGCGTATTCGTCTCAGTTCAATCGAGCTTACGGATCTTGGCAAACTCATTCGCGAAGCCTTTGGAGCCATTCCGAAACTTTGTCCGCACATTCATCTTCCCATGCAGAGCGGGGATAATGAAGTCCTTGCGAGGATGAACCGGCGTTACACGCGAGAGAAATATCGAGATGTTGTTTTGGAATTGAAGGAACGGATCCCGGATTTTGAATTTAGTGTGGACGTGATGGCGGGATTCCCCGGTGAAACCGAGGCTCAATTCGAAAACACTTTGGAGCTTCTTGAGATCCTTAAACCGCTCAAGACGCATGTTTTTCCGTATAGCTTTCGAGAAGGAACGCGTGCGGCAGAATGGGGAACCCTGCCCGCACAACTAGTTCGTGACCGGGTTCGCCGGCTGATGCAATCGGCCGAACGGATTTCCGGGGAAGTTCGGAGCCGGTATCTGGGGCGATCGATGGAGATTCTGGCCGAACACAAACATGCGATTACCGGAGTGTCCGAAGGATTCACGCCGAATTATCTCAAGATCTTTTTTGAGTACCCACAGGACGTGCAAGGGTGTATCATACCGTTCAAATTGACCGAACTTTTTCAGGATGGTTTCCGGGGAATCCCGGGCTTGCCCCGTTAGAGATTACGGGGAGAGTTGTTGGATCATCGATTAGGAAAGGTAGGGAGACGCTTGAGTTTATCTTCTAAACAATACACGGAAGCGCTTTCAAGGAGCGCTTCCTATCTCTAACGGGGTGAACTAGATGGAATGGTTCTGGAAGATGTACGATCATCTCCAAAAAAGCGTTGCGGGCTCGGCCCTTCAAAACTTTGCACCGACCGACTGGATTTTTTTATGCCTGATCTTTTGGGGCCTGGTGCAGGGAAGCCGTAAGGGTTTTAGCGACATGTTCGGGAAGTTGTTGGGGATATTCCTTGTGAGCATGCTGACCCTGAGTTTTTACTTAAAGGCGGGCGCCTTTCTCAACGCAAATCTTCCCGTTTTTCCCTTGAAAGTCGCTGAATCGATTTCTTTTTTTCTGCTGACCCTCTTTCTCTGGCTTTCCGTCTCATGGAGTCTCAATATCGTCGGCAAATTTCTCAGGGTGGAGGCGCAAGGGATCCTGAAGACCTTGGGCGGAATGATCTTCGGTGTTTTGCGCATGATGCTTTTACTCAGCTTTCTCGCGCAGATGCTTTTGTTCCTTCCGATCGAACCCCTGCAGCAGATCTTCAAACAGGGACGTACCTTCACAGGTTATGCGATCGCGCAATTCGTGCCTCATCTTCACACGCTGGTTGTAAGCCCCTTCCGTAAGCCGGCCCTTAAAAAAGCCGTAGCCTCATACAAGGTCGGCGGGTAGCATCGTGTCGATTTTATTTTTGCGGGTGCACAGTACAGCCATGATTCTCAAATTAAAAATAAACGGGTAATCATGACAGCCCAAGTCACCATTCAGGAAATAAAAATAGAGACTCGGGCAGTACTGCGAACCATAAAATCAATATTAACGCAGTACTAGGAAACAGACGCGTTATGGAACAAAAAAACTCCGGGACGCGTTACGAAGAACATGTCGTTGAGCAAGTCAGCGCCGCCAACGATATCGTCGAGATCATCTCCCAATATGTGCCTCTGAAGCGCGCCGGCCGTCATCTCAAGGCCTGCTGTCCCTTTCATCAGGAAAAATCCCCTTCGTTCATGGTTCAACCCGAAAAACAGATGTTCCATTGTTTTGGATGCGGGGCCGGGGGCGATGTGTTCAGTTTTCTTATGCGTCATGAAAATATGACATTTCCAGAGGCGTTAAAGTCGCTGGCGGAGCGCGCGCATATCACGCTTCCAGAGCGGCGTTCCCATCAGGACGACGGCGGACAGAAAGAAAAACTCTACGAGGTTTGCCAGGTCGCCGCCGACATTTATCATGAGCTTCTTTTCAAAGAGACCGGGGCTGAGGCTCGCGCGTATCTGGCCAAGCGGCAGATCACGGAAGAAATTATCCGGGAGTTCAAGCTCGGCTGGGCGCCGATGGAATGGCGTACTCTTTTTGATCGCATGGTCGCTAAAAAATATCCGGAAGCGCTCCTCAAACAGGCGGCTTTGATCCAGCAGTCCCCGAAAGGGAATTATTACGACACCTTTCGCGGCCGTCTCATATTCCCGATTTTGAATCTCCAGAACAAGGTGATCGCGTTCGGCGGCCGGCTGATCGCTGATCAGGAAGGTCCGAAATATCTCAATTCGCCGGAGACGCCGGTCTTTTTCAAGAGGCGCGAACTTTTTGGTTTGAATCTCGCCAAAAAGCATATCGATCGCGAATGGCCGACGCTGATCCTGGTGGAAGGCTACATGGATTTTCTCGCTCTTTATCAACACGGCTTCAAAAATGCTGTCGCAACGCTTGGTACCGCGCTCGGAGAAGATCATGTGCGTCTTATGCGGCGTTTTGTGGAGGAAGTGATCGTGGTCTATGACGGCGACAAAGCAGGAGAAGCCGCGGCCCTCCGCGGACTCGAGATCCTTCTGGAAGGCGGGATGCAGGTGAAGCTCGTGAGCTTGCCGAAGGGGGAGGACCCGGATGATTTTCTGAATAAGCGCGGGAACGATGCTTTTGCGGCGCTCTTGAAGAACGCCAAGGATTTTTTTGACTATAAGTTGCAAGCGCTTCTTGCGCGCTATCCGCGTCAAGACGCGCTGGGTGTTTCCAAGATCTGTCGCGAGATGTTCGAAACCTTTCTTAAGGTGAAAAATACGGTCATGCTTTCGGAATATTTCAAGAGACTCGCCCGCGCGTTACAAGTGGATGAAAACTCTTTGCGTACGGAGTTCTCTCACCTGAATAAAAAAGATACCGTCTCCCGAGAGAGGTCTCAAGCGGCTCCAGCTATGCCCGCACCGATCAAGCCTGCCCCCGAAGAATTGTTGCTTTTGGTGCTGATGGCGGAGGTGCCGCCTTTTTGTGATCGGGCCTGCGAAGAACTCAAGGATCTGGATCTCAAAACGCCGGCCTCGCGTGAGCTTTTTGAATATCTCCGGCAGATGAATGAGCAGGGGAAAAAATGCACGCTTTCGGGGCTTTTGATCCGGATCCAGGATGCTCTCTATCGCGAACAGCTTGTGGCGGTCATGGCCTCCTTGGATGAGACGGCGGAGCGGGAAAAGATCCTTGAGGACTGCATTGCCAAGATCAAACAAGGTCGTGCCACCGGGAGACTCGAGGAGTTGCGTCGTCTGATCCTCGCGGCCGAGAACGGACGAGATGAAACCAAAGTTCGAGCGGCTACCCAGGAATACCAGGAGCTTTTGAAGCGGTCCCGGGAAGCTAAAAAGGGCGAATAAATCGCTTGGTTTCAAGAGGCGAGATAACTATAATACCCAGCTCTATCCTTGTCTAAGATTTGATTTTAAAATGGTTGACAAGGATTGCCCTAATTTCCGTCCAAGTCTTTTTTCTTTAGATGGCGACTTGGACGGCCCCAATCACAGCGTTGCTGTGATTGATCGGGATTGGGACCGCTTCGCAAAAATTAAAAGGTTTTAGGACTATGAAAAAAGCACACAAGAAGCCCACGCCCGTATCATCCAAAAAGCCCTCTTCGGCTCACGCCAAGGGGAAGTCCCTGCCTGTGCCGCCCGCCAAGGCAAAATCGGGTAAAAAGGGGGGCGTCTCGATGAAACTCCAGGGAGAGATGATTCATAAGCTCCTGACCCTCGGCAAGAAGCAGGGTTTTGTCACGATTGAGCAGATGAAAAAGCAGCTACCCGCGGACATGAACAATCCCGAAAAAGTCGAAGAGATCATTGTGGCTTTGAATGAAAAAGGGATCGAAGTGACAAGCGGCGCCCCGGGAGATCCGACCAAGTCCGGTTCCGAAGTGATCCAGGACGTCGAAGTCAAAAAAGGGAAAGACTCCGAGCTTGAGGAAGATGCGGCCGTTGAAGAATATGAACGCGGGCGCATCGATGATCCGGTCCGCACTTATCTCCGCCAGATGGGACAGATTTCGCTTCTGACCCGTGAACAAGAGATCGAGATCTCCAAGAAGATCGAAGCTTGTGAGCATGAGCTGAAGAAAGTGGTCTATCAGACCAAGGCGGCGCGGTTTGAAGTCCTTGAGCTCGCGAAAAAAATGCTCGAAGGCCAGGTCCAGATCGAGGCGATCATTGAAAGCGAAGAGCAGGCCCAGATCCAGACGCTCAAGAAAAAACTCAAGTTGTTGATCCGCAAGTTCCGCGCCTCCCGGAAAAAATCAAATGTCGTTGAACTTCTTTTGCAGTTTAATCTCAGTATCGCGATCGTCGAGCAGATCGTTGTCAGCTTAAGAGCTAAGCTGAAAGAGCTGAAACGGAACCGCGATGATATCAAGAAACTTCGTCGGAGCGGCGTGCGCGGCAAGATCGGCCAGATCGAGGAGCGGAACCGTCAGATCCTTCACGAGCTCGGCGAGCCGGAAGAAAAACTTCATGAGCATTTTAAAGCGATTATTCGCAAGGAATGGGAACTCACCAAGGCAAAGAAGGCGCTCGTGGCCGCCAACCTTCGCTTGGTAGTGAGTATTGCCAAAAAATATACGAACCGCGGGCTTTCTTTTCTGGACCTGATCCAGGAAGGGAACATCGGCCTGATGAAAGCGGTGGATAAATTCGAATACAAGCGCGGCTATAAGTTTTCAACTTACGCGACCTGGTGGATCCGCCAGGCGATCACGCGCTCGATCGCAGATCAGGCCCGTACGATCCGTATCCCGGTCCATATGATCGAAACAATCAACAAGTTTTTCCGAGCGTCGCGTCATCTGGTTCAGGAGACCGGGCGTGAACCGACCCCGGAAGAAGTTGCGCAGGTCATGAAGATGCCCGTTGAAAAGGTGAAGGGGATCTTGAAGATCGCCCAGGAGCCGATCAGCCTTCAGACACCGATCGGGGATGAGGGAGACACGAGTTTTGGGGATTTTATCGAAGATAAGTCTGCAGTCTCTCCGGCCAATGCGACGGCTTACAGTATGCTTAAGGAACAAATGGATGACGTGCTTCTGACGCTTACCGAGCGTGAAGAAAAAGTCCTGCGTTTGCGATTCGGGATCGGCGACGGTTATCCCCGGACCCTGGAAGAGGTCGGGCATATTTTCAGCGTAACCCGTGAGCGGGTTCGTCAGATCGAGGCCAAGGCGCTTCGTAAGCTGCGTCACCCTACGCGGTCGAGAAAACTTAAGAATTTTCTGGATATTAAGCTAAGCGAGTAATAGAATCTTTTCGAGTTTGTACGGTCCGCGGGGACCCTTACCAAGCGCGGCGGCGGCGGTTAAATTATTTTTGAGGCCAAAATGTCAGAGAATAAAAAATGCCTGCTTGTGATCGATGATGAGGATGATGTCGGCCAAATCATCAAGGAGAAGTTCGAGGCTCTTGGTTATAAGGTTTTGACCGCGCTTGACGGAGCCGAAGGTTTTCAGAAGACTGAAGAAGGTAAGCCCGACGTAGTGCTTCTGGATATCCGCATCCCGAAAGGCGAAGACGGATTGACCTATCTTCGCAAACTTCGCTCGTACCGTCACGATGATCTTCAGGAACAGACTCGTATCCGGAAAACTCCCGTCATCATGCTGACCGGCGCCGGGGCGACGATGCAGTCGCTTTTTGAGCTTGAGGGGATCAGTGGTTTTATTGAAAAACCTTTTGATCTCGCTAATCTTCAGGGCAAAGTCGAGAACATCCTCCGGACACGTTAGTTTTCTTTCCCGCCTTATTGTTGATTGCAATTCCTCTTTATCTTCGATATCCTACTTTCGCTTTGCTCTAGTTCGGAGTATGGAGTTTGGAGTTCGGAGTAACATCCTTAGATTTTTTCTCCGAACTCAGGACTCATAACTTCTAGCTTAATACAAGGGCCTATCCAATTCTCTGTAAGAGATTAAAAGGTTAATTGGATTGGTCCTGTCGACCATTAAAGAAATAAATAAAAGACAAGGGCCTATAGCTCAATCGGTTAGAGCAGAGGACTCATAATCCTTTGGTTGGAGGTTCGATTCCTCCTGGGCCCAATCTTTTTTAGGAAGGCCGAGTCCTGGTTCTCCGCCAAAAATCGTGGCGAGACCCGTCCACAAAGCTTCGAAACATCCGTACGATTTTTGAGACGAACCTCGCCAAGCTTTGTGGCGGGGAGTCCAGGTGGGCCAAGTTCTTTCTTGACAGTTCTCGCAGGTGAAAAGTAGACTTGGGCGTACATTGCTATTCGCCAGATAATGAAGGGGCCTTTTATGAAAAAGATGAAACTTTGGGCGGTGGGGGCACTCTTAAGCGTACTGTTTGCTTCGTGCGCGTTCCATTCTTCGAAGCATTCTTTCGGACCTTATTCCGCTGCCGAAACTTTTTACAGCAAGGGGAATTATCCCAAAGCGATCGAAAAGTATCAAGAATATCTGGCCGAAAATCCCAAGGGAAATCTGGCTGCGACGGCCGAGTACTATGTTGCGAAAAGCTACGCCGCATCCGGAAATCCGGACAGAGCTCGCGAGAGTTTTGAACGGGTCCTGAAGACATTCCCCGGGACGAGTTGGGCTGCGTTTTCAAAGGAACAACTGGAAGCTTTGGATGGTGTCACGAAAGTTTAACGGTTTCATTTTTTTGTTCTTTGATTGGAAAATGGGTTTTTGAGAAGGTCTTCTCGGATGACCGCGCACAGATGACGAGAGACGGGAAACGTCCTGTCCAACCGCTGTGGGAGGAAAGTCCGAGCTTCACAGGGCATCGTAGTGGGTAACGCCCACCCCCCCGTCGCTTTGCTTCGCAAAGCGAAGCAGCGGGGGCGGATTAGAGCCACAGAGACGAGTTCTGCTTCGCCTTGTCCGTAAGGGCAAGGCTACGCAGGAATGAATCCCTCTAGCAATAGGGGGCTAGTTCCTGCGAAACGCCGCCGTTAAGGACGGCGTGGAGCAGAAGTGAAACGCGGCAATCTCTACGTGAAGAAAGGCTAAACAGGGTGAGGAGCGAAAGCGGGAACTGCCCGTTCCTAGATCGCCGCAAGGCGGGAACCTTACCGGGTCAGCCGACCGAGGCCGTCAGTAATGACGGCCCTAGATAGATGGTCATCCATTACCCGCAAGGGTGAGGACAGAACTCGGCTTACAGGGAAGACCTTCTCATTTTTTTTACCGGACTTGACAAAAAGCGAACAAACGAGTAGCTTTTGCACAAGCAGATACGATTCGAACTCCTTTTAAGACGGCGCGGGACGCCGACAAAGGTGGAAAAAATGGAATACAGGACGGAACTCAATAATGACCCTGCACAGACGTGCGGGGTATTTTTTTGCCTGCCCGCCACTCAAACACTGGCGGGCCTACCTGCCGACGCTTTCGTGTCAGGCCCGGAGTTTTTATGACCCCCTCGGAAAAACAGGTCCTTGATGAGGGAGGGATCGAACGGGCGCTTGCTCGTATCGCCCATGAGATCGTCGAACGCAATCAGGGAATGGCGAATCTTACCCTGGTCGGTATTCGCAGCCGCGGTGTTTTCCTCGCTGAGCGGCTCCAAAAAAAACTTTTTGAGATCGAAAAGAAAGAGATCCCCATCGGTATCCTCGATATCACCCTTTATCGTGATGATCTTGGGGAAATCGGTCCCAAAGCCGAGCTTCATGAAACGAATATTCCGTTCGATCTCAGCACCAAGATTGTGATCTTGGTCGATGATGTGCTTTTCACGGGACGAACGATCCGGGCCGCCCTGGACGGGCTGATCGATTTCGGACGACCCAAGGCCATTCAGCTGGCGGTGCTCGTGGATCGCGGGCATCGGGAATTGCCTATCAAAGCCGACTACGTGGGCAAGAACGTTCCGACCGCATTCCAGGACAAGGTTATTATCCGATTGAAAGAAACGGAAGGGAAAGACGAAGCCGTGATCTCCGGAGGGGGCAAACCATGACACAGAACGGCAAACTCAAGTGGAACCGGAAGGATCTTCTCGGACTGCGCGATCTTTCCGCCGAGGAGATCACGTTGATCCTGGATACCGCAAAATCCTTCAGCGAAGTATCCCAGCGGGAGGTCAAGAAAGTTCCGGTCATGCGCGGCAAAACCGTGGTGAACCTTTTCCTGGAACCCAGCACCCGGACGCGGGTGTCTTTCGAACTTGCGGAAAAACGTTTGAGCGCCGACACCATCAGCATGCAAAGCGCCGGCTCTAGCATGACCAAAGGCGAATCCTTGTGGGACACGATCGCCAATATTGAAGCTCTCAAAGTCGATATTATCGTGATGCGGCACGGTTCCTCGGGGGCACCGCATCGCGTCTCAAATTACACGAAGTGCGGGATCGTAAATGCGGGGGATGGTATTAACGAGCATCCCACGCAAGGCCTTCTGGATATGTTCACGCTTCGCGAGATCAAGGGGAAGATCAAGGGCCTCAAGGTGGTTTTTGTCGGGGATATTCTGCACTCCCGGGTGGCACGGTCGAATATCTGGGGGCTGACAAAACTTGGGGCGGAAGTGGTTCTGTGCGGTCCCAAGACGCTCATTCCTTGGGGGTTTGAGGAACTCGGCGTAAAAGTCATTCATGATGTGAAGAAAGCGATCGATGGCGCGGACGCGGTGACACTTCTCCGGATCCAGATGGAGCGGCAGAACGAGACACTGTTCCCGAGTATCCGCGAATATGCGAGCACCTTCGGGATGAATACCGAGCTCTTTAAATGCGCCAAGCCCGACGCGATCCTGATGCACCCGGGGCCGGTGAATCGCGGCGTCGAAATTGAAAGCGCGCTTGCCGATAGCCCGCAGTCTTATATCCTCAAACAGGTCACCAACGGGATCGCGGTCCGCATGGCGGTCCTTTATCTCTTGAGCGGAGCCATGAAAAATGAAAAATAAACTGAACGGACAATCCGTCAAGAATCTGATCATCCGGAATGCTCACATCGTGGATCCTGCCAACAAGATCGATGAAGTGATGGATCTTCACATCAAAAGTCACCGGATCGTAAAATGGGGCAAGGATCTCGCGGCGGAAGAGGCGGAGATCCTGGATGCCAAAAAGCTCCATCTCTTGCCGGGCCTCGTGGATCTGCATGTTCACTTCCGCGAGCCGGGTTACGAGCACAAAGAAACGATCGAAACAGGAGCCCAAGCGGCCATCGCGGGCGGTTTTGTGGCCTGTGTGACCATGCCGAATACGAAGCCCGCCTGCGATAATGCGCAGGTTGTGAAGTATCAAATGGAACGCGCGAACGTTCTCAACTTTAATATTTTCCCCTCCGGAACGCTGACGCAGGGACGGGAAGGCAAGAAGATCTCGGAGATGGCCGAGATGAAGGCCGCGGGAGCTGTGGCTGTGACCGATGACGGTGGATGGGTGGTGGATTCCGGGGTGGCGCGCCGGGCTTATGAATATGCCGCGACGTACGGACTCCCGATCATGTCGCATGCCGAGGATCATTCGATCAGCGTCAATGGCGTGATGAACGAAGGGATTGTTTCCTCGAAGCTGGGACTTCGGGGTGCTCCGAATGCGGCGGAAGACATTGCCACGGCGCGCGACATTGAACTGGTCCGGCTCATCAAGTGCCAGCTTCACTTCCAGCACGTTTCAACCCGCGGGGCTGTGGATATGATCCGGCGCGCGAAAGCGGAAGGGTTGCCGATCACTGCGGAAGCGACGCCGCATCACATCGCGCTCACCGACGAAGAATTCGTGAAGTACGATACCTTTTATAAAATGAATCCGCCGCTCCGGACCGAGAAGGACCGGGAGGCGATCCTCCGGGGTCTTGAAGATGGCACGATCGATGCGATCGCGACGGACCACGCGCCCCACGCCCTCGAAGAGAAGGACCGGGATATCGAAGTGGCCCCGTTCGGTGCGATCGGACTGGAATCGGCCTTCGGGGTGATCATGACCGAACTTTTTCATGGCCGGAAATGGAAGCTGGAAGATATTGTGAAGAAGATGAGCCTGACGCCCGCGGAGATCCTGAAAAAATCGAATTTCGGGCGGCTCAAGACCGGAGAACAGGCGAATTTTATCCTGGTGGATGTGGAGAAGGACTGGGTTTTTTCGGAAGAGGATGTTCATTCGAAATCCCTGAATTCCTGCTTCTACGGCAAGAAGCTCAAAGGCAAGGTCCTGCATACTTTCGTGAAAGGTTATCAATACGCTCTCTAAAGCGCTTGAGGAAAAATGAAAACAAAAAAGTACGACGAAGAGGCTCTTCTTCTCGAGAATAAAAAGGTTAATGGTAAATATTTCAAGCTGGCCTTTCGTTCTCAGAATCTTTGTAAGAAGATCAAGCCCGGGCAGTTCCTCCACGTTCGCGTCAATCAGGGGCAGGATCCCTACCTGAGACGCCCGTTCAGCTACTTCCGGGTTTCGCCCGGCAGGGTGGAGATCCTCTATGAAGTTCTGGGACGCGGCACCTCGATTCTTTCCGGCAAGAAAAAAGGAGATGCTCTGAAAGTGATGGGGCCGCTCGGAAATGCTTTTACCGAAAAACTCGGCAAAAAGAAGCGGATCCTGGTCGCGGGCGGAGTGGGTGTCCCGCCACTTGTTTTTCTTGCCGAACAATATCCCACGGAATATCTTCTGATCGGCACAAAGTCCAAGGCTGAGCTTCTGCCGAAGTCCGAATTGAAGAAAGTCCGCGCCAAGGTCCTTTGCACTACGGAGGATGGCTCGTACGGCACAAAAGGTCGCGTAACCTTGCTGCTTGAAAAGATCCTGAAAGACCAGCACCCCGAAGAATTTTTTATCCAGACCTGCGGGCCCAAGCCCATGATGGAAGCTGTGATCACGCTTGCCCGAAAATACGGCGTCGATGGCGAAGCCTCCTGGGATGAGAGTATGGCCTGCGGCGTCGGGGCGTGTTTGGGGTGTATGGTCAAAACAAAAGACGGCTTGAAACGGGCCTGCGCGGATGGGCCGGTATTTCAATTTAAGGATCTCAAACTGTGAAAGTCGATCTGACGACCCGGATCAAAAGCCTGACGCTCAAAAATCCTATCACGGTGGCTTCCGGGACTTTCGGCACCACGGATGAATATGCCGGGTATGTGGATGCGAGGAAGCTTGGGGCGATCATCACGAAAACCATTACCGTGAAAGCGCGTGCCGGCAATCCCATGCCGCGGATCTGTGAAACCTCATCGGGGATGCTCAACGCGATCGGGCTTCAGAATAAAGGCCTTGAGGATTTCATCGAGCACAAGATCCCTTATTTCAAGAAACTTGGCGTGCCCCTCATCGTCAGCATCGCGGGAGAATCCGCGGAGGAATTTGGGAAGCTTGCCAAGACATTTGACGGGATGAAAGATGTCGTGAAAGCGCTTGAGGTGAATCTTTCTTGTCCGAACGTGGAGGCCGCCGGAGTGGGCGGCATGAAAAAGCAGGAACGCATTGCGGACGCGGTTAAAGCGGTCCGGGGTCAGACGAACCTTCTTGCTTTCGCGAAGATCTCTCCCGAACTCGGGGATGTGCTTGAGATCGCCGGAAAAGTTCTGGCGCAGGGAATGGACGGGATCAGTTTGATCAATACGTTGCGCGGGATGGCGGTGGATCTCCGGACGCGGAGTTCCAGGATCGCGAAGGATTTCGGGGGGCTGAGCGGCCCAGCGATCAAACCGGTCGCGCTTCGCTATGTCTATCAGGTCAAAAAGGAATTTCAAGTGCCGGTCATTGCCTCCGGCGGCATCTCGAACGCCCAGGACGCCCTGGAATTCCTGATCGTAGGAGCGGATCTCTTGGCGATCGGCACGGCAAATTTCGTGGAGCCGCAAGCGACACTTCAAATTCTGAAAGGGATCGAAGATTTCTGCAAAAAAGAAAAGATCCGGGGGCTCGACGATCTTCGGGGTAGTTACGAACCTGCCGGAGAAAAAGGGGAAGGATGCAACCGATGAGCACTGTTGATCCAAAAGATCGTTTGATCGTGGCGCTTGATGCGCCGACGCTTGAAGTGGCCGAGCAGTGGCTGATCGAACTTAAGGGCGTGGTTCATTATTACAAAGTCGGCCTGGAACTTTTTACGGCGCATAGCTGGAAGGCCGTGAATCTGGTGAAAAATTACGGCGGCAAGGTTTTTCTCGATCTTAAGCTCCATGATATCCCGAACACCGTGAGCCGGACGCTGGCGTCTGTGTGCGAGCATGAAGTGGACCTCGTGAATGTCCATGCCTTGGGCGGATTTGAAATGATGAAAGCTGCCCGCGAAGCGGTGGACAAATATTCTTCGGGGCGCGTAATCAAACCGAAACTGATCGCTGTCACGATCCTCACGAGCCATAGCCAGGAGACCTTGAAGAAAGATCTTTGTATCAAGAAGAACGTCAAAGATGAAGTGATCCATTTGGCAGGTCTCGCCCAAAAAGCCGGGCTCGATGGCGTGGTCTGTTCTCCCCAGGAGACTGCTTGGGTCCGGAAAAAATGTGGCAAGGATTTTGTGATCGTGACCCCGGGCGTCCGTCCCGTTGGCGCAGCCCTAGGGGACCAGAAAAGAATTGAGACCCCCGAAAAGGCCATCAAGAGCGGCGCCAGTTATATTGTCGTCGGCCGCCCCATCACCCAAGCCGAAAATCCAAAAAAAACCGCACTTGAGATACTCAGCTCCATAGCTTCTTCCTGACCCTATAAAACATAACCTGTTATAAATAAAGAGCTTATAGAAACAGCCGCCACGGTTTCCCTTGACAGCAGAACGGAAACTTTTATAATACGCGCTCCACATGCCCAATAACTTTCCTGAGATTCCATCATTATGATAAGAAGCATGACGGCTTTTGCTCGCGTGTCGATTGCGGCCGGGGGCAAGCATTGGGTCGTCGAGATCAAGTCGCTGAATCAGCGGTATTTTGAACTTTCTCTGCGACTTCCGCCCGTGATGTATGCTTTCGAGTCGCAGGTTCGGCCTCTTGTTCAGTCGATGATGCACAGGGGGAAGATCTCTCTTAGCATCGCGGAAGAGGGGCGTAACGGCGAAGCGCTTGTCTATGAACTTGATCAAGATCAGGTGAAGGCTTATCTCGCCTCCGCCAAGAAAATCAAGGCGAAGTTCAAGCTGGAAGGGAAACTCACGGTCGAAGAGATCATGCGGCTTCCCGGCGTGGTGAAGGAAAAAGTTGCGGAAGATCCAAAGGCCTGGAATTGGGTAAAGCTCAGCGTACTTTTAAAGAAGGCTCTCGATAAAGCGATCTGTCACAAGGAAGAAGAAGGCGAAAAACTTGACAAGGATTTTCGCCTGCGCCTGGATCGTATCGCTAAAACGACGCATAAGATCGAGAGCTTGGTGAAAGGCAATCAAAAGATCTATTTTGAGAAGTTGAAAAATCGTCTCACGGATCTTCTGGGGGACGAGAAGCTCGACACGGAGCGGCTTTATAGGGAAGTCGCGCTCCTGACCGAGCGATCAGATATCACCGAAGAAACAGTGCGTATGAAAAGCCACCTGGAGCTTTTCGAGAAATGGCTCGGCCGGCCGGGAGAGATCGGTCGCGAGTTGGATTTTCTCTGTCAGGAAATGAACCGTGAGGCGAACACGATGGCGTCGAAGGCCCAGCTCTTTGAGGTCTCCCAGGAAGCCATCGCGATCAAAAGCGAGATCGAAAAGATCCGCGAACAGGTCCAGAATGTCGAATAAAAAAATAGAAGCAAGCCAGGGCATCTTGGTAGTTCTCTCCGCGCCTTCGGGATGCGGGAAAACAAGCATTGTCGAACGTCTTCTCAAGCGCCATCCGGACTGGGTACGTTCGATCTCGGCGACTACGCGCAAGCCCCGGGTCGATGAAAAAAACGCGCAGGATTATTTCTTTTATTCCCGGCAGGATTTTGAACGAAAAGTACACGACGGGAAGATGTTGGAACATGCCGAGATTTACGGTAATCTCTACGGGACTCCGCGGGAGTTTGTGGAGGATCAGGTCGCGCAGGGCAAGACTGTCATCATGACGATCGATGTTCAAGGGACAAAGCAGATCATGGAGTCTTGGGGGAAGAAACGTCCGCTTCTTAGTATTTTTATTCTCCCGCCCTCAGTCAAAGTGTTAAGGGAACGGCTGACGGGGCGAAAAACGGAAAGCCCCGAGGAGATCGAAAAGCGGATCGAAATCGCGCAGGATGAGATCAAGGCTGCGAAGCTTTATCACCACACGGTCATCAACCAGAACCTGGACCAGGCGGTGCTCGAGGTCGAGGAAATTATTTTGAATGTTTCAAAACAAAGGAGAACAAATTAGCCATGGCGTACATTGCGTTGGAAAAGATCTTATCGGAAAAAAACAAGAGTCTCTACAAAAGCGTGCTAACGGCCGCGGCCCGGGCGAATGAACTCGCGCAAGGCGCCCAGCCACTCATCAAAACAGATTCCAAAAAAGTTGCGACCATTGCTCTGAACGAAATGGCCGCGAAGAAGGTCAGTTATGTTGAGATCAAAGTCAAAGGCAAAAAGACTCTCGGGTAGGACGGTTCTTCACGTCCTGACGGGCAGTATTGCTACCTACAAGGCCCCGGATCTTATCAAAAAGATGAAAGACGAGGGCGCGCGGGTGGTGTGTGTCATGACGCATTGCGCCAAGGAGTTCGTGACGCCGACTGTCCTTCGTACCGTGAGCGGCGAGCGCGTTTATTCCGAGATGTTCCCGCAGGACGCTCCTTTTGGCGTGCTTCACACGTCCCTGGCGGATCTCGCGGACCTTATTCTGGTTTCTCCTGCGACCGCGAATTTCATCGCGAAGATGGCGACCGGCATCTCAGATGATCTGGCCAGTTGTCTTGTGCTTGCGACGCGGAAACCTATTCTGGTCGCTCCGGCCATGAACGACAATATGTACCTGCATCCCGTGACCCAAAAAAATATTGCCCAGCTCAAAGCCTTGGGATATCACTTCGCAGATCCGGTCGAAGGGGACCTGGCTTGCGGGCGTGTCGGGGTCGGTCATATTGCTCCGGACGAATCCATTCTTGCTTCGGTGCAGTTGATTCTTTCCCCAAAAACCAGTCGCAGGTAATCTCCGTGGCGCCTCGCCTCAAAAAGATCCTCATTACCGCCGGGCCGACGCGGGAGATGCTTGATCCCGTGCGATTTCTCTCCAATCTCTCGACAGGGGAAATGGGCTATGCCCTTGCAAGAGTCGCCGCTGCAAAAGGTTATCAGGTAAGTCTTGTTAGCGGTCCGACGGATCTCCAGCCTCCTCAAGGCGTAAAGTTTTACCCTATCCTCTCAGCTCTGCAAATGAAGAAGGTTTGTAAGGAACTTTTCCCTAAGCACGATGGTCTCATCATGACAGCGGCGGTTTGCGATTTTATGCCTGTCGTGGCCGGCCGGCACAAGATCCCGAGTGCAAAAGGGCTGATGTTGAAACTGAGGCGGACGCCGGATATCCTGGCGTCGCTTGCAAAACGAAAAGGTCGCCGGATAGTCATAGGCTTTTGTCTTGAAACCCAGGATCTGATACGTCGCGCCAAAGAGAAGCTCGTAAGGAAGAGGCTGGATGGTATTGTGGCGAATTTTTATGGTGTCGGGCGTATCCCGTTCGGGAAACGGCGGGTGAAGGTTCATTTGATCGATGCTGCCGGCACGGTCCGGAAGATCGCGGGCCAGTCCAAGCCGCAGCTTGCGAAGATCCTTTTGGGATGGATGGAGAGTTTGGCGGGCTAATGCCGCATCGCATTAAAATCTATGGGTATGCGGCATTGTCCTTGTCGATCATTTTTAAGATGAAATTTAAGACAAGGACTAAAAATCTATTTTGAAATTCAGAAAAGTGATTATAATGAGCGAAATTTCAGGGCTGCATTGTTAGGTTATAATTGAACTTGCCAAAGGAGGACATCATGAAGCTCTTTACAAGAAGACTAGCGGCTGTTTTGATCCTACCCCTGATGCTTAGCGGGTGCGCGACCGAGAGCGGTTTAACGGAACGAGAAACAGGGGGGTTGGCAGGCGCAGCGCTTGGTGCGGGGGCGGGTGCTCTTGTCGGGGCTGCATCGGGTCACGCGGGCGTCGGTACGGCCATTGGTGCGGGTGCCGGTCTTTTGACGGGTGTGGTTGCGGGCGAGATGGCGCGTCGTCAAAAGGAACAGACGAAAAAAGAGCTGCGCCAAGAGATGATGCAGCAGCAGTATCAGCCGCAGTATGCGCCCCAGCCGGTCGCGGCGCAAAGCGCTATACCGGTCCAGCAGCAACCGGTCTACGCGCAACCTTCGGTGAAGCAGGAACTGAACACAAAATACAATCCGCGGACGGGACAGACCTTTCCCTCAAATTACACCTATGACCCAAATACCGGCGAAGAGCTGAAGCTGCTTCAATAATCCCATGAAGCCTAAAAAGATCAAGAAAATCGGGATCTTGACCGGGGGTGGAGATTGCCCGGGGCTTAATGCGGTCATTCGTGCTGTCACAAAATCTGCGATTGCGAACTATGGGTGGGAAGTTTTCGGGATCGAAGATGGTTACGCGGGGCTGATCGAGAAACGCGGCCATGAACTGACCCAGGCTCATGTGTCAGGGATCCTTACGCTGGGAGGCACTATCCTCGGAACATCGAATCGCGCGGACCCGTTCAAAGTGCCCGTGGTTAAGGGAAAGAAGATCGTTTTTGAAGATCATTCCGACCAGTCGATCGAGAATTTCCGGCAATGGGGTTTGGACGTTCTGGTAGCGGTCGGGGGCGATGGGACGCTTTCCATTGCCAATCATCTTTGCCATAAAGGAATCCCGGTTGTCGGAATTCCAAAGACCATTGATAACGATCTGAGCGGTACGGATTACACGTTTGGTTTTCATACCGCCGTAAGTATCTGCACGGAAGCGATCGACCGGCTCCACACGACGGCTGCCGCGCATCATCGGGTGATGATTCTTGAGGTGATGGGGAGGAACGCCGGCTGGATCGCGCTTCATTCCGGTTCTGCGGGCGGTGCCGACATCATTTTGCTACCGGAGTTTCCGTATTCGATGGAAGCCATCTGCAAAGCTGTCAAGAAGCGGGCTCAACATGGGAAAAAGTTCAGTCTGATCGTAGCGGCTGAAGGGGCGAAAGAAAAAGGCGGGAAAGTTATTGAGAAAAAGAGCGATCCCAAGAATCCCTATCCCATCAAGCTCGGAGGTGTCGGAAAATATCTCGAGGAACGACTTGAAAAGTGTACGGGACTCGAAACCCGTTCGGCGAGTTTGGGGCATATTCAGCGGGGAGGTTCTCCGGTGCCGGCGGATCGCAATTTGGGAACGCTCTTTGGAACCCATGCCGTGGAGTTGATCCGTGAGCAGAAATGGGCCCAGATGGTTTGCGTGCAGGGGAATGCTATCAAATCCATCCCGATCGAGGAAGCTGTCCACAAATTGAAATTGGTGACGCCGGACAGTCCGCTTGTGGTGGCCAGCGCAGCTGTCGGAATTAGTTTCGGACGATAAGATCTCACAACGGGTCTTACGATTTTTTTAAATTAAAGTCGTTGGCTTGCTTTCCTTATAAAATGCAATCAATGTAAACCAGGCGCGGTCCTAAAGGACTGCACAAGGCGTCCCAATTCTCGATAGGAATTAAAGGTGAATTGGGACAGTCCTGATTTCTTCCATTTTTAAATTAATGATAATCAGGGCGCGGTAGCAAAGTGGTAATGCATCGGTCTGCAAAACCGATATCGGCGGTTCAATTCCGCCCCGCGCCTCCATTCTTCTCTCAGTGATCAGCCTTCTATAAAAATGCCCGAGTGGCGGAATCGGCAGACGCACCGGACTTAAAATCCGTTGGGGAGTTAAATCCCTGTGCCAGTTCAAATCTGGCCTCGGGCATTTTTTTTACTCGGTTTTTAAAAAGTCCCGCCACCGAATTGCAGTTAGTCTTTCATCCCTGACGCATGCGCTTGTTTAGAAGGTAAGCGTTGCACTTCGTTGTATCCCGCGATTTTCTTTCCGGAATTTTCTGCTTTTGAGGGTCGAAAAAAATATTTGTATGAAATTTTTTTAACATTCTCGATTTGAATATTACCTTATATACCTTTAAAAGCACTTTAACAAAATGTAAAAATAATCATAACTTGTTGCATATCAATGACTTGCGATCATTGACAAGCCTCGAAAGTCATGTTACTCTTGAGCCAGGTTACAGAATTGATAAATGCTTAAGCTTTTATCTCTTCGGCCTCAGGGCGGGGCCGTTAAAAATCCGGTCGAGAAAGGGCGAAAAAATGAATATCAAAAATAATCATTTTTATCAGCTGCGGCATTCTGGTCCAAAAAAAATCTTAGCCTCGCTTGTTATTCTCGCATTTTTCTTTTCCCAAACGGTTCCTTCCGGTTTTGCTGACATCACGCTTCGCCCTGAAACTCGCGTGACGCCCTACCAGCCCGAGACCGATGCGACCGATGATTCCTCCAACTCTCAGCAAACAAATCAAACGTCTGATATTCCGCTCGATCCGAACGCGGTCTTTTCGCAGGATGAACTTTCTTTAACCCCATCTGATGTGATTTCGAACGATCCGCAGACCTCTGTGCAAACCGCTCGGGATGCGATGGAGTATTCCTTTGATCAGGCCGCTGATTATTTGACGCTCGATTATGCAGCGGCGGTGATCGTGCGGGATGTGACGGCCGAAGACCTTCGCAGTCTCGTTCAGCTTGATGTGGAAGTGGGAATCGCCGTGATCCGCGGGAAAGCCGTATTTTTTACAAGCGGCAGTAGCGAAGAGCTTCGCGCCAATATCGCGGCGCAAACCTTGCTCCAGGAATCACCGATCATTGTGCATACGCATCCTGCGGGAGAACGGACCCAACCCAGCTTGAGCGATTTTTCTTTGGCCGGGGAGACGGTCGAGTACCTGCTTTCGGAAGATGGGGTTTATGCCTATAACCGCGATGGCCTTATTAGTGAGCAGCCATTAACCGAAGAAGAGTTGGCGGATTTATTGAGGACCGCGCAATCTCCGGAAGCTTCTTCCGTGGAAGCGCGCGCGATTTTGAATAACTTTATTTCTGAGATCGATGAATACAATAGCCAACAGGAGCAAACCCCCGTTTTTCGTTCCGCAGACCCAATTACTGTTTTCTCCGGACAACCCACCCTGGGGGCATTCAGCAGTGCCGATCCTAATGCGACTTCGCTTCCGATTATCGGCCAGACTTCAACCAGCGAGTTTTCCGTCAATTACAATGTGACGCCTGCGAACAGTTATTCGGGGGCAGTGATCAATTTTGATCCGAATCGCACGGGGCAGTCCCAGGATCTCAGCGGGTACGGTTCGATCACTTTTGAAATGAAAACCGCCACGGCTTGCACCGGCCACTGTCTCAAGCTGGAACTGAAGGATGCGGAGAAGCACACGGCCGCTTTCTGGATCAGCGATCTTACGACAAGTTATGAGCAAATTAGCATTCCCAGATCCGCCATCGCGCAATATTTTCCCGAGTTTAAACTCGATCAGGTTAAAGAGATCACTTTTGTTTTCGAGAACACGCAACTTGCGAATAAAACAGGGCGCCTGGACATCAAAACCGGTGGGCTTTATTTTGAACCGCCTGTGGCGGCAGGGGCCACGGGTCTCGTGACCGATATGTACACTTATAAGGTAGGCCCGGGGCTGATGGCGAGTCCGGCGGGTGCTGCGAGCAATTTACAAACGCCCAATAGTACCCAGCTTTCATTTAACTACAATATTCCTTCCGGGTCAGGGAACTGGGGCGGGGCGATCCTGACATTCGGGGCGAATGGAAATCCGCTCCCCAATCTTACGAACAACAATCTCACATTTGAGGTGAGTGGAACCAGTAAGCTCCGGGTCTCGGTGTCGGATGATGTGGTGGTTGGCACCAACGGGGATGGAAGCCCGAGATATCGAAGTGTGACGCTTGTCTTCACCGGAATCTCCGCAACGAATAAATACATCACGATCACACAAGCGGATCTTTTGAGAGCGATTCCTGATTTTCATTATAACAAAGTGACTTCAGTAGCCTTTGTAGTGGATAAGAGCGTGGCGACCGGAACGGGAACGGTGACGGTGAAAAGCAAAGGACTGGTCGTCTATCCGCCTGCACCGGCAACTTCGACCGGAACGTTAACGGACCTTGGAATTTATCAGACGAGTGCCGGCTCTTTGGCAATTCCAAAGGAAGCTTTGACCAGTTTTAGCGCGCCGGACAGCACGCAATTTTCATTTGGCTACAATGTCCCAAGCGGTAGCGTCAATTATGCAGCCGGCATTTTAACATTCGGGGCGAACGGGAATCCCAATCCTGATCTAACGAGCGAAGGTCTGACATTTTCTGTGACGGTTCCGAGTGGTGTAACCACGTTGAAAGTGTCGGTGTCGGATGATGTGTGGACCGGGATGAGCAATCCTGACGGGACGCCTCAATACCGCACCGCGACCTTATTGTTCACAGGTATCTCCGCAACGAATAAATACATCACGATCACACAAGCGGATCTTTTGAGAGCGATTCCTGATTTTCATTATAACAAGTTGACCTCAGTGGCCTTTGTGGTGGACAAGAGCGTGGCGACCGGAACGGGAACGGTGACGGTCAAAAGCCAGGGTCTTTATTTCGAGCCTTCCGTGAACGCGCTGTCGACGGGTACTGTCACCGATCTTAAGGCCTATCAGGTAGGCCCCGGTGTTATTGAGAGTCCGGCGAGTGCGATTACGGGAGACCTTCATAACACGTCGAGCACGGCTTTCAGTTTCGATTACAACATTCCCGCCGGGTCAAAGGACTGGGGGGGTGGAATTCTCGTTTTTAACGCAGTGGATGGGAGCGGAGTTCCGATTCGTCCTGATTTGACGAATTCGAATCTTACCTTCGAAGTGAGCGGGACGGGGACGCTCCGGGTTTCGGTGTCCGATGATGTCCCGACCGGGATGAAAAACGCAGACGGTACTTTGCAATACCGAAGTGTGACGCTTGTTTTCATCGGGATCAATACGACAAACAAGTTCGTGACGATCACGAAAGAGACTCTTCAAAAAGCGCTCAGTAGTTTTCATTTTAATGCGATCACGTCAGTATCCTTTGTTGTGAATAAAAATGTGGCGACGGGGACGGGAACGGTGACGGTGAAGAGTGAGGGGCTTTATTATGTCGAGAGGTTAAACGCGGACCCAACGCTTTCCGCCACTTCGATCAGTCATTTATCCGGTCTTTTTCAGTGGGTGGGATTTGACAGCGACAAGGTTGGGGAAGTGAACGTCTCCAGTGCTTTCGTTCAAAGTTCCACAACGCAAGGGGTC
>JBAYVF010000006.1:0-89020 GCA_041674705.1 Candidatus Omnitrophota bacterium
AACCAAGGGAGGAAATTCAATGAAGAAGATCATCAGTCTCGTAGTGGTTCTTTCGATGCTTCTCGTGCCGGCTGCTTTCGCGGCCAGTTCGTGGACCGAAGGAAAAACCTATGGTGAGAAGGTTGCGGGGAAACTCGGGTATGGTTTGACCAACACGGTTCTCGGTTGGACCAAGTTGTTCACCACGCCCAATGATTATTCCTCGGAAGGTAAGAATGTTTGGCAAGGCGTTGGCCAGGGCATGGTTGACACGGTCGTCACCACGGTTCTCGGTGCTGCCCAGTTGGTCACCTTCCCGATCCCTGCGGACATTGAAATCCCCAGTCCGGTGGATCTTAGCGGCGGAGCCAAGAAGTAAGAAGGATTTTAGATTTTCAAAAGCGCCGGGCCTCAAAACCCGGCGCTTTTTGTTTCTAGCGCCTGCCCGTTCAATCAAAAAGTTCGTCTACCCAATGCTTTTCGATCTTTTTTGCGGTCTTTCGATGGTAGCTTTTCTTGGAAGGTTTTACACGCGTTTTGGGATTGATGGCCCAACCGTGACGGGGTTTGGGCATCTTCAAGGATTTTTTCTTCGGCATCCGAAGTTCTCCTAAGACAGTGACCCGCCCAAATGTTGGAACGGAGCAAGCGCCGCAAGCATTTCCGCGTGGATCAGGCCATTCGTTGCGAGGTTCTGCAACCCCGAAAGGGTCAGAGGGCCTCCAGAGAAATCCGTGAGCTTTCCGCCGGCCTCTTCAACGATGATCATCCCGCCCGCTTTGTCCCACGGCGAAAGCTTCATTTCATAGTAACCGTCAAAGCGGCCGCAAGCCACGTAACAAAGATCGATCGCCGCCGATCCGCCGCGACGGATCCCCTGGATCCGGGTCAGGAAGACGCGGAGCATGGCAAGATAATCATCCGGCTTTATGTTGCGGTCGTAAGGGAACCCTGTGGCAAGAAGCGAATCCTCGAGAGTCATTGCCCGGGAGACATGAATGCGCTTGCCGTTAAGCGTTGCGCCTTGACCGCGCTCTGCGAAGAAAAGCTCTTTGCGAAAGGGATCAAAAACGCCGCCCATTTCAAGCCGGCCGTCCCTTTCAAATCCGATCGAAACTGAAACGATAGGAAAGCCGTGCGCGAAGTTCGTGGTGCCATCAATAGGGTCGATGATCCAGCGGCAGCTGGAGCCCGTGACGGCCGGAGACTCTTCCGCCAAGATCGAATGATCCGGAAAGCGTTTCAGGATAAGTTCCACGACCGCCTTCTCCGAAGCCTTGTCGATCTCGGTCACGAGGTTGAACTTGCCCTTTTTGGTGATCGTCTGTTCCTTGCCGAAGTTGGCGTGGATGATCTTTCCGGCCCGGGTGAGGGCTTCCAAGAGCGTTCTTTTAATTTTGGTGTTCTTCATATAAAATGTGAGTCCTTTTGATGAACCCGTCTTCGGGGATAAATCATTCTATCTGAAGGCTCTTTGGACCGCAATGTTCTCATGGAAAACGGCAACCCTAACAAACGAGGAAATTCATGAAATCCTATCGCGTAACACTGATCCCCGGCGACGGCGTCGGACCTGAATTGGCAGAAGCCACCCGAGCATGCCTTGAAGCCACAGGCGTAAAGTTCGACTGGGACATCCAGACTGCCGGCATGGATGTGATGGCCAGCGAAGGGACGCCGCTTCCGGACCGCGTGTTGGAGTCCATTCGCAAAAATAAAGTCGCTATCAAATCTCCGCTGACGACCCCCGTGGGCACCGGATTCCGCTCGGTCAACGTGGCGCTCCGTAAAGAGCTCGATCTTTATGCCTGTCTCCGGCCCTGCAAATCCTACGACGGCGTCCGGTCCCGCTACAAGAACATCGACCTGGTGATCGTGCGCGAGAACACCGAAGACCTTTATGCCGGCATTGAATTCCAGAAAGGGACTCCGGAAGTCAAAGAGCTGATCGCTGAGATCGAAAAGCTTTCCAAGCGAAAGATCCGTTCCGATTCCGGCGTAAGCATCAAGCCGATTTCCGTCATGGGCAGCGAACGTATTGTGAAATTTGCCTTCGATTACGCGAGGCAGTACAAGCGTAAAAAAGTCACGGCCGTTCATAAAGCCAATATCATGAAATTCTCGGACGGGCTTTTCCTTGAGGTCGCGCGGGAAGTGGCCAAAAAGTATCCCGAGATCGAATTCGAAGACCGCATCGTGGACAATATGTGCATGCAGCTTGTGCAAAAACCCGAGCTTTATGACGTGCTGGTCCTTCCGAATCTTTACGGAGATATTCTTTCCGATCTTTGCGCGGGGCTTGTCGGCGGGCTGGGCGTGGCTCCCGGGGCCAATATCGGGACGAACGGCGCTCTTTTTGAAGCGACCCATGGTTCCGCGCCGAAATATAAAGGACTCAACAAGGTGAATCCTGTTGCGCTCATCCTCTCAGGCGTTTTGATGCTCCGGCATCTCGGCGAAACCGATGCCGCGAACCGTCTGGAAAAAGCCGTGGCCGATGTCATTCGCGAGGGAAAGAATGTGACTTACGATCTGAAAGAAGATCGCAACGATCCCACCGCCGTTGGCACCCGCGAAATGGGTGAGGCGATCATTAAAAAGATGCGGGGAAACAGATAACGTCCGCCTGACGGCAGGCGGGGCAAACGAAGGGAACGTTTTTGCGTTTCGCGAGAAACGTTGACCGAGGAGAAAACGCATGCCACACATCGCTTGGGACCCGAGTTACAGCGTGAATGTTGCCGAGATCGATCAACAGCACCAGAAGATCGTGGCGATGTTTAAAAAACTTTCTAGCGCGATTAAACAAAAGAACCAGGAAAAGATCATTCCCGAGGTCTTGCGCGAACTGGATGAGTATGCCGAGTATCACTTCAACACCGAAGAAAGGCTGATGCGGCGGTACGGTTATCCCGATTATGAAGCGCATCAAAAAGAGCATGAGGATTTTTGCATGAAGGTTTCAGGGCTGCAGCGGGATCTCTTGGACGGGAAAAAAACAGTGACAGGGGAGGCCCTTAAATTTTTGGCGGATTGGTTCTCCGACCATGTTAAAAAGACGGACAAGAAATATGGGCCGTTCCTGAATGAAAAAGGGGTCTATTGATGAGTCTTTTGAACAGTTTCGGAAGCAAGGTGACCTTGAGGATCGCGTCTAAGGATTACACGATCTACCGCTTGCGCGCGCTTCAGGAATGTGGCATCGCCAAGGTCCTGAAGCTCCCTTATTCCATCCGCGTTCTGCTTGAGAATCTGCTCCGCAATGAAGATGGCAAGAACGTGACGCGGAAGGACATCGAACGGCTGGCGACCTGGGATCCGAAGCACAAGGCCGAACATGAGATCGCCTTCACGCCTGCCAGAGTTCTGTTGCAGGATTTTACGGGAGTGCCCGCGGTTGTGGACCTCGCGGCCATGCGGGAAGCGATGGTCAAGATGGGCGGGGATCCCAAGAAGATCAACCCGCTTCAACCGGTGGATCTTGTGATCGATCACTCGGTGCAAACGGATTTTTCAGGGACCGCTGACGCGTTCGCGAAGAATATCGCCAAAGAATTCGAGCGCAACCGGGAACGCTATCAATTTCTCAAATGGGGCCAGCAGGCTTTCCACAATTTCCGCGTCGTGCCTCCCGCGACCGGCATCATCCATCAAGTGAACCTCGAATATCTTTCTCCCGTGATCTTTTCGAGGAAAGAGGGTGGGAAGACCTTTCTTTATCCGGACACATTGGTCGGGACCGACTCGCATACCACGATGATCAACGGCCTCGGCGTCCTGGGCTGGGGCGTCGGCGGGATCGAAGCGGAGGCTGCGATGCTCGGCCAGCCGATCTCGATGCTGATCCCCGAAGTGGTGGGCTTTAAATTCACCGGAAAATTATCCGAAGGAGTTACGGCCACCGACCTCGTGTTGACCGCCACACAAATGCTCCGGAAAAAAGGCGTGGTGGGGAAATTCGTGGAATTTTTTGGGCCGGGCGTGAGCGAGCTCTCGCTTGCGGATCGCGCAGTCGTCGCGAACATGGCCCCTGAGTACGGCGCTACCGCCGGATTTTTTCCGGTGGACCAGGAGACGCTCCATTTTCTGAAGCTGACAGGACGAAGCGATGAGCAGATCAAGCTTGCCGAGACCTATTTGAAGGCGCAGGGACTTTTCCGTGAGGGCGGGGAAGAAAAAATCGTTTATTCCGACACGCTGGAGCTGGACCTTGCGAGCGTGGTGCCGAGCCTCGCCGGCCCGAAGCGCCCGCAGGATCGTGTGACGCTTAAGGAAGTAAAGCCGTCGTTTAAAAAGGCGCTTGCGGAGATCGCGAAAACGAAAGCCGACCTTACGAAAAAAGCAGCGCTCGAGATCAGCGGAGAAAAATGCGAGCTTGCGCAAGGGGCGGTCGTGATCGCGTCCATCACGAGCTGCACGAATACTTCAAGCCCTTCGGTGATGCTGGCGGCCGGGATCCTTGCGAAAAAAGCGCTTCAAAAAGGTCTGACCGTAAAGCCTTGGGTGAAGACAAGCCTTGCGCCGGGTTCCCAGGTCGTGACAGATTATCTTGCGGCGAGCGGGCTTCTTTCCTGCCTGGAAGTGCTGAAATTCAATCTTGTGGGATACGGCTGCATGACGTGCATCGGAAATTCCGGTCCTCTGGCCGAACCCGTGTCCAAGGCGATCAAAGAAAAAGACCTGGTCGTGGCGTCTGTTCTTTCCGGGAACAGGAATTTTGAAGGACGTGTGCATGCGCAGATCCGTGCGAATTATCTCGCGTCGCCGCCGCTTGTGGTGGCCTACGCGATCGCGGGCACTGTCATGATCGATCTTGAGAAAGATCCGCTTGGCAAGGGGAAGAACGGCAAGCCCGTTTATTTAAGGGATATTTGGCCGAGTTCGGCGGAGATCCGGGAAGCCCTGAAAAGCGTGGACCCGGCGATGTTCCGGAAGCGCTATTTGAATGCTTTTGAGGGGAACGAGGCCTGGCGTTCTTTGAGCGCTCCCGCGGGCGATACTTTTGCATGGGACAAAAAGTCTCTTTATGTGAAATCTCCTCCCTATTTTAAAAAAATGCCGGCAATGCCGTCGGACCTTAAGGACATCAAAAACGCCCGCGTGCTGGCCGTGTTGGGGGACTCGATCACGACCGACCATATTTCACCCGCCGGATCCATCAAAACCGACAGTCCTGCGGGAAAATATCTGGTTGAAAACGGTGTTGAACCCAAGGACTTTAATTCTTACGGCGCGCGCCGCGGTAATCATGAAGTGATGATGCGCGGCACATTCGCCAATATCCGGCTGAAAAACCTGCTCGTGCCCGGCGTCGAAGGCGGGATGACAAAGTATTTCGGCGAAAAGGGCAAAGGCATGGCCATGCCGATCTTTGATGCGGCCATGAAATACGCGGAAGAAAGCCGGCCGCTTGTGATCCTCGCAGGAAAAGAATACGGTTCCGGGTCTTCGCGCGACTGGGCGGCCAAAGGGCCTGCGCTTCTCGGCGTCCGTGCCGTGATCGCCGAAAGCTATGAACGGATCCATCGCAGCAATCTGATCGGGATGGGCATCCTCCCGCTGCAGTTTTTCCAGGGACAGAATGCCGCTTCCTTCAAATTGACCGGCGAGGAGGTCTTTACGATCGAAGGAGTCGCCAAGGGGTTGAAGCCCGGAAAAATTCTTACGGTCAAAGCCTCCGGCGTTGGAAAGATCAAGGTCTTCGAAGTCGTTTGCCGCATTGACACCCCCGTCGAGATCGAATACTACCGCCATGGCGGTATCCTGCAATACGTCCTCAGGCAATTATTGAAATGAAGGGTGCCGTGCGGCGCCGTGGATGTCCCGAATGGCACGCCCGTTATTTAAAGCCGGTCCACAAATAGAAAGCGGATCCATGCGCGCAGAAGAAGATCTTTATGTGGAGACAGGGTACGCGATCCTTTATGAGGATGAGTTTTTTCTTGTGGTGGATAAGCCCGCGCCGCTTCCGGTCCATGCCGTGGGACGGTTCAAACAAAAAAATCTTCTTAGCCTTTTGATCCGGGATCTTCGCCCGGGCGGAGAGGGATTCCGGATCGTGAACCGGCTTGATTCGGAAACAAGCGGGCTTGTCCTGGTCGCAAAATCGGCTCAGATGGCCGGAAGGCTCGGCATCCTTTTTGAAAACAGGCAAGTGGCAAAAGAATATCACGCGATGGTGTTCGGAACGCCCGAAGCTCGGTCTGGAACGATCTCGGCGTCCCTGGGGCTTAAGGTGGATAGCGGGCATAATATCCGCAGTTCCGATCCGCAGGGTGAAAGCGCCCAGACGGATTATGAGATTTTAAACAGCGACGGGGGATACTCGCTTCTCAAGGTGATGCCGAAAACAGGCCGGACGCATCAGATCCGCGCGCATCTTTCTTTTTTGGGACATCCCATCGTGGGCGACAAGATCTATATTGATCCCAAGATCTTTGAACGCTATATCCAGGAGGGTTGGCAGGAAGAGATGCGACCCATCGTGAAAGCCGAACGTCTTCTTTTGCACGCTTCGGGACTGGAATTTTGTCATCCCGTGACCGGAGAGCGTGTGAAATTCACTTCCGAGATCCCGCCCTGTTTTGATTCATTCTTAAATGAGGGAAAAAGAACATGACAAAAGATTCGAGCACCCCGTGTTGGGATTGTGGCTTTCGCAGGGATTTCGAAAATACATTTCTAGGCATTTGCACCTGGTTCGAGGTCCACGGGAAAGGTTCGAATAAGGATATTCCTCCGGCCCTGGTGGAAAAAGGCTGCAAATATTGGAAAAAGAAACAAAAATAATCAGGAGGCGATCATGTTCAACTCATTGATCGGATATCTAGTAGCACGAGCGGGCAAGGAATACTCGGCGGGTTACCGGGCGGTGGCGACGCTGCTTGGCGCGACACTTTTCCTCGCGGGCTGGCCGTCGCTGGTGTGGGTTTTTGGGCTTGGGGGACAGGAAGCGGTCTTTCCTTCTTTAGCCTCGGTTCTTTTGAGCGCTCTTTTTTTTGTGGCCGGTATTCCGTGGGTGAGCTGGGCCGTCCTGTGGCAGCTTTGGAAGGGAAAAGGGACGCCTGTTCCCATGGTGCCTACGAAAGAGTTCCTGCCCTCCGGTCCCTACCGGTATTGCCGAAATCCCATGATGCTCGGCTTTTTTCTTTATCTAGCGGGGTGGGCCTCGCTTTTTAACCGGCCGGGTTCCTGGACCGCCGCCGTTGTCCTGATGGTCTTTTTGATCCTCGAGATCAAGCTCATCGAAGAAAAAGAGCTTGCGGCGCGTTTTGGGGAGGCCTATCGCGCGTACAAAGAAAAGACGCCGTTTTTTATTCCAAAATTCAGATCGTAAAAGTTACAACAAAAGAACAAAACAGCAGTTCCTGTTTTTCCTGCTTTGAGTATAATAACTTCACTTTGTCAAATGATCGCGCAACCTTGCGGCACCTGCCTACCGCAGGCAGGCGCAAGTTGCTGCGAGAATTTGATCCGCCGGCGCTGTGTGGCGGATGAATTTCTTTAAAGGAGATGAGACGAAATGCCCACTAGGAAAAAGGAACCTTCGAGCGCATCAAAGCTGATCAAGGGATTGGAAGGCGTCGTTGCCGCTCAAACGTCTCTAAGCGATGTCGATGGCGAGAACGGCCGGCTTCTTTATCGCGGTATCCCGATCGGCGAGCTCGTTCAGAAATCGCATTTTGAGGAGGTAACGTACCACCTCTGGTATGCAAAACTTCCCAACGCTGAAGAACTTAAAGTTTTTAAGGAGACTCTGAAGGCGCAAAGGCCTCTGTCCGAGCGCGCGCTCGCGGTCCTCAGGCTTATTCCGACCACGACCCATCCGATGAGCGCTCTGAGGACCATGTGCTCTCTCATGGGAAGCCTGGATCCGCGGGCACATATCGTGAATCCCGAAGAATCCCTGCGTAAGGCCTATCATCTGACAGGCGTTTTCCCGACCATTATTGCGGCTTTTTACAGGCTGCGTGAGGGGAAGGAACCTATTCAGCCCGACATGAGCCTTTCACATGCGGCCAATTTTCTTTATATGCTTAACGGGAAAAAACCGACACCGGAGATGGAAAAGGCGCTGGACGCTTACTTGATCCTTTTGGCGGATCATGGGCTCAATGCCTCAACTTTTGCGGCGCGCGTGACGACGGGAACCTTGTCGAATCTTTATTCAGCGGTCACCTCGGCGGTAGGGACCTTGGCCGGCGAATTGCACGGTGCGGCGAACCAATACGCGATGGAGATGATCCTTGAGATCGGAAAACCTGAAAATGCCACGGCCTATGTGAACAAACTTCTGGATGAAAAAAAGAAGGTGATGGGATTCGGGCACCGGATCTATAAGACCCGGGACCCGCGCGCCGAGGCATTCCGGCAGATCGCCCACGACTTGTGCGTCAAGGCGGGGAAAATGGACTGGCTGGAGATCGCGGCGCATGTCGAGAAAATTATGATGGGCCGGAAAAAGATCCCCTGCAACGTGGACTTTTTTTCGGCGCCTGTTCTTTATGTGCTTGGATTTCCGCCTGATTTTTTTACGACGGTGTTTGCGGCGAGCCGCGTTGCCGGCTGGAGCGGTCACATCATCGAGCAGCAGCTGGACAACCGGCTTATCCGGCCGCTTGCGGAATATATCGGGCCGGCAGAACAATATTACATTCCTCACGAAGAACGGAAATAATTGCGCGAATTTTCAGGTTCCTTCTCCCTCGAGGGAGAAGGCGAGGATGAGGGTGTAAAAGGCTCCCTCACCCAACCCTCTCCCGGGGGGAGAGGGATATGCTTCGTTATGATTTTTCTCTCCAACCGGGGTAGACCATGACGGCGAATCTTGATTACGCGTACGACCAATACCTGAAGAGTCACGAGGCCCGGGCCGTTCCTGCCATCGGCCGGTTCAGGGAAAAGCTCAAGAATCCCGCGTTCGCCTTCGGCCGTTTCACGGTCCCGGCTTTTTACAAAGCTTATTTTGTCACGCCCAAGCAGCAGCACCTTCTGAAGCGCGCCGCCTCGACCTTCTCCCAGATCCTCAACAAAACCGCGCGTCTTTATTTCGAAGAGGCTCAGATGAAATCCCATTTTCACCTTTCTCCCGAAGCCGAAGAGCTTGTGAAGATCGATCCGGGCTATTCGCAGCATGTTGTCTTTAGCCGTTTTGACGCGCTTTTGGAAGGAGAGAGCCTGAAGCTTTTGGAATTCAACGGCGATGCCCCGGCCGGCGCGGCCTATGCCGATCAGCTGGAATCCGCGTTCCTTTCCGAAGAGCTGATCTGGCCGTTCGCCGAGGAGAATCATTTGGCCGCGAGCGAACGGGTCCAAAGCATTCTTTCGACGCTGCTTTCAGTCTATGAAGAGTTTGGGGGATATGAAACACCCCAGATCGCGATCGTCGATTGGCGGAATGCGAGGACCACCTCAGAATTTGAGTACATGAAAAGTCATTTTGAGTCTAAGGGCTACAAGACCACGATCGCGGATCCGCGCGAACTTCAGTACAAAGGCGGTAAACTTTATCACAAGGGATTTCGCGTGCATCTGATCTACCGGTGCGCGTCCTTTGATGAGCTTCTGGAACGGATCGATGAAGTTCAGGACCTCTTGCGCGCTTACAAGGATAAGGCTGTTTGTGTGGTCAATCCGTTGCGTTCAAAGCTTGCCTCCAGTAAATCGATCTTCTCGCTTTTAACGACTCCCGAGTTCGACCGTTTCTTCACCGAGAATGAAAACGAAATGAAGCGTCAGCACCTTCCGTGGACGCGCTGTCTTTCCGACGCTGAGGATTTCTATGGCCACCGGAAGGTCTTTTTGATCGATTTTCTGAAGGATGAGAAAGACACCATCGTCCTCAAGCCTTCGGGCTCAAGCCGTGGCGCTCGCCGGGTCCACATCGGACGCGAGACGCCAGACGGCGACTGGAATGCGGCGGTGGATAAAGCGCTTAAAGAAGAGGATTGGGTGATCCAGGAGCAGGTTTCGGTCCCAACGATCACCGTTCCCGACATTGTGAATCAGAAGTTGGATCTTATTTACAAAAAATACAATTTCAACATGCTCGTCTTCGGAGGAAAATACGCCGGAGGTTTTGTTCGTTTGAGCGATGAAAGTGTGATCAATGTGGCGACGGGCGGCGGCCTTATGCCTGCCGTTTGGTCCGATGTCGCGCCGGAAGGAAACACATAAAAAGGCGAGGCCTTTTTATGAAATTCCAAGCACCAAGATACAATCACCAGGCAAATTCCAATTACCCAAAAAACGGACCATAGTTTCTTTCGTTGATTGAATATTGGTTTTTGGTCCTTGCTTGGTGATTGTTTCTTGGAAATTGAAGTTTGATTTTAGAGACAGCCGGGAGTATTCTTAAGGGCAAGGAGAGCCGATTTGTGATCTCTAAAAAAAGAAAAAGATTTACTCTTCAGGAAGCCGAAGCTCTTTTGCCGGAGCTTGAAAAATGTCTGAAGCTTCTCCGGACCAAAAAAGAGGCCTACAGCCGCACGCACGATCTTCTTTTTATGCACGAGCTGGTTTGCGCGGCCGAACGGGACCGCGGGCTTTTAGAAGAAAAAGATGATCTGGAAGAGGGCATTCACGCGCTCGAAGAAGCGATCGAGGATCTTGCCAAGGATGTCGAAGCGATTTTTTCGATGGGCTGCCTTCTCCGCAATATCGAAAAAGGACACGTCGAATTTCTCGGGACGCATCTGGGGCAGGAGGTTTACTTCTCCTGGCAACTTGGCGAGCCCTGCGTTTCTCATTACCGTTTGCCCGGGAAAAAAGTCCATGAGCGGGTCTCTTTTTCCGGGAATTCCGCAACAAAGAAGCGAAGTCCATAAGACTCCACAAGAGGTAAAGACGAAATGTTCCGTTGCCTTTTTAGCGAAGGACAAAAATACAAGAATCTCTTGAGTGGCAAATGGGTCGATCCCAAGTCCAAACAATGGGACAAGATCTTTTCTCCCGTGGACGGTTCCGTGGTCGGGGAAGTGCCTGCCATGAGCCGGGACGAGGCCGATGAATTTCTAAAATCTGCGGCCGCGGCGCAAAAAACATGGGCCACGGTTCCGGTAAGCGAACGCGCTGCCATGCTCCACAAGGCAGCGGACATTCTTTTGCGCGAGAAAGAGACGATCGCGTCCGTTCTTGTTCGTGAGATCGCTAAAAACAGAAAATCCTCGCTTTCCGAAGTGACGCGCACAGCGGACTTGATCCATTTCACGGCGGAAGAGGGAAAGCGCGTTACGGGGGAAAGTATTTCGTCGGGAGCTTTTCCGGGTTTTAGTGAAACAAAACTTTCCATTATGAATCGTGTGCCGCTCGGCGTCGTGCTTGCGATCGCGCCTTTTAACTATCCCATCAATCTTGCGGCTTCCAAAATAGCCCCGGCGCTTGTGGCGGGGAATGCCGTGGTCTTCAAGCCGCCGACACAAGGGGCGATCAGCGCGCTTCATTTGGCGCGCGTTTTTTGCGAAGCCGGGCTTCCGGCGGGCGTTTTGAATGTGATCACAGGGCAGGGCCGTGCGATCGGGGATCATTTAGTCAGCCATCCCCTTGTGAACATGGTGGCCTTTACCGGGAGCAGTAAGGTCGGGAAGCACATCGCTTCGATCGTGGGGATGAAACCGCTTCTTCTGGAGCTCGGCGGTAAAGATGCGGCGATCGTTCTCGAAGACGCTGACCTCCCTTTAACCGCCGCGCATATCGTAGCCGGCGCCTTCTCGTTTTCCGGGCAGCGGTGCACCGCCGTGAAACGCATCCTGGTCCTGGAGCCCGTGGCCGACACATTGATCGCGGAACTTTTGCCGCTCGTGAAAAAAATGACCGTGGGCCGTCCGGAAGAAGATGCGGACATTACACCCCTTATCTCAACGGAAGCCGCGGATTTTGTCCAGGAGTTGATCGAGGACGCGATCCAAAAAGGCGCGAAACTTCTCGTCGGGAACAAACGGGAAAAGAATCTGATCTATCCCACGCTCTTTGATCGCGTGACGGTGGATATGCGGGTCGCCTGGGAAGAGCCTTTCGGTCCGGTGCTTCCTATTCTGAGGGTCAAGACGGTCGAGGAAGCGATCCGGATCACCAATGAATCTGAATACGGGCTCCAGGCTTCCGTGTTTACCGAAAATGTGGACTCCGCTTTCCGGATCGGGGCGCAGTTGGACGTCGGTACGGTGCAGGTGAACGGCAAAACGGAACGCGGTCCGGATCATTTTCCATTCATCGGGGTGAAAAGCTCGGGAATGGGGACCCAGGGGATCCGTTACTCGATCGAAGCCATGACCCGCGCCAAGACAATCGTTCTCAATTTCCATCCCAACTCTTAATTTCTTTTCTGAGAGGTTAGTTGGGATGGCCCCAATTTCAGCTGCGCTAAAATTGAATAGTATTGGGACCACTGAACATTCCGGCGGGTTATTGTAAAAAACTAACGGGGTGTTGGAAAAAAAACGGAAAAGCGCGAGCCCTGGCCCGGAGCGCTTTGGCAGGTGGCACGGCCGCCATGCGCTTCCATGATGTGCTTGACGATCGCCAGACCCAATCCCGTTCCTCCGAGTTCTTTTGAACGGGCTTTATCTACCCGGAAAAACCGTTCAAAAACGCGGCTTTGATCCTTGGCTGGAATTCCGATCCCCGTATCTCCAACCGTAATCGTTACTTCCTCTGAGTTTTGACTTGCAGACAAGACGATCTTGCCTTCCGGCGCGTTGAATTTGATCGCATTATCGATGAGATTGACGAAAACCTGACGTATCTTGTCCTTGTCACCGGGCACGACAAGAGACTTTCCGGAGAGGCGGTTCTCGATCCCGAGGTTGCTTTTTTCGATCCGGGCTTTAAAGGATTCCAAGGTCATGGCCAGCTCGGAGCCGAGATCGACGCTGTCTTTTTTCATGAGAGCTATTTTTTGCTCGATCTCACCGATCGCTAAAATGTCCTCCACCAAACGGCCCAGCCGGTCCGTTTCCTCCGAAACGATCTTCAGGAATTTTTCACTGGTTGAAGGATCCTTTGCGGCACCACCCAGCAGCGTTTCAATGAATCCCTTGATCGCGGTCAGCGGGGTGCGAAGCTCATGGGAAACATTGGTCACGAATTCTTTCCGGACGTTTTCGAGCTGCCGGAGTTCCGTCATATCATGGAAAACAAGAATGCCGCCAATGTCGCGGGCATGTTCTTTCAGGACCACCGCGCTCAGGCGAAGAGTCTTTTTTATTTCTCCAGAGGTCAGGATCTCTTCGGACAGGGTCTTCTTCTCCCGGAAAGCATGATCCACGATCCTTTCGACCTGAGTATGTCTTGTGACCTCAAGCAGGCTTTTTCCAAGGACGGAAGAGGCGTGACATCCAAAAAGATTTTCTGCTGTGGGGTTCATAAGGAGGACCTGTTTTTGGCGGTCAATCGCGATGACGCCCTCATTCATATGGCTCAGAATGACGGAGATCTTTCCTTTTTCAGTTTCCAGGTCCTCGATCCGCGAACGCAAGGTCGCAGCCATGTGATTCATGGTGTCTGCAAGCATCTTGAGCTCATCTCGGCCGTCGACCAAGATCTTTTCGGACCAGTCCTCGCGGGCGTAGCGCTCGGCCACAGAGGTAATGCGGCGGATGCGCTTTGTAAGATGGCTGCTGAAAAGAAAGCCGGCAATGAGGACGACCAGAATGCCCAGGGCTGCTGTAAGCATGACTGGCCGGCGGACAGAGGCCAGGGTCTCATCGACCTTGGTAATCGGCATTGCCGTGCGCACGACCCCGAGGACTTTTTGCCCATTTGAAACAGAAGAGTCGACCCCCTCACCTTTGTCCTCTCCCCCTGCGAGGGGGAGAGGGGAGGGTGAGGGGGAAATCTTGGCGGGTTCGAGAATGGGGAGTGCGATATAAAGCATCCGGGTTCCCAAAGTCACGCTGTAGCGGATGCTCATGCCCGTTTCTTTTTTTAGAGCGGCTACCACTTCGGGTCGTAGTGCGTGGTTATCCATTTTGGAAAGCTGCTCCAGGCTTTCGCTTGAATCAGCAAGAACTTTTCCCGCAGGATCAATGATCGTGACACGAATGTTCGTCTCGGCAGTGATTTTTTTAAGCTGCTCCTGGAGGCGCTTGGGATCACCCAAAAGGGGGAGCGCCAGTTCGCGGAGCAGGACAGTTTGGCGGGTCAGAGAGCTTTGGAGCTCGAAGAGGTCGCGCTTTTGAAGAAAACGGGAAAGCGATCCATCGGTTACGAGGAGGACAAGGATGAAAATGATGCCATACAGCACGAGAAGACGATTGGCAAAACCGATCTTGGGAAGCCCCATGTCATTCTCCGTCGAAACGATAGCCGACGCTTTTGACCGTGACGATCCGTTCGGCTTCTTTCCCGATCTTTTTTCGAAGTTGCCCGATGTGCATGTCGACCGTCCGCGTTTCAATATTCACCGAATTTTCATAACCCCAAACCTTTGATAGAAGCACTTCGCGCGTCAGGACCCGTTCCTTGGAGCTCATAAGTATGCGCAGAAGCTCGAATTCTTTTGCCGTGATCTCCACAGGTTTTCCCTTTAAACGTAACTCATGCTTGGTGACGTCCAGCTCGATCGTTCCGGATCGCAAGATTTGTTCAGGGGACTTTTCCTGCGAGCGGCGAAGTACGGCTTTAATGCGGGCCACGAGTTCGCGGGGGCTGAAAGGTTTGGTCATGTAATCGTCGGCGCCGAGTTCGAGGCCGACGACTTTATCGGATTCCGTGCCTTTGGCTGTAAGCATGATGATGGGGATCGCGTGCGTTTTGTCGTTTCGCTTGAGAGCTTTACATATCTCAAGACCGCTTATTTCCGGAAGCATGAGATCCAGGACCACAAGCGCCGGTTTTTCTTTAAGCGCGGTCTCAAGGCCGGTGTTGCCACGGGTTTCGGCGAGGACGCGAAATCCCTCCTGCTCGAGGTTGTATTTTACGAGCTCGCGGATGTTCTTATCGTCTTCGATGAGGAGGATCGTTTCATTTGCCATAAAGTTCGACGCGGGCATTTTACCATAACCCGAGGTCCCAAGGGGAGGACATCCTTGGTTCATTACACACTTTTTACATCCCCGTCATCATGGCTTTACACGGACTTTCTATACTTCAGCTATGAAAACCAAACAATTTCCATTCAACCGGAGGAGAAACAATCTTATGAGATACCACTCTTTCACCAAACTGGCGAGCATCTTCGTTGTGTGCCTTTTGACTTTCACGTCCTCGATATTTGCGAGCGACGCTGAACTCATGACCTTGGTCCAAAACATGCAGAAGCAGATGAATGAGATGCAGACGACCGTCATGGCGCAGAAAGCCGAGCTTCAGGCGCTCAAGGCGGGCGGCGGCGGAAAGATCCAGATGGCGCCAAGCGGCGTGGAAGCCACTCCTCCGATGAGCGAGGCCGAATTCGCCCAGCGTTTAAGCGATTCCACCGGCGGAGCCAACAAATGGCTCAAGGACCTCAAATTCAGCGGTGATGTCCGGCTAAGATATGAAGCGTTCCATCTGAACGGCAATACTGCGGCGACGACTTCTGAGCCGAATCGAAACCGCTTCCGTTTCCGGTTGCGTTACGGATTCGAGAAAAAATTCAATGATGAAATGAAGATCGGTTTTTCAATGGCGAGCGGCGAAAGATTAGGCGCGAACGGTTATAACACAGACCCGGTTTCGACCAATCAGTCTTTGAACAACAATTTCAACTTCAAGAATATCTGGATCGAGAAGGCTTACGCGACCTATACGCCGGAATGGGCGAAGGTCGGTATCTCGGACGACCTGAAAGTCGAAGGATTGGAGATTACGGCTGGCAAGTTCAACAATCCTTTCGAAAGAGGATCTACCGATATGATCTGGGACAGGGATCTGAAGCCAGAGGGTCTCTATGAAAAAATCGACGCCAAGCTCCTGGATACCGAGAATTTCGATCTCAAGAGTTATCTGACGGCTGGACAGTTCGTTCTTAAAGAATCAGGCACCACGGGCACGAAGGATGCGAATCTTTTCGCCTATCAAGCCGGTTTGAACCCTGTGTTTTATGTGCCGGGTTTGGAGCGGCCCGTGGATGCTCTGTCAGCTCTTTCGATCTATCAATATCAAAATTACGCCAATACGTCTAACTGGTATATCGATGGTGTAAGCCAGGCAAATGGAAACCCCAGCTACGATGCGAACACCCTCTCGGCCCGTAATTTCAATATACTGAGTTTTTATCAGGAATTGAATTTTTATCCTTACGGGATCCCCGTGAAGCCATTTGCCGAATTCGCACGTAATATGAGCAACCAGTCCGGACTTCCTCTAGCAAGCCCTGGTAATTCGATGCAGGGTGGCGCGGATGCCTGGTCGTTGGGTCTTACGCTCGGGAAACTCGTGAAAAAGGGAGATTGGCAAGGAAGCTATCAATACAAGTATATCGGCGCGAACTCTGTGGTGGGCGCTTTTAATGATAGCGACTTCGGGGGGTACAACTACGGCGGCACCGACAAGGCCGGAAGTGTTATTAAGGTGGGATATAACCTTACAGATTATCTGACATTGAATGGCGCGTGCTACCTGGTGCGGCCGATCACTCAGAGGGATTCCACGGTGAACGGTATGCAGGTGGATCAATCCGTTCGCCGGTTCCAGATCGACATGACGTACAAGTTCTAAAGCTTTACAAGGATTTTACATTCACCAAGTCCGCATTCGGTTAAACTGGTTGCGGTAAAAAGGAGAATACAAATGAAAAAATTAATCGCAATATCAGGGGTCGCATTGGCAACCTTGTTTTTGTGTGCGGGTGCTGCTCATGCGAAAGAAAAGATGATTCAGATCAAGGGGTCGGATACGATCGTGAATTTGAGCCAGGCGTGGGCGGAGGAATTTATGGCGGAAAATCCCCAGGCAAGTCTTGCCGTGACAGGCGGTGGGTCCGGAACCGGGATCGCGGCGCTCATCAATGGGACGACCGATATCGCCAATGCGAGCCGCAAGATCAAGAAGAAAGAGCTCGAGGACGCACAAAAGGCCGGGTACTATCCGGAAGAATTCAAAGTGGCGATCGACGCGCTCGCGGTGATCGTGAACCCGGCGAATCCCGTCAAGGAGCTGACGATCGATCAACTCTCCGATATTTTTACGGGTAAGATCACCAACTGGAATGAAGTCGGCGGAAAGAACGAGAAGATCCTGGTCCTCTCGCGCGAGAGGAACTCCGGAACGCATATGTATTTTCTGGAGCAAGTATTGAGGAAAGGGAATGAGAAAGGGCCGGAGCAGTTTGCGCCGTCGGTCCTGATGCTTCCGTCCTCCGAGGCCATTATTAATGAAACCTCGACAAGCGAAAGCGCGATTGGCTACGACGGCCTCGGTTACGTGTCCGCGAAGGTCAAAACTATTGCGGTCGCAAAGAAGAACGGAGAGGCCTTCGTCCCGCCTTCCAAAGAGACCGCGATGAACAGGACCTACCCGATCTGGCGTTTCCTCTATATGTATACGGGGTTCAAACCCAATGGGGAGATCAAGGCATTCATCGATTTCGCTCTGAGCGCCAAGGGCCAGAAGATCGTGGAAGACATGGGTTTTGTTTCGCTTGCCCCGTTAGAGATTCGTTGAAAGTATTTTAAAATAGAGAGCATTAAAAAGATGAACGAGATTTTCTCTCTGTCATTCTAATCTTGACGGAAGCGCTCCTTTGAGGAGCGCTTCCTATCTCTAACGGGGTGAAGGCTGTGAGAAAATTCCGCGAAGCGATCATTGAAAAGGCCATTCTCCTGAATGGTTTTGCGTGTATTCTCTTTGTCATTTTGATTTTTATTTTTTTGGCAAAAGACGGACTCACGCTCTTCAAAACGATCAGGGTCCAGGATTTTCTCTTCGGGCAGATCTGGAGCCCGCTTGCCGAACCTCCGCAATTCGGGATCCTGCCGCTCTTTCTCGGCTCGTTGGTTGTGACGCTCGGGGCGACCGTTATTTCGGTTCCGCTTGGCATGGCCTGCGCGATCTTCATCGGAGAGATCGCGCCTCGATGGATGCGGGAAATCCTGAAAGCCGGCGTGGAGCTTTTGGCCGCAATTCCAAGCATTGTGATCGGTTTTATTGGTATGGCCATGCTCGGCCCCGTTGTCAAAAACCTGTTCCATCTTCCAACAGGACTGACCGCGCTCACGGGTTCCATTGCGCTCGCTTTTATGGCCATCCCGACCATGGTCAGCATTATGGAAGATGCAATCACCTCCGTGCCGCGGACTTATAAGGAAGGATCCCTCGCGCTTGGGGCGACGCATTGGCAAACGATCTATCGGGTCATTATTCCTGCAGCGTCGTCCGGGATCGTGGCGGCCATCATGCTCGGGATCGGGCGCGTGATCGGAGAGACCATGGCGGTGATGATGCTGACCGGCAATGCCTCGGTCATGCCTGAGACGATCCTGGCGCCCGTCCGGACGCTGACCGCCACCATTGCCGCCGAAATGGGCGAGACGGTGCGCGGGAGCGAGCATTATTTTTCGCTCTTTGCCATCGGACTGGTCCTTTTCGGGATCACATTTCTCATCAATTTTTTTGCCGATATGGCGCGCCACAGGAAAAAGAAATGAAACTTAAGTCTCAGACAAAACAAAAGATCGCTTTTGCGCTACTGGGTCTGGCCGCGGTCATCGTGATCGTTCCGGTGGCCCTGATCCTGATGATCCTTATCAAGAGAGGGTTGCCCGCCATCAGCTGGCAATTTTTGACCGAGATGCCGCGGATGGGAATGCGGGCCGGCGGTATTTTTCCCGCGATCATGGGGACATTATGCCTTGTCGCGTGTGCGATCAGCGTTGCCCTGCCGCTGGGAGTTCTCACGGCAATCTATCTTGTGGAATATGCCAGGAAAAACTGGTGGACGCGGATGATCGAGATCGCCATCGTGAACCTGGCGGGTGTTCCTTCCGTGGTCTACGGTCTTTTCGGTCTCGGGCTTTTTGTGATCTTTTTCCATTTCGGGTCTTCAATCCTTGCGGGGGCGCTCACCCTCGCGATCATGGAACTGCCCGTGATTATCACGTCTTCCAAAGAAGCGCTTATGAGCGTTCCTCGTTCTTTCCGGGAAGCGAGTCTTGCCCTCGGCGTCAGTAAATGGGAAACGATCCGGTGCGTGGTGCTTCCCAATGCGCTTCCCGGCATTTTGACGGGATCCATCTTAGGCGTTAGCCGGACTGCGGGGGAAACGGCCCCCATCCTTTTTACGGTCGCGGCGTTCTATCTGCCCAGGCTCCCGCAATCAATCTTCGATCAATGCATGGCGCTTCCGTATCATCTTTATGTGCTTTCAACGCAAGTGCCGAATGTGAAGCCGGCGCTGCAATACGGGACCGCGCTTGTGCTGGTGGGCATGGTGTTTTCGCTAAATCTTGTGGCGATCATTGTGCGCGCCCATATCCGGAGTAAAAAACAATGGTAGAGCTTAGCCCTGTCAAAATAGCCGTCGAGGACCTGAATATTCGTTATGACGATGTCTGGGCCTTAAAGGATGTGAATTTTTCCGTGAAAGACAAAGAGATCCTCGGTGTAATCGGCCCGGCGAATAGCGGGAAGACGTCTTTTTTGCGCGCCTTGAACCGGCTGAATGATCTGGATCTTGGTTGCAGAATGAAAGGGTCGATTCTTCTCAACGGCAAGGACATCAATCGAGAGATGGACGCCGAAGAGGTCCGGAAGAAAGTGACCATGGTCTTTGCGCTTCCCATCCCGCTTCCGATGTCGATTTTTGACAATGTTGCGTACGGCCCCAGGCGCCACGGCGTGAAAGATAAGAAAAAACTCGAAGAGATCGTGGAAAAAAGTCTCAAGGCGTCATTTCTATGGGATGAGGTGAAAGACCGGCTTTCGTCTTCCGGGATGAAGCTTTCCGGGGGTCAGCAGCAACGCCTTTGTATCGCGCGGACGCTGGCGGTGGAGCCGGAAGTTATTCTGTATGACGAACCGTGCTCCGGGCTGGACCCCATTTCTACGGCGAAAGTGGAAGAAGCCATGCGGGAATTGAAATCCCGCTACACGCAGATCCTCGTGACCAACAATGTGAAACAGGCGGCGCGCGTGGGGGACCGGGTCGCGTTCTTTTTAATGGGAGAGCTTGTGGAGATCGATGAAGCGCAGAAACTTTTCACGACTCCTCGCGATAAACGTACTAATGATTATCTCACCGGAAGGTTCGGGTAGTTTTCTTCTTCTGTCATTCCCGCATGTATCTAGCGGGAATCCAGAACTGGATCCCCGATTAAAGCATTCGGGGATGACAAAAAAACAGGGCTATTGAAATATATGAAAAAGATCGAAACGAAAAATCTCGACCTGTTCTACGGAACGTTCCAGGCGCTGATCCATGTGGATCTTGCGATCGAGGAGAAAATGATCACCGCGCTGATCGGGCCTTCAGGATGCGGTAAATCCACTTTGCTCCGGACGTTCAACCGCATGAATGATCTGGTCGACGGGGTGAAGATCACCGGTGAGGTTTTGATCGACGGGCGGAACATCTATGATCTCGGGACCGATCTTGTGGAACTTCGTAAAAAGGTCGGCATGGTTTTCCAGCGGCCCAACCCTTTCCCGCTTTCTATTTTTGACAATATTGCCTACGGTCCGCGGACGCACGGGCTTATGGATAAGGGGCGGCTCCAGGAGGTCGTGGAGCAGGCGCTCATTCATGTGCAGCTTTGGGATGTTTTGAAGGACCGGCTGGACTATTCCGCCCTGAATCTTTCGCTCGAACAGCAGCAGCGGCTTTGTATTGCCCGTCTTATGGCCGTCACTCCGGATGTTGTGCTCATGGACGAGCCCTGTTCGGCGCTCGATCCGGTGGCGACCCAAAGGATCGAGGAATTGATGTTCGAGCTGAAGAAGCATTATACGATTCTGATCGTGACGCATAACATGCAACAAGCAGCCCGCGTTTCAGACCGCACGGGATTTATGCTTCTCGGAAAACTGATCGAATACGGAGAGACCAGGCAGATCTTTACGAATCCAGCAGAAAAACAAACCGAAGACTACATTACCGGAAGATACGGATGAATGAAGTCGCATTTTACGAAGCGAAGCATTCGTAAGATGCAAGGCTGAATTCACCCCGCCATCTTGCTTTCGCAAGAAAGCGGCGGGGTTAATTCGCAGACGGCAAACAGAGCCTGCAATTTGCGATCACTGAGTTCCGCAAATTGTCTGCTCATTAAGGAGAAAATCATGGAAAGACATTTCGCGGAAGAGCTGAAGATACTGAAACAGAAATTGTTCCAGATGGGGCTTTTGGTTGAGGGCGCCATTGAAAAATCCTTTGAGGCGCTCGTCGAGCGTTCCGAGGACCGCGTGAAGGCGGTGCTGGAGGACGAGAAGGTCATCAACGCGCTTGAAATCGAGATTGATGAGAGCGGGCACACGCTCCTCGCGCTCGTACAACCGATGGCCCGCGATCTCCGGCTTATTACCATGATCCTCAAGATCAATACGGATCTGGAGCGTATGGGCGACCACGCGGTCAATATCGCCGAGAAAAGCCAATTTCTGATCAGCCAACCGCCGCTCAAGTTGGATTTTCCGTTGGAACCGATGGCGGACGCCGTAAAAAAAATGGTCCGGAATGCACTCGATTGTTTTATGAACGAGAATGTGGACCTTGCTCGCAAAGTCCTGGAAAGTGACGACAAGATCGACGGCTACAATGACAAGATTTATCAGGATATGGCGGGGCTCATGGAAAAAGATCCTCAAACGGTTCGCCGGGCCTTAAGCGTTGTGATGATCAGCCGGAATCTCGAGCGCATTGCCGATCTTGCTAACAATATTGCCGAAGATACCATCTATTTGAAGCAGGGCAAGGAAGTTCGCCATCACTTCGAAACGACTTAGCAGACTGATTTTTTATTTCGCTTCTCGTTTTATTGTTTTCCCATGTCCATCGAGGGATCTACGGAAGGGTCGAGGGTTGTTTGATCGTTTGATGCGGGGGAGGGTCCTTCCGGGGATTGATCGTTCAAAGCTACGGCCGCGGCAATATTTTCAGGCGCTTTTACAACCACAGGAACTGCCTCAAGCGCGGCGGCGGGTTCCTGGATTTTTGGCGCTTCTTTTGGCGCAGGAGCCGGCTTCTTTTTTGTCGCAGAAATTTTCAAAGGCTTGGCTAAATAAACGGGCATCTCTTTTGCGGAAGGCGCCGGCGTTGTTGGCGCGGCTTTTAAGGCCTGAAAGCGGGGGTCCCGCTCATTCAGGAAAATTTCTTTAGTCCCGGGGGGAATCCTTAAAATGAAATCCAGGGGATCGACCGAGTCGAGCGCTGCGACTTTAGTGAAGAAGATCGCGCTGCCTTTTTTTGTTTCGGGCGATGTGATCGTGATCTTCTTGGGGAAAATGATCGAATCGTAGGCTCCGACGCGAGCCTTGAGTTTCTGAAAATCGTAGCGTTGGATCTCCGTCACGGGTCGCCCCGTGGAATCATAAAAGAGTTCGCCGCGCACGTCGCCCTCAGGCGTCAGATAGAGTTTTCTCATCAAAGTTCCCGAGTCTTTATTGCGTCCGTAAACGTCCAGGCTCGTGATCGCTGAGTTGGTCCTTTCGACTTTGGTGCGGCGCGCGTCGACGGCCATCGGCTTGAGGGCCCGGTAAAGATCGCGGGCCTTGAGATGGCTTTCAATATCCGGAGAATCTTCCAGGTCAAAGATGGAACCGTGATAGACGGTGTTTTGAGCCGGGAGATAAAGATCAAAGCGGCGATCGAGCGTACGAAACACGAACATCACTTCGTGGCGGGCGTCCACGCAAGTGAGAAGCATCCGTTCATCGAGTCGTTGGTACAAAAGCTCACCGCCGCACATGGCGTTCGGGTTTCCTTCTTTGGCGAAAAAAAGAAGGACGTCCGCGCGGATCGCGATCCAGCGGTAATGACGGGACTCGATCTTTTGAAGAATCCCCTCCAGCTCCACGTTCGGAGCCGTTTCAGCTTGGGAGATAGAGCTGAAGCCTAAGAGGAAGACGAGAAGGAAGATCCAAAGAAAGGAGCGCGCTGGGCGGTCCCAATACCGATCAATCGAAGCGCAACTGAGATTGGGGCCGTCCAGGTCGCCCTTCATGAAGGGAAAATAAAGACCTGGGCGATCCATTTAACTCCGGGGAGATTCAGCGAGGATCTTTTTTGTGTGGAGAATGCGTTGAATGGCGGTCATATGCGTGCCTACCAGCAAGACCAACAGCGCAAGTTTCAGAAGGGGCGTCACCAGGGAAGCTGCGATCAAGATGAGAATTCTTTCTGACCTTCCAAAAACACCGACACTGCAATTTTTAATAAAATTCTCGGCGCGCGCCTTGGTGTAACTGATCGCGACAGAGCCGAGGATGATGCCGAGCGTGACGAAGAACCAGAAAACCTCACCATTCCGGACGTAATAAGTTGCCAGCCCCGCGAACACGAAAAAATCCGAGTAGCGATCCACGACCGAGTCCAGGAAAGCACCAAAGGGACTTGTCTTGCCGGTCGTGCGCGCCAGAAGACCGTCAAGAAGATCGGCGGCTCCGGCAACGAAAAGGAATACCCCGCCGAGGAAAAGATATCCCTTCGCGTAGATGACGCCGGTCAGGAGGCTTAAGGCCGCTCCTCCGAGCGTCAGTTGCATCGGAGAAATACCCTGCGCCTTCAGGAAAGAGACGATGGCGTTGGCGATCGGCTCGACTTTAGGATACAGCGTTTCGCGTAGCGACATAACTACCGGGGGCAAGTGCCCTGGATGAACTTGCGAACCAGTTCCTTGGCTTCGTAGTCCACGATCTGTTTGGGCGGATGCTTCATGGTGTAGGCCGACATGGAGATGAGCGGTCCACCGATCTTGCGGTCCCGGGCGATCTTGCAAGCCCGGATCGCGTCGATGGAACAACCGGCGCTATTGGGCGAGTCTTCGACCGAAAGACGCATTTCAGCGGTGACAGGGAAGCCGCCGAATCCACGGCCTTCAATGCGAAGGTAGCAAACCTTGTTGTCATTCTGCCAGGGAACATAATCCGAAGGACCGATGTGGATATTGTCCTCATCGAGCGGAATATCAAGCTGGCTCTGGACCGCCGAGGTTTTGGAGATCTTCTTCGATTCCAGACGTAAGCGATTGAGCATGTTCAGGAAGTCCGTGTTGCCGCCGGTGTTCAGCTGGTAGGTGCGGTCGATCTTGCAACCGCGGTCCATGAAAAGCTTGGCCAGCGTGCGGTGCGTGACAGTGGCGCCGATCTGGGCCTTGATGTCGTCACCGACACAAGGAATACGCTTGGCTTCAAAGCGTTTCGCCCAGGCAGGGTTAGAGACGATGAAGACCGGCATGCAGTTGATAAGGCTGATGCCTGTTTTCAGGCACGCCTCGGCATAAAACTCGGTGGCTTTTTGAGAGCCGACAGGGAGGTAGTTCAGGAGAATCTCCGCGCCACTTTCTCTCAGGACCTTTTCCACATTACAGGATTTCTTATCGGAAGGGAGGAAGGTGCGGTCTTCTTTATAGCTGGCCATATGCTCGGAAACCCCGTCCAGGATATTGCCCATTTCGACCTTGATCTTGCTTTTGGAGACCGAGCCGATGGACCAAACGCAGTTGGGTTTTGCGGCAAGCGCCACATCCAGGCGTTCACCCACCTTACGCTTGTCGATGTCAAAAGCAGCCACAACCTCGATATCCTGGGGGAAATAGCCGCCCATGTCGTAATTCATAAGACCGAGGTGCTCGACAGGCTTGTTTTTGACAGGTTTTTGGCCGGCGAGAGCGCGGTAGTGCTCAATACCCTGTACGAGCGACGCGGCGCAATTTCCGACACCTACAATAGCGATCTTGATCTTCCCCATGGATTTCCTCCCGGTTGATTTATATGAAGACGATGGGATTTCCAGTCGATGGCGCAATATGATAGCAGTAAGGGTTCGAAAATCAAGCGAAACAAGGCGTTTCTAAGCGTTTTAGGGAACGAAAGTTACAGGAGATACGTCCGATAACCCTATTCGATAGCTCTTTTCCTATCTTTCTTTTCTGTTAGAATGCTCTCGACTCACGGGATGAAAACCACAATATTTCTTAAAACGAAGGAGTTACCAGATGGCCTCTTATGAGGATTTTCAGAAATTAGACATTAAAGTCGCTGAGATCGAGACTGTCACCCCGCACCCGAACGCGGATCGCCTCTATGTGCTGGGCATTAAGATCGGCGAGATTCGCAAGCAGATCGTGGCCGGCATTCGGGCCCATTACACGGAAGAGCAGCTGAAAGGGAAGAAAATCGTCGTGATCGATAATCTGGATCCTGCCGTGATCCGCGGCGTAGAATCCCAAGGGATGCTTCTCGCGGCTTCCAACGAGACCCTTCTGACGCTCATCACGCCTGAGCGTCCCATTTCAGATGGCGCCAAAGTAAAATAAATAAAATCGGGGAACGGCGAACGGGGAACGATGGACGCTTACGTTCCCCGCGGAACGTTTCCCGACATATTCTTGTAAAAGAATATGTCATGTGTTAATATTCCGTCCCTATGAACAACCCGCGCGGTTCCCGCACTTCAACAAAGCATCTTGATTTCCAGCCTTTCAAGGCTTGGCGCTATGACGCCAAGAGCGTTAAAATTTCTTCGGTCCTGGCGCCGCCTTATGATGTGATCTCTCCGGAAAAGCAAAAAAAGCTTTATGAAAATTCGCCGTTTAACTGCATTCGTCTTATCCTGAATAAAAAAGATCCCGCCGATACGGACCAGAGCAATTCCTACACACGAGCTCGCGATACCTTTCAGGATTGGCAGAAAAAAGGCGTCCTCATTCAGGAAAAAGAACCCTGCTACTATGTGTACCGGCAGACTTTCAAGGATCCCGTAACTCAAGCCACCAAAAACCGGTTCGCGCTCTTGGGTCGCGTCCGGCTTGAGCCGTTCGAAAAAGGCATTATCGTTCCTCATGAGAAGACGCTCCGCGGCCCCAAAGAAGATCGCATGCGGCTTCTGCGGACCGTACAGACCAATTTTTCTCCCGCGTTCGGTCTTTACAAAGATAAAGGATTCGAGGTCCGGAGCATGATCCAGGACCCGATGAATTCCAGCCCTATCTTTGAGGCCGAGGACGACGACAAGATTGTGCACACGCTTTGGGCGATCGAGGATCCTGACATTATCGCCAAACTCCATAAGGCGCTGCAGTCCAAGAAAGTTTATATCGCGGACGGGCATCACCGTTATGAAACTGCGCTGGAATATGCCCGGCTGCAGAGGGAAGAGAAGCATTCGGCAGATATGGTGCTTTTCCCATTCGATTATATGTATATGGCGCTCGTGAGCTTTGATGATCCGGGGTTCATTGTTCTTCCCACGCACCGGATTCTGACGAAGCTTGGCATGGACGGCGGCGAAGCCCTTCGCCGGCTGGGAGAATATTTTAAAATCGAAAAAGTTTCGCTCGAAAAATTAAAAGAGATGACGGCTTCTTATGATCAGGAAGGAAAGATCTTCGGAATGGTTCTCAGCGAAGGATGTTTCCTTCTCACCATGGTCGACAAGGAAAAAGCGAAAGCGCGGATGGTCCAGGGCAAGCCCGACGTTTGGTACGATCTGAACGTGAACGTGCTGGCGCATCTGATCTTTGTCGAACTCCTCGGACTTACAGAAGATCGATGGGAAGCGGTCTTGAAATTCGAGCACACAGTTGACGGGGCCGTGGCGCCCCTGCAAAAAGGCGAGGCTGAAGCGGTTTTTCTTTTGCAGCCGCCCAAGGTCGAAATGCTCGAGAAGATGGGCGCCGTCAACGAGCGCATGCCCCAAAAATCCACCTATTTCTATCCCAAGCTCGCGACCGGGCTTGTTTTTTATTCACATAAAGAATAATTTCAAGATCCGCGAAGTCCTCACTCGTTTTTCGGGTGCCTTATGCCGCTGGTGATCGAAACCTTCCGCTCTTCAAAAACTCCCTGGGAGGTTTTTCAAGCAGTTCACGCAAGCTCCAAAACTTGCTTCTTTCTGGACAGCCCTCACCACGCCCCGCCCGATCAAGTCTATTCCTATATAGGCATGAATCCGGCCGTTGAGATCCGTCTGGAAGAAAAGGCCCTCTCTATAGAAGGCGAACTGAACGGAAAATATCCCGCCCGCGAATTTTTCCCTGTTCTCAAAAAAGCCTTCAGGAAATATCAAACCCGTGGCCCGAACGCTTATCCGTTCTTTACAGGAGGATTCGTCGGCTATTTGGGATACGAAGCCGCAGATCTTTGCGACAAAATAAAATTCCGGGCAAAGCCGGGTCCGGACGTCCCCCGAGGCTATTGGGGTCTTTTCCGGGACGTGATCGTTTATGATCATCAAAAGTGCGTTTATTATCTCGCGGCCCATGATCGGGGAGCGGAAAAATTAAAAATTTATTTTGAAAAAGCCGCTCCGAACACAAAACAGCGTTTTAAGATGAATCGGTTGACGGCGGAAATGATGAAAGGGCAGTTCAAGGGGATGGTTAAAAAAGCCAAGGCATATATCGTGGCCGGGGATATTTATCAGGCGAATCTTTCGCAGCGTTTTTCATTCGGATACGAAGGCTCTTCTCTGGAACTTTACGGCAAGCTTCGCGCGATCAATCCGTCGCCTTTTTCCTGTTTTTTGAAAGCAGGAGATCTTGAGATCGTGAGTTCATCCCCCGAGCGGCTGGTCCGGAAGAAGGGCCGCCTGTGTGAGACGCGGCCGATCGCGGGAACGTGTCCCGCCCGTGGCGCCTCGAGGCGGGTCGCTGAGTGGCGAAAAAAACTTCTTCAAAATGAAAAAGAAAAATCCGAACATCTGATGCTCGTGGATCTTGAGCGGAACGATCTCGGCCGCGTCTGCGATTACCGCTCCGTGAAGGTTCGGGAGTTTATGACGCTTGAAAAATATTCCCACGTGGTGCACATCGTTTCCAGGATCACGGGGAAGCTTAAAAAAAACAAGGACGCGCTCGACGTGATCCGGGCCATGTTTCCTGGCGGGACGATCACGGGGTGCCCCAAGATCCGTTGCATGCAGATCATCGATGAGCTTGAGCCCGTGCAACGCGGCATCTATACCGGATCTTTGGGCTATATCGATTTTCATGGGGATATGGATCTGAACATCGTGATACGGACCCTTCTTTTGAAAAACGGAAAAGGGCATCTTCAGGTGGGCGCGGGCATTGTGTACGATTCGGATCCGGAAAAGGAATATGAAGAGACACTTCATAAAGCAGCGGCGTTAGTGAAGGCATTAAAAGAAGCATCCATATGACACCAAGACACAAGGACACAAAGTCACCAAGTGAAAAACGGGTGACTTGGCAACCTGGTGGCAGGTGACTTGACGATGAACTACAAAATCTATCAAAATGGAAAAGAGGTTAGCGGGGAACTTTCGTTCGATCTCATGCGAACGGAAGCGGCCGGCATTTTTGAAAGCATGCGCGCCTACGATGGCCGGATCTTTCACGAGGAAGAGCATCTCTTTCGGCTTTTAGAATCTGCAAAGACCGTGGGCTACCAACCCTTCCCTGACGCGGCGAAACTCCGTCTGGAAATAAGAATGGCGCTCAAGGCCTCCGGGCAGAAAGAGGGTTTTGTCCGTTTGACCCTATGGGAAGGAAAGACTTTTGTGGTCCTGGGAAGCCGGACGCATGCCAAAGAGCTCTACGAAAAGGGCGTGGTGCTTAAAACCGCTTCCTTTCCTCGTGGCGGACCGAACACCTTTCCCTGGCAAGCTAAGACCTCAGCGTATCAACAGGCCATTTTAGCCAGCACGGAGCCTCATCCCGACAACATCTATGAGTGGGTATTCCTGGATCAAGGGGGTTTTCTCACCGAAACACGCACCGGAAATTTTTTTATCGTCCAATCCCTCAAAAACGGAAAAGCGACGCTGTTGACACCGCCTGAGCACGGAATCTTGAATGGAGTGACCCGTAGGTTTGTGATAAAATGCGCCCTCGAACTCGGGATACCGGTCCGAGAAGTTCCGATGACCCGGCATGAATTTTTCAATGCGGATGAAGCTTTTCTTTGCAACACTTCCTGGGAGGTCCTGCCGGTCCGTGAACTCGATGGCCGCGCGATCGGCACGGGAAAACCCGGTCCCGTCACTTTAAAACTGCACCGTTTCTTTAAAAGGAGGGTTCAACAAGATGTCACGTCACACCGTTCGCCGCGCACTCATAAGCGTCTCCGATAAAACCGGCCTTATTCCTTTCGCTAAAACACTGCGCAAGCACGGCGCGGAGATCCTCTCCACCGGCGGCACCTTGAAAGCCCTTAAAGAAGCCAAAGTTCCCGCGATGGCGGTCGAAGATTACACGGGATTTCCCGAAATGCTCGACGGGCGCGTGAAGACCCTTCACCCGAAGATCCACGGCGGCCTTCTTTTTCTTCGTCATAAGAAAAGCCATCAAAAGCAGGTCAAGGCGCATGGCATCAAGCCCATCGATCTTGTCGTCGTGAATCTCTATCCTTTTGAGGAAGCGACGAGCAAAGGGAACCTGAGCATGGATGACGCCAAGGAATTCATTGATATCGGCGGACCTTCGATGCTTCGTTCCGCGGCGAAGAACTATCAGTCGGTGACCGTCATCACGGATGTCGCGGATTATGAGCGCGTCGCGAAAGAACTCGACGAACACAAAGGAAGCGTCACGGACGAAACCCGCTTCGCGCTTTCTCAGAAAGTTTTCGAAAAAACTTCCGCTTATGATGCGGTGATCAGTCAATTCATGGCCAAGCACAAGAAAAAGACGGGCGATGAACCCGCGCTGCCGTCGCAATTCGTTTTTCATTTTAAAAAAGCGCAGGATCTCCGGTATGGCGAGAACCCTCACCAGAAAGCCGCTTTTTATGTGCCGACCACACACAAGGCCTCGGCCTCCTGGACCCAGCTTCACGGCAAAGAGCTTTCCTTTAATAATCTTATGGATGTCGATGCGACGCTGGACGTCTTGGCGGAATTCAACGCGCCGGCAGCCTGTGTGATCAAACACAACAATCCGTGCGGGATCGCGCAAGACACGCAGGCCCTGGTGGCGGTCGACAAAGCGATCGATGGCGATATTCTTTCGGCGTTCGGCGGGATCGTGGGCGTGAATCGTTGCTGCGATCGCAAGATCGCGGAAAAAGTCCTCGAGAAGCTTGCCTTTTTTGAAGTCATGGTCGCGCCGTCCTTTAAACCGGGAGCCTTGAAACTTCTGAAGGCCCGGAAAAATCTCCGTCTGATCGAGGTTCATCAATTCCGCGACGAAAATCTCTACGATGTGAAGTTCCTTCGCACGGGAATCCTCGTACAGGAAAAAAACCGGCCCATCAAGGACCATATGGCAGAACTGAAGAAGAAATTGCACTTTGTCACGAAGGCCAAGCTTTCTGAAGCGGAGACCGAGGAGCTGATCTTTGCGTTCCAGTGTTCCAAGGTCGTGAAATCAAACGCGATTGTGCTGACCCAGGGCAAACACACGGTGGGGATCGGGGCGGGGCAGATGTCCCGCGTGGATTCTGTGCAGATCGCGATGCAGAAGGCCGGATACCTTACCGAAGGCGCGATGCTCGGCAGCGATGCCTTTTTCCCGATGCCGGACTCGATCGAAGCGGCGGCCAAGCACAAGATCAAAGCCATCATCCAGCCCGGCGGGTCAATCCGCGATGCGGACGTGATCGCAGCTTGCGATCAGGCGGGTATTGCGATGGCTTTCACCGGCGAGCGGCATTTTAAACATTAACGTGAGTACGGCGTACGGTGTACGGCGTCCCGCGTTTTTTTCTCCGTACGCCGTACGCCTTATGCCGTGTTTATGAACTACTCCCAATCCCTTCGTTATTTAAACGCTTTCATCGATCTCGAAAAACTCGCCCAACTGCCCAAGAACCCTTTTTTCAATCTTGAACGGATGGAGCATTTGCTCAAAGCAGCGGGCCATCCGGAAAAGAATTTTTCCCCCATTCTGATCGCAGGCACTACAGGAAAAGGTTCGACCGGTTTTTTCCTCGAATCGATCCTTAAGGCCAATCGCATCCGCACGGGCTATTATCACTCACCGCATGTCGAAGATCCGCGCGAGCGAATACGCATTCAGGGAACCATGGCATCTCCCAGGCTGTGGGCCGAAGGGCTTTCCGAGATCCAGAAACTTCTCCGCAAAAACCCTCTTCCGAAAGCCTGCGGCGTTCTGACCTATTTCGAGATCCTGACGTTTCTTGCCACTTGGATTTTTGCGAAAGCGGGTGTCAAGATCGGCATTTTCGAAATCGGGCTCGGAGGCCGGCTTGATGCAACCAATATCCTCAAAGCGCCGCTGGTGATCCTCACGCCCATTCATCTTGATCATGAAGCGTTCCTGGGCAACACGATTTCAAAGATCGCCGCTGAAAAAGCCGCGATCATCAAACCACGGAACCGCGTCGTGGTTGGGAAACAATGCCCGGAAGCGCTCCGGGTGATCCTTGGAGCCGTGAAACAAAAAAAAGGAATTTTATGGAAGGCAAAGCCGGCGACGGGTATTCCGCTCGGGCTCGCCGGGGATTTTCAAAAAATGAATGCCGGCGTCGCGTTGAAAGCCGCCGAGATCTTGCGGAAGGATTTTAATTTGTTAATAACGCCTGAGCGATCAGGAAAAGGATTGCTGGCGAAGCACTGGAAAGGCCGGATGGAAACTTTCCTTCAAGGCGGACGCCGGTTTATCTTGGATGGCGCGCACAATCCGATTTCGATGAAAGAATTGGTTCGATCCCTCGAAATGCAGCGAGTCCGAAACCCCTGGCTTGTCTTCGGAGCAATGAATGATAAGAATAGTCGTGAGATGCTCCGGAGTCTGAGCCGGTTTTTTTCGAAGGTGGTCCTGACCGGTATCGCGGGAAATCGCGCCAAGCCTGTCGCGATGCTCGTCTCTGAGGCGAAAGGACTTTTCAAATGCGTTCTCACGGCTCAGAATGTCGAAGAGGCGTTGGATCTTGCGAGAAAAGGAACAAATCCCGGCGCCACCGCCGTTGTCACGGGATCTTTTTATCTGGTGGGTGAGGCGCGAAGGATCTTAAACCATGTCTAAACTCGATTTCGAAGACACCATCGCCGCAATCGCGACTCCCGCGGGCGAGGGAGGCATTGCGGTGATCCGCGTCAGCGGTCCAGGGGCGTTTGAAGCCGTCGAGCCATTTTTTGTTTCCCCTGAACATGAAAAATTGAAGGATACGCCCGCCAATACGATCCGCTGGGGAAAGTTTACAGACCCTGCGGGACTTCTCGTGGATCAGGTGCTTGTCAGCTGTTTCCGCGCTCCGCGGTCCTATACCGGGCAGGACGTGATCGAGATCAGCTGTCATGGGGGTGTCGCGGTCACAAGGAAGATCCTGGGTTCTTTGCTTGGGAAAGGCGTCCGTCATGCGGAGCCCGGAGAATTCACACGCCGGGCTTTTCTGAGCGGAAAGATCGATCTTACCCAAGCAGAAGCAGTGCTCGATCTGATCCACGCCAAAAGCGATCGCTCGCTTGACATCGCGGTTCGTCAACTTTCCGGCGCTCTTTCCCGTACGCTTAGAGAGTTAAAAGATTCGCTCGTCAGACTTTTGGCTCACATGGAAGCTTATCTTGATTTCCCGGAAGAAGACCTGGAAGTGGATGTTAAGACCGGCATGCAAAAACAATTCACAAGCGTTCAGGAAAAAATTCGCTCTCTTATCGCGGGCTTTGGACGCAACCAGTTGATCCGCGAAGGCATGCTCGTGACCCTCGTGGGAAAACCCAATGTCGGGAAATCCTCGCTTTTTAACTCGCTTCTTGAGCGCGACCGCGCGCTTGTTTCCGATCTGCCGCACACCACGCGCGATCATTTAGAAGAAGCTCTTGAGATCCGCGGGCTCTATATCCGTCTGCGAGACACCGCAGGACTTATTTCTACGCCGGAACATCCCCTGGATAAAATGGGTATGGACCGCACCTTGGAGGCGATCAAGGAAAGCCACGTCGTGCTTTATGTGATGGATGGTTCCGTGCCGATCGAGGAGCAAGATCGCCACGTTTTTAAAAATATTCCCCAGGACAAGACCGTGCTTGTGCTTATAAATAAATCCGATCTCTCCTCCCGGGTCAAAGTGAAGGAGCTTAAGCTGTTCTTGGAAGAAAAACCCCTGATCCGGATCTCCGCAAAGACGCGCGAGGGATTCGGGGAGCTCGAAGAAAAGATCGCGGGGTGTTTGGAGAAAGGAACTTCCGAGGCGGGGGAGCAGATCACGAAACTCCGTCATAAAAAGGCATTAGAATCCGCGCTCGAAGCGATACAACGAGCTGAGGGCTCATTTAAAGGAAAAATGTCACTCGAATTTGTGACGCCCGACCTTCGCTTGGCCCTGGAAGCCATGAAAGAGCTGACAGGAGAGGTTTATTCCGAGGATCTTCTGGATGTGATCTTCTCGGAATTCTGCATTGGCAAATAAATTTTCAGAAACATTGAAAATTTATTTTAAATAGCGTTGACATCAGAAGTTTCTTTGCTATCCTTGTCTCGATTTATTTTCTAAAGGGTGACAAGGATTGCCCCAATTTCAAATTTGTTGAAATTGATAGGTATTGGGACTAGAATTCCTCTCGCCGAGCAAATTTGAAAAAATTTTCGATAAGAAAAATAAAAGGCCCATGATTTTTAAAGATTTGATTCGCCGGCAGCGGGAAAAAAGAAGCGAGAGTCTTCGCGTGAGTTCGAAGCCCGGAAAAAAGAAAACGTAATCTTTTAAAGCGTCGATCCATCCCCATACAAAATAAGCTCAATGAAAAAATGGGATGTTCGATACTATATGTAGTGGATGGGCATAACGCAATCACCCACATATAGTGATGTTTAATAAGCTTTTAAAAAGTTTAAGGAGAGATAACGCTTTATGAAGACAGCAAAACTGCCATCCGTTCAGGAAGGACAAAGCCTCGGCCGAGGACTTGTATTCAGGAGATTTTTCACAAAGCCGGACGTTCACCCCCTGGATGAGATCAAATACGTCAAGCGCAGCTCGGTGATCACGAATCCTGACGGTTCGGTGGTTTTCAAGATGGAAAACGTTGAAGTCCCCGAGAGCTGGAGCCAGCTTGCGACCGATATTGTTGTTTCAAAATATTTCCGGAAGGCGGGAGTTCCTGAAACCGGGTCCGAGGTAAGCGCGCGACAGGTGGTGTCTCGCATTGCCCATTCGATCCGCGTGGCGGGTGAAAAGCTTGGGGGTTATTTTAAAACTCCGGCCGATGCGCAAGTCTTTGAAGAAGAAATGCTCCATTTATTGATCCAGCAGAAATGCGCCTTTAATTCTCCCGTCTGGTTTAATTGCGGGATGGACCTTTACGGGATCAAGGGGAGTGGCGGCAATTATTATTGGGACCCGGTGACCGACACGATCCAGCAATCCACGGATTCTTATTCCAACCCGCAATGTTCCGCCTGTTTTATTCAGTCCGTCGATGACAATCTAATGTCCATTTTCGATCTGATCAAGAATGAAGCCCGGCTTTTCAAGTTCGGATCCGGAACCGGGACGAACTTTTCAAAACTCCGCGGCCGCCAGGAAAAACTCTCAAGCGGCGGGACGTCGTCCGGACTGATGTCGTTTTTGGAAGTGCTGGATCGCGGGGCGGGCGCGACAAAATCCGGCGGGACCACGCGCCGTGCGGCGAAGATGTGCTGTCTCGATCTCGATCACCCCGAGATCATGGATTTTATTAACTGGAAAGTCCGCGAAGAAAAGAAAGTCGCCGCGCTTATCGCGGCCGGGTATTCCTCGGATTTCAACGGAGAGGCCTATAAGACGGTCGGGGGACAAAATTCGAATAATTCCGTGAGGATCTCGGACGAATTTATGCGCGCCTATCTGAATGACGGAAAATGGCAGACGCGTTTTCGCACGACCGGGGATGTTTGCGAAACTTTTCAAGCCAAGGACATGATGGACCAGATCGCGTTCGCGGCTTGGGCGTGCGCGGATCCCGGCGTCCAATTCGACACGACGATCAATGATTGGCATACCTGCGCCAACACCGATCGCATTCACGCCTCCAATCCTTGTTCGGAATATATGTTCCTGGATAATTCAGCGTGTAACCTGGCTTCGATCAATGTCATGAAATATCTCAAGGCCGACGGGACGTTTGATGTCGACGGGTTCCGTCACACCACGCGTGTTTTTATCACGGCCATGGATATTCTGGTGGATTACGCCTCGTATCCCACCGAGCAGATCGCCGGAAACAGTCATGTTTACCGGCCACTTGGAATTGGTTACGCCAATCTTGGAAGCCTCCTTATGGTGAACGGCATTCCCTACGACAGCGCCGAAGCTTCCGCGATCTGCAGCGCCCTTACCGCGATCCTGACGGGGCATGCCTACCGGACCTCAGCCGAGATCGCCGCTTCGAAAAACCCATTCTCCGATTACAAGAAAAATGAAAGTTCGATGTTACGCGTGATCGAAAAACACCGGGCGGCCGCGCACAAGATCCCGGCCGAGCATTGCTGGCAGGATATTCTGGTGGCGGCGCATGAAGATTGGGAAGACGCGTTTGAGATCGGGAAGCTTTACGGCTATCGTAACGCGCAGGTTTCCGTGATCGCACCGACCGGCACGATCGGGCTCCTTATGGATTGCGACACGACCGGGATCGAGCCGGATTTTGCGCTCGTAAAATTCAAAAAGCTCGCCGGCGGCGGTTATTTCAAGATCATCAACCAGGGTGTCCCCGCGGCTTTGCATAAACTCGGATATTCCGAAAGCGAAATTCAGAACATCATTGAGTATATCCAGGGCACTTCGCGCCTTGAAGGGACGCCGTGGATCAATCGCGCGACTTTGGCCGCAAAAGGTTTCACGAGCCCCGAACTGGATAAGATCGACTCCATGTTGCCGTCGGTATTTGATCTTAGTTTTGCTTTTACGAAATGGACGCTTGGGGAGGATACCCTGAAGCGTCTTGGTTTCAAGGCAGAAGATTATAACCATCTCCGGTTCAACGTGCTTGAGGCGCTCGGTTTCTCGAAAGCAGAGATCGAAGAAGCCAACGGCGTGGTGTGCGGCATGATGACGATCGAAGGCGCGCCGCTTCTCAAGCCTGAACATTTACCGGTCTTTGATTGCGCGAACCGGTGCGGAAAACACGGCAAGCGTTTCATTGAACCCATGACGCATGTCCGGATGATGGCCGCGGCGCAGCCGTTCATTTCCGGCGCCATTTCCAAGACGGTGAATCTCCCGCACGAAAGCACGGTGGAAGACATCGAAAAGATCTACGTGGAATCCTGGAAAATGGGGCTGAAGGCCGTCGCGCTCTACCGGGATGGCTCCAAGTTGTCACAGCCGCTGAATACCAAGTCCGGCGATTCGGCTTCGGATAAAAAAACCGAAAAGAAAAATGAGATCCAGACGGCGCATCCTCTGGTCCTGCAGCGCAAGCGCTTGCCCAAAAAGCGCGCGGGGATCACGGTCGAATCCCGTGTCGGGGGCCAAAAGATCTATCTCCGGACCGGAGAATATCCAGACGGAACGATCGGTGAGATCTTTGTCGATATGCACAAAGAAGGCGCCGCGTTCCGTTCCATGATGAACTGCTTTGCGATCGCGGTTTCGCTCGGGCTTCAGTACGGGGTCCCTCTTGATGAATTTGTGAATGTCTTCACCTTCACCCGTTTCGAACCGCAGGGGCTTGTGGACCATCCGAATATCAAGCTCTCCACCTCGATCGTGGATTATCTTTTCCGTGTGTTGGGTATGGAATATCTTGGGATGACGGAATTCGTCCAGATCCCGCCCAAGCCCGAGGATCTTCAGATCAATAAAAAAACAGTTTCCGCAATTGCGCAGGCCCCCGCGATCGAGGCCCCCGCTTCGGTTCAAGACCCGGTCCCCTCCGTGAGCGTTGTCAAAAAGAACACTTCCCTCAGCGCTGCCGGCGCGAACGAGCATCTGGCGAACATGATGGGCGATGCGCCCTTCTGCACGAATTGCGGCCATGTGACCGTGCGAAGCGGCTCCTGCTATAAGTGCCTGAATTGCGGCAATAGTATGGGATGCTCGTAAGGCGATAAGGCGTACGGAGTACGGCGAAAACATAAAAAGCATGACGCCGTACGCCTTCCGCCGTACGGATGCTGGCTCTTTAAGTGAAAATGAAGTAATATTTTACCCACCATGACCTCCCACGAACCCATTGAAGCGACCGAGAAACTTTTTACACGCACCCGCTCGCGGTCTTTTCGAGGATGGATCCGCTTTGGGGTTTACTTCCTGATCATCGGCGTTTTCGCCCTCCTTTTGGGAACGCACAAGCTGGATCGTCTCGAAGCTCTCGTTCGCGACAGTTTCTTAAAACAGGTTACCTGGGGGCAAGCCCATCCGGGGATTGTCCTGATCGAAATCCCGGAAACGGCTTTAGCGGAGATAGGTCCCTGGCCGTGGCCCCGAAGTTATCACGCGATTATGGCGCGCCTTTTAAGCGAATGGAAGGCGGCCGCAGTGGTTCTTGATCTCGACCTGTCCGAACCGACCGATCCCAAGAACGATCAGGATCTGGCGCAATCTCTTGGAAAGGTTGAAATCCCTTTTTATCTTCCGGTGGAGCTGAAACCCCAACAAGAGAAAAAATTCTGGGTGCATGGGATGCCCGTCGTGCTGGAGAGCGGCGAAGGCAAGAGAAGCTGGATCCATCCTTTGCCAGAGTTTGAGAAAGAAGCCCGGGGCGTCGGTCATAGTTATCTCGCTTCGGACCCCGACGGCCTTCTGAGAAGATTCGATCCCTTCATCACAGAGGGAAAAGAAAGCCATCTTTTTCTTCCGCTTCGCGTGGCGTTCGACCAAATGAAAAAACCCATCCCTTCGCCCCAAGAGTGGGAGAGGCTCGAAGATTTTCAGGGGAAGATTCTGATCCCCTGGAGCGAGGCGTGGGACCGCGGATTCACGCGTTACAATTACGCGGACCTGATTCATAGTTTTTATGCGATCCAGAAAGGGATGCGGCCCGTCATCGACCCCGGCATGGTTGCCGGAAAGATCTGCCTGGTGGGGCCCGTTGCGCCCGGGGCAACGGATCTTAAAGTCACACCTCTTAGCAGTGCGTATGCAAGGATCGGTGTTTACGCTCAGGTTTTGAATGCGGCGTTGACCAGCAACTGGGTGCGGCCCGTGTCGTTCCTGGGAAACATCCTTTGCCTTTTAGGGTGCGGAGTTTTGGCGATGACCTTATTTGTCGCGCTGAGCGGAGCGTGGTCGCTTGTGGCAGGGCTTTTACTTGTCGTCGGATGGTTCGCGTTCTGCTTCACGGTTTTCGCAAAGTGGCATTTAGGGTTCTACGTGGTCACTCCGGCCCTGCTTATGTTCTGTCTTTTCATTTTTACAGCGATCTATGCCCAGGCCACCGCGATGCGTGAAAAGTCGCATCTCTTTCACCTCGCCACGCGGGACGGACTGACCGAGCTTTATGTGATCCGTCATTTTCGTCTGATCATGAACCAGATCGTGCGTGAAGCAAGTTCCCGAAAACAGCCCTTGTCGGTCATCTTGCTCGATATCGACAACTTTAAAAAGATCAACGATACCTACGGGCATCCCGCAGGGGATATGGTGCTTAAAAAAACGGCGGCCATTATCCTTGCTTTTATCCGGAAGCGCCGGCCTTTTCGGGAGATCGATTTCGCGGCGCGCTACGGCGGTGAGGAATTCATCATCATGCTCCGGAAAGCCGGCCTCCAGGAGGCCGCCGAGGTTGCGGCCGAACGCATCCGGAAAAAGATCGAAGAAACAAAGTTTGAGTGGGAAGGAAAAGCGATCCGGGTCACGGTGAGTTTGGGGGTCGCGGTTCGTCATGCGGGGGAAAACGTTCCTGACCCGATGGTCCATCGGGCCGATGCCGCCCTGTATAAAGCCAAAGAAGCCGGAAAAAATCGCGTTTGGAGTGAAGGCCGGTAGCTCTTCTCGCGTCTTGACCTATCCCAAGGAAAACAATACACTTTCACTTCTCGGACGCTGGGTGAAGGATGGAGGAGGGTGAAAAGTCAGGCACCATCCGCCATCCGTCTTCCGCAATCCTGTTTTACGTGGAGGGATGGCAGAGTCATTCGCGGTTTCGCGGCGAATGACTTCGAGGAGTAAAGCGACGAGAGGTCTTCAGAATGGAACAACGTTGGTCTCTTTATATTCTTGAGTGTCGCACGAAAGATTTGTATGTGGGCATTGCTCAGGATGTGCAGAAAAGACTGGAGTTGCACAATAAGGGGCGTGCATGCCGGTACACTAAATTTCGAGGACCTGTGACGTTAGTTCATGAAGAATACTGCGGTGGTTACGCTGAAGCACGAAGACGGGAAAGAGAAGTCAAAAAGTTTTCTAGGATCAAGAAGTTAGCTTTAAGAGACCTCTCGTCACCAAAGACGTGACTCGAGGTCCCAAAAATTATAAAACAAATTTTTGGGAGGGATGGCAGAGTGGTCGAATGCGGCGGTCTCGCCACCGCCTGCGAAGCGGCGGGGTCCCGCCTCTTTTTAGGCGGGAAAAACTAGCATTTTTTGATCGGCCGTTCGTTTAGGGAGAGGTGGCAGAGTGGTCGAATGCGGCAGTCTCGAAAACTGTTAATCGCGCAAGCGGTTCGGGAGTTCGAATCTCCCCCTCTCCGTTTTGCTATGATTTTTAAATAAAAAAAGGAATAGAAATTGGAATATCTGATCTTCGCCAGGAAATTCAGGCCGCAGACGTTTGAAGAGATCGTGGGGCAGGAGACCATCACCACGACCTTGAAGAACGCCATCCGCCAGGAACGCGTTCCGCAAAGCTTTCTTTTTTCCGGGCCTCGAGGTGTGGGAAAAACCTCAACCGCGCGTATTCTCGCCAAGGCTCTGAATTGTAAAGAAGGTCCTACCGAAAAACCCTGTGGCAAATGTATTTCCTGTAAAGAGATCGAGCAGGGGAATTCCATGGATGTGCTCGAAGTGGACGGTGCGTCGAACCGCGGCATTGAAGAGATCCGAACACTTCGCGAGAATGTAAAATTCAAACCTTCTTCGGGCCGCTACAAGATCTACATCATTGACGAAGTCCATTCCTTGACCGGCGATGCTTTTAATGCCCTCTTAAAGACCCTCGAAGAGCCGCCGGCGCATGTGAAATTTATTTTCGCCACGACGGAAGCCCACAAGGTGCCTCTCACGATCCTGTCGCGCTGTCAGCGGCTTCAATTCAAAAGGATCTCGGTCCCTGAAGCGGTTGAAAAACTTGAGAAGATCGCGCAGAAAGAAAAACTGAAGTGCGAGAAGAACGTGCTTTTCATGATCGCGAAGGCTACGGAAGGCGCGCTTCGCGACGCGGAAAGTCTTTTAGACCAACTGGCGAGTTTTTCCGAAGGGAAGATCAAAGAAGAAGACGTCTTAACGCTTCTCGGTCTTGCGCCGGAAGCGATGTATGTTTCGGTTCTTGTGGCGATCCGCGAGAAAAAAGGGGATGAGATCTTTGGTCTCGTGAAAAAGCTTTATGAGGAAGGCGCCGACCTCGCGCAATTCGCGAAGGGGCTCTTCGAAGTTTTCCGTCATCTCTTGGTCTTGAAGACCGCGGTCAAAGCGGAGGCGTTGATCGAAGCGAGCTCCGACATGATCGTGAAGTTGAAGAAGCTGACGACCGATTTCCCGCAGGGCGAGTTGCTTTTGGCTCTTTCAATCCTTCAAAACTTGCAGATCCAGCTGCGCCGTCCGGTGGCCTCGCCCAAACTGCTCCTGGAGGCCGCGCTCCTCAAGCTTGTTTATATGGATGGCATGAAATCCGTCGACAGTCTTATCCAGAACGCTTCTTTAGCGTCGAGGGGGAGTTCCGCAGCTCCGGCCATGGAAAAAAAAACACTAAAACCGGTCACGGCCGCTAGCAGAGTTGAAATTCCTCAAAAGGGGACAGGCACCGTTTCTTCGGGGACTGGCTCCTTTTCCGCAGGAAAAGGTGCCTGCCCCCCTCAAAAAGAAACGGAGCCTGTCCCCCCAGAAGGCCTGACGCTCAATGATGTCGAAAAGGTATGGCCTCAAGTGATCGAGCTTGTAAAAGCCAAGCGCATGTCCTTGAGTCTTTATCTTGCCGAAGCCGAGCCGGCAGAAGTAGAAGGTTCGGTGATCGTCCTGGGGCTTCCCTCCGAATTCCGTTTTCATAAAGAGACGCTCGAAAAAGATCTGAACAAGCAGGTTATCGAAGACGCGTTCGCGCAAGCCTTGGCTGTCAAGGTCCGGGTCCAATGTGTTGTGACCGAACGCGACGGGACGACTCAGGAAGCGGCCGAGGAAAGAGCCTCGGCTCAAGACGAAGGCGTGCCTGATATTGTTTCAAAGGCCCTTGAAATTTTCGACGGTTCCAAAGTTATCCGCAAAGATTGATCCATCGGGAGCCCAGCCATGAAAGCCTATTCGGAAATAATGACGAGATTGGTTGAGGCGCTCTCCAAACTCCCAGGTATCGGCCGGCGTTCGGCCGAGCGCATGGTTTTCCACCTCCTGAAAACAAAAAAAGAAGATGCGCTCACGCTCGGAGAGCTCATCAAGCAGCTTCGCGAGAGCGTGGTGTTTTGCAGCGTTTGCCATAATTTCTCGGATCAAAAACTTTGCCATGTTTGTTCGGACCCGGGCCGCGATCAGGGGCTTATTTGCGTCGTCGAAGATCCCAAGGACGTTGTGGCGATCGAAAAGACCGGAAGCCATCGCGGGGTCTATCACGTACTGCTGGGGGCGCTATCGCCGCTGGACGGGATCGGGCCGGATCAGATCTGCATTCAGGATCTTCTGGAACGCGTGAAGCAGAAAAAAGTCCGGGAAGTCATTCTCGCGACCAACCCCAACACCGAAGGCGATACGACCGCGCTTTATCTCGCGAAAGTTTTGACACCTTCCAAAGTCAAAGTGACGCGCCTGGCGCGCGGCATCCCGGTCGGCAGTTATATTGAATACACGGACCAGGCCACGCTCGCCCGCGCTTTTTCAGGCAGACATCTCGCATGATCTCTTCTTTTAAGGGGATGACGGCGCTTGTCACCGGTGCTTCTTCCGGGATCGGCAAGGCCCTGGCGCGCGAACTCGCGGGACAAGGCGCGAACCTGATCCTCGTCTCGCGTAATGCCCAACGCCTGGAACAAGAAGCAGAAGATCTCAGGATCCGTTTTGGTGTGAACGTCCATGTTTTCCCTGAGGATCTGGAGCGTTTGGAAGAGCGGCTGGAGCTTTTTGCATGGATCCAGAAGATGGGTCTCATCGTGGACGTTCTTGTGAATAATGCCGGTCTTGCGCATTACGGTCCGTTCGGAGAAACAAATTTTGAGGATACGGCAGCAATGCTGGACCTGAACATTCACGCGCTCACGCATTTGACGAGGCTTTTTCTCCCAGGAATGCTTGAAAGAAAAACAGGTGGAGTTTTGAATGTGGCTTCCACCGCCGGCTTTCAACCCCTTCCTTATCTTTCGGTGTATGCGGCGACCAAGGCTTTTGTGCTCAATTTTTCCGAGGCGTTAGGGGAAGAATGCCGAGGCCGTGGCGTTCGCGTTTTTTGCCTCTGTCCGGGGAATACACTCACACGTTTTCATCAGACCGCCGGGATCGATAAGAAAAGAATGTTCTTCAGCGCTTCAGCCTCGGATGTCGCGCGTTTTGCGCTCAGGAAATTTTTGAAGACGAACCAGCCTTCGGCGATCTTTGGTTTTTGGAATAAACTCATGATCTATGCGGAGAGATTAAGCCCGAGACGGCTGACCGTGTTCGTGACGGGGATGATGTATCGATCGAACGGGACCGGAGACCCGAGACCATAGACCAACGCACCACGTTTTAAAGTCTCTGGTCTCTCGTCTCAAGTCTTCGGTCTGTGCTGTTAAGCTAAAGAGAGTTGCTAGCGCCGCTTTTCTTGATTAGAATGACTTCCGTTTCGCGCATCAAACACGCGGGCATAGCATAATGGTAATGTCCTAGCCTTCCAAGCTAGTCATGCGGGTTCGATTCCCGCTGCCCGCTGATTTCCAATAAATCAGCACGGTGCCGTCACGTCTTAAGGATAGACGTGTACGGCAACCGCGCTCTTTCTGGGTGGCTGGAAGAAAGCGCCGACCGCAGATCGAAACTACAAGTTTCGATCTGTTTGCGGCACCAACGCACAAGCGTTGGTGTTCCCGCCGTCTTCAAAAACACACCTCTTGCGAATTGGATGCGAATGATTCAAAAAATTTTATTCCTCGTCGAATACGCCATCTTCAGGGCCCTGGCATTTCTTCTCCGTCTCATTCCTCTTCGAATAAGTTACAAAACGGCTGATGTCTTGGGGGTGTTCGTTGTCCGGATCCTGGGGATTCGGCGTGAGACCATGCTGAAAAATCTTCGCCTGGCATTCGGGAAGGAAAAGGATGAAGCCGAACTTCTCCGGATCGCCGAGGAGTCGATGGCGAACCTCGGCAAACTCGTTTTCGAATTCATCCGAACACCGGAAGCTTCCGCCTACCCCGAGCGGTATATGGAACCGCCAGACGTATCGCCGCTGATGGAAGCTGTGAAGAAAAAAGGCGGTTTTATCGCGATTGTTTCGCATTTCGGAAATTGGGAGTGGTTGGCAATTCCCATCCAAAAAGACGGCCTTCATGTGCATGCCGTGGGCCGTCCCCTCAAAAATCCTTATCTTTACCGTTATGTCCGGGAAATTCGCGAAGCGGCGAACCTGACCAATATCGAAAAGTCAGGCGCGGTGCGGTCCTCTCTCGAGGTGCTTAAAGAGCGGGGGATTCTGGCGGTGCTGATCGATCAACATGAAAGCCGGGGATCGATGTGGGTGAATTTTTTTGGCCGCAAAGCCGCGACGAGCACTTTGCCGGCAATGCTTGCCCTTAAATATGAATATCCGGTGCTTCCCGCGTTCTTTTATCGCGATGAGAGCGGTTGCTCGAAAATTAAATACGGACCACTTTTCCCCCTGATCCGGACCGGAGATCTTCAAGCTGATTTATTGGCTAATACCCAGCAGTATGTAACTAAGATCGAGGAAGAGATCCGAAAACGGCCCGGCGACTGGCTTTGGGCCCATCGGAGATGGCGCGCCCCGGAAGTAAAGGTTTAAGCAGCGGAGGAGATGACGACGTAATTCTGGACCAAGGCTTCGACGAAAGCACGAACCTCGGAACGAAAACGTCCGGTCTGGTCATAAAGAAAGCCGTTCTTCATTTGCAGGTCTTCAGGCCGATTGACAAGTAGCGCCAGAACGATGCCATCCATGCCGTCTAGGGCAAAACATTCTTGAAGATGTGGAACAATCCTCGGCTCCGCCCTGCCTAATCTTGCTTTGAATGCTCCTACCGTATCTCGTTCCATATCCGAGAAACCAAAGACCGGGATCTTTCCAGACCTCGCCATTTCAGGCAACCGGATATCAACGGTAGCAACCGACCGTAACGCCACCACGCGATTACTATATTGTCCGTGAACAACATCCGGGATCACTAGTCGGATCTCCGAACGTCTTGTCCCCGCCAAGCAAAGAAGTTTTTTAAAATCCGTCGCCGTCATTAAATCTATCGTCGTCTGCTCAATTACAAGCACCGCCTTGTTCATGATAGGCGCTATCGGTTGAACTCTCGCCTCAGAACGAACCGGTGCGTCTTTGGCCATCGCCGCGTCTCCACTCGCTACCGCCTGATCAGTCATAGTTTCCGAATAAATACCATAAACCATCTCGAGTTGAGCCAAACCAGTCTGAAGCCCCTTCTTATATGCCATGAGCGTTAGCAACGCATCCGCTCGATCAATAGGATTCGCTCTAAGACGATTTTCAAGACCGCCAACATCCTGTGCTTGAAGCCACCGAATATCATCGATGCCTTTTTTAATCTCAACCAACACTTCCTTTATTAATGAGACAACGTCCGTACGCGACATTTTCTTCCAATCCTGTCTATATTGATTGTCAAAAGGAATCTTTTTTGAAAAAATATCACGCTGAATGCCTTGATTCCGCTTATTAATCATTTCAAGTCGATTGTTAATTTCGGCTATTTCAGCCACCTCTTCTTCCTGTAAATAGACCTCCGCTGAACTCCATAATCCGAGGGCCTGACGAAGCGTATAATTTAATTTGTCGCCGAATAAAAGAGTTAGCGCCTCGGCCATCTGATATAAATGTTCATCGGACAGCTCCCCACGTTTAAGCGTTAAGGCAGCTTTACGCAACAGAGAACCCGCCATCAAAAATCTCTCCGCTCCTTGCCCTCGATAAAAGGCGGATTCCCGCTCAAGGAACTCATCAATCGTCAGCTTCCCTTCGCGGAAAGACTGTTCGCTCTGATCAGGTTCTTTGCCTGTTGTCACATGGAATCGTAAAAGAGTCCCTTCTGTCGTCAATGCAGCAAGGCGCGTCTGCGTCTCCGCCTCGGAGATACCCAGGAGACTGGCCACTTCTTCTACCTTGAATCCACCGACGATGCTATTGATGGGATAATGGGAAAGACTCGCCACCGCAGCATCTTCGCTCCGCATCTCGGAGCGGACCGTTATGTCTTTAGCCATCGCGCGGTCGGCCTCGGCCGCCTTCATCTCCCTGCCGTCCGCCGTGAAAATCTCTTTCTCTTCGCCTGTATCGGGGATACGGGGAAATTCAACGGGGGCGGTCATCAAATCAGGCCCATGCCCCAGCCAGGACAAACTCATTTTACCGTCAGACAATATCTTGACGCTTCGGATCTTCGTTGGCTCTTTCTTGTCCGTGTAAGGATTAACGAATAATATTTTCACGCCTGACGGAAGTTTGATGAGCGTGCGCTGCACGCCAAAGATATCTTCGTTCTCGGCCAATACTTCTCCTTTGGCGCTCAATCCATCGAGGAGCTGCATCCATTCTTGCCGTGAAAAGGCATGGCTTTTCGTGAACTCAGACACGCTGTCGATCGTCTCATAACTGGCCGTGGGGTACATCGGGGTAAGTTTTATCACATCAATTTTATTGCTGAAACTTTCAGCAAACCTTTCGAGATCTGAAACATTGTCGATCCCGCTCTTGAACGCGATCAAATTAACTCTCAAAGTCTTGCCCCTGGACATTAGAAAACGATTGATCTCCTCTATTTCCCCTATCGTGAGCGTCGATGTTTCCATAATGGCGTCATTTCGTTTCTTGTCATAATGATGATAGGAGATATTAACCGATGTGATCGAGGAATTCCCGACAAGCTCCAGAATATTTTTATCTCTCAAGGGCGTTCCGTTCGTCGTAACAGTGACCTCGTCTAATTGATCCTTGACCTTATCCAATTCCCCCAACACTTCTCCTAAATGCCGTGCGAGCAAAGGTTCCCCCCCCAGCAACACGACATCTTTCACATGATAAGCGCTCATGGCTTTGCTAAGCTTTTGTGGAAAATTACGCGCCACAGCCTCACCGCTATGTTGCGACCCTGTTTTATTAATACAAAAAGCGCAGTTACCGTTACAGAGGTCGGTCATGACAATACTCAGACTGGTTTCATCGGCTATCTGATAGAGGCCCTCGCCGATACGAACAGGAGTCAAAGAATCATCCATTAAACGCATTTCTCGAATGTAAGGCACACTGCTTTTTGTTTGGTTGTGCCCAGGGGCCTCCGCCGCGTCGGGAGGCATCTGATCTGAAATGGGAGAAAGAGGGCTCTGTTCCCAATTTTCCTGACTTTCTATTCGAGGTAAATCTGTAAACTTATTATCGGGTCTCGGGCCTTGCTCTATTAAATCCACACTATCTAACCCCAGGCCGTCCACCCGAGCAAATTCTTTAGAGCTATCAATACTCGAAAGCATTTCTGCACCTCTAGGATTTTTGTCATTTGGCTCCTTCTCAGCGGCAGGTTCTTGTTTCAACCGCATTTCGGAGCGCTTGTCTAGAGCGGTTCGATTTGGCTTATTCCGTTGCGAGTCTCTAAGGCTACGCGCCTTTCCCGGCCGAATGGCAACCCATAAATCGGAGGTTTCAATAAACCGGCGCCTCAAGAACTCAACATCACAACCAAGCCCTAAAAACATGTGCGAAAGACGGGCTAATAGAGAAAAACCTTCCTGATTAGGGAAATGGCACCCTTTTTCTGAATAATAATAACTTAAATAATGGTTCAAAATCAGCCACTGCGGCGTCACTTCCGCCATCAAGCAGATCCAATCTCGTAAAACCCTCCCTTCGGATACAAGTCTCTTCAAAACCGACAGACCCTTCTCGGCACGCCGCCATGCCTTGACCGCAACAGAAGCGGGCAACCGATCACTGTGATCAAAAATTTCAGCCACCTCTTTCAGGGGAAGAATTTCGCCCAAAAACATGTCGTCCAAGGCATGATTGCCAACCACTAGATGCGGGTTACGCGGCAAAGATTCCATTCCTTCCCGTAAAGTCTTTTGGATGGAAACAACTTTCACTCCGGGGACAAGTCTTTGATAGGAATCCACAGCTTTTTTGATCACTTTCGCAGGTTCAAGAACATAAACGGTACCAAGAAAACCGTATTTTTTGAGCCCCCACGCAATTTGTGAACCCGAACCCGGCGCTACTTCGACAACAACCCCATCTTTAGGCAACTGAATTTTTTTAAAAATATCTTGCCAAATAAGGCCCATGAACTGGTCCCATGTCATTCGCGCTGGGTCAAATTGACTCAAATCAAAGGACATGCCAGGGGATCCCGCCTTGCCATTCGTATCCATGGATGAAACTTGTCGCATTTGTTGTAATCGCTCAAGGCCTTTTATAACCGAAGGGTCGTCTTTCATAAAAGGAGCAAAAACAGGCCGTGAAGGTCCAAGCGATTGTAGTCTGAATTTTCGGTTCTTGAATAACAATGTCGGAACCAAATTTTCAAGAAGCTTCTGGTTATCGAAAGCAGGGCTGATCACCCACATTTCATCATCGTGCCTTTCGATCGCACAGTCATATTTTTTCCCGTTCAGCCTTATGGACCAAGATCCTTGTTCTTTTGGCATTTCCTCTTGATCAAAAAAGGCGGTAAAAAACCGGAAACTGCCGTCCTTAGAAAGCAATTTTCCAGAATAGCCATTAACATAAAGTTCCATGTCGGCAAGATAATAATTATCAAAAATACGGGAAGGAACGCGCCTACTGGCTTGCACGATCTTATCGATCAACAGCGAAAATCGTTCTGCCTTGATTTTCCTGCCTTGATACATTTCCACGAGATTCTGTTTGATCCGGCGTCCGAAGAGAGGCGACAAATAGGAACGATCCTCATTCACAATATAGGCCTTCATTTCCGCAGAATCCTCTAAAGGCGCGAAAACCGATCCTCGAATCTTTGCAAAAAGAGAATCATACGCAAAGATGAAGAACAGTGCCCTTCGACAACAATCTTCAAGCATCCCATCGTCTTGAACCACATACCCGTGCTCTTCGACATAGCGCTTCATGAAATCCGGAATCGCGTCATTTTCCTTCCGTTCAGTTTCCGCATCGGGATTCAGCAACAGAAAAAACGCTTTTTCAATACTCCATTGAGGACTTCTTCGGAGAAGCGGGTAATACCGGAAGAAATTAGAAAAATCAAAGACGGCAAGCTCATCATGATCGGGAGCATGAATATCCCATGCATTGTAACGCGGGAGCATCATGCGTGACAGGGCCTGAAATTCATCGGCTAATATTTTTAGTTCTCTTTCGAACTGCTGGCCTACGGCGTCTTTAAATGGCGTGGACAATCCCATGAGATCAAGGAACCTTGTTCGGATCTGCGACGCATAAGCCTCCTCCATGGCGTGTTTTAGATCTTTTAAAGACACCTTGCCGCGATTAACTTCGCTTTGCGCTAAACCTTCCAAAATCATTAATTGACCGTTCTGCTCTAATCCAAATAAATTGGTTGTATAGAATGTTTTTCCAACGACTTGAGGCGGACGGTGACGGACAGAAAGGACCGTGTCATAATCAAGCATACGGCCTTCCACCGAGATATTGCCTGCCGACCATGCTCCGTGAAAGATCCTTTCAATAAACTTTTCAGCCTCCCCTTTTCCAAACATGGTTGCCACACGAAGCATTCTTTTTTTGTTAAGTGGCTCGTTTTTTTTAAATAAATGCGTCGGACGATCCAAGCTTCCATCATCCATACGAACTAAGAGAGCCGCTGCTTCCCTGGATCCCGGCCACGAAGGATTATCAAAAGTCTTTACCGCATCAATGATCCCGAGTACCGGCGCCGTACCAGTACGGAGGTCGTAGTGCAAGGAATTGGAAACGATGGCTTCCCATACTGCGGTCGGAAGATCAAGAAAGCCGTCCGAATGCCATTTATCTGACTCGTGACTCACGAGAGCTGTTTTAACCCCTTTCACATTGAAACGAGAACCTATATAAAAAGCACGTCCTGAACCCAAGTTACCATTCGTCGCGATACCGGTCGGATCGAATTGATAATCCACAAAAACAGGCAAATACTTTTCAAGCTTAAGCCCATCTGAACCTTGACCGCGTTTAAGCGTGGCCACGGAAAATTGACGTTCTATAGCGTCCAACATATTTTTTGAATCCGTCCACGGCGGAAGAAACCGGCCCAGCATGGCGCGGTTTCCATAGATGCCCGCCATGGACTCTACCGGATCTTTATAAGCAGTTTGTCGGATGAATGACGAACGGCCCAGACGATCCAAGGCCTGAGGTTCCTTACGCATCTCCTGTTCGAGAGAAAGAATCGGCCTTAAGCAAAAAGCCATCCACGAGTCACTCTCAAAACCCTCAGTTTCAACAATCATTTCGGATTCCAGATCCCTTGTATTTTTAGGCACCGAAGCAGAAATTTGCTCAAAAAGGTCTTTGGCCCTTCTGAAATCATCAGAAGAAATCCGGTCATTGCGAAGCAGAGCATCACGACTTGCTATGACAAAAGCTGGTGACGCTTTTATAAAAAAGCTCTTCCAGTCCAGCCCGCGAGAACTATCCTCCGATGACATCCTTGTGAATGCATTGACAATCACCCCATCCACAGGGTTTAAAAAGCCACTCCCTTGATTGAATGCGTCCAGAAGGACAGGAATAATCTTGGCTCCAGGCAAAAGGTGACGGTATCTTTCTAAATTTCGAAGGACCGCTTTATTTCCACCTGTCAGCATTAATGTGCCTTTAAATTTCCTGGAGGCTAGCACTTCAGGCACGGATGACGGTTCGGAGGATACAAATTCGATCAAAGATCCTTTTTCCGGAAATTGATAACGGTCTAAAAGAAGTTGCCAAATCCGCTGGGCAGCCACACGGCGGTCCTTTTCAGGGATCTTTTCGAGCCTTGAATTTAAAGGAACTTCTTGGTCGTCGCGCGATTCGCTTCGGCGAGACATTACATTTTTTTTAAGGGAAAGATCCTGGGCATGAACTGATCCCATTTCGTCAATACCAGCAGCTTGCCTTCCATTCGTTTCCTGCATCTCGAAGCGAGTGGTTCGCTCATGATTTAAATCTCGCATTTCAGCTCTTCCAATCACACGATGGAGCGTTCCAAGATCGGCGTTGCGGTCTGCATACAGAGCATTGGCTACGGCCAAAACCTCCATGCGGCCTTCAGAGCGAGCAAAAATGCGCTCGGCCGGGACCATGGTTGCAGGGGCCAAAGGTTTTGTGGCAATTGCCCGCTCGAACGGAAAGTCACCGTCTGTCATAAGCTTTTTATAGAACGCTTCGTGACGAGGGCTGGGCTTGGTGATTCGCGGACTGACGACGAGGTAACTGATCCCTTTGACTTCGAGGACGCGTTTGATGTTCTCCTTATGGAATCCTCCATATACCAAAATTGCCGGCTCGATGCCGGGCAATTTCGAACTCGAAGTTCGAAGCTCGAAGTTCGAAGTTTCGGCATTATCTTTGTTCTTTGCGTTTTGCTCTTTTCCCTTTTCAAGAAAATATTTATCCAACATCTCCGAAAGTGAATTGTCACGCTGATGGGCGATTTCGTAGAATTTAATCGCATCCTTGATGTTTTGCTCCCACATCCGGGAGAGGATAAGCGTCTTTGGCGACTGGCTGAAAATAAACTTAGCGAAGGAATCCGTATCAAATGTTTTAAGGCTGTTTTTGACCGCCTCATATTCTTCTTGGGATACTTGAAGGTCGTTCAGACGGTCGAGAAGGCTTAGGATTTTGTAATACTCAAGAAGCTGCTTATCTTCCGCCTTATGCAAGTAAGTTTCCGCGACCGCTTGCTCAAGTTTAATAAGCTCGCCGAAGATTTCACGGGCATCAATGTGTTTGGCTTTTTCGATGACAGCCGGATCATTCGAGCGAATGGCTTCAAGAATAAAGCTGAAAAGACCGTCAGCGTGGAGCGCAGAGCGTTTAACGCTTAGCTTTTTGTCGTTTCTGTCCCCTCTACGCTCTACGCTATCCGCTAGTGAAAATGTCCTTCCAAGATAAGTAAAAAGGTCGAGCTTCTTGGCATCGAACTGTTCCTTGATCTTGAGCCATTCCTTGAGCGCTTTTGGAAACCGGGCATCGGCAAGTGACTTTAATTCCTTTTCGAGCGCCTTGAGATCTTTGGTGATGACGTCTTTCTTTGCCGCAGAGAGACGGTATTGTCCGATGTTTTCTTTGTGGAGCTTTAGGGAATCAGCGCCAACGAGGTTGAAATCCTTTGTCCGGTTAATGTGGGCGTATTCCGCACCGCCTACGCGAAGATGGTCCATCAGGAAGTAAGAGACCTTTTCTTTGATCGTGAGGTCTTTGATGAACCCGAAATAGTTGTCCGTAGGCACCGGGCCTTCATAGCCCTCCTCGAAGACTGTCTTAATGCCGTCATGCGCGACTAGGTGGTTGATGATCTTGGCGATATTTTCCTGAGCTTCGAGCGAGTCATGGGCGTCTTGCAGAAAGACTATGGTCTTTCTGCCGGATATCGGATGAAGGATGGAGGATGGCGCCAAACCTTTGGTTTTCAGTTCTTCGCCATCCGCCATCCGCTGCCCGCCATCCGGGGCAAAATAGACCTCGTCTATTTTGCCAAGTTCGGGAGGGATCCGGATCTTTACATCACGGACCAGGCGAGAAAGATCCTTGGATGGATCCCCTCCCTGAACATTGGCATTGACTGGTTGGGCGAATGCAGGGGGCACATAGTTGAGAAGGCCTGTAAACAGAAAAAGCGCCGCTGTGATAATGGCGACGCCTCTTTTGAATGGGTTTCTCCCGAAGGGAGTATTTTGTATTCTCATTTGCCTGGTCCGACAAACTTTTACAAATCGCTTAGTAATCGGAAAGGTAACACCTATCTCCAGGATGTCAAACTGACGGCTAAGTGGGACACCTTATACGTGTTCCATGTTATAAATTGCTATATATTGCAAATTTTTAACTTAAAAAAACTCAACAAGGAATTGCACCACTGACCCAATTCATGGAACGTTCACAATCCCGAACGCGAAATGATCTGCAGAATCTCTCTCATCTCTCAGAAAGCTTCCAGGATACTCTCGTTGACTTTCACGAAATTCCTTCTATAATACGCTTATCAATTTTGGGAATGCGAAGAAGTGGGCGCACAAACCCACTTCTTTTTTTTCTCCGAAAACGGAAGGAATCAGGGACAAAATGTCACAGGATTTGCTCGCTTCACTGGAATATATCGAAAAAGAGAAGGGGATCACCAAAGAGGTCCTCTTGGATGCGCTCCGTCATGCCCTGATTTCCGCCTGCCGCAAAGGTTCTCCGGAAAAAGGAGACGCCTTTGACGTTCAAATTGATCCCAAGACCTTTCGCATCACCATGTTTCTGGACGGGAAAGAGATCAATGATCCCCGTTTCGGACGTATTGCCGCGCAAACCGCCAAACAAGTCATCATTCAGAAAATCCGCGAAGCCGAACGCGAATCCATTTTTGAAGAATACAGCCACAAGCAGGGCGACATCGTTTCCGGAAGCGTTCATCGGATCGAATCGAAAGCAATCATTGTGGACTTCGGAAAAACCGAAGGCATCTTGCCCGCGCGCGAACAATCACCGCTCGACAGTTTCCGTCAGGGGAATGTGGTGCGCGCCTACGTGATGGAAGTGAAAAAAACATCCAAAGGGCCAGAGGTCATTTTGTCGAGAACCCATCCGGACCTTGTGACGCAATTTTTTGAAATGGAAGTGCCGGAAATTCACGACGGGCTCGTAAAGGTTAAGGCCGTCGCGCGTGAGGCCGGATCCCGCACCAAGATCGCCGTAACTTCGTCCGATGAAAAGATCGATTGCGTCGGCTCCTGCGTGGGCGTTCGCGGGCAGCGCGTCAAAAGCATTGTGCGTGAGCTTGGCGGTGAAAAGATCGATATTATCCGTTATAGCGACGACATCGAGACCTACATTAAAAACGCAATGGCGCCGGCCGAGCTGAAAAAGATCACGCTTAATCCGGACCGGCAAAGCGCCGAGATCCTGGTTGAAGACGATCAGTTGTCGCTTGCCATCGGGAAAAAGGGCCAGAATGTGCGTCTTGCGTCCAAACTGATCGGCTGGGAACTCGACGTGCGTAGCGCCACGCAAAAGATCCCTCTCGGTTCGCTGGATGGCATCGGAGAAAAGACAGAGCAGATCCTTAAGGAAGCCGGGATACAGGGGCTTCGGGAACTCCTTCGAAAAACAGTGGAAGAGCTTTCCGAGATCCCGGGCATCGGTCCCAAGACCGCCGAGAAGATCCTCGCGTCGGCTAAAGAAGCCGCGACAAAAAAAGGCGAAGCGGGTAAAATCATCGAGAAAGCGGTTCCGGCGGAAACGCCCGAGGCGAATAACGCCGCGGAAGAAATAGAAAAGAAGGCTCCTGAGGCTGAAAAGGGGCAGGAAGAGGCGGGTGCGTAACATGGCCGAAAAGAAAGAAAAAGCCAAAGAAAAAAAAGCAGCGATCAAAAAACCCTCCAAAGCCCCTGCCGAGAAAAAAACGGCGTCCCAAAAATCCGTCACAACGAAGACGGTGAAAGAAAAAAAATCTGCCGTTAAAGCCTCGCCTAAAACAAAAATTGCCGCAGAGATCAAAACCCATGAAAAGAAATCCGTTGTAGAAATAAAGTCTCCCGCAGCGAAGCCTGCGGCCCCAGCCGTTTCGAAAGTTGTTGCAGTTCCGCCCATAAAAAAATCAGAAGCGCCCGTCGTTCCCATTCACGAGAAGAAGCCTGAGCCTAAACCTGTCGAGCGTAAAGCCCCGGAGGTCTCGCCGTCCAAGGCGGTCCCTGTCGTGGAAGCGCCTAAAGCAAAGGTAGAAGTCCCGGCGCCGCAAGCTCCCAAAGCAGTTGTTCCTCCGCCTCCTCCCGTGAAACCTGTTGTGGAGATCCGTTTTCCGATCACCGTCGGGAATTTGGCTCAAAGAATGAATCGAAGGATCCCGGAGGTCATTAAAGCGCTTATGGGAATCGGCATTTTCGCGAACGTGAATCAGCTTTTAAATGAAGAGATCGTTTATGCCGCCGGGGAAGCTCTCGGGATCGAGATCCGTAAAAAAGCGGATGAGGCCAAAGAGATCATCGAAAGCGGCGTCGAAGAAGATTCTACCAAGCTGAAGCCGCGCCCGCCGGTTGTGACCATGATGGGGCATGTCGACCATGGGAAGACATCTCTCCTGGACGCGATCCGCAACACGAACGTGGCGGCCAAGGAAAAAGGGTTTATTACTCAGCATATCGGCGCATATGGCGTGGATATCCCAGGCAAAGGGCATGTGACATTTCTAGACACGCCGGGCCATGAGGCCTTTACGGCCATGCGTGCCCGTGGCGCGAACGTAACGGATGTGGTGGTTCTCGTGGTGGCGGCCGATGATGGCGTGATGCCCCAAACGATCGAGGCCATTGACCATGCCCGCGAGGCCGGGTGTCCGATCGTTGTGGCCATGAATAAAACAGATCTCGCGAATGCCAACCCCGCCAAGGTGCTGGGCGAACTTCAGAAGATCGGACTCGTGCCGGAAGAGTGGGGCGGCAAGACGATCGTTGTGAAAGTTTCCGCGAAGACCGGCAAAGGGATTGAAGATCTTCTGGATATGCTACTTCTCGAGGCCGAAGTACTGGAGTTAAAAGCGAACCCCGATCGTTTGGCCGTGGGCATTGTGATCGAAAGCCATATTTCCAAAGGAAGCGGGCCCGTTGCGAGCGTGGTCGTTCAAAAAGGGACGCTCAAGCTCGGCGACATTGTCGTTGCCGGGCAATTTACGGGACGCATTCGTGCCATGAAAAATGATCGCGCCAAAACAGTGCGCGAAGCCGGACCCGCTTATGCGGTAGAGCTTTCCGGTTTAAACGGCGTGCCCGAAGCCGGAGAAACGGTTTATGCGGTGGCGGATGAGAAGACCGCCAGAACGATTACGGAACAAAAGATCCTTGAGCTCCGCGAGCGGCAAATGCGTGGAACCCCGAAACACATGTCGCTTGAAAGTCTCTATTCCAAGTTATCCGAAGGGAATTTCAAGGAGCTGAAGATCATTCTCAAGGCGGACACGCAGGGTTCCATCGAGGCGCTCACCCAGTCGCTTGATAAGATCAGCTCTGAAAAATGCCGGCTCCATGTCATTCATGGCATTGTCGGAGGGATCAACGAATCGGACGTAATGCTTGCCGCGGCCTCCGATGCGATCATCATCGGTTTCCACGTGAAAGCCGATCCGAAGGCGCAGATCCTGGCCGAGCAAGAAGGTGTCGACCTCCGTTTTTACAGCATCATTTATGACGCGGTTGAGAAGATCCGCAAGGCGATGGAAGGTATTCTGGAGCCGGATCTTAAGGAGGTTGTTGAGGGCAAGACCAAGGTTCGTCAGATCTTCAAGTCCTCCCGGGTCGGGAATATCGGCGGAGCGATCGTGATGAAAGGCCGTATCACGCGGCAACACCGCGTGCGCCTTGTGCGTAACAATGTGGTGATCTTTGACGGGAAGTTGTCGTCTCTCAAGCGTTTCAAAGACGACGTTAAAGAAGTCGCCGAAGGTTATGAGTGCGGGGTGGCTCTGGAAGGTTTCAATGATCTTCGCGAAGGGGACATGCTGGAATCTTATCGCATCGATAAGTTTGCCGCAAAATTATAAAAAGGCAAGCCTTTTAAACTCCAATCACCAAGAAACAAGAACCAAACAAACTCCAACAACCAAAATCCAAACGTTAACAAAAAGAAATTTTTGTTTTTGATTATTGGTATTTGGTCATTGCTTGGTTATTGGATCTTGGAATTTTGTATTTCGACAAAGAAATTTTCTTTGAACGCCAGGGGATGACTCCTATGCAAGGAAAACGGACCGAACGCGTGGCATCCCTCCTTCAAATGGAATTGGGCACGCTTATTCTGGAAAGGATCAAAGATCCGCGTCTGGGTTTTGTGACCGTCATGCATGTCAAGATCACCCCGGACCTCAAGTCTGCCGTAGTGTTCATCAGCGTGATGGGGGATAAGAAGAAAAAAGAAGAAACGCTCAAGGTCCTCGAGCGCGCGGCGGGGTTCCTTCAGCACGAGGTGGGTCTGGCGATCCAGATGCGTTACACGCCGAAGCTTCAATTTGAGTTGGACGACTCTCTCGACAAGGATTTTGAAATAGGCCAGGTTATTCACAAGATCGAAGAAAAGGACAAGCCCAATTCTCCATCAGAAAATTCAAAGGTTAATTGGACTAGCCCTGGCGACCTTCTATCAGAAAAAAATCAAAGCCAGGACAAGGCCGCTTAATGGACGTGAACTTTATCGACGGCGTTCTCTTGGTCGACAAGCCCGAGAACTGGACTTCCCACGATGTCTGCGCGTTCGTGCGCCGGCGCTTCGGGATTAAAAAAGTCGGGCATGCCGGAACCCTCGATCCTCTTGCCACAGGGCTTTTGGTGCTCCTGCTTGGCAAAGCGACCAAAAACTCCATGCAGTTAAGCGCTTGCGATAAGGAATATTTCGGTGCGTTGGAGCTGGGCGTTCAAACCGATTCTCATGATCGTCACGGAAAAGTTACCGCCGAAGCGCCCTGGGAGCCTATCACGCTCGAGATGATCCGCGCCAAGGCCGCTCAGCAGTTTACCGGCGACATCGTTCAGGTGCCGCCCATGGTTTCTGCCCTGAAACACGAAGGAACGCGCCTTTACAAGCTCGCGCGCCAGGGCAAGACTGTGGAACGCGAGGGGCGGCCGGTCACAGTACATGAATTCCGTTTTGACAAAAAAGACGGAAAGTTCGTAGAATTCCTGGCCTACGTCTCGAAAGGCACCTATGTTCGCACGCTCGTGAACGATCTCGGCGAGGCTCTGGGTTGTTTCGCGACAATGGCGCGCTTGCGCCGGCTCCGTAGCGGTTCGTTCAGGTTGGAACAGAGCGTTACGATCGAGGATATGAAGAATTTCACTCCAGCCCAACTTCGTGAAAAAGTGATCCCCTTAAGCGCCACACACCTCCATGCAGATCATACCGGACCTTCAAAAGTATAAGGGCCGTTCGTCCAGACCCATTGTTCTCGCGCTTGGGAACTTTGACGGCTTTCATCTCGGCCATCAGAAGCTTCTGCGGTATGTCGTTAGCCAAGCGAAAAAAGAACATGCGCTTGCCGCAGTTCTAACCTTTCCTGAGCATCCGCATAGCATTCTTCATCCTGACCGTAAACCCATGATGCTCATGAGCCTGGAGCAGAAACTTTTTTATCTGGCCGAAGCCGGGATCGACCTTTGTTTTTTGCAATCCTTTACCCCGGCGTTCTCAAAAATGACGCCGCGGGATTTTGCGGAAAAAGTTCTCGTAAAAAAGCTTCACATCCGCGAGATCTGCATGGGACACGACGCTCATTTTGGTCGCGGCCGGAAAGGGGATACGGGGCTCATGAAGGAGCTCGCTAAGACGAACGGATTTCTTTTCAGGAAAATGAAGCCCGTGATGTCGGGAGGAAAACCCGTCTCGAGTTCCCGTGTTCGCGAACTTCTTATGAAAGGCGAGATCGAGCGAGCCGGGAAATGTCTCGGCCGGCCTTTCAGCATGTTCGGCAAGGTGATCCAAGGAAAAGGCCACGGGCTTCATCTCGGGTTCCCGACGGCTAATCTCGAAGTTCATTCCGAGATTCTTTTGCCCCTGGGCGTCTATGTGGCTTCGGGACGTTTTTTGTCCCGCCCCCCTTCTTGCTTTCGCAAGAAAGCAGGGGGGCACGCTTTAAAATCAGCGTGGCTTCCGGGAGTCGCGAATTTCGGGAAACGGCCGACTTATCCCAAAGCAGAAACGCCACGGCCGGTCCTGGAACTGCACCTCCTGGATTTCAAAGGGAAAGTTTACGGTCAAATGATGGAGATCGCCCTGCATCGGTTCCTTCGACCGGAGAAGAAATTTCCCGCCGAAAAGGCCCTTAAAGTACAAATTCAGCAAGATGTTCAGGCCGCAAGGCGTTATTACAGATCAAGAAATCGCTTCAGAAATACGGGAGAGGCGAAATTTTGAAAATCATTAAAATCTGGACAAGGCGAGGGTTGCTGGGGTATACTCCCGAGCCTTCAACGACTATAAAAAAGACGTAACTCAAACAAAGACGAGGAGTTAGAAGAAAAAATGGCATTAGCAAAGACGAAGAAAAAAGAGATCATTTCGAAATACAAGATCAGCAAGAACGATTCAGGGTCCGATGAGGTGCAGATCGCCCTCCTTACCGAGCGCATCAACGGTCTTTCCGGACATTTTGGAAAAAATGTCAAGGATCACCATTCGCGTTACGGGCTTATCAAGATGGTCAGCCGCCGTAAAAGGCTTCTGAAGCATCTCCAAAGAGAGACCCCTGAAAAATATCAGCAGATCATCGCTCGCCTTGATCTGAGGAAGTAATTTCCTCGTTTCAGATGGAAAATCAGCCTGTCCTTATCTTGAAGAAGTCCCAACCTCACAATCGAAAGGTGTAACCTCACATGACAAACGTCTCAAAAGTTTCTACTCAGATCGGGGGCCGCGAAGTGTCCCTGGAAACCGGGCGCATGGCCAAGCAGGCTCATGGCGCCGTGCTCGCCCAATGCGGCGGGACCGTGATCCTGGCAGCCGTGGTCGCGGCAGCGGATAAGAAAGAGATCCGCGATTTTTTCCCGCTCACCGTGGATTACCGTGAACGCACGTACGCCGCCGGGAAGATCCCGGGAGGTTTTTTCAAGCGGGAAGGGCGTCCCTCTGAAAAGGAGATCCTGACCTCGCGCCTGATCGACCGGCCCATCCGTCCGCTTTTCCCCGAAGATTATCTTAACGAAGTGCAAGTCTCAGTCACGGTGCTGTCGATCGACGGCGAGAACATGACCGAGATTTTCGCCATGAACGCGGCTTCGGCGGCGCTCATGATCTCGGACATTCCTTACACGACCGCTCTCGGCGCCGCGCGCGTCGGGCTCGTGGACGGACAATTCATCGTGAATCCCACGCACCAGGAGCTTGAAAAGAGCGCCCTGGACCTCGTGGTCGCCGGGACGCTTGAAAAGATCGTCATGATCGAAGCGGGCGCCCAGGAGATCTCGGAAGAGCAAATGCTTGAGGCCCTCAAAGTCGGGCATGAAGCGGTCAAGCAAGCCGTGAAGTTGCAGCTCGACCTTGTGAAAAAGGCCGGCAAGACCAAGAAAGCCGTGAAGCCGCTTCAATTCCAGGCGGGTATGGAAAAAAAGATCGAGGCCGCGATCGGCGGGGAGTTCGAAAAAATGTTCTCTCAGTCAGGCAAGGAAGCGCAGGAAGCGTTCCTGAAAGGTCTTTATGAAAAGGCCCTTGCGCAGTGCGACACCAAGGCTGAAGATTTTGATGAGGCCCTCGTGAAGATCGCGTTTGCGCGGCTCGAACACGAAAAGATCCGTGATTTTGTGCTTTCGACCGGCAAACGTCCGGACGGACGCGGCGAACGCGATATCCGTCAGATCACCTGCGAGATCGGCATTTTGCCGAGGACGCACGGATCTTCACTTTTTACCCGCGGTCAGACCCAGAGTTTGAGTGTGGTTACGCTCGGCACGGGCGATGACGAACAGACGATCGATGCTCTGGAGAAAAATTACTCCAGGCGTTTTATGCTCCATTATAATTTTCCGCATTACAGCGTGGGCGAGGTCGGCCCCAATCGCGGAACGGGTCGTCGTGAGATCGGTCACGGGGCGCTTGCTTCACGCGCTTTGGAACCTATTCTCCCTTCCCAGGAAGATTTTCCGTATACCATTCGTCTCGTTTCCGAGATCATGGAATCCAATGGGTCGAGTTCCATGGCCACGGTTTGCGGCGGAACGCTCGCGCTTATGGATGCCGGGGTGCCTGTCAAGGCGCCGGTGGCTGGCATCGCGATCGGGATGGTGTCTGACAAGAGCCGCTGGAAAGTTTTGACCGATATCGCCGGGATCGAAGACCATTTGGGCGATATGGACTTCAAGGCCGCGGGAACCCGCGAAGGCCTTACGGCGCTTCAGATGGATATGAAGATCGACGGTATTACCGAAGCCCAGCTCAAGGAAGCGTTCGATCACGCCAAACAGGCGCGCTTCAAGATCCTGGACAAGATCGCGGCTTGCATCAAAACTCCGAAGGAACTTTCGGAATTTGCGCCGCGCATTACGACCCTCAAGATCGATCCGGAAAAGATCGGCATGTTGATCGGTCCCGGAGGCAAGAATATCCGCAAGATCGTCGAAGAAACCGGCGCCAAGATCGACATCGAAGATGACGGCCGTGTTTTCATTGCCGCGATGAGCAGTGAGTCCTCTGCTGCCGCGATCGCGCGCGTTCAGGCCGTGACCGAAGACGCCGAGATCGGCAAGATCTATGACAGCACGGTCCAGAAGCTCATGGTGTTTGGCGCGTTCTGCGAAGTGTTGCCCGGGAAAGACGGGCTTTGCCACGTTTCCGAGATCACCGAAGGATTTGTAAAAAGCGCCGGGGATTATCTCCGCGTGGGGGACAAGGTAAAAGTGAAGGTCCTCAGTGTCGATGAACGGGGCAAGATCAGCTTGAGCATCAAGCAAGCGATGACCGAACCCCTTCCGATACTTCCTGAAGATCAAAGGACGGTCGTGGAAGCAGCTCCTCCGAGACGTGATCGCGATGATCGCGGTGGAAGAGGCCGGCCTCGCCGCTAAGCAGCGTTTTAAAAAAGGGGGCAGGCTACTTTTCCAATAAAGTGGCCTGCCCCTTTTAATTTTTTGAGGATGCTATGAAAGAAATTCAAGTCCTGATCAAGACCTTACCGCATTTCGAAGGCTTGCCTCTTCCGCAGTATCAGACCGAAGGTGCGAGCGGCATCGATCTCCTGGCGGCCTGCCAAGAACCTGTCACGATCCAGCCGGGGGACCGGGTTTTAGTTCCCACGGGTATCATTATTGCTCTTCCGAGGCATCTCGAGGCTCAGATCCGTCCACGAAGCGGCCTTGCGATCAAACACGGCATTACGCTCCTCAATACCCCCGGGACGATCGACTCCGATTATCGCGGCGAGATCCAGGTCATTTTGATCAATCACGCGAAAGAAGCTTTTACCGTAACGCGCGGTATGCGGATCGCCCAAATGGTCCTTGCCGAAGTGGTTAAGGCGAAGCTCGAGGTAGTCGATAATCTTGATGGAACGCGCCGGGGTGCCGGCGGTTTCGGCCATACCGGCCACTGAACCGTAGCGGACAGCGTTAAGCGCTAAGCGTTCAGGATTGCCAAAAAATAAATCCGTTCATTATTAATATTCTTTACGCTGTTCGCTTAACACCTATCTCTAGGATTTATGAAAAAAGAACGAGTCAACGAGATCTGGGGCGTTTTTTTCCTTTTGCTGGGGCTCTTCACTTTTGCGAGCCTTTTTTTCTATCGCGCTGAGGATATCGCGTTCTATTCTTCACATCCCACTTTCCCCGTCGCCAATTACGCCGGAGTTTTTGGCGCCTATGTTGCTTTCGGGCTTTTTCTTGTTTTTGGCGTGAGCGCCTTCGTCATCCCCTTTGTTTTTCTTCTTTGGGCAGAATGTTTTTTTCTTCAAAAAGTTCCCGAGCGGAAACTCTTCAAATTTATCGGGCTGGCCATTGCGCTTCTCTCGATCGCAACGATCGTGGCGATCACCGTCGGGCCCCAGCAACGCTTCGTCTATGGCGGCGCGTTCGGGTACGTGGCAGGCAACCATCTTCTGCGCTATTTCGGACGCTTGGGAAGCTATATTCTGGCCGGTTCTGCACTTTTACTCTCGCTTCTTCTCGCGACAGATTTTCTTCTCTATCCCTTATTTCGCGCGATCCTCGGGAAACTCCAAGCGCTCTTCTCAGGCGTTGCCGAACGGATCTCTCGCGAGCCTCAAAAAAATGGAAATGCGGCTCTTTTGAAAAAGGAGCAGGAGCGACAAGCGAGGGATTTGAAACAGCGGGAGAGGGAAAAGGAAAAAGCGAAAGAAAAAGAAAAATCGGCGCCGCGAATGCCGGACATGCCGCTCAAGATCAAGACCTATCAACCGACCGCGGGCATGGCGGATGATAAGCCCAATTCTCAATCAAAAAATTCAAAGGGTAATTGGACTAATCTTGGCAACCTTCAGTCAGAAGAAAATAGAGGCCAGGATAAGACGAAGGCTGAAAAGAAGCCCAAAGAAGAAGCGAAAGAGGCTGTGAAGAAACAGGTGCCGCAGCTTGCGGCTCCAAAAACGGAAGTTTCGAGCAAGGAAAAGCCATCAGAAAAGGGTTCCAGCGGCGAGGCCACCTTTAAAGGCGTGATCGGTTCCCAGATCAAGGCTGATGCGAATTATCAATTTCCCTCCGTAGATCTCTTGAAAAGACCGAAGGAAGATGTGGTGGGTGGAGGCGATGATCTCGAAGCCAATTCCAAAGCCATCGAAGCGACGCTTGCCGAATTCGAGATCGAGGTCAAGGTGGTCGAGGTAGAGCAGGGGCCGAAGATCACGCTTTATGAGATCCTTCCGGCACCGGGCGTTCGCGCCAATTCGATCGCGGCCTATGAAGATGATATCGCGATGGCGCTTAAGGCCACCAGCATCCGGATGATCATTCCGATCCCCGGGAAACAGACGATCGGGATCGAAGTCCCGAATTCTGTATCCCGGCCGATCCTGGTACGCGAGATGATCGAGAATCCTGATTTTCGTTCTCAGAAATGCATGCTGCCTTTGATCCTCGGGAAAGACACGAGCGGAAGGCCGATGATCGCGGACCTGGCGGCTATGCCCCACATTCTGATCGCCGGAACCACGGGAAGCGGCAAAACTGTTTGCATTAATTCCATTATCGCCGGGTTTCTTTATCACTGTACGCCTTCTCAGTTAAAACTTGTTATGGTGGATCCGAAAATGGTCGAGCTCGCCGTTTACAACAAGATCCCGCACATGCTTTCGCCCGTGGTGACGGATGTGCGCAAGGCGTCCAACACGCTCAACTGGGTCGTGATGGAAATGGAAAAACGGTACCGTCTTTTTGCTACGGTGGGTGTAAGAAATATTGTTGGGTTTAACACCCGCGAACTTTCCGAAGAAGGCGTGAAACAGGTTGAGGCGGCGGGGGATTCCGAAAATGTAATTCCGGCCTCGATCCCTTACATTGTGGTCATCATCGACGAGCTTGCGGATCTCATGCTGGTGGCGCAGGATAAGGTTGAGACCGCCATCACACGCCTTGCCCAGCTTTCCCGCGCGGTCGGTATCCACTTGATCCTTGCGACGCAGCGACCCTCAGTGGATGTCATCACGGGCGTTATCAAAGCGAATTTTCCGGCCCGTGTTGCGTTCAAAGTAGCCTCCGTCGTAGACTCCCGAACGATTCTCGATAACAAAGGGGCTGATAAGTTACTGGGCCGCGGGGATATGCTTTTTGTGCAACCTGGAAGCGATAATATGATCCGGGGACAAGCGCCGCTCATTGAAGACGAAGAGATCAATCGCATCGTGGCTTTTACTGCGACTCAGGGAAAACCGGAATACCATTCCGAGATCCAGTCCGTGCAGAATAGCTCCATGCCGGGAGGCGCCGGAGAAAAAGATGATATGTTCGAAGAAGCGAAGCGCATTGTTCTCACCACGCGTCAGGCTTCGACCTCCTATTTACAGCGACGCTTGAGACTCGGGTATTCGCGGGCGGCCCGTGTTGTGGATCAACTGGAGGCTGCAGGCGTGATCGGCCCACAAGACGGAGCGAAGCCTCGCGAGATCCTTTTGCCGAACCCGACCGGAGACTACGCTGAAGCCACTCCCGTTGATGCTGGCGCCGAGGACGAAGACGATAACGTCTAGTCCGTTGCCCGTCGTATAACGTCGGAGACAAGAACGGTCCTTACGTGATACAAACTCCCGGAAACGAAAAAAAAGTCCTGCTTCATTCGTGTTGCGCTCCGTGTTCCTGCTCGATCATTCAGCGTATGGTGGAGAACGGCAGCGAGCCGACGGTTTATTTCTACAATCCCAATATTTACCCCAAAGAAGAATATGAGCATCGCAAACGCGAAGTCATCCGCTTTATCAAAAAAAATGGCATTCCTTTTGTCGATGCGGATTACGAGATCGATGGATGGCTTGAAGCTATAGAAGGCCATGAGAAAGACGCGGAGCGGGGAAAGCGCTGCACGATCTGCTTTGAGATGCGTCTCGGGAAGGCCGCAGCTTATGCCGCAGGCAATGGCTTTAAAGTGTTTGCGACCAGCCTCGGCATTTCCCGCTGGAAAGATCTCGCACAAGTGAATCGCGCGGGAAAACACGCCGCCTCTTTATTTTCAGGGCTTGTCTATTGGGATCACAACTGGAGGCTCTCAGGCGGGCAGGAACAGATGGAAAGGATCGCGAAAGAAGAGAATTTTTACCGTCAAAATTATTGCGGCTGCCTTTATTCCCTCGAGGAATCTGCGAAGCGGTCCCAATACTCATCAATTTCCATGAAGGGGAAATTGGGGCAGCCCAAGTCGCCATCAATGAAATAAAAATATAGACTTGGGCGGAATCTTGCCAAAAAATCCGCGACCCTGGCTTTTATTTTTAATTTATGGTAGCCAGGGCCGCCCCAATCTCAGCTACGCTTCGATTGATTGGTATTGGGACGGTCAGCCTGCCCTGTAGAGAAGGACGTTCGCTTTTTCGAGAGTCACGAGGCCTTCCTTGACCATCGGATCCAAAAGCGGCAGGAATTTCGCGATCTTCTCCTCGCTGTCCACGATCTCGATCACAATAGGAAGATCCTCGGAAAGGCGCAGGATCTTTGTCGTGTGCAAGTGGCTTTTGCAGCCAAATCCCATAAAACCTTTAATCGCAGTAGCGCCCGCCAATCCTTCTTTTTTAGCAAGGAGAACGATCGCTTCATAAAGGGGACGGCCTTCCCACTTGTCTGCTTCGCCGATAAAAACCCTTAACAGTTTTCCGTCTTCAGGTATTTTCATGAATTGTTCCCCCGTTAGAGATAGGAAACGCTTTTTAGAAAGCGTTTCCGTGGGTTACTAAGCATCGACTGCGCTGAAATCATTTCGTTTTTAACCGCCCCATCCCAGCGAACTATTCACATCCCAATCTCTAACGGGGCAAGCTCCTGTTAGATCCACCGAGCGAGCATGACGCCCAGCCGGAAAACCAGAAAGCCCAGGATCACGCTCAGGGCGATATTCATAAAGGCATAAAGGCTTTCGCCGTCTTTGGTGAGATTCGCGGTTTCAAGGATAAAACTCGAAAAAGTGGTGAAGGCGCCGCAAAAACCGATCATGAGGAATACGCGAGCGGCAGGTCCCAACAGGAATTTTTCTTCGGCGAGGACAGCGAGAAAGCCGATCGCGAAGCAACCGATAAGATTGACTACCAGGGTCCCAAAGGGGAATGTGACTCCGAAGACGCGGTGGACGGCTCCCGAAAGGAAGTAGCGGGCAAAGGTTCCGAGAACACCGCCAGCCGCCAAACCGATCCACTTCGCCATTTTAGAGATCTCCGTATTATTTTTTTCCGCCAAAAGGCTTGGCGGATCCGCCTCCGGCGGACTTACCGACGGTGAAGGCCTGGCCGAGGAACTTGCCGGTCGCATAATAAGCGCTTGTGCCCGGATCGAACATGAAAGCTTTCATTTTTTCCGGATCGGGAAAGCCTTTGGAGTTGAGCGCCGACTCTTCCACCTTGATATCCTTGATCTCGCCGATGAATTGCGTGTGAATGCCGAGCTTGTGCGTTTCTTTCAGCGTGCATTCCAGGACGAAAGGAAATTCCTTGATGTAGGGTGCGTCGACGAGATCGCTTTTGACGGGCGTCAACCCCGTAGCCTTAAATTTATCTTCGGTCTTCCCGGAAACGATCCCGAAATAATCCGCTTCTTTCATATGTTTTTCGGAAGGAATATTTACGGTGAAGGCTTTTTTCGCCAGAATGTTCTCATAGGTCTTGCGATGATCGCGTATCGAGACCGTCACGCAAGGCGGTTCGGAGCAGGCGATGCCGCCCCAGGCCACGTTCATGGCGTTGGGAGCGCCTTTCGCGTCATAAGAACAGACGATCAGGACAGGAGTCGGAAAGAGAAGCGTTTTGGTACCGAGCGATTTTTTCATAGTCCCAATACCTTTCAATTTTTGCGAAGCAGAAATTGGGGCAATCCCAACTGCCCTTTATGTAAAGAAATCAAAAGTTGGGATAGACGCCACCAAAAAAGTTTAACGGCCTTCGATATTGAGCACGTGCGTTTTCTTTTTCAGGAAACGGAAAACAAGATAGATCACAAGGGAGGTCCCAAAAAAGATCCACCAAAAAGGCGCGATCTTATGGTCGGGTTTCGTAAAAAGGTCCGCGGCGATCCCGAGCACGGTGAGGGCAGAGATCATGCCAAATTGTGTCGAATGCTCCCGGCGCAACACGGTCTTCCACGCGTACGGGAGTTCCGGTTTTTGAAACCCCGAGAATTTTGGAATAAAGACGGGCGTTTTCAAGGACCATTCCACGAATGTCTGCCCAAATTTCTGGCGCAGGAATTCTTCTTCCGTGAAAATGATGCGCTCGTAGAAGATCCAGAAAATAGCAATTCCTGCGAGCGTGAACCACCAAACCTGGATAAAGAGTAGAAGTCCAAGGCAAATGAGGAAATTTCCAAGATAAAGAGGGTTGCGGACCACCGAATACAAACCCTTGGTGTTCAGACTTTCCGCGACCTGGGTTTGCGTGTTGCGTCCCGAAGTTCCTCTTGGAACATAACCGGCCACGAGGCAGCGCACGATGAACCCCGAAAGGGAAATGAGGATGCAGATCGCTTTCCAGAGGCTGCCGGAAAAACCGCTGAAGAATGGATGAGAATATTGGGGATCCAGGAGCGCTGCGACGACCAAGGGGCCTACCAGGAGAGGAAGGTAACTTCGGTGACGGAAGAGGAACGCGCCTTGTTTTTCATAAGTTTCTTTGAGAGCCATAACGACCTTTCAGGTTTTACCGCTATTTTAAAATATCAACAATGAAACAACCGATCCAACGATTTTATTCTAATTCTTCTTTCAGGAAAAAGACAGTTTTAAGGCTTTTTCCTCGAACTTGCCCCGTGAGACGGGGTGAACAACCATTCCCTTAAGATCGGGAGAAAAGAAAGAACAATCACGACCAGGATAACCCAGTGAACTTTTTTTTCAATGTTCGGGATCGTGCGGCCGAGAGAAAACCCCAGGAGCGTCATACTCGCGATCCAGCCCAACCCACCGCCGATACTGTAAGCGAGGAATTTTCGGTAGGGCATCCGGCCGACGCCGGCCACGGTCGGGGCAAAGGTTCGGACGATCGGGACAAAGCGCGCCAGGATGAGTGTTTTTGCGCCATATTTATCGTAAAACTTTTGTGTCCGGGTCAAATGGTCCTTATGAAAGAAAAAAGAATCGGTACGGCTGAAAAGCTTCGGGCCGAAATGACGCCCAAGCCAGTAACCGGTATTGTCGCCGGCGATTGCGGCCAGGGCGAGCAAAGGGATAAGGATTTCGATCCGGAGCGCGCCTTCTACTGCCGCGAAAAGACCGGCCGTGACAAGCAGCGAATCGCCCGGGAGGAAAAAACCGGCGAGAAGCCCTGTTTCGGCATAAATGATGATCACAAGGACTGTGTAACCCCCCCAGCGGATAAGGTCCTGGAAGTGATAAAGCTTAGAAAAAAATTCGTGTAACCATTCCATGAATGCCCCTTGTCGCAGCTATTTGATTGAGAGGATCTTATTTTCTTGAGTCGTGATGGTATCAAGTTTTCCCCATAATTGGAAGAATAGTTCGGGCCTGAAACGGAAAAGCGGTTCAAGGCCTTGGGAGGTTGAGGCGTAAAAGATTTTTTCGTTTATTAATTTCTGTAAAACTTCAACGCCCGTGGCCGATCGGCGATCCCGCTTCGAGGCGATCGCCAGCGCCTCGGAAAGGGGGATTGTTTTTGAGGCAAACGAGATGCCTTTCAGGAAGTTCAGGATACGGGTCGTGATAAGAAGCGTGTAAAGATCCTCACGCTTGAAATCCCGGGTTTCGATCGCCATGGCCGTGAGGCGCGCTGTGAAGACATCGGTTTCGGAAGGGGCATCAAAATGCCTGGCGATAGGCGAATGCGGAATAAGATAAAAAGGGGAAGCGCCCAGAAGCATAGGGAGCTTGGCGTTAAAAAGGAGTGTCTTGATCATGGAGGCAAGCGTGTCGCCCGGGAGTCCCAGGATCTGATAAGCAACGACCTTAAAGCCGAGCGCTGCTGCGTTTTTTAAAACTTCGCGGTATTTCGCGAGCGGGTTGGGCCTCTGGACTGTCTTAAGTAAAGCCGTGTTTGTGCTTACAAGCGAAAGGTTCAGATGTGTGAATCCCGCTTGTCGCATAAGTTTGAGGATGCTGCGGTCGAGCGTCCAGTAGCAGACTCCGTTCATGGCGAGGAGCTGGATATCTTTTAGGGGGAATTCCCGGATAAGTTGTTTACACAGCCCGGTCATTTCCTTCCGGTCGAACGTAAGGTTGTCATCTTCGAAATCAAAGACACGATAACCTTCGTTGTAACGCTGCTTGATCTCGGTGAGAATGCTTTTGGCGGAGCGCCTGCGGCATTTATGGCCGAACGTCTTGTGGACCGAACAAAAAGCGCAGCGGTAAGGGCATCCGCGTGACGTGATGATGAAACAAAGGGGCTTCTTCTCAAAAAGATAATGATTCTGAGGAAGGTCAGAAAAATCGGGGAATGGAAGCGCTTCGATCGGGAAGTTCTCTTTTCGCGGATTTAAAATCAATCGCCCGCGCTTTTTATATCCAAGATTCGGGATCTTTGCGAAATTTTTGCCACTCTTTAAAACCTTCAAAAATTCCACGAACGGCTTTTCGCCTTCGCCCTGAATTACGAAGTCGATCGCCGGATGCGCGAGCATGGTTTCCGGCATGGCGGACACGTGAGCACCTCCGATCAGAATGGGAACATCCCAACGCTTTTTGATCGCTTCCGCGCAGCGGAAAACCTCGCGATGATAAGGGGCAAAAAGAGCTGCGATGCCGACAAGATCCGGCTTTTCTTTCGCAACTTCTTCAGCGATCGTCTCAAAATCCGCGCCGAAGTGATAATAGTGATGGAAAGTCGAGAAAGGGCTTTTGTCATCTTTGGAATAATAATCTTTTAAATAGGCGAGCTCTTTCGGGAGCGGGATCGTTTTCCGGCCCCAACCGTGGTGGTAATCTCTGATCGTGACCCGGACTCCTGGGATATGTTTTTGCGCCGCGGCTTTGAGATAGGCCAGGCCGATCGGTTGGAGACGGATGTCCGTATTGTAGAAATCCTCGACCGGAGGTTGTAAAAGCAGGACCTTCATCGCTTCTTCGGGGAGACCCTGAGCAGGCAATCTTCCAGATCTTCTGGAAGCGGAGATTCAAGCGTGAGCAATTTGCCGCTTGTCGGATGCGGGAAGATCAGCCGCCAGGCGTGAAGAAACATCCGGTGAAGACCGAGCGCCGCCTTCAGTTCCTTGTTGAGCGTAAAATTTCCGTAGAGCCGGTCGCCGGCCACCGGATGACCGTGATAGGCCGACTGCACGCGGATCTGGTGCGTTTTTCCGGTCAAAAGTTCGATCTCCAGAAGCGATAGATTGAACTTCGGAAAATATTCTTTCATTTTATAATTCAAAAATGCGTTGGGCCGGCCGAGCGTGCTGATCGCTGAACGGATCCCTCCCTCGGACCGTCGTTCCATCATGTTATCGCGCCATATCCCGTGCGCCGGCATCGGCTTTCTTGAAACAAGAGCAAGATAATTTTTTTTGACGGCTCGTTCCTCGAATGCTTTTCGGCAAGCCGCGACGCTTTTCTTGTTCTTGGCCGCCAGAAGCACTCCGGAGGTGTCTTGATCGAGGCGATGGATGAGCCAGATCGGGCCTTGAGGTGTTTGAAATCGACGATCCCCAAGATCATAAGGACCTTCGAAAGCGGAGGAGAGGCTTTTGGATCCAGGATTTGGATGTGAGAGGACCCCTTCCGGCTTGTCAATGACGAGCAGATCGGCGTCCTCAAAGAGGATCGGGCATTGCGTAAAAAAGGAGTTTGCCATTAGGAAAAGGACCTTTTTAAATGCGCCCGCCACAAAGCGCTGGCGGGTCCGTCCGACAGCGCGAGCGGACGGGTCCGCCGCGCTGTTTGGCGGATTAGCTGCAGCAGCAACCGCAGCGGGATTTTTTCGCTGTTTTCTTAGTTTTCTTTTTTGCGGCTTTTTTTGCTTTTTTGGCCATGACGACTCCTTTGGGTTGAATTGCGGTTAAATTTTATTGAAGAACATCAACATCCCGATGACCACGAACGCTGTGGCGCCGCCATAACGTATGAACTCCGGTTTGACGTATTTTGCCAGGAGAGTCCCGAGAATGACCGAGATCAGCGTGACAAGCGCATAGCCCGCGATCGATCCCAGGAATACGGACAAAGGTTTCCCGGTCTTGGAGGCCATGGTGATCCCCACGAGTTGCGTCTTATCGGCAAGTTCCGCAAAGAAGATAGCGCTTAAGGTTGCTAAAAAAATTTTCCAATCCATAAAAGTCTCCTTGAAAGGTGATTGACAAAAGGAATTGTACCATAAAGTACTCGTCGCGCACTGAGCGGACTTAATATCCGTATTTCTTTACGTACCAGGACTTGATCTTTTGCGTCAGGGTCAGATAGGCGAGGACGATCACAAGGACCGAGAAACCGTAACCCCAGGTCGGCGGAACAAAGCCGAAGAATTTTCCCCAAGGGGAAAGCGTGACGGCAAAAGCGGTTCCGACGATACAAAGCGACATTTGGACCAGGAACCGGCTAGGGCGGCTTTCGAGGAACGGTATCTTGGCGGTTCGGATGATATAAATAATAAAGGTTTGAGTGCAGAGCGACTCCAGGAACCAGCCGGTATGGAAAAATTCCTGCGAGGCATGGAAAACAAAAAGCAAGATCCCGAAAGTCAAAAAATCAAAGAGGGAACTGATCGGGCCAAAGATGAGCATGAACCGGCGGATCGCGGCGATATCCCAACCTTTGGGAGTTTTCAGATATTCATCATCCACCTTATCGGTCGGGATGGCGATCTGGGAGACGTCGTAAAGAAAATTATTGAACAAGATCTGGATCGGAAGCATCGGAAGAAAGGGAAGGAAAAGGCTCGCGCCGGTCATGCTGATCATATTCCCGAAATTAGAACTCGAACCCATCTTGATGTATTTCATGATGTTCCCGAAGGTTCTGCGACCTTCCAACACGCCGTCCTCAAGGACCAGGAGGCTTTTTTCAAGCAGGATAATGTCCGCGGATTCTTTGGCGATATCGACGGCGTTATTGACAGAAATGCCGACGTCCGAGGTTTTAAGGGCCGGCGCGTCGTTGATGCCGTCTCCCAAGTATCCGACGATCTGCCCGTTCTCATGAAGCGCATGAATAACACGTTCCTTCTGAAGCGGGGAGAGGCGTGCGAAGACGGTGGTTTTTTTGACCAGTTCCCGGAGCGTGATATCGCTGGCGGCCTCCAGCGTATCACCCGTGACGATCTCGTGGACATCCAACCCGACATGGCTGCAGATCTTTTTGGTGACTAGTTCGTTGTCGCCAGTCAGCACTTTGAATTCGATGCCAAGATTTTTCAGGCGATGGATCGTTTCCTTGGCGCTGGGTTTCGGCGGGTCAAGGAACGCGAGGTAGCCGATCAGGACGAGGTTCTTTTCATCGTCCTTGCTGTAAACGCTTTTTTTCTCCGGCATGTTTTTATAGGCCACGGCCAGGACCCGGAAGCCGTCGGCGCTCAAAGAGTCGTATTCTTCCTTAAGATCGGAAAGGATCAAATTTTCCATTTCCAGGATCTCGCCGTCGAGTTCGTAATGACTGCAGCGTTTAAAGATCTCTTCGGGGGCGCCTTTGGAAATAAGCGTTTGTTTTCCCTCGGCTTCAACAATGACCGACATGATCCTGCGCGAAAAATCGAACGGGATCTCATCCTCTTTTTTATATTGTTCGGTCAGCACCAGTTCGTGCTTCAGGATCGCGCGGTCGAGCAAGTTCTTGAGGCCGGTCTGATAGAAACTGTTGATGAAGGCGTATTTGAGGACCTCTTCGTTTTCAGCCCGGACCACGTCGCAGTGACGTTCGAGCACGACATCATCCAGCGTGAGGGTGCCGGTCTTGTCCGTACAGATCACGTTCATGGCGCCCAGGTTCTGGATCGAATTGAGACGCTTTACGATCACCTTTTTTTTGGACATAGCGATCGCTCCTTTGGAGAGATTGATCGTCACGAGCATCGGCAGCATTTCTGGCGTCAAGCCGACGGCGACGGCAAGAGAAAAAAGCAAAGCCGTTTTCCAATCGCCTTTGGTGAACAGATTGATCACAAAGATCGCCGCGACCATGACCATCATGACTTTGATCATAAGCCAAACGAAACGATTCACCCCTTTGTCGAAACTGGTTTGCGTGCGGATATTCGCCAAGCGCCTCGAAACTTCTCCAAATTGAGTGTCGATGCCGGTTTTAATCACCAGGCCCAGAGCTGTGCCGCTCACCACGCTGGATCCCATGAACGCGATATTGGTCAGGCTGGTGACGGAAAGGCCTTGGGTGTTGATCGGGGCCGCGATTTTTTCAATGGGGAAGGATTCTCCTGTCAGGGAGGACTGATTGATGAACAGGTCTTTACAGGAAAGGATGCGGAGGTCGGCAGGGATCATGTCGCCTGCGTAAAGGTCCACGATATCGCCCGGGACGATCTCTCGCATTTTGATCTCGGTTGGTTTTCCATCCCGGTTCACGGTGGCGGTGGCGCGTACGAGTTCGCTCAGCTTTTCGGCCTCTTTATTGGACTTGTATTCCTGGAAAAAGGACAAAAAAACGCTGAGGAAGATCATGAGCAGGACCAGCAACGCCTGGATATCTTCTCCGAAGCAGAGAGAAAATGTGGCGATGACCAAAAGGATGATAACGAGCGGATCCGTAAATTTCTGGAGAAGCTGCCACAACGCGGTCCGCTTCTTTTTTTTGGCCGGTTCGTTGTAACCGTGTTTTTCAATGCGTAAAGCGGCTTCCTCTTCGGAGAGGCCTCCCCACGAGGTCATGAATTCTTTGAGGAGCTCCTCGGCGGTTGCCGCGCTAAAAAAAGAAACCGGCTTTTGATTTTTGGGATTCTGAGGATTTGGCATGAGGAAGTCTAACTCATTAAAATATTAATCACAATCCCCGCGGTAAGGCTTACGAGAACGAGGAGGCCCATGATGAAAGCGGTTTCTTTGCGGTCCTTGTTCTCTTGAAAAAGGACCAGTATCCCCAGGCCGCCGCTCGCTGAAAGGCCCGCAATGGCCGAACCGAAGGTGATGGCGCCTTTCAAATAAACCTCGGTGATCGCGACGGAGGCAGCGCAATTCGGGATAAGCCCGACCAGAGTCGCGATCAAGGGCTGGAAAAAAGTTCCCGAGAAAAAGACGCGCTCCAGGCCCGCTTCTCCAAATTTCGCGACCACAAAGCCGATCGCCAGAGAAACCGCAAAAATAAAAAACAGAACCTTCAGGGTGTGCTTAAGCGGAAAAAGGAAAAAAGTTTTCCAGCGGGGGATCCCCTGGCCGTGTGTGTGGCAATCGCAGGATCGGTACCCTCCCTCGGGAACAATGGGGGCGTGCGGAACATGCGGCTCCCCAGAGGAATTTCTTTTAAAGATAAGATCGACCGCGTATCCGGCGATCGTCGCAAGAACCACCTTTGTGAGTAAAAGACTAAGAACCAAGGGGGCTGCGTTGTGTTGGGCGAGAATCACCGGGATCGCTTCATCCGAAGTTGAAATAAAAACGGCGAGCAGCGTTCCTCGCGAAATACACCGGCGGGTATAAAGCGTGGCGGCGACCACCGAGAAACCGCATTGAGGTATACAGCCTAAAAGCGCACCCAAAAAAGGCGCCACGCCCATTTTGTGGCTGATCTTTTCTCCGAGGAAAGATTCCGACTTGTTCTCAAGAAACTCGAGCGCGATATAAATGCCCAAAAGAAGCGGCAGCATCCCCATCGTGTCTTTGAGTGTTTCCATCAAGATTTGATTCATGAATGAGGATAGTACTTTGGAATATTGGCAAAATCAACAATCCAGAATTATTTGACTGGATGGAGGAGGGCGGACGGAGAATGGTGTTTGGTTTTGGCGTCGCCCGCCATCCACCATCCGTCTCCCGTTTTTTAGTCCCGCTTGCGGTTGCCAGTTGATTCTGCCAGAATAGCTCTGTTATCCCAACTTTAAATTTCTTTGCATAAAGGATAGTTGAGATTGCCCCAATTTCTACTTCGTAAAAATTGAAAGGTATTGGGACTATGAAAAATTATGTCTGGAAGTATCTTCTTCCCGGGATTGCCCTCATAGCATGCGCGTTCTGGGTCGGGACGCTGCCCAACATGGTTTTTTCTTTCCTCGGTTTTCTCTCGTTCTTTTTGGCCGGCGTAGCCCTTATCATAGAAGGACGGAAACAATGCTTTTCCTGTAAAGGGAAAGGCACGGAGAACGGCGAGTGATGAACATCGAACGCCTTGGTTTCGAGGGATTCCCGGTATGAACCATCCATCGGGTCAATCTTCGCCGAGGGCTTCCGGCGTTCGAGGGCTCACGATAATTTTACTGGGTCTTTTTTTTGCGGCGGTAGTAATCTTTATTTTCCTTTCAAGATCACCGTTGCCGGAAAGGGCCCTTTCAAGAGCGGGACAAGCCGCGGCTGAAAAGCCAATGGGCTCCACACTTTTATCAGAGGCAAGCGCCCCCGAGATTCTTCAGGAAAAGGATGTCGCTGAAAAATCAGTTTATACTTTAAGTGAAGTGGCCCTTGAGCCGGAGCTTCTTGAAATTCCGGGCGCAGGAGAAGCGGACCAAAAAAAGTTGGGCTATAATCTCGGCATTGAAGATGTCACTGGCCGGGGGAATGTACGTGCCTCGAATTTAAAGATAGGCGTTGATTATAAGGTATCTAAAAATTCCTCTGTGGGGATAGAGGCGAGACAGGGAGTCCACGATACGCAAGATGCCGCAGCCTGGGGAGCGTCGGTGGATGACGAGACTGCGGCCCGGGCTAAATACAAACTATCGTTCTGATCCGATCTTTTTAAACGGAGATTTTAATGACCTACTTTAAAGTTGTGAGCATCGTGTTGGGAGGTTGGATGGTCGCCGGAGGCTTGTGGGCTGTTTTGGGATCGGAAAGCCTGAAGCAACTTGTTGTGAGGCTTTATCCTGAAGCGCGGCCCCGTTGGATGAAGCCCGCCGGGGCGCTGGTGCTTGCGCTTGTGTTATGGACCTGGGCGGAGTTCGTGAAGACTGTGAATATGGAGAATTTTGTGGTGACGCTTGTGGTGAGCCTTGGGCTCGTCAAGATGGTGCCGCTCGTCTTCCTTTATAAGAAGTCCCGGGAGTTCCTGATGGCGCTTACGGCGGAGCCACTCGCGTTCCGTGTCGTGGTCCTCAGCTCCGCTGCCGTGGGTCTGGCGCTTTTGATGATGGGGCTATTCTTTTAATTCTCAGGGCTGCAGGTCTGGGTTCCCTGACTTTTTATTTCTTCAAGGAAGTCAGGACAACCACGACTTTCCATTATCCGTTTTGATCAATGAAATTCGTGGTGAGAAAGACGGCCTGGTCGTTATTCACTTCGAAAAATCCCGGGCCTACCCGGAAAGTCCTTTCGAGTCCGATACTTTCCTTGACCGCCATTTTCCCACCCTTCGAAGACACCAGATACGGCGCATGGTGAGCGAGGACGCCGACAAATCCATTTTCTGTCGGAAGGAACGTGTGAAAAACCGTTCCTTCATAGGCGGTGCCTTGCGGCGTGATGATCTTTAATGAATACGATGCGGACATCTCAGACAACGACCTTTATTTTTTCGTAAGCTTCCAGGACATCTTCAATGCCACCGGCCATGTAAAAACACTGCTCGGGGATATGGTCGAGTTCACCGGCGAGGATCTGTTTGAAACTGGTGATCGTATCCTTCAGGTGAACGTAACGGCCCTTGCGTCCCGTGAACGCTTCTGCCACGAAGAAGGGCTGCGAAAAAAAGCGTTCCATCTTGCGGGCGCGCATCACAAGCTCCTTGTCCTCCGGCGAAAGCTCGTTGATCCCCAGGATCGCGATGATGTCCTTCAAATCCTTATAACGCTGAAGGACGCGCTGAACTTCGCGGGCAATGTCATAATGTTCCTGTCCCACGATGCGAGGATCCAGCATGCGTGATGTGGAAGCCAATGGATCAACCGCCGGGAAAATTCCCTGTTCCACAATCGAGCGCGAGAGCACGGTGACACCGTCCAGATGCGAGAACGCGGTGGCCGGTGCAGGATCGGTGAGGTCGTCGGCCGGAACGTAGATGGCCTGGACGGATGTGATCGAGCCTGATTTTGTCGAGGCGATGCGCTCTTGCAGGGCGGCCATTTCAGTCGCCAGGTTCGGTTGATAACCCACCGCGGAGGGCATCCGCCCTAAAAGCGCGGAAACCTCAGAGCCCGCCTGCGTGAAACGAAAAATATTATCGATGAAAAGCAGGACATCCTGATGCGCCTCGTCACGGAAATATTCCGCCATGGTGAGACCGGAGAGCGCCACGCGGAGGCGCGCACCGGGCGGCTCGTTCATCTGGCCGAAGACCATCGCCGTTTTTTTGATGACGCCGGATTCCTTGAGCTCGAGCCAGAGGTCGTTTCCTTCGCGCGTACGTTCCCCGACGCCGCAGAAAACCGAAACGCCGCCATGCTCGTTAGCAATCGAGTGGATCAGTTCCATAACGATCACGGTTTTTCCGACACCCGCGCCTCCGAAAAGGCCGACTTTGCCGCCCTTGGGGTAGGGGGCTAAAAGATCGATGACCTTGATGCCGGTTTCAAGGGTTGCGGAAACGGGAAGCAATTCTTCGAAAGAGGGAGGCGCGTGGTGGATGCTGTTTTTCTTCGCCGGGTCTTTCACGCCGCCTCGTTCATCGATCGGTTCGCCGAGAAGATTAAAGATGCGGCCGAGGGTCTGCTCTCCGACAGGAACAGAGATCGGAGCGCCGGTATCTTTAACTTTCATGCCGCGCACAAGGCCATCGGTTGACGCCATGGCGATCGCGCGAACAATGTTGTCGCCGATATGCTGCGCGACCTCCAGGACCAAGGTTCGTCCCGTCATTTGTACTTCCAGGGCATTAAGCATTTGCGGTAAATGCTCCGCTTCGAATTCAACGTCAACGCTGGGGCCCATCACTTGAATGATTTTACCGGTATTCATATCAACTCCTTTTTAGAATGTCGCAAAGTCACAACGTCACCAAGTCACCGCGTCGTCTTTGTGACTTTGTGTCCTGGTGACTTTGTCACGTGGTCTTTAGGGCTTGTGAGCCCGAAACGATTTCAATAAGTTCTTTGGTGATCGCTGCCTGCCGGATCTTATTTCTCAAGAGGACAAGCGTGTCGATCAGTTCTTTCGCGTTCTCAGTCGCCTGATGCATGGCATTCATGCGCGCCATGTGTTCCGAGATCATGGATTCCATGAAGATCATCCGCATTTTAGCCGCAAAGACGATCGGGACGAGCCGTGCGAACAAAGCTTCACGGCTAGGCTCCAGGATGTAAGGACTGGATGTCTCAAGACGTTCGCCCGCGGTTGCTTTCAACGGGAACGGCAGGAGTTTTTCTGTTGTGACGTGATAAACCGACCGACCCGTGAAATGAGGGTAAATGGCGTAGACTGCGTCGACCTTTTTTTCGGAAAAAAGGTCTTCGATCAAAAGACCGATCTCCGTGATCATAAATTCAAAGGGGACCGCGTGAGTGTCTGGGAAGTCCTGGAACCATGTGTGACCGGCCCGCGAAAGAGCGTTCACGCCGATTTTTCCGACACCCACAAGAACCTGTGTTTTGGGGTTGGTTTGCAAAAACTTTTTGGCTTCTCCGACAAGAACGTGATTGTAGGAACCGCAAAGACCGGTGTCGGAGGTGATCACCAGAAGCGCCGACTTTTTTTCTTCGCGCTTTTCAAGCAAAGGATGTTCGAGCGGCATATCCGCGCTGAGCAACCGATTCAGGATCCCCTCCAAAGCCTCGGCATAAGGAGTGGCCTGTTCGCGCAGTTTTTGAAAGCGTTTAAGCTTTGACGCGGCCACCATTTCCATGGCGCGTGTGATCTTTTGGGTGTTTTCAACACCGCGGATCCTGTTTTTGAGTGCTCGCAGTTGGCCTGACATTTTTCCGATTCTCGGGGGACAGGGGCCGTTCCCCGGTTATTTAAAAATGCTTTTGAATTTTACGATCGCTCGCTTTAGATTCTCTTTTAACGTGTCGGAAAGGACTTTTTTCTCCGCGATCTCCATGAAGATCTCCGGATAATCCTTGTCGATGAAATTCAGAAGCCCTTTTTCAAAATTCCGGACTTGAAAAACAGGAATGTCGTCCAGCAATCCCTCATTTCCAGAGAAAATGCTCACGACTTGGCTTTCAAGAGGAAGCGGCTGCAGGTCGGTCTGTTTCAGGATCTCGACCATGCGCTCGCCGCGCGTAAGCTGATCCTTGGTGGCTTTGTCGAGGTCCGTCGCGAGTTGGGCGAAGGCCTGAAGTTCGCGGTACTGGGCGAGAGCGAGGCGCAGTGTGCCCGCGACTTGTTTCATGGCTTTCGTCTGGGCATTCCCGCCGACACGTGAAACCGAAAGCCCGACGTTAATAGCGGGGCGCACGCCCGCATAAAAAAGATCCCCCTCCAGATAGATCTGTCCGTCCGTGATCGAGATGACGTTTGTCGGGATATAAGCTGAAATGTCTCCCAGTTGGGTTTCAATCACAGGAAGCGCGGTCAGCGAGCCGCCGCCCAGGTCTTCGCGCATTTTGGCCGCGCGTTCAAGCAGACGCGAATGAAGATAAAACACATCTCCCGGATACGCTTCTCGTCCCGGCGGTCGTTGTAAAAGAAGCGAGATTTCCCGGTAAGCGACGGCATGTTTGGAAAGATCGTCATACATCACCAAGGCATGCTTGCCGGTGAACATGGATTCTTCGCCGATCGCGGCGCCGGCATAAGGCGCGAGATATTGAAGGGGAGCCGGATCGTCGGAAGAAGCCGAGACGATCGTGGTGTATTCCATGGCGCCGTGTTTTTCAAGCGTCTCCGTGAGCGCCACAACGCTCGAGAGTTTTTGGCCGATCGCGACATAAATGCAATGAACGCCGGTGGTCTTTTGATTAAGGATCGCGTCGATCAGGATGGCGGTCTTACCAGTCTGGCGATCGCCAATGATGAGTTCGCGCTGGCCGCGACCGATCGGGATCATAGCGTCAATGGACTTGATACCGGTCTGGAGCGGTTCTTTTACCGGCTGGCGCTGGACGACGGACGGGGGCAGGGATTCGATCGGGCGTGTTTTTTTTGCAACGATCGGGCCTTTTCCATCCAGTGGCTCTCCGAGCGGGTTGATGACGCGGCCTTTTAACGCCTCACCGACAGGGACTTGGGCGATCTTGCCTGTGCGTTTGACCTGATCGCCTTCTTTGATGGTGCGGCCTTCGCCGAGAATCACCACTCCGACATGATGCGGCTCCAGATTGAGCACGAGACCCGTCGTTCCATCGTGGAATGTGACGAGCTCGCCGGCCATGGCTTCGTCCAGCCCATAAACGCGGGCAATCCCGTCGCCCACTTGTAGGACATAACCCACGGATTGCATTTCGAGTTTCGTTTCGTATTTCTGGATCTCTTTTTGAATGGCTTGCGTGACTTCTTCGGGTTTAAGCATTATAAAATTCCCTCTGTTTCCATATTTGCAAAAAGTTTTTGTTGGATCTCATGAAGACGATTTTTGAAACTGCAATCGATCTCTTTACCGTCAAAGCGCAGGATGAATCCACCCAAGATGCCGCGATCGGTCCGGGGGATGAGGCGGATCTCGGAGCGAAATTTTTTTGTGAGCGCGGTCTTGAATCTCCCCATAGCTTCAGAAGAAAACGGTACGGCGGAGAGCATCTCGACTTCCTGAACGCCTTGTTTTTTCTCAAAGCGTTCATGAAACATTCTTTCGATGTTCGGCACAAGCGCAAATCGTTTTTTGTCGATCAAAACACGGAGAAATCGTTGCAAGAGCCCTGTTTTCCCCCCAGCGAGAGCGCTTAACGCCAGCGCGTATTTTTCCGGGCTTGTAAGCGTGGGATTGGCCATGAGGAGCAGGATCTTCGGCTGAGCTTCCAGACTCTTGGCAAGCGCATGAAGCCCGGCGTCTATTTCGACGAGACGGCCTTCTTTTTCTGCAAGCTCAAAAAGGGCGCGGGTATAACGGCCCGCAGCGATCGTGTCGCTCATGGTTTTTTCTCGAGTTCCCCGAGAATTTCGAGGGCTTTTTTCTCTTGTTCGGCGCCGTCCATCTTTTCCGTCAGGATCTTTTCTGCGACGCGGATCGAAAGACTGGCGATCTCCTGGCGGAGCGTGACCCGCGCTTTCTCGATCTCAAGTTCGATATTCGCTTTTGCTTTTTCAAACGAGGTCTGGGACTCCAGCCGCGCCTTTTCTTGGATCTCCCGCGCGAGATGGCGTCCTTCCCGAACCGCTTCCTGCATCTTGGCGCGGGCTTCTTCCTCGATCTTCTGGAGATGCGCGAGGTAATCTTTTTGCAATGTCGCAACCTCTCGTTTGGTTTTCTCGATTCCGCTCCATTCGCTTTCGAAGCGTTCGCGCCGGGACCGGATGATCGCCAGAAGCGGTTTCCAGGCGAACTTCTTGAGCACAGCGAAAACGATCAAGAAGGCGACGAGCTGGACCAAGACCTCTGAGAGATGGATGTTTTCTTGAAAGAATTCCATAAACGTTTGGGAGTTAGATCTTTCCCATCAGTACGAATCCGAAGATCAACACATAAAGCGTTAACGCTTCGATCAGCGCGCAACCCGCCATCATGTTGACCAGGATCTTTTGAGAAGCTTCGGGTTGGCGGCCGGTGGCGTCCATCGCGGAGGCGACGGCTTTCCCGAGGCCCAGCGCCGATCCAAACGCCGTGATGGCGAGTCCGATCGGAAGTGCGAAACCTAGTGCGACATGTGAATCCATAGTGATTCTCCTTACGTTGAGGGTGAATGAACAGAACCAGATGCTTTTTCGGATGCCGCAACAGGGTCCTCGTCATGATCATGCGGCAGGATCAATGAAATATACACGGTTGAGAGCAAAAGGAAAACAAAAGCTTGGATAAAACTGAAGAGGATGACGAGGACATTGGCGAAAAGCTGGAAAAAGAATGGGAGCCAATAATACATGACGTTAAGTTCCGCGAATTTATAAAGCAGCTTGTCCTCGCTTGAGACATTGGCGAAAAGACGAAGCGAGAGGCTTAAAGGGACGGCAAAGAACTCGATGCTTAAATTGATAACGAGCATGAGGGGCATCAGCACAAGTCCCAGGATCCCAACCGGGTTTCCAGCGAGATGTTTCGCGTAGTTGACGAAGCCATGTTCCTTGATGCCAACCCATTGAATATAGACCGTGGTGATGAGCGCCAAGGCGATCGTCGTGCTCCATGTGCCGGTGGGTGATTTCATCAAAGGGATAAGCCCCAGCCAATTCTGGAGAAGAATATAAATGAAAAGCGTTCCGAGGAAGGGGACATGTTCCATACCCCGGGGTCCGAGGATGCCGGTGACGAATTCGGCGAGACCTTCCATGACGATCTCCCAGCGGTTTTGAAGACCTTGGGGGATGAAGGCTTTTTTTCGAGCAGCGCGAATGGATTGAAGTGTGATAAAGCCAAGGATTAAAAACGAAAAAATGAGATTTTCCCAGGAAAATAAAAAATGAACAAAATGGGATTTTGGGAAAAAATGCTCCAGGACGGTGATCAGGTTCGGAAGTTCCTCGGCGGCTTTTTCCTGGACCTGGGCCACGGCTTGCACGGCGGTTGTCACATTCTGTTCAGTGATGCTCATAAATCCTTTTTCTCGCTTCCTTTATATAGAAGCCTCAGGATTCGTACGGTTTGGATGGCCGAGCCGACGAGTCCTAGAAGCACAAACGCCAGGGTGGTGCCAGGGGCCCAGCCCCGTTTTGAGATCAACCATTGGCTGATCAAATAACCCGCCAAAGGACCGCTCAGGAGGATCGTGGGCAGGGTGAGTGCCAGTCCGAGCATCCAAAAAAGCTTCCGAAGATCTTTCTTGATGGTGTCCAAGGGATCCGGGGTGGGTTCTCACCCAACGCATGCGTGCTTTTAGTCAAAAAACTTGTTGGGCGATATTATCTTGCAAATCATATTTCTTTGCAAGGCAAGATGCGCGTACGGCGAAAGGCGTACGGCGTAACGCGATTAACTTTTGCCGTACTCTCTGCGCCTTCCGCCGTGCGAAGATAAATTTTATTCTGGATTTTATGATCTTCTGCCGATACAGTAGTTCACTGGGAGGCATAGAAAATTATGTTCAAAGGACTTTTCAAGCTCATCTTCGGACTGATACGCCTGGCGTTTTTTCTCGTTTTATTGATGGTTATTTTTCACACCTGGGCGATCAAGCAAGCCCTTACGTTTACGCTGAGTTATCAGCTGGGCGCGGATGTCTCGATTCAGAATGTGAAAATGGACTGGAAGAATACCGGGTTTGAGGTCCAGGGCCTGGAGATCGGGAATCCCTACAGTTTTCCCCGGGGGATTTTGGCGGATATCCCGCTTGTGATTATTTCTGTGGATCTTCCGAGCATCTCCCAGGGTGTTTTACGGCTCAAAACCGTGGGATTTGACCTCCGGGAGCTTCAGGTGATGAACGTTCCGCAGAAGGGTTTGAATGTCTTAGAGTTGAAGCCATTAAAGAAAAGCAATGAAGAGCGTTCTTCTTCGCGAGAGGCCGTTCGAACCCAGATCAAAAGATATACGCCCGAAGTGATGATCGACGAGCTTATCTTTTCCATCGGAGATATCAGCTACTTGGATACGACGGGTGCTTCCATGAAACAAAATCGTTACCGGGCCGGGATCCGCGGGGCGACTTATTACAATATTCGCGGAACCCAGGATATGACCGCGATCGTGGTGGGGGAGGCTTTAAAAAAAATGGGCTTGGGTTATCTTGAATCGCAATTCAAAAATCTCCAAAGTCGCGCCGTTTCCTCCGCGGTAAAAAAGAGCGGTCTCTTTGGCCGGGTGATGGAAGCCTTGAGCGGGAATTCCGCAAGCTAACCTCGTAACTCCTTTCAAGAAAACAAGTTAGGAGCATCCATTCGAAGGCAAGGGGGCTTGTTTTCCAGGAGTTCGAGCTGTGTTTTAGAGGCTGCCGGGTTCAGGAAAAAAGCAGCCAAAAGATTTTTTTAAAAAGCTTGACACGATTTTCTTTTTCACTAGAATGTCCACTCTTTCCTTGGGAGAGCTGTCTCCGCTTAGGGTGATTTCTGTCTTCAAATGCGGATGTTTTTTAAAGGAAAAAAGCTTTTTATTTTTGCTGTGGTGAAAGTGTCGTAGCGAGCGATCGAAAGCGCTGAGCAGGATCAAGCGCTGGAGTAGCTCAGTTGGTAGAGCACATCCTTGGTAAGGATGAGGTCCTGGGTTCAATTCCCAGCTCCAGCTTAGGATGCGAAAAACAAAACCTCAATAAGGGAGAACTTATATGGCAAAAGAACAATTCAAACGCACCAAACCTCACGTGAACGTCGGAACGATCGGACACGTCGACCATGGCAAAACAACCCTGACTTGCGCGATGACCAAAGTTCTATCAGCCAAGGGTATGGCCACGGTCCGTGAATATGCGGATATCGCCAAGGGCGGTACGGTCCGTGACGATTCCAAGATCGTAACGATCGCGGTTTCCCACGTGGAGTACGAATCCGAAAAACGCCATTATGCCCACGTTGACTGCCCAGGACACGCGGACTACATTAAGAACATGATCACGGGTGCCGCGCAGATGGACGGCGCCATTCTGGTCGTTTCCGCTGTGGATGGACCGATGCCCCAGACCCGCGAGCACATCCTGCTTGCCCGTCAGGTCGGCGTTCCCGCCATCGTGGTATTCCTCAATAAATGTGACCTCGTTGAAGATACCGAGCTTCTCGATCTCGTCGAGATGGAAGTCAGAGATCTTCTCAAAAAATATGATTTTCCCGGAGATACGATTCCTATCATCCGCGGTTCCAGTCTTCCCGCTTGCCAAAATCCTACCGATGAGAAATCCATCAAGTGCATCATGGATCTCGTCAAGGCGCTGGATGAAAGTATTCCTGAGCCGAAACGTGACACCGACAAACCGTTCTTGATGCCGGTGGAAGACGTTTTCTCGATTTCCGGTCGTGGAACAGTGGCGACGGGCCGTATCGAGAGAGGTTTGGTCAAGGTTGGAGATGACGCTGAGATCATTGGTCTCAAAGAGGGCGCCACGAAGACAACCGTGACCGGCGTTGAAATGTTCCGCAAGCTTCTTGACGATGCGCGTGCCGGCGATAACGTTGGTTTGCTCTTGCGCGGCGTTGAAAAAGATCAGATCGAAAGAGGGATGGTCATTGCCAAGCCTGGCACTTGCACCCCTCACAAAAAGTTCAAAGCTCAGATCTATGTGTTAAGCAAGGAAGAGGGCGGCCGTCACACGCCGTTCTTTAAAGGGTATCGGCCTCAGTTTTATTTCCGCACCACCGATGTTACGGGGATCGTGACTTTGCCGGCCGGCGTTGAGATGGTCATGCCGGGCGATAACGTTGCGATCGAAGCGGAACTGATCATGCCGGTTGCAATGGAAAAAGAGCTCCGATTCGCCATCCGTGAGGGTGGAAGAACAGTCGGCGCCGGCGTTGTCAGCGAGATCATCGCGTAACATCTCGTTCGTCCCAATTTGCAATGAAATTTAAAATGAAAATTGGGACAGCACTGATTTCCGATTAGAAACTAATAGAAAATCAGGCGGCCACAAATCCTAGCATTTTTTGGCGAAGCCCTGCAGGCTGTAAGACGTTTATTTTCGCCGTAAGAGGTCTTACAAGCCGAAATCATTATTTGAAAGCCGTGTTTTTTCCGCGGTTTTTTTAAGACAAAGGAAAAGGTTTTATTTCGATGCAAGAGATTATTTCCCTCATGTCGACCTGCGATCATAAGTCGACTTATTGGACACGAAAAAACAAAAAACAGAATCCAGACAAGATCGAGCGGAAGAAGTATTGCCCGAGCTGTCGGAAGCGTGTCCTGTTTCGGGAGAAGAAATAAGCTTTTTCGGAGCCACACGGGACAGAGGCCTGTAGCTCCAATTGGTAGAGCGGCGGTCTCCAAAACCGCATGTTGCAGGTTCGAGTCCTGCCAGGCCTGTTTTGCAAGGCTGTTTTGGCAGGAGGAGAAGGGAGTCCCTGCTGTCAAACATGACATGCCGTCATGTTTGAAGGGACGGGTGGCCGACCCGGAGCGCGTAGCGAAGGGCGCCGAGTCCCCGACGAAGGCGGGCAAGCTGCCAGGCCTGTTTTAAATACGGGCGGTACATTGGGACTCGAAACAACGCGAGGATGTTCAAGTGCAAAAAGCAACGAATTTTTTTCGGGAAACGCAGCAGGAGCTCAAAAAAGTCACCTGGCCGACTTGGAATGAGTTGTGGCAGGCGGCTACGGTAGTCATTATTGTGACTTTCCTCACTTCCGCGTTCATCGCGGGCGTGGATTTCTGCATCTCGAATATCCTCCGGATGTTGATCAGTTAAATTTATGGCCGACGCAAAGTGGTATGTAGTTCATACACAGACAGGCGTGGAAAATAAGGCTCGCGCGAGCTTGATCAGTCACGCGGAGACCGCGGGGCTTCCGCACTTGATCCATGAAGTGTTGATCCCGCTTGAAAAGGTCAGCGAAGTCAAGGGCGGCAAGAAAAGGATCAGCGAGAGGAAATTTTTTCCCGGCTATATTCTGGTCAAGATGGAATTGACCGATGAGAGTTGGTACCTGGTTCGCAACACGCCGGGGATTTCTGGATTTATCGGGTCGGGAAAGAATCCGATCCCGCTCACGGAAAAAGAAGTCAACGCGATCATCCTTGAGCAGGAAGAAAAGCAGACGAAGCCGAAGCCGAAAGTTGAATTCGAAGAAGGCGAGAGCGTCCGGGTCAAAGAGGGCTCTTTCGCGAATTTTAATGGCACGATCGAACAGATCAATCCGGACCGCGGAAAAATGCGCGTGCTCGTCACGATCTTCGGCCGGCCGACACCCGTCGAACTTGAATACTGGCAAGTAGAAAAGATCTAAAAATGGCAAAAGAAATCAAAACGAAAATTAAATTGCAGATCCCCGGCGGACAAGCCAATCCGGCTCCTCCGATCGGTCCTGCGCTTGGTCAGCATGGTGTCAACATTATGGAGTTCTGCAAGCAATTCAACGAGCGCACCAAAGACCGTCCGGGCACGATCCTTCCGGTGGTGCTGACGGTTTATAAAGACAAGTCCTTTACTTTCATTCTCAAGTCGCCGCCGGTCGCTGCGGAGATCAAAAAAGCTGTGGGGCTTGCGAAGGCTTCTTCGGAGCCCGGCCGCGTGATCATCGGCAAGATCACCCACGCGCAGGTCATCGAGATCGCGCGGAAAAAAATGGTCGACCTTAATACCACCAAGATCGAAAGCGCGTGCCGCATTGTGGAAGGCGCGGCTCGCAGCATGGGCATCGAAGTCGTAAAATAAAAATTAGAACAGGACAGACGATGAAACGCAGCAAGCGGTATCAAAAACGGGCAACTCTGGTAGAAGAAGGGAAGCTTTATTCTCTTCCCGAGGCCGTTAAGATCCTCAAAAAAGTTGAAAAAAGCAAAGCGGACGAAACGATTTCTCTTAGTTTCCAGCTGGGCGTTCGCGCCGAGCAAGGGGATGAGAACGTTCGTGGCACCGTCAGTTTGCCGCATGGTAGCGGCAGGTCCTTGCGCGTGCTTTGTTTTGCTAAAGGCGAGAGCGCCCGGGATGCCGAAACGGCCGGAGCGGATTTTGTCGGAGCCGAAGAGCTTGTGGAAAAAGTGAAGAACGGTTTTCTTGATTTTGACGTGGTCGTGGCTCATCCCGATATGATGCGCGAGGTCAGTAAGCTGGGTCGTGTGTTGGGTCCCAAAGGTCTCATGCCGACGCCGAAAACCGGTACCGTGACGCCACAGGTCGGTAGAGCGGTCAAGGAAGTCAAGGGTGGCCGCATTGAATTTAAGAGCGATAAGACGGCCGGACTCCACGCGGTTTGCGGCAAGCTGTCCTTTGCTGAAGAAGCGCTTTTAGAGAACGCGCGGACCGTGATCAAAGCCGTGAAGGATTCCAAGCCTGCGACAAGCAAAGGCGAATATTTCCGGGCCATTCATATCGCGACGACCCATGGTCCTGGTCTCAAACTGAATACGGGAGCGCTCTAAGTCATGCCTTCTCTTGAAAAAACACTGATGTTCAATGAAATCGTAAAGGAATTCGAAAAAAGTCCTTACGCTTTCATTTCCAATTTGGACGGAGTTTCGGTTCTTGACATCTCGGAAGCGCGGCGCAATCTCGAGAAAGTTTCCGGGCGTTCGCTCATGGTCAAGCATGCGATGGCCCGTAAGATCTTCGCGCAGTTCAACGTAGCGGGCGCCGAGAAGTATTTGAGCGGTTCGGTCGTCATCACGTTCGGAGATAAGGAACCGCAAGAGATCTCAAAAAGGCTTGTTGATTTTTCCAAGACGCACGAAAAATGGAAACCCGCCGGAGTGATCTTTGAAGGTCAGGTTTACGGCGAGGATTTCGTCAAACAGCTTGCGAAACTTCCGTCGCGTAAAGAACTTCTGACGCAGTTGGTGCTGCGCATGAATTCTCCGCTCCAGGGTTTTGCGAACGTCCTCGGGGCGCTCACGCGTAATCTCGTGGTCGCATTGGAAGAGGTCCGTAAGAAAAAAGCAGCCGCTGGCGCTGCGTCTTAAGAACGCCAGTATCGCATCACATTTGAAATGGGGGGTATGCGGTACAGTACTGTTAACCCCTAAAATTAAATAGAGAACAGTACAGAACACAACGAATGTCCTGATAAAGGAAATTCAATCAAGGAGGCAGCAGCCATGACAGAAGCAACCGAAGTAAAACTTTCCGAAAAATTACAAAGCATCCTCACCTCGATCGAAACGTTGACGGTGTTGGAGCTCGCAGAGCTCGTCAAAGCGCTTGAAGTAAAGTTTGGCGTGAGCGCAGCGGCTGCAGCCCCTGTGGCGATCGCAGCCGGTGGTGCAGCGGCTGGCGGTGCGGCCGCGGCGGATGAGAAGACCAGCTTCACGGTCGTTCTTGTGAGCGCGGGCGATAAGAAGATCAATGTGATCAAGGAGATCCGCACGGTCACGAGCCTGGGCTTGAAAGAAGCCAAGGACTTGGTCGAAGGCGCTCCGAAGACCATCAAAGAAGATGTGAATAAAGAAGAAGCGGCAAAGATCAAGACGGTCCTGGAAGCTCAGGGCGCAAAGGTCGAGATCAAGTAAGGTTTCGGTCGAACCAGGCGAATCGGGAACGCTGTCCTTAAGGAGGACAATTCATAATGCTGCCTTTGATCAAGAGAAGAAGCTTTACGAAGATCCAGGATACGATGGATCTGCCGAATTTGGTGGAGATCCAGATCAAGTCGTACGAGGAATTCTTGCAGAGCGGCCGTTCAAACCGCCGGCGTAAAAGCCAGGGGCTTGAAGCGGCGTTTGCGGATTGCTTTCCTATCGAAAGTTTTGATGGGACGTGCCGGCTTGAGTATCAGGGGTATTCTCTTGGGAAGCCTAAGTATTCCATTCCGGAATGCCAGAAGCGTGGCATGACCTATGCCGCGCCGCT
>JBAYVF010000007.1:0-75784 GCA_041674705.1 Candidatus Omnitrophota bacterium
AGGGAAACAAGCCCTATTAATAAAAAAGCCGACATCCTTTAAAGGACATCGGCTTTTTTGATATGGCTCCCCCGCCTGGGATCGAACCAGGGACACTGCGGTTACGGTCTGACTTCAGTTACCTGAAGAGTCGGACTTTCTCTTTGCCATATCCGGAATTCGAGGACTTAGGCAGCAGGTGTAAAGTCTCTGCACTTGCCCTCCCGCCAAAAGCGGGATGCTAGCTCAGGATTGCCCTTGTGCCCAATGTACAAGGACTGCTTCGTCAGGATCTTGACGATCCTGTCCGAGCTGCCCCCTAACATTGCTCAAGGGTTTCCCTGACTTAGCCTGCTTGTCACCTCAATGTTTCCACTGAGGGCTGCTAACTTTGAGCGTGAAGCTCCCGATGACAATTGGCGCAAAGCATCATGCATTTATCCAACTCTTCTTGGACTTTCTTCCAGCTTCGGGTATATCCCTTGCTGGAAATACTAAAGTCCTTCAGAACTGGGTCCCGATGATGAAACTCAAGAGCCTCCATGCAACGATCATATCCGCAGCGTTCACACTTGCGGCCCTTATAATCTACTGCCATTTGGCGGATCTTTTTTCTCCGCTTATGGACAGCCTTTATAAGGTACTGTTTCCTGTCGTTGTAGTTACGCTTGTCTTTCTTCATAGGTCGCTTTGCACCCCTTGCACTCGTTCGCCTACGCTCACTCGTGCACAGCCGCATGCTCTACCAGCTGAGCTACAGGGGAATAACTTTTGAAAGAACAGCTTGTTACCCTTTCCGGCCTTCGGCCTTCAAGGGCGGCTCCATTACATTTCGCTCGAAGAACAGCGATATTGCTTTTGGAGGTGCTAATTATAAAGATTGCGGGCTGAGGGTCAATGAGTGTTTTTGGCCTTTGCTTTCGGCCTTCCAGCTGATATATTTTCACCCTGTTCTTCATCCTTCATCAACCCGAGCATCAGGAGACGCCTTTCATGTACAAACTCGTTTTAATACGCCACGGCGAAAGCATTTGGAACAAAGAGAACCGGTTCACCGGCTGGTATGACGTGGACCTTTCGGAAAAAGGCCTCGGAGAAGCCAAAGAAGGCGGTCAGCTCCTCAAAAAAGAAGGCTACGTCTTCGATATCGCCTTCACCTCGGTCCTCAAGCGCGCCATCCGCACGCTCTGGATCGTGCTCGACCAGATGGACCTTATGTGGATCCCGGTCCTCCGGGACTGGCGGTTGAACGAACGCCATTACGGATCTTTGCAGGGGCTCAATAAATCCGAAACCGCGGCCAAGTACGGCGAGGACCAGGTCAAGATCTGGCGCCGGAGTTATGATGTTCCCCCGCCGCCGCTTGAGGAAAATGATCCGAGAAATCCGGCCAAGGATCCGCGCTATCAGAGTTTTAGAAAAAGTGATCTTCCGCTCACCGAATGTCTTAAAGACACGGTCGCACGCGTCCTTCCCTTCTGGCATGACGTCGTCTCGCCGATGATTCGCAACGGAAAGAAAGTTCTCATCGCGGCGCACGGCAACAGCCTCCGCGCGCTCGTGAAATATTTGGACAATATCTCGGAGCAAGAGATCCTCGGTATGAACATTCCGACCGGCATTCCGCTGGTTTACGAGCTCGACAAGGACCTCAAGCCCATCAAGCATTATTATCTGGGCGATCCTGAAAAGATCAAAGCCGCGATGGATGCGGTGGCAAATCAGGGGAAAGCGAAGAAATAAGGGTGACAACGATCACCCCATATCCAAGACCCGGTCTTCGAAATTGAAGACCGGGTCTTAAATTTTGGGGTATAAAAAAGGCGAGGCTGGAAATCCGGTCTCGCCTTTTTTTTTAAGCAGAATTCTTCTAGCGAACGACTACGTAGAGCTCTTTCCCCTTGCCGCAAATGGGACAGAGCTTGAAATTGACCTTCTCCACCACGTTACCGCAGAAGGTGCAGACTTCGAATTTCTTGCCTTTTCCCTTCCATGCCGCTAAATTTTCGAGAGCTTTTTTATACAGGCTGGCATGAACAGCTTCGGCGGCGCCGGCATCTTCAAAGGCATCGATCGCGCCTTTGATCTGATTTTTTTCCGCTTTGGCCAGAAATTCCGGGTACATGACCGTGCTTTCATAGATCTCGCCATCCATCGCGGCCTTGAGATTGTCCGCGGTACTCTTTACGACCGGCTTTTCGATCTTGGCCGTGGGAACGCCGCCGAGTTCCTTGATCACTTTGGCGTGACGCTCAAAGTGGACCCGTTCGGCACGGGCAGCAGCCCTAAAAAGGCTCCCGGCTTTGCCGTACCCTTCCGCATCCGCTTTCTTGGCAAACGCCAGGTAGCGGGCATGAGCATTGCTTTCACCGTTGAACGCGGCCTGGAGATTATCGAGCGTTGTTTTTTCAACCGGTGTCGGAGCCGCGGGGGCCATCGACACAGCCTCAGAAACTTCGGCCGGAACTTTTCCTGCCGTCTTCATTTCTTCGGCATAAGCACAAAAGGCTATTGCTAAAGAAAAGAAAGCGGCCGCGATGAGGATCTTATTGAGATTCTTCATGGATCACCCGTTAGAGATAGGAAGCGTTTTCTCAGAAATGAGTTTGAGCCACGCTTCGGTTTATTGTGATGTCGCTTGTTCTATTTTAGAAACAAAAAACGCTTCCGTTAATACCCTGAAAACCTTGCTTGATCCTTTCCCCTTCCAGTTCCAAAGGGAACTTCGCTCCCCGTTCTCATCATCTCTAACGGGGCTGGCTCCTTCTTTGTCGGGTTTCCAAAAATCATAAATCCAGGCGCCAGTATAACACAGAAGAACGACAGGAGAAAAACCCGGCTCTTTTTTTTCTCCGCCTTTCGCAAAGGCGAAGAACGGATCCGTCCTCGTAAGGGACGAGGCGGAAAAGCTAGGTTTTGACAGAGGTCTTTTCGAGTAAAAAAGCAAAAACATCTTCGGAAAGGAATTTCCCACGGGTTGTCAGACGGATTTTTTCGTTCACTTTTTCAATCAGCCCATCCTCACAAAGCGTTTTTATCCGCTCCCGCAGCGCAGGATAGATCCTCGAAAATGAAGCCGGCGTGACGCCTTCACAAAGCCTGAGGCCTGTCACAAGAGTTTCCGTTTCTTTCTCCTCTTCCGACAGTTTATCTCCCGCATCATTCTCCCAATCCATTGCTTCACATTTCTCAAGATAGCGCATAAGGCCCGGAGCAAATTGTGAACGAACTCCGTTCAAATAAGTAAAAGCCCCGGGACCTAGCCCGAGGTATTCCTGATTGTGCCAATAGATGAGATTGTGCCGCGACGCGAGGCCCGGCTTCGCGAAGTTCGAGATCTCGTAGTGTTCATATTTCGCGCCCGTGAGCATTTCAATCGCGCTTTCGTACATCCGGGCGTGATCTTCTTCTCCCGGGAGATCCAGCTTTCCTTCTTTTTGAAGTTTCCCGAAAGGAGTCTCTCCGTGAACCTCAAGATCGTAAAGCGAGACCTGGGAAGCATTGAGCTCGATGCATCGCCGCACGGAATCGCGGAAATCCTCGACCGTCTGTCCCGGCAAGCGCAACATCAGATCAAAACTGATGTTCGAAATACCGGCCGCATGAATCTTCGCGACCGTTTCTTCGATATCCCGCGCCGCGTGCCGCCGGCCCAGCCTTTGAAGGATCTCATCCCGGAACGACTGACAGCCAAGGCTGATACGATTCACTCCGATATCATGAAGAGCTTTGAGTTTCGCGTGATCGCCATCTCCTGGATTGAATTCGCAGGTGAATTCATATCCTTTCTTGAACTGGAACGCCTTATGGACTTCGTCGGCCAGCCGCTGGAGTTCCGGAATGCTCAAGGACGAGGGTGTCCCTCCGCCAAGATAGAACGTATCAAGGGAAAGTTTCCCATGGAACTCACGGACATGCTTTATTTCTGCGGAGAGCGCTCTAAAGAACCGTTCCTGCAAGGCTGGCGTCTGCTGCGCCGTAGTTACAAAATTGCAGTAATCGCATCGCGTACGACAAAAAGGTATGTGGAGGTAGAGGCCGCGCATGGCGGTATTATAGAGACTGGGGACTGCAGACTAAAGACCAAAGTCTTCCCACTTAGCAAGGCGTACGGAGTACGGTGTACGGCGCAACAGCGCGAAAGCAATACCCCGTACGCCTTCCGCCGTACGGGGAAGTTGGCACGACTCTTGCATCTCTTAAGCTAGAATTAAGGTATAATGAGCACAATGTGAGAGGTTTTATGCCCAAGATCACCGAAAAACTTAAAGAGCTTCTTGAAAAACGGCAATTTGTCTCCGTTGCCACGGCGACTCCGGACGGAGAGCCGAACACTGCCCCAAAATTTTTCTTTCGCGCCAAGGGAAATTTCATTTATCTCCTCGATTACGTCGTGGGACGAACGGTCATCAACCTCGAAAAAAATCCGCGGGTTTCAGTTTCTTTTATGGATATAGACAGTCTGGAAGCCTACCGCTTGAATGGCACGGCAAAAATGATCGGCGAGGGCAAGGTTTTCAAAACGATCCTTAAGGAATGGGACAAGAAATTGATCAAGATGGCCACGGCCCGGGTTATCGCAGGTGTCCAAACCGGGAAGACCCACGGCCATTACGAGCTGGAAATGGGCGAGAAGTTCATTGTTCTCAAAATCAAGATCCATCACGTCATCAAGATCGGCCGCAAAGGCGACATCTGGCAGGAGACCGGCTAAAGCCTTTTTTTTCAGCCGTTGTCCACGCACTCACCTGCAATCCGGAACCTGGCTTCGAAACCGGGTTCCAAGCCGGTAACACTGATGAAGTTTCCCGCGCTTTTTGTCGATAAAAAGGTGTCTGTTTTCCTAAATTGTTTTTACTGGAGGTCCCCTAATGTTGAAACCGAAATTATTCACCACTTTAAAGAACTATTCCTGGGCACAATTCCGCGCGGACGGTGTCGCCGGGGTTATCGTCGGCGTCGTCGCCTTCCCGCTCGCGATCGCTTTTGCCATTGCCTCCGGCGTCTCCCCGGACAAGGGCCTCGTCACCGCCGTGATCGCCGGCCTCATCATCTCAGCCCTCGGCGGCAGCCGGGTCCAGATCGGCGGACCCACGGGCGCTTTTGTGGTTATTGTTTACAGCGTGCTCCAGAAATTCGGCATGGACGGCCTCCTGGTCGCCACCATCATGGGCGGTTTGATCCTGGTCGCCATGGGACTTTTCCGTTTCGGCTCCATCATCAAATTCATTCCCTACCCTGTGATCGTGGGTTTCACGAGCGGTATCGCGGTCATTATTTTTTCGTCTCAGGTCCGGGACTTTTTCGGGCTCACCATGTACACCGTCCCCGCGCCTTTTGTGGAAAAATGGGGCGCCTACGCAAACGCATTCCATACGCTGGACTACTTCGCGCTCGGGATCGGCCTTTTTTCGCTCGGGATCCTGATCCTGTGGAAAAAGATCTCGAATCGCATTCCTGCGGCCCTGGTCGCGATCGTCGCCGCGACGCTCATCGCCCACTATTTGAAAATCCCGGTGGAGACGATCGGCACCCGTTTCGGAGAGATCCCGAATTCCCTGCCGCATCCTGCGCTCCCGGCCATCCATTGGGACACCTTGGGAATGCTTTTACCGAGCGCCATCACGATCGCGGTGCTTGCCGGCATGGAATCACTTCTTTCCGCGGTTGTGGCGGATGGCATGATCGGCGGTAAACACCGGCCGAACATGGAACTCGTGGCCCAAGGGATCGCCAATATCGCTTCCCCTCTTTTCGGAGGCATCCCGGCCACCGGCGCCATCGCGCGCACGGCAACCAATGTCCATAACGGAGGCCGCACGCCGGTCGCAGGACTCGTTCACGCCCTCGTCATTTTCATTATCATGTTCTTTCTTGGAAAATGGATCGCGTGGGTGCCGCTTTCCTGCCTCGCGGCGATCCTGATCGTGGTGGCCTACAACATGAGCGAGCGCAAATCCTTCGCGATGATCCTGAGAAGCCCCAAAAGCGATGTCGCGGTGCTCCTGGCCACTTTCCTTCTGACGGTTTTTGTGGATCTTACGGTCGCCATTCAAGCGGGGCTTTTCCTGGCAATGCTTCTTTTCATGCGCCGCATGGCCATGGTAACCAATGTAGGGAATGTCACGGACGAGTTGAATGATACGGATGAGCCCGAAGACCCAAATGCTCTCAGCCAGCGCAAGGTCCCGGCCAAGACCGAAGTGTATGAGATCAACGGGCCTTTCTTTTTCGGAGCGTCTTATAAATTCATGGAAGCCATGAACGAGATCGGGGTGAAATCCAAGGTGCGTATCATCCGCATGCGGCATGTGCATGTGCTCGACGCCACGGGGCTCCACACCCTGACCGAGGCCTATAAAAACCTGAAGAAAAGCGGCATCGTGTTCATTATCTCAGACCTCCACGCGCAACCCTTGGTGGCCATGGAAAGGTCGGGGCTTTTGTATGAGATCGGCGAGGACAATATCTTCGGAAATATTGATGAGGCCCTGAACCGCGCCCGCGAGATCCTCGGATTGCCGCAGGTTCCGCGCCCGGGTCCGTTCGTCCCCACCGTCGCAAGGGAAAAAGAGCTTCCCGCCTCTTAAAAAAATTATTTTTTGCATCGCCGCATCCCTTCCGCGTGTCTTCCGGAAGGATGTTGATTTTCAAAAAAAAGAGCGTATATTAACCAGCTTATATGCCGAGTCCGCAGCCCCATCGCGGAACGGGGGACCCAAGAACCATAAGGGGCGAATTGGCTGCCTGAAATCAGGCGCCGAGAGGTCTGATCCTCGACCTTAGCCCGTCAGCTAACCCCGTAGGCGAAAGAGAGGTTTTTATGTCCCATGAAGCTTGGTCTGTGAAATTCTTTTCCTTTTATTCCCCTCTTCACAATCATTAGAACTCCGCCATGGACCTATCTATTGTTTTCATCCTCGTAGGACTTATTGGAATTACTTTTTTGCTGATCCATGGGATCGATCAGCTTTAGAAAGGGGCTTCTTATGACACTTATTTATTGGATCGGCGGAATCGTCTTCCTCTTGCTTTTTGTTTATCTTGTGGCCGCTCTTCTGAAACCGGAACTGTTCTCATGACCGCAAATAACCTCATTCAATGTTTTGTTTTTCTGGCTTTGCTCCTTTTGTGCGTTAAGCCGCTCGGCGCCTACATGGCGCGTATCTATTCCGGAGAGCCCGCCTGGTTAAACAAGTGGCTGGAACCCTTGGAGAATGGATTTTACAAGCTTTGCGGCGTTAAGCCTGAAGAGGAAATGGGCTGGAAGACCTATACGGTCGCGATGATGCTCTTCAACATTCTTGGAATCCTCGCGGTTTATGCGCTCCAACGTTTCCAGGCCATGCTTCCTTTTAACCCGACGCACATGCCGGCAGTCCCGGCAGATCTTGCTTTCAATACCGCTGTCAGTTTTGCTACAAATACGAACTGGCAAAGCTACGGCGGCGAAACCACGTTGAGTTATTTGACGCAGATGCTGGCGTTGACCGTTCAGAATTTCGTCTCGGCAGCCTGCGGCATGGCCGTTCTTGTGGCGCTGATCCGTGGATTTATCCGTAAACAGGCGCAAACGATCGGGAATTTTTGGGTCGACCTTGTCCGCTCTGTTCTCTATATCCTACTTCCACTCGCCTTTGTTTTTTCCATTGTTTTGGTTTCTCAGGGCGTTGTTCAAACCCTCCGTCCTTCTCAAAAAATCGTCCTCCTTCAGCCGATCAAAGATCCGTCCGGAAAGACCATCGTCGGCCAAGAACTAGCTCTCGGCCCCGCCGCGTCACAAGTGGCAATCAAACAGCTCGGGACCAATGGCGGCGGCTTTTTTAATGTTAATTCCGCGCATCCGTTCGAGAATCCCACGCCGCTTTCTAATTTACTGGAAGTCCTTGCGATCCTGCTGATCCCCGCGGCGCTGTGTTATACCTTTGGCTCCATGGTCAAAGACAAGCGGCAGGGATGGGCGTTGCTTATCGCCATGCTGATCATTTTCATTCCTTGTCTTCTGACCTGCGTACGTGCCGAACAATCCGGAAATCCCCTTCTGACGAAACTGGGGATCGATCAGTCCGCCAGCGCGCTTCAGGCCGGTGGAAATATGGAAGGCAAGGAAGCCCGTTTCGGGATCGTGAATTCCGCGATCTGGGCCACGGCAACGACCGCCGCATCGAACGGCTCGGTCAATGCCATGCACGATTCTTTTATGCCACTCGGCGGACTGATCCCTCTCTGGCTGATACAACTTGGAGAAGTCGTCTTCGGCGGGGTCGGGTCCGGTCTCTACGGCATGATCGCCTTCGCCATTGTTGCGGTTTTTGTCGCGGGGCTCATGGTCGGACGGACGCCTGAATATCTCGGGAAAAAGATCGAATCTTATGAAATGAAAATGGCCTCAATCATGATCCTGATCCCGACGATCGTGGTGCTTATGGGAACTGCGATCGCGGTCGTGCTTCCGGCCGGAAAAGGAGCGATCTCTAATCCCGGGCCGCACGGGTTCAGTGAAATCCTTTATGCTTTTTCTTCGGCCGGCAACAATAACGGCAGCGCCTTTGCCGGACTCTCCACGAATAACTTTTTTTATAATATCGCCCTGGGATTCGCCATGTTCCTTGCAAGATATTGGCTGGCAATCCCGGCGCTGGCGATCGCAGGATCTTTAGCAAAAAAGAAAATCGTCCCTACAAGCCCGGGGACTTTGCCGACTCATACGCCGCTTTTCATCCTGTTCCTGGTTGCCGTCATCCTGATTGTCGGCGCTTTGACATTTTTCCCGGCGCTCGCCCTCGGTCCTATTGTGGAACATCTGATGATCGCCGGTTAAAGGAGCTTTGCATGAGCACGACCTATAAACACAAATCACATTCTTTATTCGATCCGAAGATCGTTCTGCCGGCCATCTTTGATTCTTTCAAAAAACTCGATCCTCGTGAACAGATCAAAAACCCGGTCATGTTCGTGGTGCTGATCGGAAGCATTCTGGCCACAGGACTTTATTTCCAGGCCGTGCTTGGAAAAGGAGAAGCTCCGGCGAGCTTCATCCTGGCGATCACACTTTGGCTCTGGTTCACGCTTATTTTTGCGAATTTTTCAACGGCCATGGCCGAAGGCCGCGGAAAGGCGCAAGCAGCAAGTCTTAAAAAGGCCAAACAAGACACCCCCGCAAAGAAACTCGCTAAAGCGCAATATGGCTCTGCTTTCGAAACTGTTTCCGCAACCGCGCTCAAGTTGGGGGATCTCGTTTTGGTAGAAGCCGGAGATATGATCCCCATGGATGGTGAAGCTATCGAAGGCGTAGCCTCGGTCGATGAAAGCGCGATCACGGGTGAAAGCGCCCCGGTCATTCGTGAAAGCGGCGGCGACCGCAACGCTGTGACGGGCGGAACCCGGGTCCTTTCCGATTGGTTGATCCTCCGGATCACTTCGAACCCCGGTGAAACGTTTCTGGACCGGATGATCGCGATGGTCGAAGGGGCCAAACGCCAAAAAACGCCGAATGAGATCGCTCTCAGCATTTTGTTGGCCGGTTTTACGCTCATTTTTCTTTTGGCGACCGCAACGTTGCTTCCCTTTTCGATCTATAGTGTGGCTTCCGCAGGACACGGCGCCGTGATCACGGTCACTGTGTTGGTCGCTCTTTTGGTCTGTTTGATCCCCACCACGATCGGCGGGCTTCTCCCCGCGATCGGAATTGCCGGGATGGATCGAATGATCCAGGCGAATGTAATTGCCATGTCCGGCCGTGCGGTCGAGGCGGCCGGCGATGTAGACATTCTTTTGTTGGATAAAACCGGCACTATCACGCTCGGGAACCGGCAAGCCGTGGCCTTCATTCCAGCTCAAGGCATCACGAAGGAAGAACTCGCCGATGCCGCGCAACTCGCTTCCCTTTCGGATGAAACTCCGGAAGGCCGGAGCATCGTGGTCCTTGCTAAAGAAAAATACGGAATCCGGGAACGCCAGATCCATGAGCTCGGCGCTCATTTTATTCCTTTCACGGCGCAAACCCGCATGAGCGGCGTAACCCTCGGCGATGGCCGCGAGATCCGCAAAGGATCTTCGGATGCGATCGAGACTTATGTCAAAAAGCTGGGCGGTACTTTTCCAGACGCTCTTCGCTCCAGCATCGATTTGATCTCCAGGGACGGCGGGACACCGCTTGTCGTAGCGGAACATGGACGCGTCCTCGGCACGATCCAGCTCAAGGACATTGTCAAAGGCGGTATCAAAGAACGTTTCGCGGAACTCCGAAAAATGGGGATCAAAACCATCATGATCACGGGAGACAATCCCCTGACCGCCGCCGCGATCGCGGCCGAGGCGGGTATGGATGATTTCCTGGCGCAAGCGACACCCGAAACAAAATTGAAATTGATACGGGATATGCAGTCCGGCGGGCGCCTGGTGGCCATGACCGGCGATGGAACAAACGACGCTCCTGCTCTAGCCCAAGCAGACGTGGCCGTGGCTATGAATACCGGCACCCAGGCCGCGAAAGAGGCCGGAAATATGGTGGACCTCGACTCTAACCCCACAAAACTGATCGAGATCGTGGAGATCGGGAAGCAACTTTTGATGACACGTGGCGCTTTGACCACTTTTAGTATCGCCAATGACGCGTCAAAATATTTTGCGATCATTCCTGCGGCGTTCGTCGGCACCTATCCAGCGCTCGCGAAACTGAACATCATGCATTTGGCGACGCCTTCAAGTGCGGTCCTTTCTGCGGTCATTTTTAACGCGCTCATTATCATCGCGCTCATTCCTTTGGCGCTACGCGGCGTTCGCTACCGGGCAGTAGCTGCCAACCGTCTCCTCCGAGACAACATTTTGATCTACGGAGCCGGCGGCATTATTACGCCGTTCATCGGGATCAAGTTAATCGACTTATTGCTTGTCGCGCTTCATTTGACGTAATCCTGAGACTAATGTCTCAGGACAATAAGCAGATCGAAACTTGACGTTTCGATCCATTGGGGAAAACTTATGATACGAGAACAATTAAGACCGGCTGTAACTTCTTTTTTTCTGCTAACATTGATCACAGGAATTCTTTATCCTTTATCTGTTACAGGGATCTCCCAGATCTTTTTCAAAGATCAAGCAAATGGAAGTCTGATTTTCAGAAACGGACAACCTTCGGGTTCTTTGTTGATCGGACAACCTTTTGATGATCCTAAGTATCTTTGGGGACGTTTGTCCTCCACAGCTCCTGTTTCTTTCAATGCCGCTGCTTCGTCAGGATCCAACTTCGGTCCCACGAACCCGAATTTGCTGAGTGCTGTCCAAACGAGAATCAAAAGCCTGCGGGACGCAGATCCGAAAAATAAAAACCGTATCCCTGTGGATCTTGTCACCGGCTCTGCCAGCGGCCTCGATCCTCATATCAGTCCGGCGGCAGCCGAATACCAGGCCTCCCGGATCGCAAGAATAAGAAAAATATCCAGGGAAATAATCCGGTCGATTATTCGCCAACATACACAAGAACGCTTGTTTGGTATAATCGGCGAGCCTATCGTGAACGTCCTGGAAGTCAACCTGCAGTTGGATGCAAGCGTGAAGGAATAAATGATGGAAAACAGACCGGATCCGGATCAACTTTTAAAGCAAGTACAAGCGGAAGAAGCCCGGCGCGGAAAACTCAAGATCTTTTTCGGTGCCATGGCTGGCGTTGGCAAAACTTATTCTATGCTGGAAACCGCCCGGCACCGTAAAAAAGATGGTGTGGATGTTGTCGTCGGCTATGTCGAAACCCACAAACGGACCGAAACCGAAGCTCTTCTTGAAGGTTTGGAGATCCTCCCCCGAAAAACGGTTTCTTATAAGAACGTGGACCTCCCGGAATTCGACATCGACGCCGCTCTCAAAAGAAATCCTTCCCTCATCCTGGTCGATGAATTGGCCCACACGAACGCTCCGGGGTCCCGCCATTTGAAACGGTGGCAGGATGTCGAGGAATTGCTTGCCGCCGGGATCGATGTTTATACCACCTTGAATGTCCAGCATTGCGAAAGCGTCAACGATGTCATCACCCGGGTCACCGGTGTGGTCGTCCGGGAAACAGTCCCGGATACGTTCATTGAAAAGGCGGCCGAGATCGAACTCGTCGACCTTCCCTCCGAAGACCTTCTCAAACGTTTGAAAGAAGGCAAGGTCTATCTGGGCCCTCAAGCCGAACACGCCGCTCAGAATTTCTTCCAGCCCGGAAATCTCATCGCTTTGCGGCAGTTAGCGCTCCGTTACACGGCAAAAAACGTAGACGCTCAAATGCGCAGCTTCAAAGGATTGCATTCTATTTCAAAGATCTGGAATGTCGGAGAACGATTCCTGGTTTGCATCAGCGAAAGCCCGTCCGCGATGAACCTGATCCGGGCCGCCAAACGCATTGCTTCCGAGATCGGGGCGCCCTGGACCGTTGCCTACGTTGAATCGGTCTCCTTAAGGCAGACGGAAGTAGGAAAAAAACGAGCTTTTGAAATGCTTCGCTTTGCAGAAAAACTGGGCGCCGAGGTCGTAACTCTAAATGGACAAGACATCGGAGATGAATTAATCGCCTACGCTCGCTCTAATAACATCACGAAACTGATCGTTGGAAAACCGCAGAGAAACCGTTGGCAAGAATTTGTCTCAGGATCGATCGTCAATAACCTTGCCCGCAAATGCGGAGAGATCGACCTTTATGTCATCAGCGGGGATCGACAAGCAGCCATTGCTCAGCTTAGAGCCGCTGAACCCCCGAAATCATTTTCATGGAAAAATGCCTGCATCGCCCTCGGGATCGTTGCCCTCTGCTCCATGGTTAACGCCCCTCTCTCCCGCTATCTGGCACCCGCTAATCTTGTCTTAATCTATTTGCTGGGCGTCATCTGGATCTCTTTCCGCTACGGGAAGCGCGTCTCCTTCCTAGCCTCCTTACTCAGCGCGCTTTCCTTCGACTATTTCTTTACGCAGCCCTATTTTTCCTTCACGATCTCTAACGGGCAGAATGTTTTTATATTTGTCGCCATGGCCCTCATAGGGTTCTTAATCAGTAGCTTGACGGACCGTCTAAAACAACAAACAGCTGCAACACGCATGCGTGAAAATCGCAACCGCATCCTCTATGAGCTGATGCAGGATCTTGCTAAAACGTCGACTCCGAACGGTCTTTTCCAGGCGCTCCTCCATCACGTTCGGAATTACTTCCAATTACCGGTTGTCATCTTTACTCCCAACTCCCGAAAAGAATTATCGGTGCATATTGAAAGTTTGGCAGGACATGAATTGCTCCCCAACGAAAAGGCTGTCGCTCAATGGACCTACGAACACAAACAAATAGCAGGACAAGGGAGTGACACACTCCCGGCGGCACAGGGGCTCTATCTCCCACTGGTCGGATTGGAAGTGACCCCCGGGGTACTTGGGATATTTCCTAAAGAAAAAAATCCATTCACAAATCCGGAGCAGTTACATCTGCTCCAGATGCTTGTGAACCAGACAGCATTAGCCGTGGAGGGAGCTGAGCTTGCCTTCGCGGCGCTTCGGGCTGAGGACGCGATTGAAAAAGAGCGTATCCACAACCTTCTCTTAAGTTCTTTCTCCTATGAGCTTCCGGGCCCACTTTCCGAGATCTCACAGGCAGCGGCTGAATTGCTCAAGCCAGAAATCTTTAATGACACGGCAAAAAAGGACGCCCTTATAAAACTGATCCAGACAAAGGCTCAAGCGTTGAACAAATTAACTGCGGAGCTCCCCAAGATTCTTGAATCCGACAATCCGTAAGAAATCTTTTTATGGATTTTGGGATTGGGCTAACCATTTCCTGCCGCCGAGAATGCGGGAAAGCAGCATCGAGACCACGGAATCGCCGGTGGAATTGACCATGGTGGCGGGCGGGTCCACCAAGGTGCCGACCATGGAAATAAGCGGCAGGGCTTCCACAGGAAAACCATAAAGCGTGACGATCAAAAGTTCGCCCAAAAATCCTCCGCCCGGAATCCCGCTCATCACCATGCCGCTCAAAATCGCGATGCCGATCGCCGTCACGATCGTGCCCACCCCCGCAAAAGGCATCCCGAAAAAAGCAAAAAGAAGCGCGATCTTCAAGATCGCGGACATGCAGGTGCCATCCATGTGGATCGTAGCGCCGATCGAGATCACAATGCGGCTGATGTCCTTGGGAACACCGATCTTGTCCGCCGCCTCAAGATTCGCCGGGATCGTCGCCAGACTGCTCCCCGTGCCCCATGCGGTAAGCGCCGGCGTCAGAATGTTCCCCCAGAAGCGTTTGAAACCTTCCCGGCCACCCGCCAGGAAGACATAAATTGAAAACCCGATAAAAAAATAAAGGATCGCGAGCGGATAATAAACTGCCACCACGCGCAGGTAGGAGCCCAGCAACTCGGCTCCGAGCGTCCCCACAAGATACGCGAAGTACGCCCCTAAACCCACCGGCGCCAAAAACATGATGAGATGGATCACTTTCATCATGACCTTATTCGCGGATACAAGAAATTTTACAAACGGTTTTCCGTCTTCTTTCGCTAGTGAGGCTGCAAGCCCGATGAGGACGGCGAACACGATCAGGGCCAGCATGTTTTGTTTCGAAAGAAGCTGCACAAAATCCGGCACGGTAAAGGCTTTGAGAATATCACTAAAAGTTTTGGTTTGCGCCACCTCCGCAGGAAGGCTGAGCATGGGATGGTTTCCCAGGACGGGCGGAAACGCCATGACGCCCAGCACCATCAAAAGCGAAGAGAGAATGCCGGTCGCGATAAAGATGAGGACCATCCAGCCCATGATCTTCCCGAGACGATGAAGATCGGACATTTCCGCGATCGCGGACGAGATCGAAAAAAAGACGAGCGGCACCACTGCCGTGAAAAGCAGGTTCAGAAAAATATCGCCGAGCGGTTTTACGAACGCGATCTTTTCCTTGAAGAGGATACCCAACCCTGCTCCAAGAGCAACGGAAAGGAGCAGGAGTATTGAAAAAGAATAGCTTTTAAAGAAGTATGCCCGTTTCATTCCGGTCCTCTTGATTTCATTTTTAATTTGAAAACCCTTTGAAAATAAAACGATGCGCCACATAAGCGATCGTCAGGCAGGCGAGTCCTAAAATATAAGTGCTGAAAAAATTCATTTTGAGCCATCGGTTGAGAAGAAAAGGAACAAAAAAAGTCAGGGATAACGGAACGGCCAGGAGGATCGATCCCGCGAACTGGTTGACTTTGCCCATATCGTGCGTTTCCCAGTAAGCAAATAAAATACTGAGCATGGAAACAAGCGGGAGTGCCACTAAAAAACCGGCGAGCGCTGAATCCTTGCTCGCCAACCTTGATGCAAGAGCAATAATGCATCCCGACAAGATGATCTTGAATAAAAAAAACATGCGCGCCCCCCTTTCCTGAATAAGTGGCTGATATTGTGTTTGATTTTTTAATTGAAAACAAGTAACTTGTGAACATGGATCAAAATAAAAGAAAAGCTATCCAGCTCATCCTACTCTTTGGCCTCGTAAGTCTTTTTGGGGACATCATTTACGAAGGGGCGCGAAGCGTCAATGGTCCGTATCTCAAAGTTCTCGGGGCCAACGCCCTCGCCGTTGGATTTATCGCGGGCTTGGGCGAGTTCATGGGTTATGGGATCCGCCTCTTGTCGGGGTATTTTTCGGACAAAACCAAGTCTTACTGGTTCTTCACGATCACGGGTTATGCCCTGCTGATCAGTGTCCCGCTCCTGGCGCTCACAGGCTTTTGGAAGATCGCGGCGCTTCTGATCGTGATGGAACGTATCGGGAAAGCGATCCGAAGCCCTGCTAAAGACACGATCCTTTCCCAAGCCACCAAGCAGGTCGGCACGGGATTTGGATTTGGCCTGAATGAAGCGATGGACCAGGTCGGCGCGATCATCGGCCCGCTTCTTTTTACCGTCGCGTTCCTGGGAACCACCCAGGCTGAAAAAGGCCTCCGGGATTATCAGGCGGGCTATCATCTGCTTTGGCTCCCATTCTTTTTTCTGATGGCCTGCGTTCTTTTCGCTTACTGGAAAACACCGAATCCCGAAACGCTCGAAACGTCAGTCATAAAAGACGAGTCCGAGAAACTTCCGAAGATTTTCTGGCTTTATACCGCCTTTAGTTTCTTTGCCACCGCGGGTTTCGTGAGTTTTGTCCTGATGGCCTATCATTTTAAATCCCAGCACGTGCTTTCCGACGCGCAGATCCCTCTTTTTTATGCGGTGGCTATGGGCGTCGACGGCGGCGCGGCGCTTGTGATCGGCAAGATCTACGACCGGATGAAAGAAAAACAAAAACACGAGTGGGCCGGCATCGGAACGCTTCTCATGATCCCCGTTCTCTCGGCTGTGATCCCGTTCCTTTGCTTCACCACGGTTCCGTGGATCGTTATTGTGAGCATTATTCTCTGGGGGGTTGTGATGGCCGGGCATGAGACCATCATGAAGTCCGCTATTGCAGACATTACGCCTCTCAGAAAGAGAGGCACGGGATATGGCATTTTGAATGTGGCTTATGGTCTTGCGATGCTTGCCGGCGGTGTCGTGATGGGATTTCTCTACGACCGTTCGCTTCCTACGCTCATGTTTGGCGTCGCGGCGCTCGAATTGATTTCACTTCCCTTTTTCTTCGCCATGAAGCGGGAAGTCTCAAGATCAGACCAGAGACTGCAGACTACAGACTGAGGCAAAAACAAAACATCTAAAAGGGTTCTGGGGTCTGTTTTCAGTCGTTCTGGATGCAGGTCTGGTTCTTGCCGGCAGCTTTGGCTTTAAGAAGACCCTCTTGAGCGCGCTCAACAACTTTCTGAGGATTCTTTTCATCAAGGCTGAGCGCTGAAACACCGCTGCTGGCCGTTACTTTGAAGGCTTGCCCGCCGGTGGTGCGGAAATCAAAGCGTTCGATCGCTTTACGGATCCTCTCCGCCACTCCAAAGGTCGCAGTCGCAAGGTTATACCCCGAAAGAAGGATAATGAACTCCTCTTCCCCGTAACGGCCTGCGATGTCAGGCATTGCCCGGCCTTTGGTGCGAATGGAAACCTGAATGATCTCTGCGACTTTTTTGAGCACCTCATCGCCGGTCCTGTGCCCGTACGCCTCATTGATTTTGCGGAAATCATCGATGTCCAGGAGAACCACGGCAAAAGGTTTGCGAAAAGTCCGCGAATAGTTGAGGGCCTGCGACAGGAAGGTATTTACATAGCGCATGACAAAAAGCCCCGTCAATTCATCCCGCACCGCCAGGCTCAGGAAATAAAGCCGTTCTTTGTGCTCCTGGATCTTTACGACCACAAAAGAGATCAGAAAATAGGCTGCCAGTAAAAAGAGTGGCGCCGCGACCCCCGTCCAGATCCCGGCCCAAGCGAAAAGCGTGAAGGAAGCCAGGATCCAAAGACCCGCGATCACCAACACCGCAAGAGTCGAGAACACGGCACGGAAAGGGATCAGAACAAGTCCGGCCAAAAGTGCGATCCCTAAAAGAAGTCCGGCGAAAACCCTGGGCGCGACAACGCGAATGTACTGCCCGGTCAGAATGGTATTGATGATATTCCCAAGCGCTCCGATGCCCGGGCTTGCAGACTCCAGTGGCGTGATCTTGTAATCGGAAGCCGTCATTCCAACAAGACAAATCTTCCCCTGAAAATCCTTAGCGGAGATCGGCGCCGTCTTGCCCTTGGAGGCCAGGGCGTAACTGTTCAGCACATCCACGAACGGATAATACCCGGAGGAGGCATTCCAGCGTTTGGCCCAGTGGATAAGAAGATTATTCTGGTCATCACGCGGAAAATCACACTTTTCCATCGTCGGTACGGGCTTGCCAAGAAAGTCATACGCGACCCGGATCCCGAGATGCGGCACAAGCTCTTTATTGAACTTCACAAAAGGATACACGCGACGGACCACGTTGTCGGGATCCTGGCTGTAATTGATATGCCCGATCCCCCGGGCCGCTGCGCTATAAGGCTGTGCGGACTGGTTGATGTAATAGTAGTTCTTGAACCCTTCAGACTCAAAAGAGATCGGAAGATAAAAATTGGGCGTTTTTTTGAATTCTTCAAGAAGCGCTTGGTCGTCTTCCGGCGTGCTTGCGTCCTGCGCAAAGAAAAGATTGAACACAACGGCCTTCGCGCCCCATTCTCTTAAAATGCGCGTGATCGCCGCATAATACCGCTTGGGCCAAGGAAAAGGCCGTATGGACTGCAAGCTGTTTTTATCGATCCCGATATATACAACCGCCGGATCGACCTTGGGGGCAGGCTGATACTTGAGAAACTGATCGTAGAAATGGTTATCGAGCGACCGAAAGACCGCTGTCCCCGAAAAACTGAGCGAAAGAACGAAGACCAGTACAAATCCCAAAATCTGGATCGTACGAAGCGGGGTAAAAAAAAGCACCATTCTTCTTAGAGGTTCGGTGATATATCCCTGGCGTTTCTGAACAAGTCCTGCAGGCACTTTTTCCATGGTTCCCTCATCGTAAAATGGGTTAGAAAGAAGTTCGGACTAATTAACGGCCATAACTCTCTTTTTATTAATAAATAAACGGGTAGTTATGACCGCCCCAATTTCCGCTTCGCTTCAATTGATAGGTATTGGGACGGCTATATTGAAGCAAAACTTACTCTTTTCCAAGATTTTTTTAAAAAACACTGCACCTCTTGGGATAAGCTGCTGTATAATCTCCCCCAACATAAAGGGAGAATCATGGCATTGCGTGGATGGTTCAAATTCAAGAAAATAAGACTGCTGCTGGCTTGGGGCTCGATCCCCATCCTGCTTCTTTGCTCCAACATGAACGATCATACCTTCCGCTGGGGCATCGTCCTGATTATTATCGGTGAATTGATACGTTTTTGGGCACTCGGGTTCGTGGAAAAAAAAGGGCAGAAGCTCGCCATGAGCGGTCCGTATGCTTTCGTGCGCAACCCTCTTTATGTCGGCAATTTCTTCCTCGGCCTCGGCGTCGCTGTGATCGTCTGGAACTGGATCATCCTGGTTATTTTTCTCGTCGGCTTTCTAGGAATTTATACGGGAACTATCCGCGGCGAAGAAAAACACTTGAAAGAGATGTTCGGAAAGCCTTACGAGGATTATTGCCGGAATGTTCCTTCTTGCTTCCCGCGACTTACACCCTATGCGGCGCCTGAAAAGGAATCCTTTCTCTGGAGCCGCATTATCAAGCATCACGAGTACATCACGGTGGCCGGCATTTTTCTTATGCTCATGCTGATCCACCTTTACGATGAGCTTTTCCTCGCCAAAGAACCGTTGTCCCAGGAAATACCCCTGATCGGCCTCACAGGAGTCGTGGTGCTTGCGCTGGTATTGGAACGGGTTTTTGTCAGCCGCCTTCATATCACGTTCTTTGAGCGCCTTCGCGAAAAACACGCCCCAAAAAAGAATCCGTAATATTTTTCTTTTTTAAAAAGCTCAAGAAAAAGTTGACCCGGACAAGCCGGAGTCTCTATAATCCCTCAAATCTTTTTCCTCACGGGAGACTGCGATCATGATGGAATTCAAGCAAAAGGTTCTTTGCATCGGTTTTGGCTCCGTCGGCAAATGCGCCTTGCCAATTCTCCTCGAACATGTCCGCATTCCTTATAAGAACATCACGGTGCTCGACTTTGCTGACAAACGCAAAGAGCTCGCGCCCTGGATCAAAAAAGGGGTCCGCTACTCCCAGGAAAAACTTAGCCCCGTGAATGTCGCGCGCACGCTTTCAAAATACGTCTCCCGCGGCGGCATGATCATCGATCTGTCCTGGAACATTGACTCGCTCGACATGCTTTCCTGGTGCCATGAGAACAAAGTGCTTTACGTGAATACCTCGGTCGAGGAGTGGGACCCATACGCCAATATCGAAAAAAAGACCCCGCTTGAGAAATCGCTTTATTTCAAGCAGATGGGCTTGCGCAAGATGACCGCGAAATGGGCAGATGATTCGACGACCGCGGTGCTGGACCATGGCGCTAACCCCGGGCTCATCAGTCACTTCACAAAGCAGGGACTTCTCGATATCGCCGAAAAGGCGACGCGCGATAAAACCACCTCCAAAAGGGACCGGAAAACCCTGGAGCATCTGATCCGTGAAGAAAAATTCCATCGCCTGGCCATGAAGCTCGGTGTGAAAACGATCCATGTCAGTGAACGCGATACCCAGATCACCGACCAGCCTAAAGAAGTGGATGAATTCGTCGGCACCTGGTCGATCGAGGGGCTCCGGGAAGAGGCGATCTCCCCCTCTGAAATTGGATGGGGCACGCATGAAAAGGAATTGCCTCCTCTCACCACGATCCCGGACTACGGCCCCCAGAACCAGATCTTTCTTTCCCAGATGGGCATGAACACCTGGGTACGTTCCTGGGTCCCGAACTATGAGATCGTCGGGATGGTCATCCGCCACGGAGAAGCGTTCAGTATTTCTGAAAAACTCACGGTCTGGAAAAGCGGCAAGCCCGTCTACCGTCCGACGGTCCATTACGTTTATATGCCGTGCAATGAAACCCTGGCCTCGGTTCACGAGCTCCGCTGCCGCAATTATGAGCTTCAACCCAAGTGCCGCATTATGTCCGACGAAATCGTCAAGGGCGCAGACATTCTGGGATCTCTCATCATGGGCCACAAATACAATTCCTGGTGGACCGGGAGCATCCTTACGATCGATGAAGCGCGCAAGCTTGTCCCGCATCAGAATGCCACCACGATCCAGGTCGCGATCGGCGTGGTCGCTGCGGCCATGTGGATGATCGAACATCCCAATAAAGGCGTCTGCGTCCCGGATGATCTCCCTCATAAAGAAATCCTCGCGACCGCAAAACCTTATCTTGGCACGATGGTCTCGGAACCTTACGACTGGACACCTTTCAAGAATTATCAGGTCTTCTTCCAGGAAAACCAGAGCTCCCATCTGGATAAAAAAAATCCATGGTGTTTTAAGAATTTCCTGTTTAAAGAATAACGCGGCAATCCCATGATCAAAAAAAAGGGCGCTCAAGAGATCGAGAAGCGCGCGGGCATGCGCGGCGGTACGGGCGAGATCACGATCCGTCATTATTTAAAGCCCGATGAGATCAAAGCCCGCACGCGTCTTTGCTCGGAACTCACCCTTCCTCCCGGCGCAAGCATCGGCCCACATGACCATGTGGAAGAAGATGAGATCTATATCATCCAGAAAGGCCAGGGACTTATGACCGATGGCGGCAAAGAATTCCAGGTCACGGCCGGTGACGCCATCCTCACGGGCCAAGGCGCTTCTCATTCCATCAAAAACACCGGCGCGGGCGACCTTGTCGTCACGGCTATTATTATTAAGTACTAAAATTTAAAAATTTTCCCGCCTTTGGACGGGACCCCGCCGCAGGCGGTGGCAAATTTGAGATCTTAGGCATGCATCCCACTTTTCCCCAGGAAACTTTCTTTCCAGCCAAGGTCCTTTTTAAACAGGGCGGCCTTGCGAACCTCGCCCGGGAGACCGCGGACTTTGGAACGCGCGGCATGATCGTTCACGGCGCCTCGTTTCTAAAAAGCGGCTTGAAAGAAAAAATCTCGGAAGATTTTAAAAAAGCGGGACTTTCGGCCGAATTTTCCTGCCGCCCGCAAGGAGAACCGACCCTGGACGAGATCGACGCGGTAATAACTCAAGGCCATCATTTAAAAGCAGGGTGGATCATCGGGATCGGTGGCGGGAGCGTGCTGGACCTCGCCAAAGCCTCCGCCGGGCTTTTCCACGCCAAAGAAAAGCCGTCCTATTATCAGGAAGGAGGCGCCCTTGAAAAACCGGGGATCCCCTTTCTCGCAGTCCCGACAACTGCCGGAAGCGGTTCGGAGGCGTCACCGAATGCTGTGATCATCAATCCTGAAAAAAAAGTGAAGCTTTCCATTCGTCACCAGGATTTCCTCGCGCGTAAGATCCTCCTCGACCCGGATCTTCTGAAGGGCCTTCCCTTCGCCGTAATGTGCCACTCGGGGATGGATGCCTGGGTCCAGGCTTATGAGTCCTTCATCTCGAAACACGCGACCTGGTTCAGCGAAAACTTCGCGCTTAAAGCCATTCAACTGATCAGCCGTCACCTGGTGCCGGCCCTAAACGCAGGCCGTGATGAAGACTTAAGCGGGCTCATGCTCGGAAGCTTTTTTTCCGGAGTCGCTTTTTCCCATTCGCGCCTCGGCGTGATCCACGGCCTCGCGCATCCTTTGGGCGTGCTTTATAACGTCCCGCACGGACTGATCTGCTCGCTTTGTTTCGCGCCCTCCATCAAACTCAATCTCGAAGCCATGGGCAATCAGAAATATTCCATTATGAGCCAGGCCGTCGGCATGGACCTCCTCCAGAAAGTCCACGAACTTCAGAAAACACTCAAGATCATTTCCCCTTTCAAGGGAAAGCCTCTGATCGAAAAGGAAAAGATCATCGCGGAAACGCTCCGGTCCGGCTCCACCGCCGCGAACCCCAAGCCGATTACCCGTGAAGACGTGGAATATCTTTTGAAAGAGCTCTTTTAAAAAAGGACTCCGTTCCTTTTTTAAAATTTTATGTTAGCATGCCGTATGCGTGAAAAATTCGCCTTCAATTACTGGTTTCAATATCTCATTGTCCGCTTTTTGGCCTTTCTCGCGACCGTGCTCCCCGTAGAAGTTTCCCACAGGGTCGCCTGCGGGTTCGGGACCCTGACCTACTGGATCCTCGGAAAACGCCGCAAGATCGCGCTTGAGAACATCGCCAGCGCCCTGGGGGATTCCCTTCCGGATCGAAGAAAGCGTGAGATCGCGCACTCTGCCTTCCAAAGCGCCGCGCTTTCCATGATGGAGCTTTTCACGGTCGAAAAGATCAAAAAAGAGGCTCAGACCCGTTTCAAGCTTTTCGGGAATGAATTTCTGGAAGAAGCCTTTCTGAAAAAACAGGGTGTCGTGCTGGTCATCTCTCACCTGGGTTCCTGGGAATATCTTTCTTTCCTTCCCTACTTCACAAATCGGCCATGGTCGGTCGTGGTCAAAAACATCAAAAACCCCCTCATTGACGAAGCCATCAATTCCATGCGCCGCATCATGACTGTCCATCCGGTCTCGAAAGACGGCTCGGTCAGAACTATTTTCCAGGAGCTCAAGGCCGGACATGGGGTGGCCATTTTAGTCGACCAATGGGCGGGCGATGAAGGCCTCTGGGTTGATTTTTTTGATACGAAAACTTCAACCACATCGATCCCCGCGCGACTCTCCGAAAAGACGGGCTGCGCGCTTGTCTCCGCCTATTGCCTCCGGACAGCTCCCGGACATTACGAGATCCACATCGAAAAACCAATCGTCCATGACATGGACCAACCAGGTTGGGAAAGCACGGTCACCCGGGACCTTAATGAAGTTCTCGAGGGGCAGATCCTGAGACATCCCGAGCAGTGGCTCTGGGGTCACCGCCGTTGGAAAAACAAACCTGATAACCTGCGGACAGCCTGATGGATATTGAACTTAAGATTGAAAAATTGGTCTTTGGCGGCGATGGTTTAGGATTCGTCGAAGGAAAAGCGTGTTTTGTGGCAAGCACTCTGCCGGGCGAGAAAGTTCTCGCGCGGATCTTAAGCGACAAGCCCAACTTCATGAGGGCCAGCCTCCTCCGCGTGCTGGAACCTTCCCCGCATCGCATTCACCCGCCCTGTCCTTATATCGAACGCTGCGGCGGCTGCCAGTACCAGCACCTCCCCTACGCGCAAGAATTGAATTGCAAGGAACAGCAGGTGCGCGAAAGTTTCGCCCAGGTGTTTAAAGGAGAGGAGATCGCCATTCTCCCGATCCAATCCGGAGCCAAAGACTACGGTTATCGCAAAAGCATCACGATCCATCGCACAACGGAAAAGAACAACAAGCCCCAACGACTCGGTTTCATCGGCCGTGACAATCACTCCAAGGTCCTGATCGACTATTGCATGCTTGCTGACGAACGCCTTAAGGAGGTCTTTACCGCTGAGCACAAGCTCAACCGCCGCGAGGAAAAAAGAGCCTTCAAGCTGGACGAAAAAGGGCGGATCTTCACAAGCGATGAAGAAAGGCTTTATCGCGTCAGCGTCGACGGCCGTTCGTTTTGGACAAGCTCTCTGGGATTCTTCCAGAATAATATTGAAGTGACGGAACTCATCGCAAAAAAATTGGCGGGATACATCGCTGCGGTCAAGCCCTCCCGGTTCTTGGATCTTTATGCCGGCGTCGGAACTTTTCCCCTCCTGACGGCTCGCGATGTTCCGGAGATCCATTGTTTTGAGGATAATCCCTACAGCACAGGCTGTCTCCGGAGAAATGTCCAGGAATTCGACTTCCCCTTGGCGGGAATTTTTGCGGGCAAAGTCGAAAAAACCTTCCCTCGTTTTATGGTCCGCAGCCCCAAGCCTGGGACGCTGGTCTTTATGGATCCGCCGCGCCAAGGGATCGCCTCATCCCTTGCGGACTTTTTTGCGAAAGAAGAAGCTGGAGAGAATATCTTTTATCTTTCTTGCGACCTGCAGATCCTTTTGCGGGATTTAAAACAGATCCTCGCCACCGGCCGTTATAAGGTCCGGGAGGTCACGCCCTTCGACATGTTCCCGCGCACGAAGCACATTGAGGTGCTTGTCTGGCTGGCTAAGTTCTAGACGGCTTTTCCCGCGACCGCACCGCTGGCCCAGGCCCAGGCGAGATTGTAACCTCCCCGTCGGCCTTGCACGTCGAGGATCTCTCCCGCGAAATACAGTCCTTTCTGGAGTTTGGACTCCAGGGTCAACGGATCCACTTCGCCCGCCGGGATCCCTCCGGCCGTGAATTCAGCTTCATTCCACCCGCGTGTGCCGATCACCTTGAATTCTTTATGTTTGAGCAGATGGGCAAGGGTAGAAGCGTCCGCATTTTGGAGGGCGGCTCGGAAAGCGAGGAAAAACTTGTGGATCAAAAGACCCTCCAGAAAATTCTCACGCGTCACGCCCTTTTCAAAACGACGGGAGAGCTCTTCGGTTAAAGCGCCCTCACTCATGAACGGGATCAGATCGACGCTCACGGTAACCTCTTGAACATGTCTGCGATTCATGGCGATCGAAATCTCGTCGCTCACGTCCAAGATCGCGGTCCCGGAAAGTCCGTACTGCGTAAAAAGAAGTTCTCCGGACTCTGTCCGGATTTTCTTGCCTCCAATGAAACTCGTGACGGTCGCGCGAACTTTCTGTCCTTGAAGAAAATGACAGCATGGATCCTTCGCGACAAGCGCCACGGTGCTCGGCACCGGTTCGAGGATCCCGTGCCCCAATGAGGCGGCGAGCGTATAGCCGTTCCCGTCCGCGCCAAGCGCCGGGTAGGATTTACCTCCGGCGCATAAAATAACCTTTCGCCCTGTTTCTTTTTCTCCGGTCCGGGCGCAGACTTCAAATCCGTTTTTTACGGCGTGGATGTTTTTTATTTCACAGCCAAGATCAAGCGTCACTTTGAGCCGCTCAAGCTCCATTTCCAGCACCTTGAGGACGGAGGCGGCCTGATTGGTCACCGGAAAGATCCGGCCTGTTTCATCCGCATAAGTCGCAAGACCCAGCTCTTTGAAAAATTCGAGCATGGCGTCTTTTCCGAACTGACCCAGGACCGAACGGACAAGCGTCTGGCTTCCGGGATTATAAAAAGAAGCCCCGAGGGTTTCGTTCAGGAGATTGCAGCGGCCGGCGCCTGTGATGAGCAGTTTTTTCCCGAGCTTCGGCATTTTTTCACACACCAGAACGGACCGGCCTTCACGCTTCTCCATGATCGCCGCCATGATTCCCGCCGCGCCACCTCCGATGACGATCACATCATACTGAGCCATGCTCTCTCCTTGGAAAACGGTTTGTATCCCGTGTTTGCCGTTCCCCTATAATCATTCCCGTTCTTTTGGGTTGAACTAATTCGCGTTGATATTGCCGCTCTTTGTGGGTTTTGGCGGTCATGACCGGCTCGCCGGTCATGGGGTGCTTCCCCGTATAATACATGCACGTTGATAAAGTCATCGGTAAGGGCATAAAATCCTGCACCTGTTCCGGGTGCATGTGTTTTGAGGATAAATACGCGGCAAGCTCTCTGGCATCTCCATCCGTGCACCCCGGATGCGCGCTGACAAAATAATTCACCAGATATTGTTTCTTGCCAACCTTCTGGTTCATCGCCTGAAACCGCTCGGCAAACCGCTCATAGACCTTAAGCGGCGGTTTATTCATCTTCTTGAGAACCGCATCAGAGGCATGTTCCGGAGCCACCTTCAGCTGACCGCTTACATGGTTTTTGCAAAGCGTCTCGAGGTACGCATCCGACTCTTTATCCACAAGCAGGTCATACCGGAGACCGCTTTGGATAAAAAGGTGTTTTACTTTCGGAATAGCCAGAACTTCCCGCCAGAGTTCCATGGATTTTTCGTAGCCAAGCTTCAGGTTTTTGCATTTCACGGGCATCATGCATTGCTTGTCCCTGCAGGTCCCGGCTGTGTCCCACTGATCGCACATCGCGCCGTAGAGATTCGCGGTGGGGCCTCCGATATCGGTAAGGGTCCCTTTGAATTCTTTCCGCGCCGCCAGAATCCGCACCTCATTTAAAACAGACTCCTTGCTGCGGCTCTGGATCATCCTCCCTTGATGCGCAAAAAGAGAACAGAAATTGCATTCCCCGGCACAACCACGGTGCGCCGTGATGGAAAATCGCGTGGTCTCGAATCCCGGCACTCCCTGCCTGCCGGCAGGCAGGCGCCGATCGTCATAAATCGGGTGCCAATCGCGTGCAAAAGGCAGCTCGTAGCAATGATCGAGTTCCGAGGTTGTAAGCGGCAATGCGGGCGGTTCCTGGATCACGAACCGAGTGCCGTGCGGCTGGATCACCGGTCTTCCTCGGATCGGATCCCCTTCCAGATAAGCAAGCTTGAACGCCTCGTTAAACTTGTCCTTATTCGTACTCGCTTCTTCATAGGAGGGCAGGAGGACCGCCTGTTCAAACCCTTCGCTGTTATTCCGAAGGATCGCCGTACCCCGGATATTTTTCAGTTTCTTAACCTCTTCCCCATCGCGAAGGCGTCGCGCGATCTCGAGGATCGGGCTCTCCCCCATACCATAAACAAGTATATCCGCTTTCGCGTCCACCAAAATGGAACGACGGACTGTCTCCTCCCAATAATCAAAATGCGCGAAACGCCGCAAACTCGCCTCAACACCACCGAGGACGACCGGAATGCCCGGGAAAAGCCCTTTGATCTTACTGGTGTAAACGATCGTCGCGCGGTTGGGCCTCAGACCCGACCGCCCCCCCGGCGAATAATCATCGGTACGCCGCGGTTTTTTGCTCGCGGTGTAATTGCTTACCATGGAATCCAGATTGCCGGCCGTCACCCCGAAAAAAAGACGCGGCCGCCCGAGCGCAAGAAAATCCTGAGTGGTTTTCCAGTCCGGTTGCGCGATGATACCGACCTTGTAACCCGCATCCTCCAGAACTCGCCCGATCAGCGCCGTGCCATAGGAAGGATGGTCCACGTAGGCGTCGCCCGTAATAAGAATAATGTCACACGCATCCCAGCCTCGCTCCGCGAGGTCTTGTTTTGAGATGGGAAGGAATTTTTTCCGGTCCGTTTTTTGCATGCCAGGATTATAACCTCCCGGAACCAAAGGCCAAAGTCTAAAGGTTCTGCGCAGCGAAGCGGATTTCGTTGCGAAACGACTCGTGATATAATGCCCGAGATCATCACTTAGCGACCCACGGGAAGCTAAGCGATAAGATCGAGGTCACCCCGCCTCTTGCATTCTGCAAGAATGCGGCGGGGTTTAATTCGCGCTCATAACTTATGTCGCTTCGCTCCGCAAGTTATGCGCTCATTAAAGGAGGATTTATCATGCCATTCACACTTCCCGAACTGCCTTATGCTTTAGACGCCCTCGCACCCCAGATCAGCAAAGAAACGCTCGAGTATCATTACGGCAAGCACCATCAAGCCTATGTCACGAACCTCAACAAACTCACGGACGGAAAACCCGAGGCCTCAAAAAGTCTGGAAGAATTGATCAAGAAAGCCAAAGGGCCTGTGTTCAACAATGCCGCACAAGTCTGGAACCACACCTTTTACTGGAATTGCCTGAAGCCCCAAGGCGGCGGGCTTCCGACCGGCGCTTTACTCGAGGCGATCAATACTTCTTTTGGAAGCTTTGAGGAGTTTAAAACACTTTTCACGAGTATGGCCGTCGGGCTCTTTGGGTCCGGTTGGGCGTGGCTGGTCAAGGACGATGATGGTTCTTTCGGAGTCGAAGCGATGTCGAATGCCGGAAATCCCCTAACGAACGGCCAAACACCGCTTCTCACCTGCGATGTATGGGAACACGCCTATTACATTGATTACCGGAATGCCCGTGCGAAATACGTGGAGACGTTCTGGAATCTGGTGAATTGGGAGTTTGTGGCGAAAAATCTGAACATCGGATGATGGATGGAGGAGGGAGGATGGCGAAAAACACTGCTGGACGCCTTCCACCATCCGCCATCCGTTTTCCTGTTTTAATTCAACATCGCCTGCATTCTTGAGATCGCTTTTGCAGTGAGCGAGTACTCAGGATTTTGCTCGAGGGCATGGCGATAGGCCTCTAGCGCTTGGGTCCAATCTCCCATGTGCTCCCAAACCCGACCCAAGTTATACCAGGCATAAAACCTTCCGTCATAGCGCTCAGCCGTGGTCGCCTTCTCAAGCCAAGGAATGGCTTCTTCCCAACGTCCCGTCTCGATCATGTACGCCCCGATATCATTGTAGGGATTTCCATAGTCCGGATCCAAGCGAACCGCTTTTTCACATTCCCGGATCGCGTCCCCATAACGGCCCTTAACGCTATAGGCCCACCCTAAACAGGTGTGCGCCTCCGGCGTGGGCTGGGACGCAAGGGACTTGAGATAAAGCTCGATGGCCAGATCCACCTTCCCGGCCATCTGTTGATGGTAGGCGTCTTGAAGAAGTTTCGCAGCGTCTTCGTCTTTATTCGGATTAAACTCATTCATTTTTATACCCAGGATTTCGTAAGGCGTACGGAGTACGGCGAAAAACATTACGCAATACGCCGTACACCTTCCGCCGTACGAGTTAGAATCTCATGAACGGGTTCGTGCGCTGCTCGTTGCCGATCGTCGAGGAATCCGCATCGCCGTAAGCGTGCCCCGGAAAAACCTGGAGCGATCCGTCCAGTCCGGCAAGACGCTTCAGGCTTTGCATCATTTTCTTTTCATCGCCGCCCGGAAGATCGCAACGGCCGCAAGCCCCCACAAAAAGCGTATCGCCGGTGATGATCCTGTCGCCCGCCAGAACGCACTGCGCCCCTTCGGTGTGGCCCGGCGTGTGAAGAAAGGTCATTTCCAGATCTCCGATCCGGAGTTTGGAACCTTCCCGGGTTTCCACAAGATGCTCTTTGAACTCTTTCAGGAATTTCGCCTCGTTTTCATGGACATAAATTTTGCACTTTGTTTTTTTGATCAAGCCTTCAACACCATTCGCATGATCAAAGTGCGTATGCGTGAGGACCCCCGCCACAACCTTCATGTCGTCTTTTTCGGCTTCCTTTAAAACGGCGTCCACGTCCCAGGCCGGATCCACCATGGCGCATTCTTTTTTCTTTTTATCGCCGATGAGATAAACAAAATTCCCCATATAGCCCACAGGGATCTGTCTGAAATAAAGATTCTTGCTATCCACAGCAACAGCAGCTCTTATTCTTCACTTTCTCGTAATAAATCACTTCGAGGGTGGGATCATCTTGAATTTTGAGCCGCTTTTTTTCTACAAAGGACGGCGGGATCTCCGGGTAAAGAACATCCCCTTCGTAATCGGCGTGGATGCGGGTCAGGTAGATCGCGTCGACGCGATCGATCGTGGTCCGGTAGAGCTCGGCCCCTCCGATGATAAAGGCGTGCTCGGTCTTGACGTTCTTTAAAGCCTCATCCAAGGAAGCGAAAAATGTTTGCCCCGGGTAGGGCTTCGCGCCACTCCGGTCCAGGATGATATTCGTGCGCCCCGGCAAGGCTTTGCATCCAAGGCTTTCGAACGTTTTGAGACCCATGATCACCGTCTGTCCGAGGGTCGTCGCTTTGAAATGTTGCAAATCTTTAGAAAAATGCCAGGGAAGCTGATTCCCTTTTCCAATCACCCGTTTATTAGCGACTGCGACAATATGATAAAGCATGATAAACCTCCGAGACTAGAGACCGGAGACTGAAGACTGGAGACCCAAGCTTTTAGCTTTAGTCTGTGGTCTGTAGTCTGTGGTCTGATTTATACCGCCACCGGCGCTTTGATCGCAGGCCACGGATCATAATGTTCGAGCGTAAAGTCTTCGTACTTAAAATCGAAAATATTTTGGACTTTGGGGTTCAAGATCATGCGGGGCTGCGAACGCGGTTCGCGCGAAAGCTGAAGCTTCACTTGTTCCATGTGATTTGAATAAATATGAACATCTCCAAAAGTGTGGACGAACTCTCCGGGCTGAAGACCCGTGACCTGCGCCATCATGAGCGTCAGAAGCGCGTAAGAAGCGATATTAAAAGGCACGCCCAGAAAGACATCGGCGCTTCGCTGATAAAGCTGGCAGGAAAGTTTTCCGTTCAACACATAGAACTGAAAGAAGGCGTGACAAGGCGGTAGCGCCATCTTGTCGATCTCCCCGACATTCCAGGCGCTCACGATGATCCGGCGGCTGTCCGGGGTTTTCCGGATCATCTCCACCGCTTGCGTGATCTGGTCCACGACGGTGCCGTCCATGCGTTTCCACGCGCGCCATTGGGCGCCGTAGACCGGTCCGAGATCCCCGTTTTGATCCGCCCACTCATCCCAAATGGTCACACCGTTATCTTTCAGAAACTTAATATTCGTATCGCCACGAAGCAGCCACAGAAGCTCGTAAACCACGGCCTTGGTGTAGATCTTCTTGGTGGTAAGGAGCGGAAATCCCTTGGAAAGATCAAATCGCATTTGATAACCGAACGTGCTGATCGTGCCCGTGCCGGTGCGATCTTTTTTCTCAGTCCCATGATCAAGAATATGCCTTAAAAGATCCAGATATTGTTTCATGTCACTTGCCCGCCAGCGCTTGGTGGCGCGGCTTGTTCCTGCTCTTCCTGTAGGGCGGTCGAGATGTCTTGCGATATGTCTTTCTTGGTTTCCGCGACGGGCGGAGCATCTTTTAAAAAATGCGTGTCATCGACATTCAGGTCGTCAAAAAAAGAAGCTTGAAGCCCGAAAACCGTAGAATTTCCCGAGCGAGCCACATAAAGAAGCTCTGCTTTTTCGTCCTTGGATCCCGCATTGAGAAATGTTTTCTTGCTCTCCTCGATCACGGCCAACTGCCACACGGGCTTCTCTAAACCATACCCCGGCCCGCCAGGGTCCACGACCTTTTGCGCCTGAATACTGTTCATCGCCGCAATAAATTTCAGAACTTTGTCAGGGTCAGGTAAGGAAGAGACATCCTGACGCAGGAATTTCCAGGAAATTTTGAGCGGGTCTTTGGGATCGGTCTCACGCTTGAGACCTGCTACCCTCGTTTTTTCCTCACCCTGGATCCTGAAAACGGCAACCTCGGTCACCTTCTCAGTATCCAGATTGAAAAGACGAAGATCGGCCCAAGGAGCGCTCGCCGGAACCGCCTCCTTGAAATTTTCAAAGATCCCCAAGAGCTCTTCCATGTTTGCGTCTACAAGATAAACGTTTTCACTTTTAGCCTGACGCATAAAATAGCCGTTTTCACCCGCCTTTTGGGTCCCAAGCCGAAGATCCAGAAGCAAAACGTTTCCGGCCCCAAAAAGTTGCATCGAAAAAGCCTCGGCGTCCTGAATGCCAAAATCCGTGAAGAGCTTTTTCCCGGAACCGCGTAGCTCGCCTTGAGCTGATCGAAGTTTTTCAATAAGCGCTTCCACTTTCACGGGATCTGCTTGGGCGCCCCAAAGACTTTTCACTTTCCAAATACCATTCTCGTTGGCGAGTTCTACAACCGGAGATTGATTGCCGTGACGGATCGTGATCCTTTCAAGTTTCGCCGGATCGAATCTTGCAAAAGCAACACGGCCTCCCTGCGCTGCCCCCGCGTTATCGCCCGCGGAACGCGCCAAGGACTTCAAAAGGATCCCCGCTGCGAGGATGCCGAAAATAATACTTAAGACAATGATCTGTTTTGGTTTCATAGATTTTTACTGTTTCAAAACCAGGCCTTGTTTAGGCGGTTAGGCTTTTCAGATAAAGTTGTTTGGTGCGGCGACGCATATACGCCCGGCCAAACCCCAAAAGAGCGATGAGGACCGGCACCAGGAACATCACGAAGAGCCGCCAAGCCACTTTCGCCGGGGCCGAAACTTTTGGAAGCGCGCGTCCCACCTGCCCTTTGGAGCGGATACCAATCAGCGCATCACCGAGCGTCAGGACATCCATAGCGTTTAGGAAAAAATTAAGATGCCCGCCATTCTGCATAAGCTGTTTTTGGAAAGGCGTCGCGGCGCCGATCAGCAGAAGTTTTCCTGGCTTGGGCAGGAGAGTCTTTGGCGTTTTTTCTTTTTTGATTTCTCCCACGGGAACGGGCAATGCCGCATCGGTCGAGACCTCCGGAGCCCATTCCGGCATGGCCTTGCCTTTGAATGCATCTGCAAATTGTCCTTCGGCCAGCACCGCTAGCAGAAAGGGCCCTCGCGCGCTTGTCCCAACACGCGCAAGCGCCTGAGGCGTCAGGTCTCCCGACTTGAACGGTACGGTCCAGGAACGCTTGCTGGAATGAAGCAACGTCTGTACTTTGAGTCCCTGAGCTTTGATCTTATCCTGATCTATTTTCAGCGCGCTGCCCCAGAGATAAAAGAATGCTGAAAGACGCGCGGTGATGGAAGTTTGAGCATTCATTTCGGAATCTGTCAGCAGGATCTGGATCGGTAATTTGACGGGGATGGACATGCCCAAAAGCCCTTCGCGCCCGCCGCCCGAAAGCGTGATCGCTTCGCTTTGTTCATCCGCCAAGATGCTTGTTTCCACCTGGAATCCCCAGACCGAAAGCAGGTCATTCACGGCGGGGTTCTTCTCACTCGGCACAAGTGCGATTGACCCCATGCCTTCGGGCTTGTAATTGAATTCGTAATTCTGCACGGCCATAAAAACGGAACCACCCTGACAAAGGAATCTATCAATTTCATATTTCTGCCGCTCGTTCAAGTTCCCCGGTTGGGCCACCACCAGCGTCTTCGTCCCCGCGGGAATTCCGGATTTTTCATTTAAAGAAATGCGTGACACGGGATAACCTTCGGACTCTAACCCTACCTGCAAATATTCGTAAGGATCATCACGGTAGCTTGCCGGCACTTGCCCGCCGAGCTGCTGGAGAAGCATCATCAGATTGGGATCGACCGACTTCTCGGTATAAGGCGCCATCAGCGCGACTTTCGGGATCCCGGGAAGGGTCATGCGATAAAGCTTTGAAATAATGGCATACTCCAGATCATCGAGATTCCCGGGATGGATCTGCGGCAGGACCTCCTCGGGTTTTTCCTTGTAAGAGATCGTCAGTCCGGAATAAATAAGACGGACGCCCACTTCATCGGACTGGATGGACTGGACCTGGAACGGCTGGACTCCTTTTTTGGAAAGCTTTTCCTCCATCGTGTCTTCTTTTTTGGTTCCTTCAACCGCGGTCGCGGCATCCATATGGAAGACCTGGTATTGAAAGTGGCCTCCGGATACAACGCGTAATTCCTCGAGCTTGTCGCGCGCGTCCTGCTCGAGCGTTTTCATGGAAGTTGGCATTTTGTCCGCGGAAGAAATGTAGAATTTCACCATGACGGGTGATGGAAGGCTCCTCAGGATCTTCCGGGTCGCCGAAGAGATCGTATAGGACCGGCCTTCACTCATATCGAAGCGGCCGAGCGGGACTCCGGCCACAAGCCAATTGCTCAAGAGGAAGATCCCTGCCGAGATCAGGGCTGCGGTCGTAAAGATCGAGGCGGCTTTCGGCCGCATCCGTCCTTCGATCCAAAACCCGTTTAGCACAAGCGCCACGGCGCTGCCGACAAGAAAATAAAGCGCGTCGCGGTTATCGATCACGCCCTTGGCAAACGTGCTGTAATGATCCGCGCTTCCGAGAAAATGCCGGAGAAAGGTCCCAAGCCCACCCACCCATCCATCGATGGAAGAAGCCACAAATTCCGTGCCCGTGAGATAAAGGCCGAAGCAGATCATCATGGAAAGAATGAACGCGACGATCTGATCACGATAAAAACCTGAAACCAACATCCCGATCGCAAGAAAGAAACCTCCCAGGAGCGCTGCGCCCACATAACCGCTCAGGATCGCGCCGAGATCCGGCCTCCCGAGTACGGTGAGCATCACCGGGATCGGGAACGTGCAGGCAAGCGTGATCAGATAAAAAAGAAAACTCGCAAAGAATTTCCCGAGTACCAGCTCGTGCGCCTGCATGGGAAAAGTCAGCAACAGCTCTTGCGTGTTCCCGCGCTTCTCTTCGGCCCAAAGACGCATGGAAATGGCCGGCAAAAGAACCGAAAGAAAGAACGGAAGCGTGTAGAAGAAAGCCCGCATATCCACGCGCCCGACCAGAAAAAACTGCGTCATGAAAAGGCCGCCGTTCAAGAGCGTAAAGATGACCATGAAGATGTAAGCGATCGGGGAATTAAAATAAGCCGCAAGCTCCCTGTTCAGGATAGTAAGGAGATTCGAGCCTTTTTTCATGCGCTCACCTTCTGCGTGGGGATCAGCAACTGGATAAAGATCTCTTCCAGGCTTAGTTCCCGCGCGGCTTTCCCGGAACCTTGGACTTTCTCCGCCAGCTCTCGCTTCGTCCCTTGCGCCACAAGCTGGCCTTCATTGATGATCACGATGCGGTCGGCCAGGGCTTCGACCTCCGGCAGAATATGCGTGGAAAAAATAATGGTTTTTTCCTTGGCAAGACTTTTCACGAGGGAACGGATCTCGATGATCTGGATCGGATCCAGCCCCGACGTAGGTTCATCCAGGATCAGCACCTTGGGGTCATGGATCAAAGCCTGCGCGAGTCCCACTCTCTGGCCGTACCCCTTGGAAAGTTCACACAAAAGATGTTTCCACACGCTCTTGAGATGGCAGGCACTTTTAACCCACTCAAGACGTTCCACGAGCCTGGACCCTTCAAGTGCGCGCGCTTTGCCGACGAACGTCAGATATTCATCCACCCGCATATCACCATAAAGCGGAACCGTTTCAGGCAAATAGCCGATGCGCTTACGGACTTCGATAGGATCTTCAAGGATGTCGAAGCCGTCAACTTTCGCGGTGCCGGAGGAGGGAAAAAGATAGGTCGTGAGGATCCGCATGGCGGTCGTTTTTCCGGCGCCGTTGGGGCCCAGGAGGCCCAACACTTCTCCGGGATTCGCCTGGAAGGAAACGTGGTCCAGCGCGATCGCCGGGCCGTAATGCATTGTGAGTTCTTTAACTTCAATCATTAAAATCCCCTGTGATAAGTTATAAGTGGTAAGTGATAAGAAGAGTAAGCGCCAAGTATTTTTTACTTATCACTTACAGCTTACCACTTACACTGATCTATCGGCGCCGGCCGAAGATCTGCAGCAAAAACAGGAACATATTAATGAAATCCAGATAAAGCATCAGAGCGCCGACGATCGCGAGTTGCTCGGGCGCGTTCGCCATGCTCCGGTGAATGGCCTTGAGCCGTTGCGTGTCATACGCCGTAAGCCCGATAAAAACCGCGACGCCGCAATAAGAAACGATCCAGGTAAAAACAGGCGAGTGAAAAAATATATTCACGACGCTGGCAATGATCACGCCGATCAAGGCCATAAAACAGAAACTCCCGATCGAGGTCAGGTCTTGCTTCGTCACCCAGCCGTAAACGCTCACGCCCGCGAACGTCATGGCTGTAATAAAAAAAGTCGAGGAGATCGAGGCGGAAGTATAAACGAGAAAGATGCCCGACATCGTCATGCCATTCAGCGCCGAGTAGGCCAGAAAACCGATCGTCGCCGCCTGAGCTGAGATCTTCTGAAGGCTCCGGGTCAACCATATCACTAAAATAAACTCCGCGATGAAGCAAGCCCACATGCCTCCATGCAAAAGAAAGCTCAGGAGCGAGGTGTTAGTGATCGTGACAAAAGCGGCGAGCCCCGTGAGCGCGAGCCCCATGGCCATCCATTGATACACGCGTTGCATAAAATTAGAGAAAACGTCTTCTTGAGAATACGCAAAAGGTTTATTTTCCTGCTCGTTCATGATTCACCCCGTTAGAGATAGGAAGCGCTACGAAAGCGCTTCCGTGCATTGCAACGATTCATTATCAAAACTGTCTTTACCCCATTCCACAAAATACCACCATCACCGCCGCTACAATCTCTAACGGGGCAAACCTCCGTTAGAGAAAGATTTGATGAAATATTTTATCCAAAGTTTTTGCTTATTCAAGATAGAGGCGCCGGCGGTATCTCCACCGGAGCCAATGACGCTAAAAATTCTTTTATTTTCCTCGCGGGTCTGGCAACGATCGCTTTGTCGCCTTTTTCCACGATAGGGCGTTGAAGAAGATCGGGATAGATCGCCAGGAGGTCCAGCCACTGGCCTTCGGTAAGCTGCTTTTCGCCAAGCCGAAGGTCTCCAAAAAGCTGGTCCTTCTTGCGGATCAATTCCTCAACCGGAAGACCCAGCTTCTGGATGAGCTCTTTGAGCTTCGCCTTAGGGATCGGATCGGTGAAATAATCCACCGCATCAAAATCCACGTTCGCTTCTTTTAAGATCTGAGCGACCTCTTTACAGGTCGTACAAGTCGGTTTTTGATAGATCGTGATGTCAGCCATAAAGACTCCAAGGTACGGAGTGCAGCGCAAGGTGTACGGCGGAAAAGCTTACGCCGTACTCCGTACGCCGTACTAGGTTTTTAGGAAGTACAGCCCCACATAGACTTTCGGATCGACAAGGAATCCTTTTTTTTCCATCTCATAAAGCCAAATATCCGCCTCTTTAAGCGGTATTTCATGGACCCGGATGGATTCTGAGGCATCGCCGCCCCCCGGACCTTTTTTCACTACGTCGAGAGCCTGAAAGAAGGCGATAGTTTCAGAACTCAGGCCGCTTGAAACTGGACCCTCCACCAAAAATGATAAATGCTCCGCTTCATAACCGGTTTCTTCGAAAAGTTCGCGCCGGGCAGCGGCCTCCATCGTCTCCGGGTCATGCAGCATCTGGTCATTCACAAGTCCTGCCGGCCATTCGATCACTTGGGCTTCCACCGGCCTTCGGAACTGTTCGACAAAAATAACTTTTCCTTCTTTCGTCATCGGCACGATAACGACGATCCCGCTGCAATTAGTCCGTTTGACGTACTCCCAATTGTCTTCGGAGATCAGATGAAGATATTTTCCTTTGTGTAAGATCATATCTTAACGAGGGTCTCGGATGAAGGATGGCGGAAGGCGTCCAACCTTTGCTTTTCGCTTTGCTCCATCCACCATCCTCCTTCCATCATCCCGTTTTTAAGTTAGAAACCAGCAGCTTCTCCGCTCGCGCGGGGGTCGCTTTCGCCCTCTATTCTACCAGAACCCTCTTCAAAACAAACCATTTGCGCAAGTCCGACCGGATCTTCTTTTTCGATATCATGCCCCAAAAGAGCGAGCTTCAAACGGATCATTTCCTGACCATAGAGCCCGGACTCCATGTGAAGCGCTGTGTCCCGGACCAAAAGCCTTGGAGATTCCACCGCTCCGGAGCAGGACGCGCCAAGATCAAGCTTCTGGACTATCACATTAAGAAGCACCGCCGCCGCATCATCCGGACCATAAGCATTCAACAGAAGATCGGGCTTCCCATTTTTAAAAATGAATGTGGGAGCTTCGGATCCGCGGGGTCTTTGCCCTCCGGAGATAAGTTCCGCGGACCGGGGATCCTTCACAGACGATGGATCCGCGGCAAAATCAGTGAGCAGATCATTGAGAAAAAAACCGTAGCCCGGAACCTTCAGCGCCGAACCAAAGGCATCTCCCAATGTCGCGGTTAGGATCGCGATATTTCCCTGCGGGTCTACGATCATAATGGAAGATCCCGCGCGCTTCCTTCCTTTCTCGGCCCCAGCCACTTTCATCTCATCGGATTTTAAAACCCGATCAAACTGAATGGTATTCATCCGGTCTTGCGCCCATGTTTCCGAAAGGAGTTCGTTCAGCGGAATATCAAAAAGATCCGGGTCGGCAACCCCTGAGCGCTTCGAGAAGGCGACCTTCTGGATTTCTCCGAGGATATGGTATGTCTCCGGCACCTGCCCAAATCCGGGGATGCCAAAACGGGAAAGAAGATTGAGCCCGCGAAAAAGCATCACGCCTCCGTCGGCCGGAGGTCCCGCGCTGAAGAGATCGTATCCCTGATAAGTGACATGAAGGGGATCCCGCGCCGCGATCGTATAACCCTCAAGGTCCTTTTCATCCAAGAGGCCTGCCCGATAAACATTCTTACGAACAGCGCGCGCTATCTCTTTCGCGACCACACCGCTATAAAAAGTCTTCGCCCCCTTCGTCTGGATCAGACGGAACGCCTTGGCAAGTTCGGGTTGAGAGAGTTTTTTCCCGGCTTCGAGAGGAATTCCATTCTCGAAAAAAACCGACTTCGCGGAGTCCAAAAGCGCCAATCTTTTCGAATTTTCACGAAGCGCTTCCGCAAGGGCCTGCGACACTTCGGCTCCTTCTTCCGTATAACGGATCGCCGGATCCATCAGTTTCGCAAAAGGAAATTTATGCGTTCCGTATTTAGCATGAACCTCTTCGGTTAATTTTAAGAGTCCCGGAACACCGACCGAAAGCCCGCCTGTGTTTCTTTCCGGTTGATAAGGAAGTGGTTTGCCAGTCTCGCCCAGGAACATCTTCGGGAAGGCTTTGCCGGGGGCCTTAACACTTCCATCGAAAGAGAGAATGCGCCGGGTGCCCACATCATAAAAAAGAAAAAGGCCGCCGCCCCCGATCCCGGACGCCTGCGGCTCGACCACATTGAGCACCCATTGGGCTGTCACAGCCGCGTCGACTGCATTCCCGCCCTGTTTCAGCACTTCTAAGGCGGCTTGCGTCGCGCGTGGATCCGGAGTAATGACCATGGCTTTTTCGCCTGCGGCGGCATGCAGCTCCGGAAAGAAAAGGACGGTGAGGAGAAGAACAAGTAAGGCGGAAGGCGTACGGCGTACGGAGAAAATTTTTAAAAAAAAGCTCTTAAAAAACGCCGTACACCGTACTCCGTACGCCGTATCCAAGAGAATTTTCATTCGAAAGTTTTCTCCAAAGGAGACAAATAACCGTCACTAAAGCGGCAAGGAAAGTGCGGCGCTAGCGGCCCAGGATCTTTTTCGCGGCTTTGATAATATGCGGATGGGTGAGGCCGTACTTTTCCAAAAGCTCTTCCGCTTTACCGGATTCCGCAAAGGTGTCTTGGATGGCCACAAAACCCATCTTGCAAGGATGTTTCTTCGCGAGGAAAGTCGCGATCGCGCTTCCGAGACCTCCCCAGATCTGATGTTCTTCCGCGACAAGAACGTGCCCGGTCCGCTTGGCCTCTTCCAGAATGAGCTCGGTATCCAGCGGCTTCACGGTGTGCATGTCGATCACGCTTGCGCTGATGCCTTCGTCGGCAAGCCGTTCTGCCGCCTCGAGCGCCTCGAAAACTTCCAAACCATTGGCGATGATCGTCAGGTCTTTCCCTTCGCGCAACCGGACGCCTTTGCCGATCTTAAAATCCGTGCCGGCTTTGTGGACGACCGGGGCTTTCGGCCTGCCCGTTCGAATATAAACGGGACCCACATATTTCGCGGTCTCAAGAACCAGCGCCCGCGCGGAAACTTCATCCGCAGGGATCATCACAACGAACCCGGGAAGGCTCGTCATAAGAGCCACATCTTCGATCGACATTTGTGAAGCGCCATCTTCCCCGACCGTGATACCGCCGTGGGAACCGACGACTTTTACGTTGAGCTCCGAAAAGGCGACGCCCATGCGGAACTGATCGAAGCCTTTGCTGACCAGAAAAGACGCAAAGCTTGAGATAAAAGGGATCTTCCCGCAAGAAGCAAGCCCCGCGGCCACTCCGACAAGATTCGCTTCCTGGATCCCGACATTGAAGAACCGTTCCGGGAATTTTTCAGAGAAAAGAACCGATTTCGTGGACTTGGAAAGATCCGCATCAAGGACCACAACCTGCGGATTCATCTTGCCGATCTCGACAAGCGTCTCCCCGTAAGCATCTCGCGTAGCTTTGCCTAAGATTTTGTTCACCCCGTTAGATCCTCTCTAAAATAGTAAAATTCGAAAACAATTTCTTCGCCTGAAAATCACCAAAAATTTCCACATCAGCTCCTTTGGTTAAGGATCTAACGGGGCAGGTCAAGATAATTCCTTTAAAGCTTTTTCAACTTGTTCGCGCGTCGGAGCGACGCCGTGAAAAGCATTGTTCCCTTCCATGAAGGACACGCCTTTACCCTTGACGGTATGCGCGATGATCATGACCGGTTGATTTTTGATCTTTTTGGCTTTCTCGACGGCGCGCAGGATCTCTTTCACATTGTGCCCGTCGATTTCAAAGGTGTGCCAGCGGAACGCCTTCCATTTTGCGACCACAGGTTCCATGTCGCAGATATTTTTCGTGGAATCATCCAGCTGGAATTTGTTGTAATCCAGGAATGCGATCAGATGATCGACCTTGTGATGCGCGGCCATCGCGGCCGCTTCCCAGGTCTGGCCTTCGTTCATTTCGCCGTCGCTTGTAATGACATAGGTGTAATAATCTTTTTTATCCAGCCGCCGCGCCAGGGCCATGCCGATTCCCATGGAGAGACCCTGTCCCAGGGACCCTGTGGAAGCCTCCACCCCCGGTAGCTTGCGACGATCCGGATGCCCCTGGAGAGGACTGCCAAGTTTGCGAAAATCGGTCAAAGTTTTGGGATCAAAATAACCGGATTCGGCAAGGGCCGCATAAAGCGCGGGGCAAGCATGCCCTTTACTCAGAATAAGACGGTCACGATCCGGCCACTGCGGGTCTTGGGGATTGTGATTCATGAGGTTGAAATAAAGAGCTACCGTCATTTCGGTAGCGGAGAGGGAACCGCCGGGATGCCCCGAAACCGCGGCTCCGGTCATCTCGACGATGTGTCGGCGAACAAGTTTTGCCTTCGCCTTAAGTTGCTCTACAGAAAGCTTTTCCATGAATTTATGAATGCCTTGGCTGATTTGTATAGAGGAAAAAGACAGCGAAGTCTAGCGGCTTTCTTGGGTGTCGTCAATGAATAAAAACGCTTCCGTACGGCGGAAGGCGTACGGCGTAACGCGTATTTAGTTTTCGCCGTACTCCGTACGCCCTACGCCGTACCCGCATGTGTGTTTTGCGGATTGAAGCATGGGTCTCAGCGTGATATTCTTACTCATGCCCAAAGAGAATCTTTTGATCATCGCTTCAAGCGAAAAAGACTCGGACCTTTACTACGCGACAAAATTCATCGCGCCCGACGCCTTCGTTTTCCTCCAATCCCACGGAAAGAAATACATCCTGGTGAGCGATCTTGAGATCGACCGCGCCAAAAAACAGGCCCGGGTCCACCAAGTTCTTTCAAGCTCCCGCCTCGCCTCGGAATACAAGCAAAAATACAAGAAGGCATGCTCCTTTATAGAGCTTGTTCTTTATTTTCTGGAAAAGTTGCGCGTCAAAAGCGTTTTCGTCCCCGGAAATTTCCCCGTCCAATATTATGCCCCGCTAAAACACGCCGGTCTCGGGATCCAGTATAAAAACGGGCTTTTTTTTGAAGACCGCCTGATCAAAGACCCCAGGGAAGTCGCGGCGATCACTCAAGCGCTGCGCGCCACTGAAAAAGCCGCGCGGGAAGCGATCAAGACCTTGAAAGGCTCGGCGATCCGGAAGAATAAACTTTATTTTAAAGGGAAGCTTCTCACCAGCGACATCCTGAAAAAAGTTATCCACAGGTCGCTCCTGGAAAGTGGCTGCGCGGGCGAACACACGATCGTTTCCTGCGGCCATCATTCGATCGACCCTCACGATCAAGGCTCGGGTCCTCTTTACGCCCACCAGCCGATCATTATGGATATTTTCCCGCGTAGCGAGAAAACACTTTATCACGCGGATTTCACCCGGACCGTGGTCCGCGGCAAAGCATCGCCCGAACTCAAGGAAATGTATGCGGCTGTGAAGGAAGGCCAGAACATCGCCTTCAAGATGATCCGTGGCGGGATCGCCACTAAAAAGGTCCATGGAGCTATTCAGGCGAGGTTTACGCAACTTGGCTTCAAAACAGAGGTTAAGCATGGTCGCATGCAGGGCTTTTTCCATAGCACCGGCCATGGTCTGGGCCTCGACATCCATGAGCCTCCCCGCATCAGCGTGGGAGAAGATATTTTGAAAGCGGGACAAGTTGTTACTGTCGAACCCGGACTTTATTACAAAAATGTCGGCGGCGTACGCCTCGAAGATGTCGTCGTGGTGACAAAAAAAGGCTGCAAGAACCTCACAAAATTCCCGAGACAACTCGAGATCTAGAAGGAATCAAACTCCAATAATCAAGATACAAGATCCAAACAAACCCCAATCACCAAAAACCAACGATTAAATAATTGGTTATTGGAGTTTGAATATTGCTTGGTTATTGTTTCTTGGTGCTTGGTTATTAAAGCGAAAGGCTTTATGAAATTTTTAATACATCTTAGCGCGTGGGCAGGCGCCGTCCTTCCCCTTTTCAATATTCCGCTCATGATGCGGATCATCAAGCGGAAGTCTGCTGACGATATCAGTCTGGTCTGGCTTTTCGGAGTTTGGATCTGCATCCTTCTCATGTCTCCCGCGGCCCTCACTTCGCAGGATTTCGCATTCCGCGCCTTCGGCTGGACCAACGTTATTTTTTTTACCGGGGTCGTCATCGTGACCGTGAAGTATCATCATAAATTCAAAAAATGAGTACGGCGGAAGGCGTACGGTGTAAAAGCTTCTTTCGCCGTACTCCGTACGCCGTACCCCTTACGGTCTTTTAGATGCATCCCACCTATAAAAGAATGCTCGCGGGGCTTGAGAAAAAAAAGAAGGCCTCGCGCCGTAAAAAAACGTCCTCCGGCAAGTGGTCCCTTTATATCCTGAAATGCGGCGACGGATCTTTTTACACGGGGATCACCAACGACCTCGAACGACGCTTCAAAATGCATCAAGCCGGCAAGGCTTCCCGCTACACCCGCTCCCACGGCCCTGTGGAGATGCTTTATTCGGAGAAATGCGGCGACCGGTCCAGCGCTCTCATCCGGGAATGTGAAGTGAAGGAATGGCCGCGAACCAGGAAAGAGAAATTAATAAAATCGAGAGACGGAAAACGCGGGACGTTTTGCAAGGCGGAAGGCGCCGCGCGTGCGGCGTAAAAATTTTTCCATCGCCGTACGCCTTACTCCGTACGCTTTTAATTCAATTGGTCTTCCAGCTTTGCGGTGAGGGCATCGATCTGCTTTAGAAGATAATCCGGAACAAGATCTTCCTCTTCAAGCTGGGTCTTCGCAGAATTCAAGAAACCAATGAGTCGCCTCAAAATGGAGCCTCGCTTTTGCTCCTTAAGTTCCGGCGTATCCTTCGGCGCGTGCGTCTCGAGGATCTTCTTCACCTGCGCCCGGACCTCCTTGACCTCCTTGCCTTCATTGAGGACGTCATTGCGGAGCTCGGCAAATTCGTTGGTGGGGATGTTCTTGTTGTTTTTGGCAAGCCGGAGCACGTTCACCGACTCATAATCCGGGATCTTCTTGGGCGTTTCTTCTTCCGTATAATCCGGCTTTACGATCCGAGGCTCTTCTTTTTCCAGGAAAGAATAGGACTTGATAAGCTTCGACGCCGTCGCCTCTTTAATGCTCAGTTCTTTATGACAATAAGTCTCGAACGCCTGATAACCCCATTCTTTGTAGAGCTTGTTCTTATAGATGGAGAAGAGGTGCTGACCCAGCTGGATCCAGCTCGCTTTGTGATGCTTGGCGATCTCAACGGTTTTTATTCGCAATTCATCGTTACCCATGATTTTCACCCTATGAAATAGTAAGTAGTAGGTGGTAAGTAGCATGTAGAAAAACCGTTTCGGTTCACGGCCACCTACCACATACTACCTACTACATACTTTCTTAAATGAATTCCAGATTTACTTTCTTCGGAATAATTCCGTGCTGATATGCTTCATCAAGCAGCTTTCGAAAGCCGGCTTCCCCGTCTTGGCCGATGTCGAGCGTGCGCTTGTTCACATACATGGCCACAAAGCGATCGTTCAAGTCCTCAGAGATCCCACGGCCGAATTGGCTCGCGTATTCTAAGGCATCCTTCCGGTGGTTCAAGGCATATTCGATGCTTTCTTTAAAGAGGCGGGAAAATCCTTTGATCGTTTCTTCTCCGAGATCGCGGCGGATCACATCGATCCCGAGCGGAAGCGGAAGCTTCGTTTTCTCGTGCCACCATCCCCCGAGATCCAGAACTTTTTCCAGCCCATGCTCCGCGTGCGTGATCTGTCCTTCGTGGATCACAAGACCATAATCGGCCTCGCCGCTTTTCACCGCGTCGAAAACTTTGTCGAAAGGAACAAAAACAACTTCGTACGGTGTACGGAGTACGGCGGAAGGCGACCTGGATTCTGACTTTGCATACAGCTGGAGAGCCAGATAAGCAGTAGTGAGCTTGCCGGGAATAGCTATTTTTTGCACGGAGTGCGGAGTGCGGGGCACGGCGTTCGTTTTATGCGTCTCGCCGTACGCCTCACGCCGTACGAGAATCGGTCCATAATTGTCCCCCACGCTCGCTCCCGACCGCATGACGAGATATCGGTCTGCCAGATAAGCATACGCGTGACAAGAAACGGCCGTGACCTCGAGGGAAACCTCCGAGGTTGCGTGCATTCCAACCTCGGAGGTTGGAGAGGTAGAAAGCGCGCGCTGATTGAGGGATTCGATGTCTTCGATCACATGTTCGACTTTGAAGCCACGCATATCGATTTTCTCATGCGCCAGGGCATAGAACATGAACGCGTCGTCGGGGTCCGGGCTGTGGCCGACTCGGATGAGCTTAGTATCGGGAGTCTTCATGGGAGAGGAATATAGGGGAAGTTCAAGGATTGGTCAATCTATCAACCATGTACGGTGTAAAAACTTTTTCGCCGTATTCCGTACGCCTTACGCAGAACGTAAGAGGGCAAACTGCGCCTGAACCTCGGAAACGAGGAAATGAATACGCTCACCGGCAAGACTGAGGAAGTTCTGGAACATTCTCGGGGTGATGCGTTGAACTGTAATATCCGAAAGCTGGTCTTTTAAAATTTCTGCGCCATAGAGAAGAGCTTTGAGGGCCATACGTTCTGTTTTAACTTGTTTTCTAAGAGCCGTTCTGGCGACCGAAAGGTTCTTTTCTGAGGCGACAATGATGCGCCGGTCCGGCGCAAGCCCGGCATTGAATTGTTCTATAAAGGCGCGGTCTGTGACATCCCCCGCGATCACGGCCACGGGCGCATCCCCCAGGATCGTTCTGACCGCCGCTAAAAAGCCCTGGCCCAGCGCAAATTCGCGGCCGAGAATGAACGCATCCCCGGACTGAACTGTTTTGATGCCAAGCGCCTTCTTTGCTGCGTCAAAACGTGCCCGCATGAGAGTCTCCTGCGCTTTCTTGGCAAACGAGACCGGCAAGCGAGCAATGGCTGCCTCGGCTGCATTCAGCGTATAAGCAAAGAGAGAAATGATCCCGTCCATGATCTTTTCCGTCACGCCGCGGAGACCTTGTTCCGTGCCGCCGCCAAGACGCGCGTTCTCCTGAACAAACTTCTCCATGGTAAAAGCCTGCAACTTCGCCGGCAGTGGCAGATCCGAAACCTTAGTGCGCATTTCGGAGCGGGGTTTTTCACTTTCTTTAAGAAAATCTTTTGCTTCAAGCGCTTCCCCAAAGAGCTTTGTCAAGAAAAGCAGGTTCCCCATCTCTTTTCCGTTTATCGTCTCAAGAGCAAGGATGATTTCCACCCGACCATCCAATCGGCCGATGGTTAATTCTTTATAAAATGCTTCCATCGCAGGACGGTTCTCATTTAAGGTGTTTTGCAGCCGGCCAATAGCTTCACGAATTTCTGGTTTTGTTCTCTCAAGACCTTCTTTTTTATATTGACCGAACCACGCAAGATCCCAAAGGATCCGTGATTTCTCTTTTTCAGAGAATTGCCGCGTTTCCGAGCGGGGTTTTGTGGAAGTTAAAGCTTCGGTCTCTCGCAATGCGCCAATGAGCTTTTCAATATCTTTGGCTTGAATCTTTATATTCCCGCCATGCTCTCCAAGAGCCGCAACCGCCGCCTCGGGAATACGCGACTGCACGATCACGGGCATGGTCAATCCGAGTTGCTTGATCTCATCAAGAACTGCCGCGGCTGAATTTGCGTGCTGCGCCTTCAGACTCATTTTTTGAAACTTTTCGACCAAGACCAAATGATAATCCAAAACAACCACGTTAATCTCGCTTCCCCTTTTTCTTAAGAGCAATTTCGCCTCTTTTACGTTGGAGGCCTCTAACACAAGCGTCGCAGGGAACAGTTGCTTTATTGCGGACGAATAAAAGCGCATCTCTCCATGATGATCTTCCACCAACAAAACGACTTTCCCGGCATTCTTGGTGTTTTGCGCTTCGTTTGTTGCGCCGAGTTCCTGGCGCGCCTGCCCGTCCGGTAGGCGGGCTTCGGAGCGGGGTGTGGCGTAGAGTTTCTCAACCTCCGCCAAGATGGTTTCGACCACCTCCGGCGATAGTTCCTGACCGTTCATTTTTCGTAAATAATGCTGAAAAACCCGGAGTCTTTCGTCGCGAGGATGAGTCGAGCTAAGAAGTTCACCGGAGATCGTCGGCAGAGCCCCTGCGGTAAGCCCGTAGGTCACAGCAGCCCAAAGCGCGGCCAGAACGGCCTTGGCGGAATCAAAGTCCTGAATCGAGGGGCTTTGGGACAGCGTCGTCGCCAAATCATTGATCGTAGGGCTTCCGAAAGAAAGAAAGCTGACCATCTGCACGACCGTTGTTTTCTGATCAAGCGCCGTGAAATAACCCAAAGCGGTTTCTTCAATAAGTTCGGACGCTTTAGCAACGTCGGATTTTTTCTGATCTTCTTCCCTCGTCTTTTCGGGAAGAGCGGCTTTGATCCGAACCAAAAGAGGCGGCAATTCTTCAAAGGCTTTTATTTTTTCTAAAAGACGGATCGTGGCGGAGCCTTCCACGCCTAACGCCTTTGCCATCTTCCGAGCATCGGTTTCGTCAAAAGCGCTCAGAAGGACCATTCTCGGAGTATCAAATTTTTCAAGCATGAGACGGATCCATTCGGATCCTCTGACAAGCGGCATAGAATTATCGGTGACGATCAAGGGCCGCCCTTGCTTTGCTGCGATCTTGTCTTTGATCTTTTTTAAAGCCGAAACAACGTCCCCGGCTTCAACGACCGAATACCTTTCCCCACGGACAAGATCAACAACAGCCTCTCGGAACACACCCGAGTCGTCGACCACAAGGACCCATTCCCCTTGCGATGCCGCGTTCCATTTTTCGGCCAAGGCCGTAACATCGATCCCGTGGGAAAAAAGAGTTTTTTCAGTCTCTTCCGTACCGCGCGCTTCAGAGCGGGAATCGGCATTAGGCCACAGGGTCACACGCGCTCCGAACTCAGTCCCGGTGGTGCGGTTTACTATCGGTATGCGCTGATATAAAAGACCGGCTTCTTCAATAATGTGAAGCCCCTCTCCGGCGCCCCCCAGGAGGTACTTCCCGGCTTTTTTCTTCGCCTCTACCCATTCGGCACTTTTTCCATCCTCCTTTTTGACCAGATTATAGGCTTCTATTTTCGAGCCTGTCAGATCCGCCCAAAGAAAGATCGGGAGTTGAAAGTCCAGTTTGCTGCCATGCCTAAAGGAGTTTTTCAATAATTCTCCGGTGGCCGTGAGGTGAAGGCCCATGGCCCTAAATCCGATCTTAGAAGCAACTTCTTTTTCGAAAAGATGAGCAAATCGATCGAGGCGAGCGGCGAAAACGCCGAAACGGTCGGTGTTCTCTGCGTCTTTTTCGGGAATATTCCGTAGATCCAGCTTGAGCATCTTTCCGCTGCGGATGCTTTCGACGATCAGCGCCTCATCAAGATCCGCAAAATCAATTTCCACGACCTCATAGGCCCTGTTTAAATAAAGTTCTAGCGCAGAAGTTTCCGCCCACATTTTCGGGCTATCCGTGCGATAGAGTTTCTCTGCCTGGTCCAGAACGGTTTCGACCACTTCCGCCGAAAGCTTCTGCCCCGTCGATTTATTAAGCAAATACTCCTGAAAAATCCGCAGCCTTTCGTCGCGAGAATTAGATCTGAGAAGTTCGCCTGCGATCGTTGGCAGGGCGCCTTCGGTAAGCCCGTAGGTCACTGCAGCCCAAAGCGCGGTCAGCATGGCCTTGGCAGAATCAAAATCCTGGGGAGCGGGACTTCGGGACAAAACTGTCGCCAACTCATTGATCGTTGGTTTTCCGGCAAAAATAAAACCCGCCATTTGTCCGCTCATCGTTTTCGGGTCAGAATCCGGAAAATAACTCAAAACAGCCTCAGCAATAAGCTCCGCGGCCTGGGTATTGACAGGCTTTTTCGCCCCTTCTTCCCGCGCTTCGGAACGAAGCTTGAGAGAATTTGAAAGACGTTCCATAGCTTCGTTGAATCCGGTCGGAAGCTTAGGCCCCACATGTATTTTTGCTTTAAAGCTTAATTCGTTCATTTCCCCGAGCAGCGCATGACCTGCGGTCACAACGCTTTTGAGACGTTCTTCTTTTGCGGGATTGTAATCGTGCTGACGCATGTAACCGGAAATGGTGACCCCCAGCGTGTTCGCCCGCTGGATCATACTTTCCGGAGATTCAGTGGAGACTGCCTGTTGGGGGCGGGCTCCATTTTGATCATTCAAAATCGCATAGGCACCCGGCTTTTTTAGCGTTTCAGAAACAGCTGCTGCCTGCTGTACCGGAGGTGTAGCGGATGAAACAGGATAAAGAGCACTTAAGAGTTTTTGCGCGTATGCCCGGCCCATTAAACCGTTGAGTTTTTCTTCCAGCGCCGCGCGATTCTCAGGGGCAACGATCCGGTCTTCCGGCTCTGTTTTGGCTACGTCTTCAAATTCTCCAAGCTTCTGCGAAATATCCTTCCATTCCGCATATTCCATTTCCCATTTCTCAAATTCCTGACGATTGCCGGCAAACCGGGCGGAAGCATGTCGGGCTGCGTTACGCTCCGCAATGGCACGCGCCATGGCATGAGCAATCCATCTGAGCGCTTTTTGCCGCCTTTCCCCCTGGGCTTGCGGCGCCGGAGAAACAGTTTTGTGTTGTTCCGGTTGTTGTGTGAGCTTTTCGGCTTCCTTGCTTTTTAATGCTTCCCTACGCAACAAGCTTCTTAGTTGCTCGAGCGTCTCGTCTCGCGGTTGAACGACCGCTGAGCCTCTTGATAGGCTCGCCATAAGCTCTTCGACGTCAGACTGCTCCATGTAGACGCGAAGGACCATTTTCCACAACTCAACATCTCCCGGATCAGCGACCTTTTTCTGCGGCATAGTCTCAAGATCCGCCTTGAACCGCTTGAGAGCCTGTAAAATGCCCTGCAGTTTCTTGTAATCAATGTCCCGGATCGTAAGGTCCTCGTTGGCTTCGTTTTCAACGAATGGAATAGCCCTGTTAATCCAGGCTAATGCTTTTGCGTGATTGTCCGCTTGTGATTTTTCGATCTTTGCTTTCTGATCTCGAGGCTCCCGTGCCGGCGCCTGGAGTCCAAACACCTTCATGATCACCTGAGCTTCAATGGCCGGACGCCCGTGCGTAACCCAAAGCTCAGCCTCCCCGCCCCATTCCTTCACATGAACCGCTGCGGGAAAAGACATCTCTTCCCCGATCTCTGGGGATGAAGGAATCTTTTCGGCGAGGATCTTGCGAAAATCATTCCCGTTAGCGATCATACCGCCGCCTAAGCCGGCATGGCTTATCCCGTACTTTCGATTCATCGTGAAAGTGGTCCAGCGAACCGGCCCTCCCGTTTCTCTGTTAATCCGTTCATAAATGAATGGCGCGATCGCGAGAAGCTCGTCCCACGAATTGATCTGGATCTTGTCCTCAGATATAAGCTTGAGATTCTGCAAACGCATTTCGGAGCGAACATCCTTCTTTTCCGATTCGGAGCGTAAACTGCGGAGCGAAGACCGGATTTCACCAAGGTCGCTCGCCGGCTTTGCCGTTTCTTTTATCTTCTTGGAAATTTTCATCTCCCACAACGCCGGCGATCCGTTGAATCGCTCTTTCGCTTTAACAAACCCTGTTTTCTCTAAAAAAGAATCCGAGACCCGGTGTTGAAATATTCGTATTTTTTCAAAGCCATAAGCGTGGGCAAATCGCACAAGATGGTTTTCGATCCAATATTTCAAGACGCGCTCAGCAACTTCGGTCGTTACATCTATGTGATTGCCTGGGATCTGCTCATACCTTCCAAAGCCCACTCCGAGCACCAGATCATTGCGATCGACGGAAAGCGGAATATGCAAAAAAGCATGGTAACCCGCCAACTGTTCCTTAGAAACCTCCTGCTGGATCACCTCACACGGCAAAGCGGCCACCGTAATAAAAAGGCGCCCGCCACCTTTATTGACCATGGCATAAAATCCTGTCTGGTCATAACTCCGGGGGGCTTTCTCTCTTGGGAAATAACCGCTTCCCGGGGACCAGAACACAATGTCTTCTGCGCCTTTTTTGAACAATCCGAGAAATTCCTCCGGGATCAACCCGGAAATGGTTTCACGGTCCTTAGAAGACATCGCATAATCATAAAAAAGCGACTGTTTCGTTGAGGGCATCCCACCTTCCAGCTCGACCGCAGCCCGGGTAATCTTCAAAACCTGAACATGCGTTTCTGCAGGAAGCTTCAAGTAAAGCCCTCTAGTTTTTAACTCCTGGAGCGTCAAGGTATTGTAAACTTCCCCTGTCATGGCATTTCGAATCTGGATACGCTCTTCATCCTGAAGGCCCAATTTTTCAGAGATCCATTGAGAAATCTTTAAACCATCAAGCCAGGTTTCTCCGGAGCTTCTTGTCACTTCACGAATGCCTGTTTCCACCGCCACAATATTATGGTCATTAATCGCGCTGATACTTTGCATGGCAAATGCTCGTAAATGAGCATTGGTAGAACCCACAGACTCGGCTTCTTTGGAAGTCTCAATCGCGCGGACAAGCGAGCTTCTCAACCACTCGCTTCTGAAGAATTGCCCTTCCCCTTCGTTTCCGGAAACATAATCTATCAGGGAGCCAAGGGGATCTTCCTTTCTTGCAAAGCTCCGGCTGAATTCCGTCAAGTAAGCAGCCGCGGTTAATCGGGAATTCAATACTTGGCTCAATAGTTTCGAAGCCGCCTGAAAGGATGCGAATTCTTTGACATTGCTTTTGTATTTACGGATGACGCGCTCAAAAGCCTTGCGATAACCCAACGCGCTTTCTTCGGTCGCTAAAACTGTATTTCCAGAAGCCGGCTTTTCAAAATCAAGGATCTCCCCCTGCTGCTGATAAATGCCTTCAGGCGTCGGAAGCGTGATCTCAAGAGCGCCGTTTGCAGCGCCGTCCGTTTCGGAAAATCCGGCCGCTTCCGTCACGGGATCAGAATCGTTCACTTGCACGTCTTCAGCCGCCAAAACAACCCTTTGTTCCGGAATGCCCCACCCTGTGGCCACAAACAAACGCCCCGGCCCCATCAGGTTGACCTTTTTCTGCAAGCCTTTCAAATGGTCATACATCGCCCGGGACTCATATCCCGCCTGAATATTTCCAAAAATGATGACTTGGACGCCTTGGAGCACAAGATATTCGATGTTTTCATCCGTAAACGCACGATTCAGTCCCGTCTTTTCCTGGACAAGACGTCCTGAGGTTGCGATCACAATTTTTTCGGGATCAAGGTTTTCAAATTCAGGATCGAGCTCTTTAAACCGCGGATCATTTTTTAAGATCGTTTTGGCGATCTTTTTCGCTTCTACGATTTCTTCCGGTTTCGGATTCCACGGATCAGCCCCGGGGAATTTCTTTTGAAAGGATTCTTCTTTGAAGATCTCCTGGAAAACCCTGCTGGAAGACTCAAGATCATCGCCATTGGTAATGGCCAAGATCCTTGTTTCGGGATCAAGGTGTTCGATCCCCTGAACATGCATGGCCGCCACGCCGTTCACGCTGTCCGCGGATCTGATCAAACCACTCGTCGGATCGGTTTTATAAAAACGCCTGAAAAGATATTTCCATTTCGGATCGATCCGCATACCATCAATCTTGTCTTCACCGATATTAGGCGGCCTGTTCCGGAACGTATGCGTCGTGCCGTGAACCAGCGCGGCTTCCAGGGAGATCCCTTCGTCGAGAGCCTTGAGCAGATCCTTGAGTTCAAACCCGGAGTCGCCCAGGAGTCGTTTTATTTCATCCGAGGGCATTCGCGCCATATCGTCCAAAACCCGTTTAAATACCGCGATGAAAGCGGACTGGCCATCATTGGGCCATATCACCGGATATTTATACTCCGCCCCCAACTTTTTTTTAATGGGAGTTTCCGTTCTAATAAGATCAATGAGCGAAGCTTTGGCCAAAAACTCCGCAAATTCCCACCATTCCGCGGTGCCATACTCCGCTCCATACCGGTAAAGAAGCTTTGTGTAATAAGGATCTCCCCCGTCCTGAGCGGGAAGATCTTCCGCGAGATGCACTTGAATGCCGTAACGATTGTATCCCCGATAAACAGCCACAGGCACGTCCCGCCGATCATGAATAGATCCTTTGCGCAATCTGAGGTTTAAAATATCATCAGGTTTTTCGCTGATCCCTTCCACAGGCACCGGTAATTTCCCATAATCCACATCGCGCCGGAGCTGTCCCTGCGCATCGAACCGGTAACGATACCGCGGCTCGAAAGCGATCAGTTCCGCCTGATCCCCGATTAATTCTTTGACGCCCAATGTATGGAACTGCCCGACGCGCCCCAAACCGCCTGCCGCGAGCCACGTTTCGGGAGAAATGTACCAAATAGAACGACCTATGAGGTTGGGGGCGTTTTCCGAAAGCCAGTTTTTCACCGGTTCCGGTTTTAGCATCAAGAGAACTTTCCCGGCAAGCGGAACGTGGGTCAAACGCGATTTGTTGTCTTCAATGAATTTGACCAAGAGCGCTTTTTCATCCGTCGTTAAAAGCGCAACGGCTTTAAGGAAGGGCCAGCTTGCTTCGACGGGAAAGCGCGGCCATTGAGTTACCGCATTGCCATAAGAACTTATGAGCTGAAAAAGATACCGCGAGCCGGCATGACTTTGCCCTTGAAGCGCGGCCAGATGCGCTTCCAGACGTTCCTTGATAAAGCGAATCTGGTTCGTTTTGATCTCAAAAACTTCTCGCGGCACCGCCAGCGCATAAGCATTCGCTTCCTGCTGCAAAAGCCCCATTTTTACCAGCCGCCTCAACAACTCTTTTATGTTGATCCCGGGACCTGAGATCCCTAATGTTTCAAATTTGCCCGGAGCAATATCCAGAATTATCGTTTCGCTGACAGCCGTCGGCCGCCTATCAATTTCATCGAGAATAATGCCCGCGATAACGTTCATCCGGTGCCAATCCGGCGTGGTCTCGCGAACATAACCATCAGTATCATATTTTCCGACCCCTTCGAGCAATCGATCCGACCAGTTGTCTTCCCGCAGCTCAGAACGCTTCGTTGGGTCTTGGGTTTCAGATTCTTCGCGCTCGTTCAGGAGCGCTCTGCTGACCGATTCGCCGATCCCAAGAAATCCGAATTGCGGGCCCGGAAGCCGCATATCGGGTTTCCCGCCCGGCAATCCTTTCGCCGGAGGAGCGGTATAATGCTCGAGCTGTTTTTTAAGTTTCGTGATCGCTTCCTGGATCGCGATAGAAACCAGGACCTCTTCCCCGCCGTGTTCCAGAACGCTGATGTCCTCTCCGATGATGTCTCTCATCCGCTCGAGGAGCTTCAGGGATTGTTCGCTTTCGCGCTGGTTGAGTTTTTCCGCGATCTTATTGATGCGTTTGGCAAAATAGTAGGAAAGAACCGCAATTTGTCTGGGAACATGGATCCCGGAAACATCTTTAAGAACATTGGTCGTCACCCGCGGGGCTTGTTCAAGATAGACGCGCATCGCTCCCAAAATCGTCCAGGCCCCAAGCGCCAATTCTTTTTGTTCCTCTTTGCTGGACGGATCTCGTTCCCTTTTCCAGTCAAGGACCCACGGAATAAAGATCTGCTCATGCGCCAGATTTCCGATAAAACGCTTCATATCCGTTACAACCGCCGGATTCCTGAAAAGATCCATCGCATAGTTGAGCACCGCATCATTCGTCCCGGAATCCCAACCATGCCCTTCCTCGGCTTCCAGGAGCTTCTTCTGGGTTTCATAGACCTTCTCTTTGAGCTCCTGGATCGCGAAATAATAAGGACGGTACCATTTTTCCACGAGCTGGGCCCGGGTCATGGGCTTTTCGTACACTTCCTCCTCGGGCCTGATAAAATTCATTCCGATCTCTCCGGAAAGACGGGCAAAGATCGCCTCGATCGCAGCCTCGGGCCCGAATTCTTGCTCGATCATGGCGAAAATACAGAGGAGCCGCCCGACCGTTTTCGTGTCACCCTTGAATTTCATCATCAAGAACTCTTCCATATAATCGCCGAGTGCATCCGCTACGCCCGCGGCCCGGCGCACATTCTCGAAGGAACGCTCTTTGGTCTTCCTGGTTTTCTGACGAAGCATCTCGAGTTCGTTGGCGATCTTGGCAACCGCCGCTGTCTGATCCAGCAGGTACTTCCGCTTTTGGAGATTTTCGATCAGCGTCTTGAACATAACGGCTTCCGGAGAAACGGGCAGCATCAGACCCTGCGCGGAGATCTCTGAGAATAAAGCAACCTCTTCCTGCAGTTCCTCTTTAAAGATACCGTGCTCAGCCTGGAACGCCACTCTCTTCGCGAACGCCTCTTCGATCTCCTGGAGCGGTACGGCGGTTGAAAGCCGTTCCCGCGTGGAGAGCGGCAGGAACGTCAGAAGAAATTCCCCGTCATCAGCCCGAAGCGCGCGATACGAAGATTCCACGGTATTCGCATCGATCGAAGGCCCCCGGAAAAAGAGACGCAGAACGCCGAAAAGGTCCCGGGTAACCCTGAAGGTTTTTTGTTTATTCTCTTCGACCCTCTTCTTTCCATCACCTTCCATGAATTCGAGGTTTTGGGTCAACTTTTTGAATTGATCCGAGATCGTAACAAAATCGTCCGCGATCGCGACCTGCTGGGCGATGGCTTCGTCCAGTTCGGGCCGGAGATCCATCAAGCGTTTGCGGTTGGCGATCATTTCCCCCGCCACGCCGTTAAGTCTGGCGCTCATCTCGGCCAATGCCCCCCGGCATTTTTTAAGGTTCTCGAGCGTTTGCCAAACGGAAAATTCACCCTTGAAATCCGCAAGCGTAATTTTTTCTTTTTTACTGTTTTCTTTGTCCGCCGGTTTTCCGGAAACCTTTATGGCGATTTTTTTGGCCAGCGACTGTTCAACCTCCTCAGACCGTTCGCCCACAAAACGCTTGGCTTGTTCCAGGAACGTATCTTCATCCGCAAAAATATCGGGCGTCCCGATCTGGCGGGCTGGACGAGAGAAAAAGCGGCGGATATCTTTAGCGATCTGGCGCATCACTTGACGCCAGGTTACTTGCCTTTCCATGGCTTCGATAAGGGATTGGCCGGCTGCCACGTGATCCGCAAGCGCTTTCCGCTGCGACTCCAGATATTTATTCTTCTTTTCGGCCTGGTCTTGCTCCTCGGACAACTTGTTGACCTCGTAGGTCACGTTCTTATTGTTCTCAGTCGCCGTCTTGACTTGTCCTTCAAGGCCTTCGAGATCGCGGTAGGTTTCGCTGATCTTTTTTCGAAGTTTGTAGTAATCCTCGATGGCCGCTTCCTTGGCCTGAAGAGCTTCGAGCGTGTGCCGTGTGACCGTCGCGACCATGCGGTGAAACGCCTTTCGGTCGGCTTCGGTGGTGGCCTGATAGATGCTTGCGGCGCTGGCGCCGAGCGTCAGCACGCCCATCGCCATGTCATAATCCAGCTCGATCCTTTGGCGGAAGAACTCGTAGCATTCCTCGATCGCTTTCATCCCGAAAGCCGCCATGATCCGCTGGCAATTTTTCACAAGGAGATCGTTCTTCCGGAAAATCGCATAGCCTTCAATGATGGCCTTGCGGACAGCTTTTCCCTGTTCTTCCGCAAGCGTCCCGATAAAATCGTTCGTAAAATAATCCGCGAAAAGGATCTTCTGCTGGATCACCTCGTTCTTTTCGCGGGACATTTCATCAAGGATAAAAGGCAGGACTTTCTGCTTCCCGTCCGGAATAAGCCCGCCCGCCGCAAGTTCCAGAAGTATTTCGACGAGCAAACTGCGCTGGTTATCGCTATAAGCCGCATAACGATTTCCCTGGCCGATATAAGCGATGAAGGCTTCGCCGAACCCGCCGAGAACCATCTTGACCCTTCTCTGAACGAGCGGTCCCGTTTCTTCCGCAAGAATGATCGCATTTTCCAGAACGAACAAGAGCCGTTCGGGAACGATCTCGCGTTGAGTCCCCCGCGCCGCCCCATCCGCTCCTTCGGTTTTAACGCCGGACGCGACGCCATATCGCATCGCGGCCAAATAGGACGCCTTGATCTGGACCGGAGCGTGGGGATAACGCGTTTTTAGATAATCAAAAAAGCTATCGGGCCACGCCATGCAGGCGAAAGAAAGCAGGGTCTCGATCGCCTGGGAGAAGTTCTCGAACCCGCCGTATTGTGCCAGAAGCGATTCGATATCTTTATTTTCAAGAACTTCCGAAAGCTGGGCAAAATTCGTGTCGACCGAAAGAAAGAAATCGCGGGCCGTATCCGGATAAAGCGCAAGGAAAACCGACATAAGCAGTTTGTCATCACGGCGCGCTTCGGCGCTCAGTCGTTCCGCGAAACGCACTAAAATATGCAGCCGGAGAGCTGTCCAATCCTTCTTGTCGAGGGCAGAGACAACGCGGTTGATCTGTTTCAGGATGATCCGCGCGCCAAGGAGATGCTGGGTGCCATTTTCCGGATCGCGCAAAGCTTCTTCGGCTTCCTTCAGTATCCGGTCAAAAAGCCACTGGAAACTCTGGAACTGGACCTGCCGGCTTCCTTTAAGAAGGCTTTCGAGATTCTCCGCAAGGTCCGGATCTGTTCGCCGCAGAAGCTCGTCGGCGATCTCCATAAATCTCGGAGCATCGATCCGGCGGTCCATAAGGACATTGGCCACAACCTTCGCGGCTTTGGAGTTCGGATTCCGGGAAGCGATCACGGCCACGAGCTGTCGCGCCGCCTTGATCGTCTCATCATTCGGTTGCCCGAAAGACACATTGGTCACGGTCGCGCGAAGATCATTCTTATCATTCCAGATCTGCGTTCCAAGAAGGGCTGCAACCGACGCTTCGTCGCTCAAGACCATGGTAACAAGATTTTCCGGTCCACCTATGGCTGCGGCCATGAGAGCCATATTAATTGTCGCGGGAAGAGCTGTTGCTTTTTCCGGAAGCGGCACAACCGCGGGAGCCTGACCGACCACCGGAAGAAGAGAAATTGTATTTTTTTGTTTTTGGCCTGTCTTACGTGCGGCTCTCAGATCCTTCGCGGTTGTTAAAAATACGTCGCGGCCGGCATCTGTAAAGAAATAGCAGATTTCGGCCCTGCCAGCCATGATCGGAGCCTGGCGAAGATACCCCATCCCGCGCTTTCCATCGGCCTGCTGGGCCAGTAACCCGTCGATCGCTTCTTTAAGCTCCGGCTCCGAAAGATCGGCCTTTATTCCCAAAATAGCCGCGAATTCCTTCAACCCGTATTGAAGCTCTCTCAGAGTTACATAACCGTGGAACCTTAACGCATTTTCAGCGCCGGTCATGTTGCAAAGAATTTTCCAGGCCATCCCGGCATTTAAAGAAGCTTTCTCTTGATCCCCTCTCGCCTCCGAACGCAAGGCGTTGACGTGGTCGATCGTTTCTTCCACGATCGGCGCGCCGGTTCGTCTAAAAAGTTCGAGTTTTTCCACCAGATCCGCAGCCGCCTGGGGCAGCCCGTTATGGAGGGCGATCTCGAGTCTTGAAAAATTGTGCGGCCAATGGGATTTTTCGATCTCCCGGATCTTTTCGGTCAGATCTTGCGCTGCCGGTGCTGCTTTCGATGTCCCGGCATCCTCACGCGCTTCAGAACGGGAAACACGGTCAATGGCAACGACACGATAGAAACGTTTTGCGGGAAGCACGCCGCCGGTGAAACTCCCGTCATCGATCCAGCTCGTTTGATCCCCGTCTGCGACGATCCCCCGCTGAGCGAGCTGCCAGGAACCGGTTTTCAGATCATCGCGATATTCGATCCGATAAACAAAAGCGTCCTGGCTTGCGAATTCGACTTTAAAAGTTCCGTTCGTCAGCTTCAGCCCCTCGACCTCGGGGGCTTCCGTCGGCACAAATCCCGGCCGCCTTGTAGCGTTTGGCTCGATATTCAGCGTTGTTGTTGCCGTAATAGGGCTCGTGGTCGAGGTCTCAGCCAGTCTGCCCGTGCCCTTTTTTGCAATCATAGCCCAGGGGCTTGTGACGCCAACATTTTGGATCTCCTGGCTGCCCCAATCGGAAGTCCGAAGCAGGTTGCGGGTTGCGCTCGCAACGCCTCTCCACATGCCGGCGTCATCCGATATTGCGAATAAAACAATAGCCCCTGCAGGTAACTCGCTTAAATAGCTTTGGAATTCCGTGTGCTCTGCATCGCTGTACGAAGTATCAAAATGTTTGAAATCTTTTATCCTGATACCTGTCGTTTCATCTAAAATCGCGACGTTGAATCCCCGGGCTCCCTTATCGCCGCCAGCTCTCGAGTAGACTGTTTTTCCGCCAATTTTAAAAACCGCGCTTCCGAACTCCCCCCCGGCTGAGGAGACCGAGAGCTCAGCATTGGTCACCAGAGGAATTGCCTCGTGACCGTTCAGCGCAAATCGCTGTTGAAACGCGGGAACAACCAGTTTGGGCTGGCGCGAAATGGTAAACCAACCAAACCACTTTTCATCGTTATACCCGGGATTGCCGTCAGGCTGGGCGTAGTTGTACTCGGTTGAATAGTTATGAACTCCGGGGTTCCCGCCTTTATGCCATTCATCTTGGAATTCAAACCCAAGCACGCCGGAGACGATACCGTTCGTTCTTTCAGCCGCAAGATTGAAAAAGATTTCATCCCAAAGACCGATATTGAAATCCCTCTGCATCTCCTGATTTTCCGCCAAGATCCGGTGATCAAAGGAGTCGGCCCCGAATTCGCTGACAAACACGGGCTTGGTTGAGATCCTGGCCCATTGGGAGAAAGCATCGGTAAAACTGGCGTTCCGATAAAGCTGAAGTCCCCAAATGTCGACGCTTGGCGTCCAAGAATTAATGATGGTGCTTGAAAAATAATACCCTGCCGGCACGCCCCAGGCTGCGATATCAGGATCCAGAAAGTGATAAGTTCCCCATGCCTTGGTTGTTTCTGACTTGGGTATATGCGGGTCACCAAAAAAACTAACGGCCGGATGATTCGTATCAAGGGATTTAATGGTTTGAGCTGTCTCCTCCGTAAATTGAGCTGCGGCATCTAGGGTTGGAAATTTTCCGTAATAGCGATTGATATCCCATTCGTTTCCGATGCCCCAACCAAAAACCGCCGGATGATTTTTAAAAGCGTTCACGATCACGGGAATATTGCTCGAATTGGTCGTGTCATTAAAAAAGGGTGCGGTGACGGGAAGAATGACCTTGATCCCGTATTTATAGAACATATCCAGAACAGCCTTCGCTTGGGCATTTGTCCCCATGTCATAATAAAGCCGCGCCACATTCACGCCCATGTCCGCCATTTTTGGGATATCGTTCGTGTACCATTTAAAAAATTCCTGGCGGAATCCGGCCGCATCGCCGTCGGGGTTGGAATTTGTGGAAGAGGGACTCCAATTCACCCCTTTAAGGGTAAAAGCGTAGTTCGTTCCAAGGGTCCCATCCTGATTCCGCTCCTTTACAAAAATCCTCCGGTCGCCGGGCTGGGTGGAAACAATGGCGGGTTTGTCAGGGACGCCGAATGTGCCCGCATAAATTTCGCGCACCAAGGAAAAAAGCATGATAAGCCCCGCGATCAACAGCCTGGTCCAGTTCGCGGTGCGCAATTCGGCCCGGGTTTTTGTGTGGCGGTTCAGGAAATCGAACCCTGCGAGTTTTCCGTTGGGAATCCCTTCGGGGGAAATCTCCAAAGGATCGCTTGTCGGAATCTCCTGGCCAAAACTCAAGGCGGTTACGACTGGCTTTGCTTCTTCTAGGGAAGATTTCGGGACAATAATGGCGCCGGCGAGTCCGGGAGCAAATACGATTTTATCCACAAACCCGAAATAAGGCTTCCATGAGTGCATCTCATCGCCTTGAACTTCCGCCGTGGTGTCCCAAGGATCGCTTTGTGCGATTTTCTGTTGAACCTCGGGTAGCGTTTCAGAGGTCGCCTGCAATAACGCTTCGACTTTGGCTTTTACTTCCTGGGTTCTGATATCGGAATCATAAAGCAGCTTCTTGGCTCCGGCGTGAGCCGTTTGGTAGCCCGGGTACAAAGGAGAATTTTTCGCTGTCCGGCCAAGAACCTCGCCGGCCTTATCAAGGGCCCTCTTGTCATCCCTTCGGATCTGCATCCACGCATCAAGCTCTTCCAACGCTTCACGAAGCGCGACGTTCATCGCGGCCTGAGCGGTTTCTCCCCCGCGAACCTCGGAGCGCACCGCTTTTTCCGGCAACTGCGCCGTCAACGGTTGGATTTCTTCCGTGCCGGGACTCCAGATCTTGGCCTCTCTCCCTCGAGAAAGAACGATCAAGGGAACTCGTTCTTCATGGGAAAGCTCCCCGCTACTCTTGAAGGGATAATAGTGAACGATCAGAACAAGCTTCTTTCCCTTTTCCGAGACATTCTCAAGCATCGGGAGTTTGCCGGCAGGGGGAATCCACTCTCCTTGGGCATTAAAGCGGAGCTTATCTTCGAGCAGCTTTGGGTTGACCACTCGCGTTGCCATTTCGATCGTTGAACTAGTTTCATCATAAAAGAAATACGTTTCAAGAATGAATGGCAATCCCTCGGAAACGATTTCCCCAAAACCTTCCTTGGTTAAAAGGTCTCCGACTGTGGCAACTCCCTTGGCTCTGGCCTCATGGCCGGGATAAGCTTTCAAGGCGAGGCCGAAAAATTCTTCCTGAGAAAGAAAAGGTTTGGGCACGCCATTGGCAAGATAATAGCTCGTCACGCCGGATTCACCCGTGTCCCTTTTCAGGGTGGGCGCGTCAAAGAAAGTAGCGTTTAGTTTGTGGAAACTTAAATCCAAAGCCATGTTTCCAGCTCTTAAAAAAGACAGGAAGCCTTCCGCCCGGATAACCGTATTTTCCCTGGAAATTCGCGGGATCGTTTTCAAGATCTCCGGTTCGGTTTTCATCCATTGCTTCAACCACATGCCTGCCTCCGAAGCCGCCGCCTCTAAAAAACTCCTGGCCACGTCGCTGACCGGGATATCTCTTCTATCAAGCCAGGCTGGATCCACGGGATGAAAATCATGGTCCTGCCTCTCAAGGGCGTCAAAGCCTCGCTTCGCTTTTTCCAAAAGGTCCGCCTCTTCCCGCATGGCTCTTTCGACGCGGGAAATTGCGCGAACAATCTCCTCTTTCTGTCTGGCAGCATCTATTCTCCGGCCGTGATCCAAATAGTGTTCGTGCTTGGCCAAGGTATCTGCAGTGTGCTCCCCGAGATTGAGGAGATATTTGAGATCCTTTTCTATGTCGGGGAACGGTTCGTCGTTTCTCGTTTCTGATCTTTGCCTCTGCCACTCTCGCGCAACGCTTAAGACAACGCCAAAGTCGGTTTTTTGCTTGAGGATGGTTTCGGTCAGAATGCCGCCGGAGGTTCCAAATCCAAAAGGATTGTGATTATTTTTTAGATTTTTTTCAGCCACTTTCACTTTAACAAAAAACGACTGTTCTCCGGATCCCAAAAGGATGGGGTCTTTGACCGCAGCGAGTTCTTTTTCGTGGCCTTCCACAGGGAAGATCTGGACCGTATTGCCTTGCACGCTCTTCTGGAAAACAGGCTGCTGCGATCCGAAAATCTTGGGAGTTTGAGGGGCCGCCGGCGGGGCCATTCTTTCCTGGTCCCTCTTTTCCTTCATAATCCCGATGATCCAGCTCACAAGCTTGCTCTGATCATTCCATAAGAGCACCTCGCCATCGCTTTCTGCCCCCCCGTTGTGCTTGACCACGAGAAATTGATCCGGACCAACTTTAACGCCGTACTTGGCAGCCACATCGATCTCCAGTTCTGTTTCCGGAGGTAAAATGCCGAGTTTCTGCCATTCTTTGAGCCCTTGGGTCAGATCATCCTTGGTCCACGCTTCGATCCGGTGCTCCCCGACCTGCAACTTGACCGCCGGTTCGCCGTTCACCTCCTCTTCGCGCGCTTCTGACCTTTTTCTTGACGTATCCGTCGCTAATCGCCCGATCTCAGCTTTCCATGTTTTGAAAGCCTCCTGTTTTTCCTTAAAGGTTTTATTTCTTAATGCTTCTAATCCGTTAACAAGACGCCCTAAAGCTTCTTCGGTCGCCGCCGGGCCTTTCCCAAACCAGATGGCTCCCCGAGCCCTTTCTCCCCCGCCCCTTTCATCCACGGAAAAAACAACAAGCTGTCCCCTGTCTGATTCTTGCTGTTTCTTTTTTCTGGAAAACTGGATTATCGGATAATCGCTTTCGTCTTTTTTAAACTCGTCGCCAAAATAAACAGCGTCATTCAGATCCATCAGTCCGTCCTGAAACAGATCCTCGATGGGGGCGGCCTTACTAACTCCTTCCGGCGTAATCTCAATCCCATTCAGATCGAAGGCGAGGACGCCCAGGCCGGAAATGCCGAGCTTTTCAATCTCACGCGCAATGATCTCTTTTATAAAGCTCAGGACCTCCTTAGGTCTGTCGCTTTTTTCCAACCCATTGATCCGGAACATGAGCTGAGTATCACGATCATGCTTCGTCGGAGGCGACAGCCGGACAAGCTTTACCAGTTCGTTCCAAGAACTCTTGGAAGCTTCCCCCTTGACCAAGTATCCCTCGGGCTTGTCACTCTCAAGCGCACGGAATAATTTAATGAGAACATCGTCATAGATCTTCCTTTTGTTGTCAGGATTCGCCAACGCCCCTTTGCGGTAATTCCCGACTTCCTGCAAGACGCCGTTCTTGAAAACATATTTTTGGAGTCCCCTCACAGCATAAATAACCAAATGATCGAGAGCGCTCCCCTTGAAACGGTGAGCGTTTCTGACGCGAACCGCTCCCTCCCCTTCCTGAATGAGAATATCGCTGACAACGCGCGGATACTGGACCTTGACCGATTGACCGCTGTTGATCACGACCAAGAAGTTCTGCTCTAAAAGGTATTGGATTTTTTTGCGCATGGATTCGGAGAGAAGTTCTCCGTGCGGGGCGATCGTTTTGTCCACATCCAGAATAACGGCGCCAGGTATTTTTTCAAACGTCTTGGGTTGTATCAGGGTCGTAGCAATGCGGGGTATCGAAGATATGCGCAGTTTCGCAAAAGCCCGGCTTGCCTCTTCAAGTTCCCGGATATCCTCGGATGTCCCGAGCTTTTTGACCGCGGCAGTCATCATGACGCGCTCTAATATAGCTATGTTTTGAGGACTTCTAAAAAACTGGAGAGCCGTATTCTTATAAATAGCCAGGTGGCTGGCAAGCTCTTCACCTTCAAGGTCCTCCGCAAGAACGTCCCGATCCAATCCATCGGTTTTGTCCGTTGCGCGAAGATCCAAGAATTCCAGATTCGGAGCACCTCTCTTCCGTTGACGCGTGATCCTTTTGACAGCCTCTTCTTCTTCGGAAGAAAGGACATAGACAAAAAACCTGCTCGCCTCATGATCATAAACTTCGACCGAGTTTGCATAGAAAATTCCGTGCTTATCATCATAATAAGGGGGCCCTTCAAAATCAGAACGTGCGACTTTCCGTATTCCCTTGGTAATGTCCTTCAGTTCCAAAAGCCTTTTGTCATCCACCGCCACACCTGTTTCGCTATGAATCAAACGCTTAATGGCTTCCCGGAAAGAGGGATCGCCGACACGCAAATGGCCGGACGCGGAAAGATTCCTTTCGCTTTCAGAATCCCGCTGCATAAGAACTTTTCCGTCCAGTGTTGTAAGAATGGCATGAACCGTAGCGTGGAGCGTCCCTCTTTGGTGGGCATCAACATAAGGCACTGAGGTGTCACTCAGAATCAAAGACCCGTCTTCCCCCTCGTCAACGGTCCGGATCATAGCTTCCTCGGGAGACCGCATATTATGGATCCACCCAATGCGTCTTTTTGTGTTCACAAAAAGCCTTTGGAGAGGCCTCGTCTTCTCTTCGATCTCCCTGGATGTCTTTTGTACACCCTCAATATCAGACGGCCCCCGGATCTTCAATTTTTCTCTCAGACTGTTTTGTAGTTTGCGATACTCTAAGGCCGCCCTGGAATAAGCGGCGAGCGCTTCTCCGTAATACTTGCCTTTTTCATACTTTTCCGCTTCTGCAAAGGCCTTTTGCATCGTCCGGAGACTCCCCTGAGACATCCGGTCTGTTTCGTCCTGGAAGTTCCTTGAAGGAGGTTTTGTCTCCGCGACAACCCTTGCTTCAGAACGTGAAGACGGAACGGCCACACGTCTCCGGACCCACGTTTCCAGCCAAGGCAGAAAAGCGGCGTCTTTTTCAGATTCCTTTGTTAAAAAATTCAAAAATTTATTGATGCGCGCCGCTCTCGGGGGACACGCCGGGCACATTCTAGAAGGGTCCATCCCATTGAGAGCGTCTTTCCTGCCTTGTCCCTCCCAGATTTCCTTAAAAGATTTTACGGTAAGGTTTCCAAAACTCGTGTTCGACAAGTGAGCAACGTGACAGCAAGGAAAGATATTTCCTTGAGGGCCAAGGATCGCCAAAAAGGCATGCGCGGGGCAAGATTTAAAGTTGGGTTTTTCGGTGCCGCTTTTTGTTTCATTGGTCACGAGGATCCTGAAGTTGTCCCCTTCCAGAGATTTGAGCTCTTCCAAAAAGACGGCGATCTCACGCCCCTGGGCCTTTGTAATACTGTTCGCCGCGACACCCTCAGGAGCCCTAACCCTTACATAGTCAGCCCCGATGCCCTTTGCCATTTTGATAAAGGCCGGAAGTTCCCTGTAATTCGCGGGCCTCAACACAAATCCCATTCCGATTTCGAGGTCGGTCCCTTTCTCCCTCTTTAACCGGACCAATTCTTTGATATTGTTGATGATGAGATCAAAGGTCTTCGGGCCGGCCCCTTGTTTTATCTGCTGCAAGACGGCCCCACTCGCGGCATCGAGGCTGACGTGGATGAACTTGCCGTGAACGATGACCTGTCTTACGTTATCCGAAAGCAAGGTCCCATTCGTCACGAGGCCCACCTCAAAACCCTCTTCGATGGCCTTCTTCATGGCTTCTGTCGTGGCGGGGTTGACCAATGGCTCCCCGGTGATCCCAGAGAATCTGATCCTTTTTACTTTCAAATTGCCGGGGACGGAGGCCGCGTTGTATTCCTTCGCGTTTTGTATCAACTTGAGCAGTTGTGCCACGCTTAACGAAAAATCCTGCGAGAGTTTTTTGTCGGCACCCTGACAAAATTCACATTTAAAATTACACCGGGAGGTTGGATGAATTTCTATTTCTGGAGGGGGAAAGGCCTTTCCTTGAAGGAGTTTCTTTACGAATTCAAAATTGTCTAACAACACTTCCTCATAATTGAACGGGTACCGCCCCATTTCAACATACCGCTCAAGCTCTTCAGTCCAAATGGCGTTCTGTTGCGCGAGGGCGTCGTCCTTTTCGGCCCTCATTTCCGATCGTCTGGGGTCCCTCGCTTCGGACCTCGGATAAATATCCAACACGAATTTCTTGTCAAAAGCCCTGACCTCCCCGTGAAGACGCTTCAGGGGCGTGCCGGCCTTCAAAACGATCTCCCGGGCTGCCTGCAGGATAAAATCTTCCCGCTTTTTAAAATACAAAAAGGCTACTGCATTTCCCTTGTACCAGATCTCTTCTACTGTTTCTTTATTGCCGGCGGCCATACCGATCAGCCGTTGAATATTTTTAACCACAAAAGCAACTGCGTCGGGATCCAGCGCCGCTTTTCGCAGTTGGTCTATTCTGTCCTCTTTAGGAGCCAACGCATTTCTGAAAAAATCGTGCATCAGTTCTTCGCCCATAGTAACAAAATGAGTCACCGTTTCTTTGTCGCCCCTCATCTCGGAGCGGTTGGGCTTTTGGGAGAAAACTTCTTTGCCTCCGATCAGGGTTGAGACTACGCGATGATCTTTATCCAGGATCACCATGTCGGCCTGTTTCCCCGCCTCAAGGGACCCTAATGTTTTTTCCCCGATCGCCTGCGCGGGGAACGTGCTGGTCATCCTGAAAGCATCCACCAGAGTCAGGCCCAGCCCGGCAACAGCATTTCTAAAAATGTCGCTCATGCCCGCAATACTTCCGCCCAATAATCTCAGACCTGTTTTTGCGTCCGTTTGCGTCGGATGGAAAAAGGCCGGGTGAAGGCCGCGTTTTGCATCGATCCCTGCCGCATAGGTTGTGCCGGCGATCGACGCGGTTTTGCCGCCGGCATTCAGCGCATCGGTGATCAAAGCAACCTTCGCGCCATTTGCCAGCATGCGCCGTACGCCTTGGGAGCCCTCGAGCGGCATATGGACCCCATCCAGGATCACGGTAAAAAAGATCTCCGAGGCGAGAAGCGCATCGATCAAATAGTCCTCTTTTTTTCCAATCGCGTTGTAAAGATGCGTCCCCATTAAAATGCCCCAGGCCTTAAGATCGATCTGTCCCATCTCGGCTTCCGTGGGATAGGTATGCCCCATGGAAGGGATCACACCGTACCGGGCCATGTCCGGGATCAGGTCCGCAGTGCCGGTGCGCAGGAACATTTCGGGCGCCAGGGTCAAAACCCTCAAAAGTCCCTGGCTTTGTTCGAGAAAATTTCGTATGGCGAGAGATTCGGGCAGAAGAATGTGCTCGGCAGGCTGGGCGCCTTTTGCCGCCGGGTTGATCCACGGGCCTTCAATATGTCCGGGGCCGACCCCTGGAGTGGTTTTCCGCGCCTCTCCGATGGCCTGGAGGAACTTCAATAATTGAGGAAGCGGAGCTGCGACGGCCGTAGGAAGAAAGTATGTCACCCCGTAGGAATACAGAAACTTCGCCATGCGTATCACGTCTTCAACGTTACCACTCATCGGCATCACACCGGCGGCGCCATGGATATGAAGATCGATAAAGCCCGGACCGACGATCTTCCCTGTGGCATCTACGGTTTTTACTTCAACCCCCGACGGAAACTGGATTGCCTCGAAAGGCGCAACCACTTGCCGGATTTTACCGTTGCCATCAATAAGAACAGAGCCGCGCTCGATCACGCCCTGAGGCGTTACAACCTGTCCTCCCTGGATCAGAAGATGCTCCCGCATCTCCGAGCTGGCATTCCGAATTTCCGACCGGGCAGGAACGCCGGATTTCTGTTTAGGGTTTAGCTCCTGCGTATCAGGGGTAAACATGATGCTTTCGATATTCCGGATGATCTCGCCGCGGGTAAGACCCGCAACTCCGGCCGCCACGGGCTGGGTCATAAACTCAAGATTTCTATAAACCTCCGTTGGACTTGCCGTAACGGGCGTCTCGACATGAAGAATCTCACCGTCCAGACGAAACTTGCCGAGGCCATCCCCTGTTTTAAGCCGTGCCTCGATCTGGGAAAGAAGCATGCCGACGCCCGCTTCCGGAGTTACCGGAGAGCTTTCGCTTACGGGGTTCCATGCGACCAGTTCCGCGCCGATCCGCTTGGCGAAAGCCGGGGCAAAGGAAATAATGACCCCGCGCTGAGTAAAATCCGTCTGATTTTTCCGCATGATCCTCATAAGACCTTCACGGAAATCCTGTTCCTGAAAGGTCGAGATCATCGGGACTTCGTCGCCTTCCCCCATCAGATCGATCACAACGGTCCCAAGACCCAGCTCTTTTATCAAAACGTCGGCGATATCAAGACGCAGGTTCATATCATCGGAGTCCTCTCTTTCGGCAAGGTTCTCCTCGAGAAGCGCAAAAAGAGGGTCAAAATTAACGATAAGATTGACATCCTGTTCCTCTTGCCGTTCCTTCCAGGCCCCGAGCAGCCCCCGAATGCGCCTGGCAATGGCTCGGATCGTCTGAAGTTCAGGACTAGGAATATCACCTGCACGGCGTAAAAGCCTCTGGAGGTGCCCCTCCACAATCTCAAGTTTTTTCTGAACATCCGCCGCATTCTCTTCCGTAATCCGCTCTTTGGATTCATGAAGAAAATCCAGAAGTCCTTTCATGGCCGCCATCACAGACTGCATCGCATTTCGATTTTCTGAACGTCCGGCCGAATCTTCAATCCGTAAAGACCCGGTCTTTAAAGGCTCTTTTCCTGAGCGACCCATTTCCGAAGAATTGTCACCGCCGATATTGTTCTGGGTTTCTATCTTTTCCGCGATCTCCGCCAGGCCATCCTTCACCTCGTTCGCCTGTGCCACGGCATTGACCCGGGCAGCAAGGGCGGGATAATCGCGTTCGAAAGCAACGGCCAGAGGCTCCAGGATCGTTTTCAGTGCTTTGACGCCTTCATCATCCAACGGTTTTTCGGCCGGGAAACGCTCCCGGATCTGCTCGCTAGAAAGACCGAAACCTTTTACTAAAAAATTCCTGAGCCGTATGGCTGATCCGCGATTTCGAGCAACGATCCATCCAAGCGCTGAATCATGCATCATAAAGAAGGCCGTTCTGTGCCATCGTTCAAGGGCCACCAACATGCGGCGGCTGAGCACGGGATGAGACTTCCAGGGCGACGCTGTCTTCGCCAAGAGATCTCGCAGGGACGACTCGAGGCTTTCTCTGTTTTTCCGGAAGCGCTCTACCATGTCTCCCGCGTCCGGGTCAGATTTTTTTCGTACGGCTTTTTCTAACGGCTCGAAAGCCTTCAGGATACGGAGCGCTTCCTTGATATCTCGTTTGATAACCGCCTTTTTTTCTGCCCTTGCCTCGGCGCGGGCTGGAATTTTTCCTGACGCTTCTGCTAATTTTTGTTTCAAGCCATTTTCTTGCGCTTTTAGAGCTTCCGGGGGCATGTTCCACTCCATGGGAAGCGCCTCGTGAATTTGCTTCCTTACGGCATTGAGTTCCGTAGCGTGTGACGGCTCATAAAGAATAAAGGGCGCTGCGGCTTCCGGCATTTTTTCACGCCATGGAACCGGCCCTTGGCCTGGCGGATCCAAAAGAACACGCACAGCGGCACCGGGCGTTGCGTGCCCGATAATAACGCCTGTTTTTTTCCCATCCAGGATCCTGTCGATCGCGAGGATCCCGTCCCAAGCCCGTTCCAAAAGCTCCACGAATGATTCTCCGCCTCCCATAGAAATAAGCGCGTTGCCATCTTTCCGGTAAGACAAGGACTCCTGGAGAGCTTCTTCGCCAAAACGGACCAGGATCTCATCATCCGTCAAATTTTCATAACGGCCGTAACTCATCTCTTTAAGGGCCGGGCGAACGGTCGCTTGAATGCCAAAATGTTTTTCGGAAGGTTTTGCTGTTTCGCGCGCCCGGGTCAAAGGGCTTGTAAAAAAGGCAACCTCTTTATCTCCCGCCAAGAGACGTTCGAGCGAAGAAACCGCGGCTTCGGCTTGCCCGCGACCGGCGGAAGATAATTGATTGATTGTTTTATCCGCGTCTCCCTGATAACGCAGTTTGCCCTCCTGACGATCCAGCCCCATCATTTCCGTCTCGCCGTGCCGGAAAAAAATGATCTTGGACTTCAGATGCTGGGGCTTGAAATTTCCGGTATAAACAATGTTCCCCGTCTTCGGATCCCAGGAAAGCCCGAACCGGTCCAGAATCGATTTCTGCTTCGCCGTCGGCTCCGTTCTCGCTTCCGATCTTGATTCAGTCCCTGGTCTGTGGTCTCTGCTCTCTAGTCTTGTTGTGTCGCGGATCTCGGAACGAGATGACCGAAATTCTTTCAAAAGTTCCGGCAAATATGACGCGACCTGGAACAGGGCTTGAGACTTGGGATCTTGTTCTGTCCTGATCTTCTCCACGAAAGCGCCCATTTCCTGCAAAAAGAACACCTCGCGCGAGAAAAGCTCAATAGGCAATCCCTGTTGGCTTAAAAGCTCCCGGGCGTCTTTGTAGAGGCTGCTCTGCCGGTCGATGGAGTCTATAAACAAGCGGAAGAGGATCTCGAATTTGACTTCGGGGCCGGCGACTTTATTCGCGCGAATGCCGTCGAGGACTTTGAGGAGGTCCGTTGGTTCGGTCGAAAGATCGGTGTCTGCGGAAACGGGCTTTTGTTTTTCCGCCCGTTGCTTTTTTGAGTGATAGGTCCAGGCATCCTGAACGATCCGTAAGAAATCGCGAAGCGGGGTCCACCCTAATACCTGGGTCGCCAGATCATGCCCGGCACGCAAGATCGCGGGATCTCCCGGCCTGCGGGGTTTTTGCACGGCATTCACCGTCCGTCCGCTAACCTCACGCACGATCTCCACGGCTTCTTTAACGGAGGTTCCTTTACCCGTCCCAAGATTGACGATCTGGCTTGACCGTCCCGCGTAAAGATGCGCCAACATCCTTAAATGGGCATTGGCGAGATCTTGAATATGAATATAGTCGCGGATGTTGGTGCCATCTGGCGTTTCATAATCATCCCCGAACATCTGGATCGCGTCACGCACGCCCAGCGCGGCATACATGATAAGAGGAAGAAGATGCGTTTCCGGTTGATGGTCTTCTCCGTGATCTTCCAAAGCGCCGGCCGCATTGAAAAATCGGAGGGCGCCAAAGCGAATACCTTTTTTGCCGTAATCCGCCATCAGCTTTTCCATCATCAGCTTGGTCTCGCCGTAAGGGTTCTGCGGATCGGGATAAACGGTTTCGGTGAGCGAATCGTCGCCTTTCAGGTCTTTGCCGCTGTAGACGCCTGCACTTGAAGCGAACGCGAGGTTCTGAATGTTATTGGCGACCATCGCACCCAGGACATTCGTCGTACCAATGACGTTATTATTGAAGAACATGGCGGGCTTATGGACGGACACTCCGGCTTCAATGTAAGCCGCCAGATGAACCACCGCATCCGCGCCTTTCATAGCCGCACGAACGGCTTCCGGATCCCGGATATCGCCTTTAACATAGCGGACGCCGGGATGTCCGGGCAATTCGCTCTGGTTCTTCTCTTCATTGTCAAACGCGATCACGTTGGCTCCGGCATCCAGAAGTGCGCGGATCACAGCTCCGGCAATATACCCCCGCCCACCGGTCACAAAAACGGTTTTTCCCTTGTGGATGTCCGGATCGATTCCCTGAGGAACAGTTGCTCGTTCTCTCAGCTCGGCGCGAGCGACAGCCCGCACGGGCTGAAGTTGCACTGGAACTCCCACGATAGAGGCAATTAAATGCCGGAAGCTCGCATCGAATGCGAGCCTGTTCTCTGGGGTGCGATCGCCAAAAGAAGCGACGGTCTGACGAACGATGTCGCGAACGCGGACGAAACGGAACGCGAGCTCGCGGCGCCAGAAACGCGGCGATACGGCCTTAAAAAAAGAAGGTTGCGTGATTACTTCCGGCGCGATATGCGAAAGGGCGATGGCGTTGGAACCAAGAAGCGCGGAGAGATAATTTTTTTCGGAATCGGCAGCGATCTCGCCGATCACGGGCGTGATGCCGATATAAGAGCTGCCGGAGGCTGTGATCTTTTCTTTAAAGCCGTCGGTATGAAAACCGCCGGTGATGATCACAGCTTTCTTCTCTTTGCGCTCGGCCATGACCTCACGGGCGCGGCTCATCATAAAATCTTCACGCTTGATAGCCCCCTCGTAAAAACGGATCGCTTCTTCAAACAGAGAAGTAATGGGCGATAATTTCGAAGGGTTGAGTTTTAAAACAACCGCCATTTTTTCCGGCGTGATCTTTTGGGACTGAAGCCCCCGGAACTCCTCACGGCTGAGCTCGAGCGCGAAAAGCTTCCTGAGAAGACGGTAATGGCGAAGAGCCTCCATAAGCTTTTGCTCTTCTTTTGTTTTGATGAGCCCCGCGGTTACTTTTTCAGTTAGCGTCCTGATTTCTTCCCGAAGCGGCTCGCTTTGCAATTCGCTTAAGAGGATCAGCTGCTGGAGATAAAGCCTGAAAACGGGATACGGCGCGAAGAAATAGTCCTTCGGCAAAAAATCCATGAGTTTTTCGAAAGCGAAACGGGTTTTATAAAGAGGGAGATCGCCGGCGTTTTTATGTTCGAGAAGTTTCGCGATCTCCTGAAGGAGGGGCGCGGGGACCTTCCGCGTCCGGAGATCCGTTAAAAAAGCTTTCTGCTCTTTTTGGGATTGAACCGAACCGATCTGAGAGTCGATCTTCTTCAGCCGGAAATAACGGACCAAGACCGGCCAAGCCTGCTGTTCCCGGACATCATCCAGATCACACCTGAGATCGCGGGCAGCAGCAGCTTTTAAAGAGGTCATCCAGTCCTGAAGCGGGAGACGTTCTTCTTCAAAGGCGACTTCGCGATCCAAAAATTCTCTGAGGGGTTTTTGCAGAGCCCGATCCGCGGATTTCTGCCACTGAAGATAAAAAGCTTTGAGAAAACTTTCTGTCAGCTTGCGGCCCTCATAGACTTTTTGGTAGGCTTTGCGATTCTCCGCATAAGCCCGGGCATTTTCAACACCATAGCCTTCGGCTAGTACGGCGGAAGGCGTACGGCGTACGGCGCCTGCTTCCTTCTTTTCGCCGTACTCCTTACTCCGTACTCCGTACGGCGTTTGATCAATGAGGAACACTTCCGCGCCAGTCAACTCCCCCGCTTTCATCAGATCGTTCGTAACGGCCTGGTTTAGTTTTTTTTCGTCGGGGAAAAAATTAAAAAGCTCGGGCTGCAACTTGCCGCCTGCGCCCTCCAAAAGGATCAGTTGGATGCCGTAATTTTTGGACAGATGCTCGAGGATGTTTTTGATGTTCGTTTGGGCGTCGTAATTCGCGTGAGCTTCCTGGATATGAATAAGAAGAGGACTGCCTTCGGAGCTTTTAACAATGTCGGTGACTTTGCCGAACTCTGAGGGAATTGTGAAATTTGAAATCTGAGATCCTCGGCCGAACACTTCGGCCGAGGCAAAGGCGATGGGAGCGGGCGTCAACGTGTTGGTCGCAAAGAAAGTGACCACCACAAGGCTCGAAAAAAATCTCTGTAACCGCTTGAGATAGTTCATGAAATGAACGTTTGCCCTTTCGGAATTTTCGTGTGGAAGATTTAACGAAAAGATAACACACATTCCTGAAATTTCAAGGTTTTGAAAAAGGATTTATCAAGGTGTGTTTAACATACCTTAAAGGAGGATTTTGATGGAATGGATTGCTATAAATTGCTATTTTTTGGAAGCTCACGAACCCTGGAGGATATCGACCGCAAGATGTTGATTTTAAACGAGTTCGGGCCTATACATATGGGATTTATCTTTCGCCGGACTAAGAAACTTTTTCCGCCAGATCTTTCCAGTTGGCGAGCGTGTTCTCGAAACTTTGGTCGAGGATATTGCGGACTTTTTGCTCCCCCAGCAGCATTCCTGCGATCCCGAGGTCCCAAAGAAATTCCACGGCAATTTCAACGTCTTCCGGCTTTGGGCTAAAGACCAGGGTTCGCGTCATGGATCCGTTCATGGGAAGCTTGCTTTGAATGACCGCCTTGGCCATCGGTTCCCAGACGGTCATTTCGTGCTCCACTTCGATATGCTGGCGATCCAGGACGCAGCTTTCGCGCCAGCGCATGCCCTTTCCTTCGCGGACCGCGCCGATTCGCTCGCTGTCCTTGACCCCATCCACCCACTCCGGCGTACGAGTAACGTCAGCGAGAATCGCCCAGATCTTTTCGAGAGGAGCGTTGATCAAGATTTTTTTAGTGAGTGAATTCATAGCTTTAGTAAGGAGTACGGCGTTGCGCGTACGGAGTAAAAGTCTTTCGCCGTACACCGTACGCCGTACTCATGATTTTATTTCAGTTCAATTTCCACCGGACAACCCTGATTCCATTCAAAATCTTTTGTGATCAGGACGGCCCCGATAATTTTAAACATCTAAAATTATCGAAACGGGCGCGTGATCCGATCCTATCACATCTCTCAGGATCGTCGCGCTTTTGACTTGGGAAACAAGATCCTTCGTAACAAAATGATAATCAATTCGCCAACCCACATTCCGATCACGCGCGCCGCTCTTCAGGTCCCACCAACTGTAATGCCCGGGCTCTTTGTGGAACTGCCGGAAAATATCCACCTGGCCGTCTTCGACCCACTTGTCCATCCACGCCCGTTCGATCGGAAGGAACCCGGAAACGTCTGCGTTTTCCTTAGGCCGCGCAAGATCGATCTCTTTATGCGCGGTGTTGTAATCGCCCGAGATAATAACCTTTTTCCCCTGAGCTTTGAGCTTTTTTGTGAATTTCATCGTCTCGGCATAAAAATCCATTTTGTATTTAAGTCGTTCGTCACCGGACTTCCCATTTGGGAAATAAATATTAAGGAAGGTGAAATTCGGATACTCGGCCACGATCACGCGACCTTCTTCGTCGAACTTTTTGATCCCGAAACCATTCGTGACACTCAAGGGTTTTTCTTTCGTGAAGAGCGCGACGCCGCTATAGCCCGGCCGAACAGCGGAGTTCCAATAGGTGTGATAGCCTTCCGGGTGCATCAGGAACATGTCCAACTGCTCAGGCTTTGCTTTGGTTTCCTGAACGCCAAGAACATCCGGCTTCTCCCTCGCAAGCCATTCCAGAAATCCTTTTTTTTGAATGGCGCGAATACCATTAACATTCCAGGACAGGACTTTCATGGAAGGAGGCTTTATTTCGAAAGGATTTCTTGCGCGCGTTCAGGCTGGTCGGTGCGGATCACAAGGCACCCGCATTCCTGATTCGGCGTCGCGGTGCAATAAGCGTAGGCGATATTGATATCGGCCTCGGCGAGGCTCTGCGCGATGCGCGAGAGCGCCCCGGCCTTGTTGTCGATCTCGATCACCACAACATCCTGCTCCATCACGTAAAGTTCTTCCTGTTCCAGAAGAAGCGTGGCTTTGGTGGGATGGTCGACAATGAAACGAACCACGGCATTATCCACGGTGTCATGAACGGCCATGGCGAGGATATTGATGCCGGCATCCGAAAGGATCGAGCACGTGCGCGCCATGATCCCCGGGCGATTGGGAAGAAAAACGGAAAGTTGTTTTTGGATTGCCACTTAAACCTCCGCACAGCGTATGTCGCCTGCCTACCGGCAGGCAGGTATGTTGTATGTCGAGGGCGATAGTGTAACGCTTTAAAAGATTTTTTTCGATAACTTTTTCCCGAACGGCATACTACGTACCACCTACTACATACAAAAAAACACGGCAGTTTGCCCCAACTTTTATTATTTGGGGGGGCGTTGGGACTACTGCCTCCCAATCCATAAATAAAAAAGCCGCACCTGATAAATCAGGCACGGCTTTTTTAAAATAAATCCCGGCAGTTTGCTACTCTCCCAACGAATTGCTCCGTTAGTACCATCGCCGGTAGAGGGCTTAACTTCCGTATTCGGAATGGGAACGGGTGTTGCCCCTCTCCTATGGCC
>JBAYVF010000008.1:0-62858 GCA_041674705.1 Candidatus Omnitrophota bacterium
CTCCCAGCGGACCCGCAGAGGGAGCATCACGTTCGGTCCTTGAAACAGCGATCGCGAAGCGTTCGGAAGTGCGGGGAGATTTCGACCCGGGAGCGACAAAGGAACCGGGGGAGATAAAAGCTCGCCTGAACGCGGTGCTTTCAGAGATGTTTCGTTGGATTCGTGAAAAGGTTGAAGATCAGACTTTTTCCACATGGAGGCCTGAGGCCGAAGTTCCTAACCGCGAACATGAATACATTCACGGGTTTAGCGCCCCCGGGTATCTGGATCCCGATTACGAAAAAATAAACAAGAGTATCGATTCTGAATACCTCCCCAGGTTCATCGCGCTTGGTGATCTGGCGATTCCTATCATCACGGAGTTGCTCGCTATTCCTGATGATAGTTCCAATCATTATCTGAGGTTTTCTCTGGAGTATGTCGAATTCGCGTTGATGAAGCGGCAAGTGGAGGCTGGCCTTGCAGCAGTAGGAATTTCGCGGGTGGTGAATCATCCTGCGAAACAAGGCGTTGAAATCGACCATACGATCAAGACGCTCGTGGAGTTATACAAATGGCACAGGGCTGCATGGACGAAACTCCTGGCCTACCTTGGCAAGAAGTCTCAGCTTGATAGGGGCCGTCAGTTTACAGGGATCTATGTCTCACCGAGCGTTACGTTTCATCACATCATGAGCTCGTTCTCTGGGAATGGAGCTTTTGGAGCCAAGAATTTTTGGGTCGTGGCGGTGCCGAGCAAGATCGATCCGCAGACGCTTGACTTCATGCCTGGCAAAGTACGCTTCAGCCGCTCGGAAGTGCGCAATCAGAACACAGACCAGAGACTACAGACAACAGACCAAAGACCAACGACCAAAGACAAAGCTTCAAGTCTCCGGTCTCCCGCCACTAAAGTATCGGCGGGCAGGCCAGTCTCCAGTCTGCTGTCCTCGGTTTTAGCGGTGGTGATGGGGATGATGGCGGTTTCCGTCAGGGCAGCGGAGAACACCCTTGCGGGTAGGATCCCTGCTTCCGGTCAAAACAAGGTTTCCTCCACCACTATCCAACAGATCTCTTTGACCCAGGCGGAGGTCCACCTGCTTGAAGAAGTGATGAATGAAGTGCACCCTACGTCCTTCCTGTTCGGCATGATGGATTGGGCCAAGGGCTATTTTAATGCGTTGGGCACAATAAAAACCCATCGTGCTCAGGGAACGCCGGTTCCAGATCGCGTTGTCACGGTCCGGACTGATTTTCCGCCTTTTGTTGAACGAGGCGTTCTGAAGAGTCTTTTCAAAAAAAGCATGATCGATGCGAAATCCAGCGCGATCGAAAAAGCTGTGGCGGAAAAATGTCTGATGATCTTTGGAAGGAATTTTAACGAACCCCTTGGGATCGCTTTGAATGATTCTGATTATTATGTCCGTATCATTGCGGCTTATATCCTCGGAAAGCAAAATAACGACCCGAGGGCGATCACAAAGCTGTTGGAAATGCTAAAACAAGATAGCCCTTACGTCGATCTCAAGTCAGTTCACGCGGGTGCTGCGATCGCAATAGGCGAGATCGGGACAAGAAATGAAGTTCAAAAACTGGTCGATATCGGGATCAATGAAAAAAATCCAAAAGTCGGCGGGCTTGTGCTTGCTGCGATCCGTAAAATAGAAAAACGGGAAGGTCTGTCTCCGGTTACGGTCGATCTCCGGGAAAACGTCTCGCCGTCTGAAGTGTTTTTGGACGATTTTGATATGGGATGGATTAATGGTCTTCCAGACGAAACGACCGCTCATGAGAGGAAATTCCAGAACGCTCTCCTCGGCCTTCAGGAAAAAGCCGACAACGTCAAAAAAGAGGCCGCCGAAACATTAGGCCGGTTGAAGGATCGGCGCGGTATCCCCGTCCTGATCTGGGCTTTGAAAGAAGGGGGGGGGAATGAAGTTCGTGCCGCGGCGGCAAAGTCTCTCGGTGAGTTCGGCGACGAACGGGCTATTCATCCTCTGAAAAAGGCCGTTGAATCCGGTGACGAATCCCTTCGCCAGGCTGCGAAGGAAGCGCTCGAAAAGATCCAATCCTCTTTCCGCTCGGAAATGCGGGTAGATCTTATCTTGATCGCGTTCGTTGCCTTTTTCGCCATTACCGTCCTTCTTTCCGGGCATGAACTGCGGCATGTGAAAGCGCTTAAAAATAGGGATGAAGGGAGATATGGAAACTATCGAGCGGTCCTTGCTCAGCGTCTCGCGCAATTTAAGGGTATCGAGAACCCCACCGAAGAACAACTGCTTGCAGGAGCGGTGTGGGCCGCGCCCCAGGCTCCGGCGTTTTTCGCGGCTTTGGCCGGAGGCTTTGGAGCGTTTTATTTATTCCTGAGCTTGGGAGAAGTTGCTTTAAGCGCCGCTTTATCCTGCTTTGTTGTCTATTCCATGGTGAAGTTTGGTGCTATCTCAATCGTGAATCAAGGGAAGTCCGGTCAAGGACCTGAGGATTCAAACCTATCCGATACCGAATCTCGCTCCGAAGTCCGCTTGCCCCTGCCTACCGGTCAGGCAGGCGCCAACGTTGCAGTGGCGGGGAAGGACGGCCGCGCGGAAGCGCGGGGGCAGCGGAAATGGTTAACGGCAATTAAAGCTATTCAGGGGTTAATCGTTGCTGTTGTGACTTCCAGAATAATCTGGAGCATTCATCTAATCGCGGCCCGTGGCCAAGAAGAGGCATTGGGAATAGACGGTGTTGGATTACTTGGAATTATCATGGCGTGTTTGTTTATGGCGATACCTGCCGGGGTTGTTTTATTGCTGCCTTTTTTTGCTTGGAGTGGATTCCTGGATTACTTGTTTAAAAAATTCCCTACTCGATGGATCCCGGAAGGTTTCTCCCGAGACGATTTAAGGCGGCACTTACCTGTATTGGGCCATCTTTGGGATAGCTTAAGGCTTTTGAAATGGGCGTCTTTACGGGACTCCGCAATGTTGCTTGCCATTGAAAATCATGATACCGACAAATTAGTTTCATTGGGTCATCCTCGAGCGATCAGATTTATGGCAAACGATGAATGGCTCGAATGGGATGCCAGCGCTAAAGACATTTGGAATGCGATGGCACTGCTCGAAAAATTTAATGCTAAAGAAAGAGATAAAACCAAAGCGCGTGAAATTTTTATAAAACACTTAACGTATGCCGCCTATAAAAATGAACATATTGGCGATCTTCATGAAACCGCTGCACTGCTGAAAATGCTTAAGGCCACAGCTTTGCAAATAAGCGGTGCGGTCTCTCTGGTGCTTTCAACCTGTTCGAACCTCCTTCAGAACGATGGGAAAAATATTTTTGAAAAGGTCTTGGAAGTAAAAGGAGCGACACCATCTTTCTTAAGAGAATATTTCCAAATGTATAAAGCCGGAATTTATGACCCCATTGTCAAGCTTGGATTGCCACCTGAACAAACGGTTCGTGATATCACCAAAGCTCTCAATCGCACAAAAATTTCCGTTATCCCAGCGGTTACAAGGGAGGAATATGAAGAGGAGACAGGGTATAACCAAGGCGGTCCTTCGACAGTAGAGGTTACCATTATACCTCGAGAAGAAAAGATCGATCTTGAACCGGCGATAAAAGAAGCGCAAAGAATTGTGGCAGAAGCAACAGGTCGTTCCGAAATGCGGACTTATCAGACACCCGTTATTTCTCAGATTCCAGCGGGTGATGCGAGCAATTTGACGGCAAAGATCGGGACGGCGATCCGAGTGGCGGCGAATACGCACCGCTCCGAAGTTCGGGGAAATCTGAGCGCTAAACCCTCTACGCTATTCGCTAAAAGGCTAATGCTGGCGGCGGTGATGGAAATGATGGCAATTTCCGGATTGGTGGGATGCGTATCATTCCGCCAGGCGACCCGTTTTGTTCCGGGCCCGACCAATTCTGCGATGGTTCAGGCAGGGTCTCAGGTTTCTTCTCAGAGGATTTTGACCCGGGCCGAAGAGAAAAGATTTCGAGAGGCGATCAAAGGTTTAAAAGCCGAGCGTTCCTGGGACCAGGCAGACGCAGTAAAAGCGCTTGTTGCCTTGAAAGATCCACGTGCTATCCCCGAGCTGATCAAGTTACTGGATGCATCCACCGATGAGGACTATTTTTATCACAACGAAGTGGTGAGCGCGATCGTTAAGCTGAAAGATTCTCAAACTGCTCCAAAGTTGATCGAGGCATTAAAAGATAAATCAGGGTCGGTGCGAAGCAACGCAGCCAAAGCGCTTACGGAGCTGAAAGATCCTCGAGCTTTCCTTGCATTGATTGAAGCCTTAAATGATGAGGACTATAAAGTTCGGGCTGCCGCCGCTGAGGCCCTTGGCGCTTTGAAGGATCCCAAGGCTGTTCCCGCGTTGCTCGTGAAATTAAAAGATGAATCATGGTGGGTCCGCAGCAACGCCGCCGATGCTCTTGGCGCGATAAAAGATTCCCGGGCTACCCCAGGGCTGGGCGAGGCCGTAAAAGATGAAAAAATGGGGGTTTTCATAAGCGCCGCGAAAGCCCTTTTGGAGATCGGAGATTTCGAGGCTATTTCTGTATTATTGTCAGCTTTAAAAGATCGCGAATATGACAATCTTTATACCGGCCTGTTCAGACAGAAAGCTCTGGAGAAGATCATGGGCTTTCTCGAAGACCCCCGCGCTATTCCTTTGGCGGTCGAGGCATCCAAGGATAAGGAAGATAATGTCCGCAATACTGCAGTGGAAGTGCTGAGACAGATCCGGAAGGCTGAGTCGGAGAGAAAAAAACAGAGCTCGCCGACGTCCGTGGATGCAAATGAAAAAGCCGAAGCCCGCTCGGAAACTCGCTCCCCAAGTTTCCGCACTGAGAGTGACGGCAAGGTCGGCACCGTACGTGCCGAAGTCCGCTTGATGCCCGAGCAACTGCATACGGCTGCCACGGCGATTTTTGCCATTTCTTCTCTTTTGACCGTGTATTTTTCAGGGTCTCTTTTGTGGAAAGCAGTCAAGTTCAGAACGGGTAAATTTACCGCCTCTGATCGTGAAATCGCACTGGCGAGAAGCTATCTGGCTCAAAAGGGGCTCCCATTCTATGTCGGGAAAAATATCGACCTTTTATTCAACGTCCTTCGTTATTACATCGAAACGGATCCAAGATTGGCAAGAGGGTTTTTGCCTGTTGCTGTTCTGATGTATTACGGAATGATTAATGGGCCTAATTCGATCGGAGCTGTCTTGCTTGGCGGAAGCGTTATTGTCGCGTTTGCTTACGGGAAATTCCTGAAGTGGATCGCCGCGCATATCGCGAGCCCGGACGATCTTGACGTGAATCAATATGACCGTCCTCGTGGTCGCTCCGAAGAAACCGGACGCCGTCCGGAGGGAAAGGGTAAAGAAGCCCGCTCGGAAATGAGAAATGATGAGCCCGACCTTGCGTTATTGGGGGCTGTTATTAAAAGCATGGCTTATGGCTCGCCGGAGGCTGATGGCTTGCCGGTTCAGCTTGAAGAATTGTCAAGGTCGACCTTGTTATATATTTTTAAAGATCGTGATTGGGTTGCTCTTTCGGTAAAAAAAGGAATCAGCATGGCGGATAGTGAGCGCGATTCTGAAGGACTAGAGCCGGTCGGCGATGATGAGGCTAATGTCGAACAATCTATTCGAAAGATAAGGCAGCGCTTTGCCGACAGGCTCCGTGAGATTAGTCGGACGCCGAAGGCAATACGTGAGTGGAGATTTTTTGCGGAGGGGCCCGGAAAGAGCGGAGTTAATCTGCCAGGTTTGAAGCGGGAGGTACAATCCTTGGCAACGTTTACACCTGAAATTATAAGAGAATCCGAGGTTTTTCCGAATTTATCCCGAGAAACACTTATGGCTTTCTTTCTTGAGGATAAAGCGAGAGTTCGCAGATGGATAAGCGCAAACTTGCTCTCCCTCGAAGTTCCGGGCGCAATCTACGAAGCTGAGGATCGCCGTAAAGCGGTCGAAGATCGGATCGCGGCTAAGCTCGTTGACATGAGTACAACGACTTCTGAATTAATGGAGCTCACCGAGCTGAAGGGAGAAGGGTTGTACGAAAATGGGGAGCTTTTTGAGAAATTAGCTAAAAGCCTGCCTTATTTTACCTATGCTCAGGCCTTTCTTGCTCAAGATTTTCCGGGTCGCGCCTTGGCCATCGCTAAGATCGATGAGTTTTATCAAAGGCAAGATATTAACGATCAAACAAAGGCTGAGATTACGGCGAGATTGAGTGAATTTCTTAAAAAAGAAGATCCGAATTTACTCAATCTGATGAATAGTCTTTTGAAAAGAAGCCAGGGGGCTTTTTACCTTAGGGGAAATCCAGGTATGCCGGGTCAAAAGAAAACGGTTACCATCGAGATTCAAACTATCACTCGTGCGTTTCTCGAGCTTCTGAAGGGCGTATCCGATATAAAAGTGCTTAAAGCTTTAACTTCGGCGCTCATTCAATTACTTAGATACAGCCTTCTTTACGGACCTGCCGATGTTAAGGCCGATATTAAAGAGGCTCTCATCCGATTTGACGATCGAGCCAAATCTGAAAGAATTCCTTTGAATATTTATGATCACATGGAAGCAGGAATTAAGGCGGAAATGCGGTCGGAGGTACGATCGAATGAAAAGCCGAATCGGAAAGCGCTTGATTGGGTAGTTTATCCGAAGCGAAATGCGTTGGAAACGATTGGAATTGACAAAAGCAGCATAGGCGCGAAGATCGGGACGGCGATCCGGGTAGCGGCGAATACGGTTTCGCCGCTGCTCTCAAGTAAGCCGGCGTATGCCTCAGAGATCGCGCCGCAGGTTTTTGCCGGGACAAGTCATTTTCAGAAGGTGACGGTGGTGCCTCCGGCGTTGGCGGCAAAATGGCCGGTTCTGAGTAAGATCATTGGCTCTTCCGCAACCGCTTCGACTGAGCGCATGGTCATCGACCAGCGGCAGGGGATCCCTGATGCGGCGAGCCTACTGCCCTTGGTCACTTTCGCCGCTTACAATCCGAAAGCGAGCGTGGTGCTTGCCTTGATCGCGGATGCTTCTGATGTGGAGGCTTTTATTAAAGAGCTTGCGGCCTTGAGTCCGAAGGGCGCTCTTCCGCAAAATTTTAAGGTAAAAGCATTCGCCAACGAAAATGAATTCGTCCGGGCCTTTGCCGGATTCTATAACGATGCAGCTCCGCTTGGACAATCCGTGGCGCTTGTGACGGATCGCGAGAATTCGATCGTGACGAAGAAGATCGGTTCGCGCAAGAAGCTTTTGAGCGTGGTCGGTGCCACGAGTCCGTTGAAGCAGACTGCGTCGACGCTTCTGGCCGCGGACAAACTCCTCAATGAGGCGATCTGGTCTTTGGGGTATCACTTCGTGTCAGTCGAGAAACTCGGCGGTCTGGAGGCCCTCATGGCCGAATTGACGAGCTATGTCGCCACCCAGGCGAAGGTATTGGCCTCAGCGTAGTGAATTTCATTGAATTCACACGCTGAGGTATTTGCACAAAGGTGCAAATGCCTTAGGCGTAGCGGATTATCGAAAAATCCGCGTCAAAATTTCGACCCTGTACACACCCGGTGTGTACTGGGTGTTTTTTTGGGGGGGCAGGTGAGGAGGAGGTTTTATTTCAGAAGATCGGTGAATTCTTCGGGCGCGATACGGGCGCCGCGAAGGATGGCACGCAGCGTGCCGGGTTTGACGGTTTTAGAGCCGTGAACCGGAACAATGGCGCGTCGGTTGAGATCGGTGTGATGGCGCAGAACAGCGTGACTCCCGGATTGACGTAGAAGAATAAACCCGGCTTTCTGAAGGGCGCGTCACGCGGCGGCCGCTGACTTGGGGAACGAAGGGCATGACTCAGGCTTTATTAAAAGGGACCGAAACATCGCGGATCATTACGTGAGATTTTTGCAGAGACTCGCGATCCTGTTTCACAGACCAGCAGTAAAGGTGAATGGCTTCCTTGATGTTCTTGATCGCTTTCTGGCGGGTCTCGCCCTGCGAGGCGCATCCGGGGAGTTCCGGAACGTAAACGGAATAACCGCCCCCTTGCTCTTTCTCCAAAACAACCTTGTATTTCATAAAGACATCTCCGCGGCTAATTTTTTTTCGCATCGTTGCTTCTTTTGAGATTATAGCCCAGTCCTTCGTGCCCGTCCAATCAGCTCGAAAGGCGAAGTAAGCTTTGCGCTATGCAGGGATCTTGGCGTGAGAGACACAAACCTATCCGACCTCCGAGGTCGGATGGGTAAATTTGAAAGGCAGGATTTTTTTCGAAGATTTTCCTGCCGCAATTTGGAGCTGTTCCGTTTTTGAAATTAGTTTCTTCAGCTGATTAAAACGAATTCATTTTAAAAAACTTTTTATCAATACGATAAATATGTTTATTGTGTAAGCCGTTTTTTAGTCAAAAAAAGGTCATTTTTCGTGTTTTCTAATGCTATAAGAAATGCTATGGAATGTTAAAAAAGTTCATATTTTTTTAAGGAGTATCATAACCAATTGATTGATAATGGGTTACATCATTAAAAATCTTTTAGGTTTGCTTGACTTGGGAGCTTCCATTGGGTATATTTCTATTGAGGTTAGTAAGGCTTTAAAATAAGTTTTATATCGTAGTGACTTAGAAGCTTTGGAATACAAGATCAGTTCTAATCGGCTTTAAGAGAGGACGGCAATCCGATGATTAGCTGGCAAACACATAGTTTTAAGCCTTGGCTTAGGACCGTTGCGCTATTGACGGTTTGTGTGTTTACCTTCACATCGATTGTTTGGGACGGCGGCATCAACAAAGCTTATGCAGCGGCTCCCAGTCCTTCCAGTCCCACCCCCGTAGAAACCTTCAAAGCCAATGCCATACTTTCTCTGATCGATCGTCCTGACCTTCCCGATAGTTATGGAACGATCAAGGGAACCTTCAAGGGGAATCGCGACACGATCGTGATCGCGATCCAGGACGCGCACATCAACGAAGAAGCCCAACGCAATATCGCCAATATCATTCGTTATTTCTCGGAAAAATATCAGCTCAACCTCGTGAACCTCGAAGGCGCGAGTGGCGAACTTTACACCGAACTCTTTTCCTTTTTCCCGAATAAAGAAGCCCGCCGGAATGTCGCCGATTATTTCCTGAAAGAAGGACGCCTTACCGGCCCCGAATATCTCGCCATTGTTGACAAGCCGGCGATGACACTTTTCGGTGTGGAAGATAAAGACCTTTACGAAGAAAACCGCAAAGCCTACGTGGACGCGCTCCAGTTCAAGGATCGCGATGAAAAGATCCTCGCCGAACTCGATAAGGTCCTTCAAGGGGTAAGCCGTTTTGTGTTCCCGGAAGAAATGCGTGAGCTGACCCGCCGCCGCGCCGCGTTCCAGGAAGGCGGGCCGGAGCTCGTCGCTTATGTCCGTTATCTTGTGGAGCTGGCCCGTAAGCATAATATCGCCTTGGATGAATATCCGGGCATGCATTCCCTGATCGAGCTCGTGGACCTTGAAAAGAAAGTCGATTTTGACAAGGCTGAAAAAGAGACCGATGAACTCGTTAATGACATGAAGCGCGTTCTCTCGCGCGAGAAGCTCTCCCGTTTCCTCACCAACACCGTCCACTTCCGCATGAAGAAGATGAAACGCGCCGCCTATTACGGCTATCTTCAGGATGAGATCCAGGGGATTAGCGTGGCCCAAACGGGAGGGGAAGACCTGAACACGAAATACGCTAATGTGATCGCCTATATTCAATACATGAAACTCTATGACGCGATCGATGTTTCGATCTTTGACGAGATCGAGTTCCTTGAGAAGACCGTCAAGAACAAGCTCTTCACGTCGCCGGAACAGGTCCAGCTCGATCACATCCTCAGGATCTATGATATCTACTGTAAGATGTTCGACTTTACGCTCACCAAACAGGATGCCGAGTTCTATTACACGTATCAAGACGAGTTCAAGTCAGAAACCTTTGTAAGTTTTCTCAACCCGCTCATGTCGAAGTACCACTTCACCTACGGATTGCCGTCCCAAGTGAAGACACTCGATCAAGATCTGCCGCGTGTGGAGCGCTTCTATAAAGCCGCTCTGGAACGTGATCAGGTGTTGGTCGAGCGAGCGGTTGAGAAAACCTTTGCCACTGGGCAGAAGATATCCGCCATCGTCACAGGCGGTTTCCATACGCCCGGGATCGAGAAGTACCTTCGCGAGAAGGACATCTCTTATATCGTCGTCGCCCCGCGCATCACCAAGGCGATCGACAAGAAAAAGGAAAGCGCGCTCTATGACGCCGCCCTGCGCGAAACCCCGCTCCCGATCGAAAAAGTCCTGACGGAGACATTCCTCCAGCCCCGGAGCGCCGTTCTGAATGACCCGCGGTTCCAGCTGGCCGCATGGCACATGATCCTGGCGAAGGGAGATAAGCTCGATTTTTCCAGTTTTGATTCCGATCGCGTTCTCTACTTTCCGATCGAAATGGCAGCTTCGCTTTTGCGGGCCTCGGACGTTACGACCGCTTTTAAGGAAATCACGGACTCGCTTGCGAAGCTCGAGGAGAACGCTAGCGCCAGGGACAAGCCGGCGGTGGCAGCCCTGAAAGCATTGCTTGCCAAGTTTAAGCCGGAAAATATCACTGAAGAAGCCGACGGGAACAGGACCTTGTGGATGCCGACGGTCGGAGAAGATTTCCTTGCTTTTACATTGCATGGCGAAAAATGGAAAGTGACTGAAGTGAAGGGCGCTATTCCGGGGTCGCGTCGTTCGATCCCGTCCGGCGAAAAAACAATCTCTCTTTATCGTGTGCGTGGTTTCATGGTTCCGGAGAAGGTGAAGACGGCCCGCGCTGAACTTCGTATCGGGGATGTTCTAGTTCGGACCGGTGAGCTTCCCATGACGGATGGCTCTGCCGCACTTAAACTTGAACCGACTGCCGGACCCAATCTCAGGCTAGTCGAGGTGGCGCAGGAAGCGGCCATTAAAGCGTCTCAGACGCAGCAAGAGCTCTATGAGCGCAATCTTGATCGTTATAAAAAATCCGGATTTGAAGTCCCGACCCAAAAAGATGCCCAGACGGCGTTCCGCGCTCTTCTTTCAAACGCAAAATCCGGGGACAAGCTCCAAGCGCTGATCGAGACAGGCGCGCCCCAAGCGTTAAAAGCCGGTCTTATGGACCGCGTTATGATCATCCGGCTTTTAGGCCCACGTTATTCGGCGGATATGATCCGTACGAGAGTTCCGCGTCTTCTTGCCTCGGATGTCCCGGTGAATACCTACACGATGACTTTCCGGACCGATGCAGACATTGATGTCTATCGCCAGCGTTTGAGTGAACGGCAAGAAGAGGTTTTTGCGAAAAGCTATGGGGAAGGTCTTGAGCCGTTGATCCGTCAGGAGTTGGAGGGACTTCGCTCCGCCGGTATTACGCCCAACTTGGATACGATGAGAGTCCAGGTGGAGGCGGGTAAAAAATTAGCGCAGGGATCCTTGTATCGTCTCCCGATGGGTTTTGGTAAGACCCTGGCCTTGCGAGTGGCGGCTCACATGCTTGCCAGCGAAAGAAATTTTAAAACGGCCGAAGGTAAAGGCGTTCTTGTTTGCACGGTGAATGATGACCTTGCTATGAGGGACGCGACGGCGGCAGGCAAAATACTTTCGAATTTCGGTCTTCGGGTAGGATTTGTGAAAGATAAAGAGGGCCAGAAAGTCGGCTATATTTTCAACAAAGAGACCGGTGCCCTGACGGAGACTTCAGCGGATGAGGTCTATCGAAGCGCTGATGTCATCTATGGGACGGTCGACAAGTTTGTACACAGGTACGAGGACGAGGAGCTCGCGCTCGACGTGACTGACAGGGTATTCTCGAAACGGCAGTACTTTGTTCTTTTTGACGAGGCCGACGAACCTCTGACTTATCAGCTTATGATGCCGTTTATCGTTTCGGGTGGCGAAAAAGCCGATGCCGAAAGGATAAGACAGCAGAATATTAGCGCGCGTGAACTTGCAATGGCTATTTATGGCGCCAATGGCGAAGGCGTTAGTCAAGGGATGGTTGACATTTCCAAGGAAAAGCAAAAACGGGTTTCGCTGACCCCCAACGGAGCGAATCGCTTGGAAGTTCTTCTGAACGAAAAACAGGTGGAGCTCAAGGAAAAGTGCGGCTTGGGGGCTGACGTCGTGTTGTGGAAACGCCTGGTCGAGCAGGCTCTTGCGGTCGAGAGGAGTTATAGCCTGGGCACGGATTATCTGATCATAGGGAAAGAAATCGTCATTATTGGCGAGGATGGCAAACCCCATCCTGGCACGAGGTGGTCGATGGGGCTCCACGCTGCTGTCGAGGCCAAGCATATGAAAGACGGAGTCGAGGTTCAGGTCGAGCAGATCACAAGAAACTCCATGATGCTTAAGACGTTCCTTGGTAATAAGAAGCTTATCGCTGATTTTGCGGGCGCCAGCGGCACCCTTGACGCAGAATTTATGAAGGAAATCCATGGAAAATCCGTTGAAGAGCCCTCCGTAGCGGCCAGTTCCCGTCTTGATACAGACATGATGTATGCCGGTGAGGCGTCTAAATGGGAGGCTTTCTTCAAAGAAGTAATTGAGAAAGCCCGCCAAGGGATACCCTTGGTTATTAAAGTCGAGGAAGGAACGGCTTCCGAGATGGAAGCGAATCTTCGGAAAATGGGGATCCCGTCCGGGGCAGTCATTCGCATATTTGATGCGTCTTCCGAAACCGATATCGCTGAAATAGAAAAATTTGGCGGGCAGACGGGCGCTATTACGATCGTGACGAATCGCGGGGGCCGCGGCGTTGATATCAAGCTGGCCGAAGCCTTCAAAAAAGTCAGTGAGGAGGCAGCCAAAAGCGGCAAGCTGTTCACGGTTTATTCAACCTATATCGACGAGCTGGAGGCCCATGATGTGCAGTTTAGAGGCCGGGCCGCGCGTCGAGGAGAGTCTGGCCAGTTTAAGGCTTATTGGTCGGTCGAAGACAAGATATTCAAAAAATACGAGGCTCTGCCCGCGGTTCAGGCCGCGTTGGCTGCCATTAAACGGGAATTCAAGACCGCGGGGGAACCGATCAAAGAAACACGCGAAAAAGGTTCTACGACCGTGACCGATCTTATCGCTGCTTTAAGACGTGCGATCATGAATTCGAGAGTCCAGCAGTTCAAACAAGATCAGCCCTTCGAAAAAGAAATGGAAGATCGCAAAGCCGCGTTCCAAAAAATCCGGGAGGCGGTGTTGGCCGGCCGTTTCGATGATGTCGTTCTCAATGCAGCTATTCCCGGGATCGTCGATCTCGCCCGGCGCGTCAGCAAGGGGAGAGAAGAAGCTTTCAGGAAAGGAATCCTCGAGTTGATCGACCGGGGTTTTTCCCAATACCTTGATATCGCCGGCAAAGTGAAACATGATCTTTCCCAGGAGATGCAGGAAGATTGGAAAGGGGTCGCCGCGCAACAGGATCCGTACGTCAAGTTCAGAGATATATCGCTTGCGGCCTACAGGAACGCCCTCGAGTTCATTAATGTTTCGATCGCCCGGAATGCCCCGAAAGACTGGACGCCCACCGCCACAGCAAAAGCCTTTGGCGTGAAACTCGATACCTTAAAGAGGAAAGCATCCGGATATTTATTCGGCGGAGCTCTTCTGGCCGGTTCGGTGTGGGTGATCAGTTTTGTGATGCAAGGAGCGAGTTTTATTCAGAAATTGGCGGCAGGGGGTGCCGTCGGCGATATGACCTCAAAACTGGAATTTTTGCAAACGCTTTCGACGAACGTGTTCCAGAGCGTCCCTGCAGCGGTTTGGGTGGTTGCCGCGATAGGACTTATAGTTCTCGGATTTACTTTAGCGCAGACCTATGTGAAGAAATTTTCTCAGAATTATAAAGGATCCAGGAATATGGCCCTGTTTTTCAGAGGGACTGCAACCTGGTCCGAGCGCCTTGGGGCGGTGGTGTCCATTCCGGTTTCTGTGCTGACCATGCTTAGTTCGATGATGCCCTTGAGTGCGCTGCTCGCTTCGATCGCCGTGCTCGCGTTTCCCGCGACGGCTTCGTTTCTGATCCCCCTGGTGGTCGCCATGGCTGCGGTAGGGGTTGTCGCAGCGGCGCTTCTTATCGCGGTGAATTACCGCAGCATCAAGGAAACGCGCCTGGATCAGCCCAGTAATTTTCAACGCGCGATGCGTTCGTTATTGTTCGGGCTTACTTACCTGACGGCGGTCGGGCTGATCGTGATGTTTGTTCCGGGCATGCTCTCGGCGGTGTTCGCCGCTGCGGCAATAGGCGTGATCGGCATTCGTGCCCATCAACGGTTCCGGGCGGATTATGGGAAGATTCTTGAGCCATCGATGCGCGCCAAGGCGGCAGGTTTGGTCGCTGCTGCGGTAGTTTTTACCGGGATTTTCGCCCTGGCATCCTTTGTGGGTTCCGTGGCCGGATTATTTGCAGCGATGATGACCGTAGGATCGATCATTCTCATCATTACAACCGGGCTTTATTTTTTCGCTCTTCCTTATATTGCCTCGCGTTTGGCGGCCGTTGAAGCTCAAACGATAGGCGGCAAGCACAAAGCTCTTACTCTGAGAGAACTGCTCGAATCCGCGGCTCCGAACGCCCGCGGGATCATCATTGGTGGCAGTGCGGTAGGCGCGCTTAGCATGAGTGTTGTTGGATTGGCGGGCAGTTTGCCGGTTCTTACGCTGGTGGGGGTGACCCTCGCGGTGATCGGGGCCGGATTTCTATCTGTGGCGGGTTTTTTAAATTACAGGAAAAAAGTTTTGGCGTTACGGGCAAAGGGCGAAACTCCGGAGGGTGTTTTTTCGACGCTCCTGGGTACGGACAGCAGGAAGATTGTTCAGGGGCTGATGTCCAGTGTGGCGCTTACCGCGGCCCTTCCGTCGATTGGGGCGGGAGCGATGCTTGCCCCGGTAGCCTCTGTAACGCAAAGTATCTATGCCACCCAGACGAGAGATCAGCTGGTCGAAAATCTCAGCAGTGTTTTTAACATTGCTGTTGCCCCTCAGATTGAGGCGAAAAAACCCGAGGCTGCACCGCACACAGGGCTTGCTCCGCCCGTTGCAGACGCTCAAGTCGAAACGGTGCAAAAAGAATTATTGAAGGAGCTGGCAAAAGTGCCGCCGATGGATATGAGGCGGACACAGCTCGAGGATGCGGTCCGTCAGGCGAAGACGGCTCCGGAATTAGCGAGTCTTACCCAGAGAATCTCGATGATGGTTGCCGCGTCTGAGGCTGTTGTTACAACTCCCGTGGTGGAAAAAGCGCCGGTGGCAGTCACGGCCGATCAAGATGCAGTTCTTTTTAAAAAGGGTCCGACGGAACCTACCGGTCCTACGGGACCCACCGGTCCCACAGGTCCCGGGGGTGGTCCGGGCGGCGGTCCTCCTCCTGGTGGTGGGGGTCCTACAGGTCCGACAGATCTGGGTGGTTTACCTCCGGGCGCGCTCCCGCCAGGCGGCATCACGGTCCCGATCGATCGCCGAAATGAAGAGAAAGTTGAATTTTCTGAAGAAGCGCTGCGGGCGACCGCAGGGACGCTTGGGACCTATGCCGGTCCGTCAATGGTCATGAACGCCAAGGCGAAGGCCGAGCTTGAAAGGATCGACAAACTCGAGGCCCAAGAAAAATCCGCCGCGGCTCTCGATCAAGCCCGCCTCGAAACGATCAACAGCCGGATCCGTTTCCTGACGCAGGATATTCAGCAAATGAACCGGGATCTGAACGGCGCCGGAAGTGATGTGACCGAGGCTCTTTCCGCCAAGATCGCAGAGGCTAAGGGTGAGATCACGCGTCTTGAGCAGGAATCTGCGCGTCTTCGTGTGACTCCCAAAGTTGTGCCGCCTGAAGTGAAAGCTGCGGAAACGCCGAAGGCTATGGCTGTCCCTCCCGCCGCTCCCAGAGCCGAACTCATCAAAGAAGATGCTGCCAAGGCTGCCGGAGAAGGTGCGACATCCGGGCTGGTGGGTGTTGCTTCGGGGATTCTCGTAGCGTCGGTTGAAATACCCCTGGTAATGAATCAGGCTGAAAAGGATCTTGCGGACGCGGATCCTGCCCTGTGGCTCTTGAACAGAACGCTCGGAAATAATTTTGCTTTGCGCTGGCAACAGAATGCGAAGGAACAGAGAGAAATCGCGCTCAAGGCCGTACAGTGGAGGAACTCCATTTTCAAGCTGATGATGAACTTCTCGTGGAATTTTAATCCGCGGGTTTATCACATGAGCCAGAATAAAGTGGAGATGGCTGAAGGACAGAATATCGATTTTCCTTATAAGTGGGCTAGTGACTCCGAAGGCAATGTTTATCTCCGGCAGTTGGGCGTGGAAGGTCCCAAGGTGAGTCCGAGAGTGACCGTGATCCAGGACAAAGATCTTGTGTCAGACAAGATGCTGGATCTCGGGGATGTCAGTATTTCGGTAGGCCAATACCTCAATAATTTGAATCAGATCCTGAAGTGCCCGGATTTCTGGAAGTATGTCGGCCATGCGCCCGTGGATCCTCTGGAATTTGTCAGTAATGACGCCTACGCCAAGTGGTCGGGCGTGGCGGGCTATTGGGCATCTCATTACGACACGGTCAAAGGGGAATTCAATAACGCGTCTCTTCCCGAGATCATGAAGGCCTTGGCGGAAACCAAGGTCAATCTCGAACAGTCTTTGGGCAGGGAACTCGATTTGCAAAATATCAAGGATGCGAGTCTTCTCTCCTGTCTGGCGAAATACAAGATTGAGGGGATCAATACCGATGAGCTTTTTGGGGAACGTGATAAAGGAAACGTTTTTCTTCTGGCCCAGGCGGAACTAGTCAGCACGCTGACGACTCATTACCGGGGAATCCTCGAAAAAGAGTTCGAGCGCGAAGATCTGACCCTCCAGTCGATGAAACTGGAAAAGATCGAACAACAGGGCCGGTTCACTACGGAATATCGCGCAATTCAGGGAGAGATTGTTCAGATAGGCGGCCAGATCACTGATCTGGAGACAATCAGGACTGCCGCAGAAAAGGCGAAGCCGGAGAATATGCTTTTGGAGATCGCCCGGGCCAAGAGAAATAATGAGCCCATTCCGAGCATTGGATTCGTTCCTTCCGAACAAAATATCAAAGATCTGGACATCGCCATCTCCGACAGAAAAGCGAAGCTCATTGAGTTGAAGCGCGATCTCTGGAGAAAGGAAAAGGAAATCCGGGATGCGGCCAGTCTTGATATCCACGCAAAGCTTCCCATCGATCTTTCGAAGATCACGGAGGATCAGATGATGAAGGCCGTCAAGAGTTTGGGGATCGCCGACTATTCTTCGCTTCAGATCCGTCTTTCACAGAATTCCATGGAGATTTTGCAGAGGAGGATCTCGAATGTCGCGGAGGTCAGCGGCGGCCTTGAATCGATCATTGATGCTTTCAAGATCGGGAATGTCTACAACATCGGGACCGAGGCGGATCTCGGCATTTATTTGAAGCTCACGTGGGGCTGGAAAAATCTCCATCAGCGAGGTGTTGAAAAGCAGAAATATGAGAAGTCGGTCTATGAATTTATTGATAACGTCCGTTCCGTGCGGCTCAAGCACAACGAAATAAACGCTAAGGTGGAAAGACTCGAGAGGGTTTTGGAGGCCACCCGGCAGTATCTTGATGCCCGCAAAAAAGCGACGGCTGAAATGGAGAGGCAGTTTTTGAGCCCTGACGGTAACGCTTCGTTAAAAGCGTTGATCTCCGCCCAAGATTCCGTTCGCCAGGCGGAGATCCTGGTGCAGGGACTCGAGCAGCTTCTTGCGAATGCAAAGCTCCGTGTCGCCATGTATGAGAATGCTTATGCGGATCTGAAGAAAGCCTTCCAGGCTGAGGAGAAGACGTTTGCGAAGATGGAAATTCCGGTCCGGGAACTGGACGAGTGGGTGGGCGAGAAGGGCGGCGTTGAGGTGCCGGTCGCAAAACCCGTTACGCTTACGAATCCATCCATTCAGGAGCTGGTAGGGCTTTCGCAAAGTAAGATTGATTTGTTCAAAAGAACGGGAACCACCATGAGCGCGGACCACGAGACGGTCCAGTGGATTGCGTTCGAAGTTTTGGGGGGGCTGAAGCTTTGGCAGTATGGAAATGCTCAGGATTATATCCAGGGAGATCAAAGCACCTGGATCGGGCAAGGAAACTTTGGATTCTGGAAGGATCTTATGTTTGGTTCTATGGCGCCGAGGATCCAGGTGGTGGATGCTCCAACGGTCATGCGTCACCTGACAGGACAGGTTTCCGATGAAACCCTGGCAGGCCAGGTTGGTCGTGATACGGTCGAGATAGAGTTGATCCATCACAATCAGCGCATTGCCGACCAGGTACGTGAAGCGGTGCGGCTCCGGACGTCCCTGCAGGATAAGGAGAATCGTCTCCGTAACGAGATCAGTGCCCTGAAAGGGCGCATGAGCGAAGGGGTTAAGGAAATCCGGGACGCGGGCCTTTTGAGTTCCTCGGAAAATTCGGGACCCCCCCAGAGAATGCAGATTCTTGAAAAAGCAGTGAAGGATTTTTCCGAAAATGAGGCGGAGACTGTTAAAAAGCTTTTGCGAGAAACAGGTCTTTCAGAAGAAACGCGAACGAAGTTAACGAAGTTGATGGAAGAGATAGTGAATCTCCGCAAAAAGGGCCGGACGGTAAGTAGCCTTGAGAATGAGATTGCGAACCTGAAGACGGAGATGAATAAAGGACTTGAGGAGATCCGTGCTGCAGGCTTTTTGAGCCCGAAAGGAATGAGGGTTTTTGACGAAGCGGTAAAGGATTTTTCCAAAAAGGGGTTTATCGTGGAAGAGGCGGAGAATGTTATAAATCTTTTGGGAGGAGGAACAGGCCTTTCGAGTAAGAAAGATCAGGAATTGATGTCGGAAATGGCGAATTTCTTCCAGCGGGTGGCGGATGTGGAGACAGCGCGGATGAAATATGACGTCTGCGTTTTTGAGCTCAAGTCGACGATCGGACTCAGTAACGGAGAAACCCTTATTTTTTCTCCGGATTACAATTTGAACGCACTGGAAGAAGGCTCGGAATTCCTGAAACCTTATCCCCGGATCCTGGATGCTCAGCTGACGCTCACGAAAGAGGGCCGGGAAAAGATAAATAAATTTTTGGATGAGATCAAACGGGCGATCAAAAAAGTCAACAAAGTTTCGACCCCCGAAAAACTTAAGGCACAAAAAGAGGGGGTCGTGAGCGCGTTGACGGCGGTCAAGGCGAATCTCGAGGCCGTCCTTTCCGGGACACGGTCGGCGGAGTCTTCGACGCCGGATCTGCTGACCCAGGCAAGTGTCATGTATCTGGAGGCGGAGCGTCTTTTCGCACAGACCTTCCCCAAACGGGGCAACGCCCTTTTCAACAATGCACGGTTGCTGCTTGTGGATATTTCCGGTATCCCGCAGGTGCTTATGGCGGCCCGCCATCTGGGATGGGCAGATCGTAATATCGGGATGCGGGATACGTTAAAGTGGGAGCCATTCAGTTTGGGAGCTTTTTTTGGAGTCGGTATAAAAGGAGCAAAAGTGGTTGCGGGTGTGGCGCCGGATAGCGAATTGCCGGAATATCTTATCGGGAGCACGCTGATCGGTATTCAGAAGGGTTGGCAAAAACTGCTTCCGGAGAAGAAGATTCCGATCGTGAGTAATTTTTTCCGTAACCTGGCGAACCTCTCCGGAACGAATCCCGAGGGACGTTGGCAGAAGATGCTGGAGTTTCAGACGCGTGCTATGCAGGAGATCCTTCTCGCCGAAGAACCCACGAATGAACCCCTGAGCCTTAAACAGAAATATAAAGCGGATTATATGGTTTTGGCGGAGTTGGAAGCGCTTTACAGCGCGCGGATCGATGAGGTCAATGCCCGGGAAGAGAAGGAAGCTCCCTTAAAAAGATTTCAGCAGGCGATGGACAATAACCAGACGATCGCACAGGGCTTTGAAGAGGACCGGCAAATTCTGACAGAACGTATGAATTACACGAAGAACGTAAAAGACGCGATCGCGTTCCGCATTCGCCTGCTCGGGGGCCCGGATCAGAAGACGTTGGATCAGGAACTTAATCCGCGTCCCATAATCGAAGGGGAAGTTCGGCAAGGCTCGGTTAAATTTCTCGCGGGTGATTTGAAGGGAGATTTTGACGCCAATGCCTTGAAGGGGAACGGGTTAGCGGATGGATGGGACCAAGGGAAGCTTGACGCGATAAGGACGAGGCTTGGGATCGGAGTTGCTGTCACTAAAGAAGAGTGGGTGGGGGAACTCAACCAGATCCTAAAAGCCAAGATGCGTGTTGCGGATTATCAGGGCCTTCAGCAAAATCCCTTGATCCTGAAAAATCTCGACAGCGAGATCCAGGGATTACTAGCGAAGGTGCTGGACCCCAAAACGGTCGTGACGACAGAAGCAGAAGCGGAATTAATAAAACAAAAGCTGGATCCAAAACCTCACATAACTGAAACAGAATTGGAGCGTCTGAACAGAAAATTATTAGAGGCCGTTTACCCGCAACAAATCGAGAAGACTATTTTTGATAAAGTTCGTTCTGTGGAAGGCGCCACGGCAGGGAAAGGAATTGGACAGTCTCCCGTACGGGAGGTTAGTTCTCTGGAAGGCGCTAAGGCGCTGAAGTCGGAAACCCTCGAAAGCCGGATCGAAGAGCTGGAAACGCAACTTGCGGAGAAGGGAAGGTACCTCCCGTATGTGGCAAGCAAAACCCCCGTGAGCCGGCTGTTGAATACCGGGATCTATGGCAAAAACTACAAGCCGGACCGGACGCTCATGTTCTCGTTTGATCTGGGCGAGATCTTTATGGCGTTATCGCAAAAAGTAAGGAACGTGATCGCCGACCGTTCTCAGGCGAAGAAAGACAAAGTCCAGGAAGCTGCCGCCCAGGAGCTTCTTCAGAAGGCCTCCGTTTGCGCTCAAACGGAAGAAGAGATCCAGGCGATTCTTCCTCGACTCGGACCGGAACGGGAGCAATTCCTCAACATTGTGACCCGGCTCCAGGCGTACGACGAATTCACCGCAAAAGACCGGGATATCGCGCTTGAGCAGATCGGGCGTTTGAATCGTGAGGCGGCGGAACTTCTTCAACGCTGGATCGCGGCCCGCGAGGATCTGAATAATGTCCAAAAAGGGTTTTCATTCCGGATCGAAACAAAGCGGTTCGCGGCCGGGCAAGAGATCGAAACGGGAGCGTTGGAGGCCCTGACGGAAGATCAGCTCAAAAAACATCCTGATGTCAATTATGTCACCAAGCTTTTTGACGAAGCCGAGAAAAACGCGCGCAAAACTCTTTTGGAGGGTTTCAACGCCTGGTACGAAGTTGGTGAGGCGGACAATCTGGACGGGACAAAGTCGGTTGCGGGGTTATCGGTTCCGCTTTGGGGATACGGGAAGCAAAGCCGGAGAGGCATCGCAAGAAAAAATGTCCAGATCCAGAAAGAAGCCGTGGACGAAGTCATGCGCCAGGTCAAGTCCGACTTCGAAGCTGTAAAAGTCGAATATAACACCAACCGGGATATTCTGAGAGAGCGGGAGCGTGCGGCCAAGGTGGCTTCTCCGACGGAATTGAAATCCCGCGAAAAAGCCATGAATGAGCAGAATACCGTGAGCGGAGACTACTCAAGTTCTCTGGACCAGTGGGCGGCCGCTGTTAAGTCGGCGTCGGCCGCGAGGGTGGACTATTACCGTTCTTCGGCTAAATTGATCCACATCTTGGATCTCTTCAAGGTGCCCGTGAAACAAACCGGTCCTGTTACAGAAGTGCCCGGGCCTTCCACGCCGGCACCGGCTACGCCGGAAGAAATAGCGAAAAAAGAAGCGGATGCCCTGACGGCAGCGATCGCAAGCGTCATGTCAAAAGACGTGCCGTACGGGAACGTGGAGTCGCCGGAAGTTGTGTCGAACAAGTCGCTTTCTTATGGCAAGGATTCTGAGACGAAGGCCGGCGAGGTGATGACAAAGATCTTTCACCGGACGCTGCCGGAAGAGCTTGCGCTTGAAGTGAAGAAGATCCCGGCGAAGATCGAGGCGCAGAAAAAAATCGTGCAGACGGCGAAAGCGGTAGCGAATGAGGCAACAACAGCCTATCAGAACTATGTGACAGACCATTCAAGACCTTTTGTCAAGTTCCTGGGGATCAGGATCCGTTGGGCTTGGGTCCTGAAGCTGGTTCCCGAATCCTGGATCCGGACGAAAATGGATGCCGCGGAATTGAAAAAAGCGGAGGAGTTGAAAAAGGATCAGGAACAGAAACGCGGAGAATTTTCCAAGGCCGAAGAGAGCCTGAGAGGGTTTGAGAAAGAGCTTCGTGAAAAGACGGCTGAAATCGACGAAATGAAGAAAATCCGGGTCCTTCTTGCCAATATCCTTGGCCGTTACGGCCAACGCCTTATGGTGCAACGCCCTGATTGGGTGGAGCATATCATCAGTCTCTCGGAAGGGCTCGGCGATGGGTTCATTCCGGAATTTTTCAAAAATGATAAAGAATCGCAGGAAAAAGATAAAAAGAAAGATGTGACAGAAAAAAAAGAGGATCCGGCCGGACCGTTGCTGGCATTGTGGGGGCGCCAGATCGAATTGCCCTCGCCGATGCTTTTTACGGACAGCCAGCTGCTTCAAAAATACAATGTGAATTTGAAGTTGATCGGGTTTTTGAATTTCTTTGCCCGCTTTGGAGATAAGCTCGATAAAGATCCGGAATTTTTCGCAAAATACAAAAGTGACCTATACGACAGGAGCGACAAAGCCGACAAGAGCGCTGAAGCTCGGAAAAAGGATAGAGACCAGTGGATTCAGGAGCTGGTGGCTTCTTTGCCGACGGTGCGTGATTTTGTGGAGATCTATCGTTCCAGTAATCCAAACCTTGAACCGCATAAACTTCTCGCGAATGATCCGAAAGATCTCGGGAGTTACATCTCTGGATGGGCCCTTTACGCGAAATTGACGGGTTTTAAGATCACTCGGGGGATGTCCTCTGAGAGCGTGATCTCCTGGATGAAAGAGAACCAGGAGGCGATGGGGGCCATGATGAAAGGTCTCAGCTTTAATAATCTGGTAGTGAAGGTCGAAGCCCAGGATGTGCCGCCGCAAGATCTGATGGAGGGTTTGAAGCCCATGGCGTTGGCCCATACCATTGATACGGGGGAACGAACCACGACGGATCAGGATTCTCACATGATGGATGTGGCCACAGTCACCGCAGTGAATTTTGACCGCTTCTTGAAAAACCGGAAATCACCGGAACAAGAGCTGGACATGGGACGCGTTAATAGCCGTATCCGGCAGGCGGTCAAGACAGCTTTTAACGAAAAGATCTGGGCCGAGGTGGATGTCCGGCGTCAGCCGGGAGCCTCTTTCCTGCGAGACAGGAAACCCCGCCAGGGAGAGCCTGAGGGTCCCGAGGATGTTCTTTATGACACAGTTTATGCGAGTGTCGAAAAGGCGCTGACCGGGGGAGTTGCCGGTGGGTACGAGAACATCATTCTTGCCGGTGTTCATATTGACAATCAGGAAGCCCGGCAAAAATGGGTGAGTATGCCTTTGGACGAAAGGGTTACGCGCATCGAAGAACTCATCAGTATTGCCGGTGATCTTGTGGAGCCTCTCGAAAAGCTTTATGGAAAACTCGATATTTGGTCCCCGGATGGTCGGGATATGGGGATCCTCATGGCCCACGCGCAATTTGTTCAGATGATCACGGGGCACGAAAAAGGCCAGCGCGCGGCTGAGAAATACGCGGCAGGCGGGGATCTGACCCGAAGCGAGCTCGATGAAAAGATCGACTATGAGCGCTGGAAATTTAAAGACAAAGAAAAGAAGATCGAATCCACGAAAGAAGAACGGCGTGACGAATACATTCGACGGATCAAGCTGCTAACCGATCTTCGCGACGCTCCCGAGACCCGAGACATTTGGGATAAAATGGGCCAGGTTTTTACGGTGATGCATCCCGGCGTTCCTGCAGATCTTCGGTCAGGAGACGGCGCGTTTCTTGGTTTTCTTCTCAACGAAGTGGCCCAGGCGAATGATAAGGATAAACCTAAAGAAACGCCGGAGCAGATGCGGACTAAATATGAAAACATTTTGAGACTCACAGGTTCGCCTGTTTCTCTTATAGGGACGCCTTCTTATATTTTTTCGCCTTCTTCCTCTTACGCGGAATACTTGCAAGAGCTCGGAAAAGAGGGTGATCTCCAATCGATTCTCAGAGAGCTTTCGGATGCGATCACGGGACTTTCTGACGAGATCCAGAGCCTTTCCCGCGAGATTGCTGTTGAAAAAGGTCAGGTTCCACCGGCTGACAAAGTCGAGGCCTACAAAAAGGCTGTCAAAGATTACAACGGAAAGATCAGGGATTACAACGACCTGGTCGGCAGGCTTACTGCCGTTGCGCGGACACTTCCCGACAATTTTGAGACCCTCTACGCTGAACGAGCGGCGGTTTTGAAACTTTTAAAAGAGAGGTATGGGCGCGGATCATTAAAGGCGCTTCAATTGTGGATGCAAGCGATCTATGAAGAGGTCCATACGGCGTCTCTTGAGCCTGGGAAACCCGCAAAAAGTTTTTGGGACATTGAGAGAGAGGTTTTTGATTTTCTTCCAAGAATGCGCTACGGGGAGGAGACAAAAGACTCTCGTGTCCAAAAACTATTGAAAAAGGAATCAGACGAAAATTTTCCGTTAGCACTGGTGGAAGGGGAAGTTGCAGGGCTTGTGCTTTTGTTGAATGACCTTGGGATTAAGGATCCTGCCGCGATGCAGGGCGCGGAAAGCAGGCGGATCATCAACGACTACTTTGAAAAAGGGCTCAGGCCGAGCAATGGGTATCCCTCATTTCGGCAAATGCTCTGGCCGGAAGTCCAGCAGCAGTTGAAATATTTGAAGCAGTCTCTTTCGCTGAACGAACCGGACATTGCGTTGGCCCTGGAGGATCCGGGAAAACAGCAGATGCTTTATTACGTCATTGCCAAACAGGGCCAATTGGGAGTTGCGAGTTATTGGATTAAATACATTGATATGGCGAAGAGTCGCAAGGATATGAGCGCTCCTCCCACGTTTAAAAAATACAAAGAGATGATTGAAAGAGCTCGGAAGAGCTGGGAGCTTTCGGATACATATCTGGCGAGTTTTGGATTCGAAGTTACGCCTGCGGATATCGACAGTGTAGTGTCTAATCCTAAGGTTAAGACCGCAGAATTGGAAGAGTATTTTAAGTTCGGGCGAGTATTTCTGGCGCTTGCAAAAGGCGATATCGATAGCATTCCAAAGGAATATGCGGATCTTATGGACCCGAAATTCAAAAAGGAAGTCGCGAAGTCGAACATGGGGCGTCTTCTGACCTTTGATGAAATGAGCGGCTACATCACGATGTTGCGAAGCATGAAAGGCAATTACTACCAGGGGCACCTGCTTCCCCAAGTAGCATTTTCATTAATAGGACCGAGTAAAATTGCAAATGTGGATTCTTTAGACCCCAAACGTTTGTATGCTTTGTCAGCTGGTATGGAAGGAGAAAAATCGCGAGCGTTGTTCAACGCGATGATCTGGAAGTTTTCCAGGAATCTGTTGCTGGAATATCCTGGCTCTCAGGGTTCGGTGGATACGAACCTTTACTCATATTTGGAATTTTTGATGAAAGAGATCGAACAAAAGAATGCGGGGATGTCTCCCGAGAATGTTCGCGTGACTGCAGCAGGGCTTTTCGATTTTTCAAGAAAAATAAAGAATGCCATGCGCAGTGAATGGTTTGAAAGACAGATCGTTTTTGACAAATCAATTGACAAAAACGACGACCAAATGAACCGCATTATTGAATTGAGGCTTCTGACCCGTCCGGCCAAACGCGAACTGATTACGAACGAAGAAAGAGTTGCTCTTTACGGTAAGGATTGGGAAAAACAGGATGAGAAGGACAGAAGGCCGAATAGGGAGGCTTTTGTAGATTATCTCTTGGAGCAGAATCATTTTTACAGCATGAAAGCTCCTTGGACTTCCTTGATTTCTAAGAAGCGTCGGGACGAATTAGCTAAAATGGACCCGGAAGTTTCGAATGCGGTGATCAATGACACCAAGGTGTTGATGCGGATGTTCGTCGTTGGCTGGCAGGTCCGGCCTGTGGTCGACGACTTGATGGCCGGGGTTATGAACGTCCGTTCGAACGGCGAAGGAGTTCGCTTTCTTAAGGCCGAAGAAGCTGTTCTACGGCGATATCTGGATATCTCGATGAATCCTCCGAAAGCTGTTGTATTTACGGACAAAGAAAAAGAACTGACCGACGCTGATTTTCTGAGACAAGAAATTAACACGGCGGCGGTGCCGATGGCTGATGAAGATCTCATGAAATGGGAGAAGGCGTTAAAGCGCGGCGAGATTAGCCGTGAAAAAGTTCGCCAGATCTTTTCAGATATTCATGATTTCCGAAAAGTTTTTGAAGAGCAAAAGATTTCGATGCCATTAGAAAGAATTTTGCGGGTGATTGAGGTGGGGCGGTCGGTGTCGTTGAGTCACGCCGGGATACTTGAACCGCGCGGCTTGGAACTCCTTACGGAGGAGGAGGCGAAAAATCGTGACGCTTTCTATGAATCCCAGGATACGGAGTTAGCCAATGATTCGCAGGACCTCTTTTTCAATAATTTCGTTCTGAAAAACAATCCTCAAGTAAAAGAAAAAATGGCGAAGGACGAATCGGGGAAACCCCTGACGCCAAAAGCCTACGAACTTTTCCTGTCGTCTCCGGAAAGGATCAAAACCGGAATTCAATCGGGATTCAGTCTCATTTTCATCGGGATCATGGCGGTAGTGGCATTTCTGGTTATTGCGGGTGCCGCATTGGATCTGCGGCGCCGTAAAGCGCAGGCGGTCGATCGATCGCGTACCGGAGCCGACAGGCCGGAATTGATCCGGACGAATCGCCGGGAGAAAACTGGACAAGTTCGTTCGGAAGTCCGGACCCCGCCTGTTGAGGTGGAACAGAAGCGTTCCGAAGTCCGGATCGAGTCCGAACTGCAAGCCGCTGGTGTTACCAAACCGCGCATTCCCGAGTCTTTCAATAAAGGGCCGGGTTCGATGACTGCGCGCGGATGGTTTTATATGTTTCTTCACTTTGCGATCGCAGGGCTCTTTGTGTACGCGGTATTCGGGGTGATGGATCTGTCCAACACTTCGATGATGGGAGCCGCTTTCGAATTGGCATGGGATTTTTTTCTTGGCCTCGGCCTCGCCCACCGCTTGACGGCATTTTTGTCAACTCAAGTCCATCACATTCGGGCGAAAATGGGCGGGTCGCGATCGAGCCGCGATGCGGTCGAACGTCCCGAGGCCGACAAATTCACTCCTGTCCTTAAAGAGAAAAAATCCTTCGAGTTTTCTGTCCGTGATTTTAAAGGAGATTTTGATGCCAATTCGTTGAAGGGTAATGGCCTGGCTGATGGGTGGGACCATGGAGAAGCTGGGGGTAAAGTAGGTCTCGATACGGTACGAGCTAAAGGAAGCTCGGCTACCAAAGAAGAATGGGCTACAGCGCTCAACGAGGTTTTGAAAGGCCGGATGAGGAGTGCGGATTATGCGGCGGCTGAATCCAATGAGTCGGTTTTGAACAGTCTCAGTGATGACGAACAGGCCCTTTTGAAAAAAGCGAAAAATGCTGCAGCCAATGTGAAGAACGTTGAGGAATTAACGCGTCTCAATAGACGATTGCTAGAGGCTTTTTATCCGCAACAATTCAATAAAGTCTACGAACGCTATTGGGATATGGATAAGAATGAAGAAATCTTTGTCAAAAACAATGTGATCCTGACTGGTGTCGGAGCCGAAACGGCCCGGCAGGCGGCTTTGGCGGCGCGCGCGACGAATCCCTTGCCTGTTTTTAATACTGAGCCGATCACTCGCGAGGCGGGTGATGCGAAAGAAATATTCATGAAAGGCGAGAACAACCGGATCGTTTCACTCAGAAGCCCTGAAGGGCAAAACATTTTTGCGATCGCCAAGGGCCATAAAGTGGCTCACGCCTACTTCCGTTTCAATCTTATGAATTTACCGGGTTGCGGAAGTAAAAAACTTTTAAATCAGGAAGAGGAGAGCCTTCCAGAAAAAGAAAAAAAAGAGCTTTTGGAAAAGAAGCAGAAGGCTCATGCGGCGCAGCTCTATGAGTTCTTTGGGGAAGCTTTTAAGAACGACTGGAGTTTGGATTATGCGGAGGCGGAATTCCAGCGCCGGATCAAGGAAGTGTGGACGGGCGCGAATGACAGCTTCAAATGGGAGTGGATGAAGGATGACAATGGTGATGACTTGGTTCTTGCGAAAGCGTTCGCGGATTATTATTTTCTCCGGAATATTATCCGTTCGGCCGCGAATAATCTGGACCCGAGAGGGAACACGACACTTGCGGTCGTGACTGAAAAAGAAGGCGCCATGATCGATAAGGCGAGGAAATACCGGCAAGACTCGGCCAATATCGATGCCCTTCTGAGTAGTCCTGAAGCTAAAACTCGGGTCGAGGTGCTGGAAAAGAGCAAAAAGAACAATGGTCGGATCTCGCAGGACGACGAAGCTTGGCTGAAGGACTATAACGACAAGAAAGGCTGGAAGGACAACGAAAAGACATTCAGATTTGTCAGTGATGCGCTTGATTATGCCAGACGCCAGCTTGTGACCATCGGACAGAGCCGGTTTGGGAGCGATTTTTATAAGGCGGATTCAACAGACCAGAAAACCAGGATAGGCCGACAGCTTATTTATTGGATGCCTCTTTCCGATGTGATTCTGGAAAAGAAACAAGGCTACATTCTCGCCTTTCTGGATTATGTGAACGGGCAGAATGGAGCTCCTGTTGTGGAAAAAGGTCAGGCGGTCCCGATGAACCGGCATTTCGGGCGAGTCAATGATCGGGCGGCGCATGCTTGGATCGGCGTTGTAGGAATTCTCTTTGGCGTGGGAACTTTCTTTGGACTTATTCCTGTGGTCACCATGCTCCTGGAAGGGGTTGTTCTCGGCACAGCGCCCGCTGTGTTGATCAGCTTGGGGATGGCTTGGATCGGGCTCATCGCGGGACGTTACTTGATCAATTTACTGGCGCAGTCGCAGACAGCCGATGGGACGTTCTTTTACGAGACGAACAGCCGTGGGGCGAAGTTTCTCAGAGCGATCGGATGGTTGCGTCCCTCGAATATGAAACAGACGGGGCGGGCGGACCGGTATTTTGTGGATGAGATTTACGATGACCCCGGTTCTATTTTTGGAATGGACCCTGACCATTTATTGAGAATGAAGCGCAAAGTCGGGATGAAACTCATGCCTGTTCGCGAAGAATATTCCCGACCGGCGGCATGGCTCCGTAAGCTTTTGCGCAAACAGGTCAACCCAGAGCGCATGGAAATGGTCCAGCAATTTGAGCTGAACCCGGATGGCAGCGCCTATATGTTCTCGGCGGATGATAAGAATGTTTTGGGGGACCCTCCGGATCGTCCCAAGTACGCGACAGAGGACCCTTCGCTTCTTTTCCCGACCCGGAAACTGATCGAAGTGGCGACGAACAAGTACAACTGGGCGGGGATCATTGTCCCGCGAACCAAGATTGTTACGGACCCGAAAGAAAGAACGGGTTATTCATCCACGAACGATTTCTTCGGAGAGCTCGGCATTTTTTATGCGTATGCGCTTCAGCTAATCCGCGGCCGCGGAAATTTTACCGGTAAAGCGCTGATGAATCTTACGGTGGTCTACGGACACGGGGATCGTCGGAATAGCCCGACGCGTTGGTGGGCCCCCACCGCCGGCCTTTTGGCTGGTTTTGCGGTCGGGTTCATGATTTGGATGACCTTGGGGCAAGTGGTAATCTTGCCGCTGGCTTTTTGGCTTTTTGGATCTATGAATGCCGCGGTTTTTGCTGCGCTGTTTTTCTCCTGCGCAACGGGAGGTTCCTACGGACTCGTCAAGTTCAAGCAGCTGAGCCATGACTACCGCGAGGGAGATACGGCCGGAGCCGTGTATGTCACTAATGCAGCGATCACCGAGCCTTCCACGGACACTTTTTTTGCGGCCGTCGGACGTGGCTTTGTCCGTTGGGGGCAAGGCGATATGATGCGCGGGGATGAGATCTTTGCGGCAGGAACGCCGATGGGTGCACGGTGGATGAATCTTGTGGCCCTCGCGGGGTACCTGGAGCCTGTGATCTTCGGATTCTGGATCATCAAGCGCTTCTTCATCGACCCGTCTTTTTCAGGTCTTTCAAACATTTATTCTCTCGGGTTTCACAAAGTGGCAGAGTGGATGATCGTACCCGGGATTCTGAGCCCGCTGACCGTAGGGATTATTGTCGGGATATTAGCAGCACTTTTGATCATCGGATTTATTCAGCGAAAAGGTGAGCAGGCTAGCCACGCATCTACAAGGAAGCCTCTCCAGGGTTGGAGCCGCGCAGCAATGCCGCTCATTCTCACCGCGCTGTCTACGTTATTGGCAATCATCCTCTCTCCGGCATGGGCGGGTTTTTTCGGAGTTCAAGCAGGTGTGATCTTGTTTTCCTATTCGTTTACACTGCTTCTTGAGAACGAAAAGGTGGGGAACAAGCTTTCGTCTTGGATTCCGCCGTTTCTTAAAAAACTTCTTAACATTGAAAAAGGTTCGATCGCGAATCAAATGAATGGAAAAATCTACTATTTTGTTTTGGCTCCGTTAGTGGTTTTGGGCTCAATTTTATTTTTTGTCTTGATTGTTTCGTCCGGAGTTGTGCAGTTGCCAATGTCTGCACTGTCGCTTATTTTTATCGCGGTGATGTATCAGGTGCTTGTTTTTCCGGTGTTCTTTGGCAGCCTTTCCGGGATGTACTGGAATAAATTTTCCGGCTTTATTAAAACGACCACTACGGGATTGTCAGATGTCTTTCTGCATCTGCGGTTTACCTTCTGGGAAAATTCGTGGAAGCTTTTTATGGTAGGTCACCAGGATACGGGTCGTGCGTGGTTCATGTCGACCGGAGCGACCATCGGGCAGTGGCTCATCTGGACCTTGCGCTTGGGGATCGTTCTTGTCCCGCTTTCATTTATCGTGTTGCCCATGTTCGGGTTGCCCACGCTGGCCAGTCTTGCCGTAGCCGGACTGGCAAAACTGAGCTTTGTTAATTTTGTGATTACGTCCAAACTGACGGCAGTTCCGCTGGCCGCCAAGGTCTTGGCCGTTGTAAAAATGTCTCTTCCCGGGTTGATGGCGTTTTGGATCAGCTATGCCTATGTTCGTTACGCATTCAAATTCACGCGGATGCTGGAAGTGGCTCTAAGGAATCAACAGCTGCCGTGGACCACCTTCTCACAGGGAGGCGGTAAAAAGAAGACGCTGCTTGAATCTTACCAGTTTTATATCGCTTCGCTTATCGCGGCGGTCGCCGCCGTTGCTTTGGGCGTTTTTACTCATACTAACTTCTATATCTTTTTGTTCGGAGCGCCCTTCCTTTGGTCATGGTCATTCGCGCCCTGGGTGTCGTGGCTCGACCAGTTCCCTTTGCCGCCGAATTACCCCAACTTTGATGCGAAGGGGAAGCGTTGGGTGAGAGTTAAATGGCGTTTTATTCATGTGGTTAATGTCATTTCTAAGGAGCTTTCCGGTTCGGAGATCATCGATGTGAAACGCGTCGAAGATGCCGAAAAAAGTGGACGTTCTTCATTCAGGCATTCGTTTCTTGGATCTTTAAAATTTTCCACAGATGATCTCGAAGGGGATTTTGATTCTAATTCCTTGACGGGGACGGGGTTGCCCGGAGGGTTGTCTGCGGGATGGGACCAGGGCGCACTTGCTTCTGTAGAGAATAAGCGTAAAGCGATTTTGGAGAAAATCATGGAAATTACAGAAGGCTCCACAATTGTTCCTGCGTATGATTCTGTAAAGGCTGTTTTGGCGGATGGATGGGACCATGGAGAACATCGCGACAAGGATGGCCTCAACGCAGTACGGGCTAAAGGAAGTTTTGTCACTAAAGTGGAATGGGATTCCGCAATAAACGAGGTTCTGAGGGTCCGGATGCCTATTGGAGCTTACCGGAATGTTCAGGCCAATGCCGCCCTATTCAGCAAGCTTGATCCTGAGACTCGGGCTCTCCTCACAAAGGCTTTGGATGCGGATCCCGATGCGACTATGACGGAAGAGGAGTTAATTCGCTTGAACAGAAAGCTGTTGGGTGTCATTTTTCCAAAAATTCTATCAAAGAGCATCACGGCTCCAGGTCAGATCAAAAAAGAAATTGACGGGAAAAGAAAACAGCTCGACGAGGCAAAGGCGAAGCTTGAAAGTATAAAAACTGCTACCGAAGAAGAATGGGTGAAGGCGGAAGCGGTTCTAGAAAAGTCAAAAAAAGAACTGGAAAAGTCACAACAAGAACTGGAAAAGTCAGAACAAGATCTGAAGAAAGCTAAGGATGAGTTGAAAAATTATAAAAAAGGATGGGCCGAAGCGCTCAACCCGATCCTGAAAGTCAGGATGCTCAGCGAGGATTATCAGGCGGTTCAGGAGAATTCCTTACTACTGAAAGGTTTCGATAAGGAGGTCAGGGCTCTGCTGGCGAAGGCGCTGAAGATTCCGGTTGATGAAATGACTGAAACGGAATTGGAACAATTGAATAGGCGAATATTAGAAGCTGTTTATCCCCAGAAAATCCGGCCGGCCAGGAGCTTTTTAGCGAGGCTTGGCGGGCGGAGTGCCGTGGGATTTTTTCAAGTGTTGGGGGATGCGCTTGTAACGTCGTTGAAGCTTCTCGGGGGCACTGTGAGGGTGATCATCATGAGAGGCGTGCTTTATTCCCTTTGGCTGTTAGTTAAATCGGCTCGTCCCTCGCTGCGGGAAGATGCGCTGAAGCAGATTGGACGAAATGTGGAGGATGTTGCGCTCTGGTCCAAAGGGATTGCTGAAGAATCGATGAAGACAGCGAATCGTTTGTTTCATGCCGGTTTTTATTTCGGGATCGCCGGAATGATCACGATGATCGTTATCTTGGCGTTTTATGCCGCATCAGGTGTTGGTGCTGTCCAGTTTTTCTTTGCCTTGCCGCCGCTTTTCGTGATCCCGGCTGTTACGGCGTTTGCGTTGGCCGGTCTTATCCTTCTCTTGAGTGCCTTGCCTCGTCACTTGGACAGCTTTTTTCAGGCGTACTATAACGATGAAGTGGCTTCTGCCAAGAATGAGAATTTGCCGCAGTCAACGAGGCTTTACAGATGGTTGACAAAGTACGCTCCTGCCTTGGGCGGGAAGATCGAGTCCAAATTCGCAAACGTACCACCGAAATTTGTTTTTAAATTAAATGCAGACGGAACGAAGATTGAAGAAACCAACGAAGATGATACCGGCGCTTTTCCGACGCAGACGCGTCTTTGGGCCAAGACAAACGCAGACTCAACAAGCGGGAAATCGTTCGAGTTTTCTGCGGGCGATTTTAAAGGAGATATTAATTCTAATTCCCTGAAGGGGACAGGGTTGCCGGATGGGTTATCTTTGGGATGGGATCAGACGACACTGGATGCTGCAAGAAAAGGGCTGGATAAAGCAAAGGAAAACCTTGAGACTAAAAAAGCTGTCACAGGAAAAGTCCTTTCGAAAGAAGAGCGCAAGATGGTCAAGGATGAGATTAAGAGGGCAGAAGACGAGCTGAAGAAAGCAAAAAAAGAATGGCTGGATGCGCTCAATCGGACTCTTTCGATCAGGATGAGTAAAGCTGATTATGATGCGGTTTTTGATAATGTGTCGGTCCGCAAAAAACTCAATCCTGACGAACAAGCTCTTTTGGAAAAAGCAAGAAACTCAGCTGCCATGTCAACTGGGGCGGAATTAAGGAACTTGAACCGGAGATTATTAGAGGTTTTTTACCCGCAGCAAATCAAGAAGAGCTCGGATGCTAATGTCCCCAAGGCGGAGGTTAGTGCCGCCGCGATTGAGACATTGGCTGAGCAATTAAAAGCAAAGATAATCGCGGACCCGAGGGCTGTAGCTGCAAACGTGGTGGATCGTACGCGGACTATCGAGGTTCTTTATGGACAAACCCGGAGCACGAATCCGGCCGATCGGGAACATTCGATGAGGCAAATAAAAAATCTGCGAGCTGAGCAGAGCGCATGGGATAGTGCGTTGGAAAAATTGCGCCGAGATTATCGCCAAAGCGATGATCCGTTTGCGGATAAGCTGGCAGAAACGTTTACTCTCATCCAGCAACGTTCTGAAATACGGGCGGAGACGCGGGAATCGGTGGAGAAGGAAGTCCGGACGGTCGCAGAGTTTCTTGCGAAGCGGAATGCCTTGGTTGAAAAAACAAAACTGTTGGTGGTCTTTGCAAACGAGGATGTGAGAGTGTCTATTTTAGCGGCCAAGCTTTATCTCTCGGGCATGGCCAAAGCGGTGGTGGTAGCGCCCAGCATCGGAGCGGCGGCTGTTAACTTTGACCCTGAAAAGATGGAGGCCTCCATCGCGTTCCTGGTGGCAGCCGGGATTCCTTATACGCAAGCGCAAAAGTTTCTTTTGAGCTGGAAACTCGGAACAAAGTCTGAAGTGCAGGTTTTTAAAGATATCCTGGCGGCGCTTGGGGTTCCGGAGACGGATATCATCACGGAGACAGGCGTCCCATTCTCAAAACAGCAAAGTATTATTTTTATGGATGCTCCCTTGAATCTGAGAGAAGCAAGGGGAGAAGTGAAGGCGAAATTCCCGGAGATCAAGGATCCCCGTCTCTATGGTCATGCGCCGGCTTTGCCGGATTTTTCTAAGATGAGCGACGCGGAGTTGGCCCGGACGGTTGAACGCGCGCTTGGGTTCATTCAAAAATTGAAAGATAACGGATCCGTCGAAATCCCGCAAGAGATCGCGGACTCCGTCCAAAGATTGCAGACCGGGACGCTGGTCGAGCGTTCTGAGGTCCGAAAACCTCTCGCGGATGAGATCAAGAAGCTTTGGCTGAAAGGTGTCGGGACGGATAAATACCTTCTGCCCCCGGCGAGCATTCTTCCCGGCCGGGAGGGATTTGAGCTTATCGTGCTCGAGAAAAAACAGACGATCGAAAGAGAACGCGCTAAGCCGCCTTTTGATTCGACTCCGGTCAATCTTCCATTTGAAGTCCCGTTCAGCAGCGATGCCTTGACCTTTGGGAAGATCATTCAGCGCCATCCGGAGCAGACCCTCAAACAAATAAAGATCGAGGGTGTTCCTGTTTTTATCCAGCGTAATTATGCGCCGGTTTACCCGAATCATTTTATGGTCGTGATCGATCCTGCTTCGCATCACAATCAGACGATGGATCAGGCGTCACTCTTGATCGCGCTTAAGGCACTTGAGCAGATCGGGGATGAAGATGCGTTCCTTGGAATGAACGTGGGGAAAGCGGCCTCGGCATCGATCAATTCCCAGCACTTACCGGGTGGTTTTGTGAAACGGGCCCGTGTCGAAAGAAGGCCGGTCGCGAAGACGATCGTTGCTTCTTCGGAGACTGGGGCGTCGGTCGGGGAACTTTGGGGTGATGCGGAGCCGACGTTCATTGTGAAGGCTCCTTCGCTCGAGAGCCTTGCCGCGTATGCGTCGCTCGTTTCAGACTTCTTGCTGGAATTGGATATACCTTCCACTCTTTTTATCCGGCCGGGATCGGCGAACCGGTCCTGGACGATGTATATCGAACCGCGTTCGCGTGTGCGCCCGGAGTTTTTCCCCGGGAATGCAGGTTTCGCGGAGATCATGCTCGGAAGGATCTCTTCGGATGGGAAAAAAGAAATCCGCGAAGAGGAGGTTGCTGAAGCGCTCCGCATTGCCGGAGTCACGCCTGAAGTGTTCAAAACGCTTTCAGAAGGTTTAATGCGATATGCCCAAGCCCAAGCGACCGGCGAAGAGAAACGGGCTGTGGTTGAGTCCACGAAGACTGCGCTTAATACAGTGAAAGCCGTGGCCGTCAGCGAAACGCCTGTGGAGCTCCGCTCTGAAGTCAAGACTCCCGCCGCGGAAATCGATACGGCCATGGAAGAAGAGCTTAAGCGGATTGCTGAGAAAAAGGCGGAAGCACCGGCGGGTTTGACAGCGGCGCTTAAATCTATTCAGACCGTGAAAATGGACACAGAGATCGCGTCGATCTTTTCGAAGGCTCAAGTCCTGGGGATCGAAGATCTTCTGCTAGACAATATTCTGAATTTTTCGAAGGATGCGCGTGTGATGGAAGCTCTCAATAGTGCTCGCAGGGCAAACGGATTGCCGGCGATCGTGGTGCCTACGGTGGGTGAGCCCCAGCTCTTGATCATTAAGGGTTTTGATGAGGCGGTCATCATGGATCTCGCTGGCAAAGTCGACGCAGATACCAACATCGTGATCTCGGATGTCCCGGCCGCACAAATTGATTTGGTTCAGGTTTCTCTGGCTAAGATGGGGTTGAAGAAAGCGGAGGCTTCTTCGGATGATGCCCTGAAGATCCTTGCGGCCAAGAGAGTGCCGAGAAATACGGTGAAGCAGATCCTGGGTCATCAGACTCTGGATAAGAAGATCTATGCGCAACTTTTGGCGGGCTCAAAGGAGTTGGGCGTTGTGATCGCGGGCGAAGAAAAACGTCTCTCCGGGATCACCCAGTTCATGTACGTTGCCGAGATCATCAGCGCCTCATTCGAAGCTGCCCAAGCCGTCGCCCAGTCGGCGTAATGGATTTCCCTAATCCACGCGCCGCAGTGCTTGCGCGTTGGGCGCAAGCGCAGTCGGCGTAATGGATTTCCCTAATCCACGCGCCGCAGTGCTTGCGCGTTGGGCGCAAGCGCAGTCGGCATAATGGATTCCCCTAATCCACGCGCCGCAGTGCTTGCGCTGCGCATTGGGCGCAAGCGCAGTCGGCGTAATTCAGGCCACAGGCAACAGACTGCAGTTTAAAGCGTTTTCGATCTATCTATATCTTTCAGCCCTGTGCCTCAATGAAAGCTCTCTATTGATCAAACTTGATAGAATCTGCCGCTTAAAGTTGTCCACTCAAAGCCACGAAATACCCGCGCCCGTTCACCCCTCCAGGCTATAATTTTTAAAATTTATATGTGTCCTATCTCTTGACTGGCGAAGGAGATGTGTTACATTTTCGGCATGGATTTGTTGCTTCGAAAACAGTAAAAATATCCTTTAAGAAAGGAGCCGTCGGTTTTGAGAACCTCGAGTAAAACTCTCAGGGTCATCAGTTTTTTGACGGCATCCTGCTTTCTGATCACCTCGATTAGCTGGGCCTCTCCGGAAGGCATGGGCGTGTCCCGAGCGATCACAAATCCCGAGCTTCCTTTCGTCGGCGGGTTCCAAATTCCCGAGCAGTTGGGTTCGGTAAACGAAGTTTACCGCGTTGAGCGGGGAACGGGGAACGGAGAACGCAACGACGAAAATGTTTCCCGTTCCCCGTTTGCCGTTTCCCGGTACGACCGCATGGTCGTGCTCATCGAAAACGCCCACGCGAATTACGGCGCGCAGGTCAAGGTCCGGGAGCTTCTCCGCTACCTGGACAAAACCTACGGCATCAAGACGGTCTTTGTTGAAGGCGCGGCCGAAAAGCTCGATCCTTCCTCGCTCCAATTTTTTCCTGAAAAAGAAAAGAATCTTAAGCTTGCGGAGTATCTTGCGCAGGAAGGGATCCTGAGCGGGGCGGGGCTCTATCTTGCGGAAGATCCCAAGGGTGTGGAAGGCCTGCCGCTTGAAGATATAAAACTCTACCGCGCCAATTACGAGGCCCTCAAAAAAGTATTCTCGGCCGGAACTTCAATGGATCGCGGCCTGGAGACTATGGAAGCGCGTCTCGGGAAACTTTCCTCCAAAACCCTCTCACCGGAACTCAGGAAAACGCTTGAGGAATGGCAGCGCTTTGAAAAAGGACGGCGGGAATTTCTGCCTTTTACCGGCCGGCTCGTGGTGCAGGCCAAAGAAGTCCTTCATCTGGACATGCAGAATGCCTACAGCCAGCTCGAGTGGCCTCAGATGGTCCGATTGCTCGCGCTCCAGAAGATGGAAAAAAAGATCGATCCCGCCAAAGTCCGCGAGGAACGAACGCGCCTTGTGCGTTTTCTAAAAGAGAAGCGTGTTTCCGAGGGAACGATCCTGTCGCTTGAGCAAGCATTTGGTGAGACTCCGGCGGACCCGAAGCTGGATCTCCGTGCTGTTTTCGAATCCTTCGTGACGGATGCACGGGCCAAAGGGCTGCTTCTCAAGGATTGGCCTTCTTTTACGGCTTATGCCGCACACCGCACGCTGCAGCAGGAGCTCGATGCCCCTGCCCTTTTTAAGGAGATCGGGCGCCTCTTTGCCGGGATCACGGATTCACTTGCGAAAACGGATCAAGAAAAAGCCCTCGTTCGGCTTCATCGCGATCTCACTCTTTTCTCGAAACTGCTTCATCTTGAATTGTCGAGGGATGAGTGCTCGGAACTATTGGCTCGCAAAATATCGCCCAAAAGATTGACGGATCAACTTAATCTGGCGCAACGCGCAACGGCCAACGCGCAACGATTGACGAATTTCAAGACTGGCCCGTCATCCCCGAACGTTTTAATCGGGGATCAAGGTCTGGATTCCCGCTTTCGCGGGAATGACATGGAGGCGATCCATGCGAATGCTCTCGCTTTCTATTCCTTCGCCTCTCAGCGTGAAAAGGTTTTTTATGACAAGATCGATCGCGCGATGCGTGAGAAGGGGATCACGAAAGCGGTTGTCGTGACCGGCGGTTTTCATACGGAAGGCATGAGCCAGATCCTTCGCGAAAAAGGGGCGGGTTTTGCGGTCGTGACGCCGCATATCTCGGAAACTTCCGATGCCCGTCTTTATAAAGATGCGATGCTTGGCAGGCGTAATGCTGTCATTGCGAGTCGCGAAGACGGCGAAGCAATCTCGGCGATGCAACATTCAGATCCCAGTCAGTTCGCAGGAGCTTCTTTTCTCGATGCCGCCCAGCCCCAGCAATCTGCAGGCGTCGTGACCGCCCTCCGGGGCAGTTCCTATCGCTCCGACATCGCGGCCGGCCTTACCCAGATCACCGGCATCCATGATCCACAGCGAATCGCTGCCGTGATGAGCGTGAAACAAACTTCAGACCGCAAGTCGCAAGAAGTAGTAGGAATCTCGGATCTTCGGTCTTCATCCTCCGATCTTCAGTCTGGAAAAATTCGCGCCGAGGTGAGGAAAGATAATGAGAAGGACAAAAAACCTGGTTCCTCGGACAAGGTCAAAAACTTCATAAAAAGCAAAATAACTCCCGATAAATTTTCCATTATCGATGATAATCGGAACCACGCCGCCAAGAACATTCTGCAAGTCCTGGCCCGGGGGCAATTGCCCGTGGTGTTCCCGTACCAGATCCAGCTCGACCTAACTCAATTTTGTCCTTTTTGGGATGTCATCCAGCGGACGGGGAAGGGGTTCAAAGATTGTATCCATTGTGCCTTTCCGAGCAAGACAAGACGCCAGGTCGACCCCGCCATTCTGACCAAGATTCTGAAGAATTTCGAAGCGCACGGGGGCAAATCCATTTTTGTCACCGGCGGCGGTGAGCCCGGTGTCTACGAGTCCTGGCATGAATTTTTTAGTTTTTTGGCAGGTTCTCGATTAGGCCTGACGATGAACACCAATGGCCTGTTCGTTAAAAAACTGTTCAAGGAAGATCCCGATATTCTCCGGAAGGTTTTTTCGGAGGAAAAAGACCCCAGCGTGATCAGTATTTCGATCCATGGGGACTATGCGTATAAGTTGGTAACACAACTGAATGATATGCGTCAAAAGTTAGGGCTGAACATCGTGATTCGTAACACCTATCTTGTTCATCCCGACACGCCCATTTCGGAACTCACCGAATTTCTCGAAAAAAGCCAGGGATCAGGGGCGGACATGGTTTCTTTTAAGCCGGAGCACGTTTTAAAAGGGGATCAGCGGGTCTTTTCCACGAATGAGGTGGCCTACCGCTTTATTCAGAATCTTCTTTACCAGCAAGCGGCTAAGGACAAGGGGATGCTCGAGCTGGCTCACCCCTACGATCTGGTGATCACGGCCATGAGGCCAAATCGCCTGAAGAACGATTTTGAATCCGTCCGTACGATCTATCAGCGGCAGGTGGATACGGATCACGATCCTCTCTGCTTTGGGCCCTTGTGCAATTTGTACCTCAATACGGAGCTTCTTCTCGGTATGTGCTGTGATACTAAGGACAAAGGGATCGGGGGAACTCCGGCAGAGGTTTTTGCGGATTCTTTGTTCGTTCAGGATAAGCCGCAGGATTACTTTTTGGCCGCCATGCTCGGCATGATCAAGTTGAACCCCAAACACTGCATTGTGGGTTGTGGTTTTATGGAGCCCAATTTCACTTATCCCATGACGCTCGGGTTGAAATATTTAACTGATACATTGAAGGCGTTAAGAACGGCATGGCGCAGAGGTGAAATAACCGAGGAACATATTAAGGAGCACTTGAAACAAGCATTCATTGAAAATGTTAAAGAGGCCGGTGATGCCAGCAACGAAAACTCCGCGCGGCGTGCCGAAGTGCGTTCCGCACCTCTTCTTCGAAGTCTGGAGGGATCCGATGCGAGAGGCCAAGCCTTGGCACAGATCGCCCAATATCTTGTGAGCCTTTTGAATTCTCAACCCCGATCCGAGGCGCGGGGAACAGTTTCAGAAGAAGTGCGGGCTTTTGATGCGAACGTGCAAAATGAAATAGAAAAGATTGAACGTAAGCTTCCTTCGGCCGATCTTGTGGTTCTCCTGCCTTTCTTTAATGAAATCCCGGAAGTAGCGGCTTTACCCGGAACAAAAGGTCAGCCGATCGATGTCCGGGAGTTGGTAAAAACAATCGGACGATCGTTGCCGGATGTCTTGAAACAGTATGGGCTGAAGCATGCTCTGGTTCTCTGTGTCGGCGAGACGAAGGGGAAAGGGGCAATGGACTCGCTTGAGGCGCTCACGCAAGGAATTCCCAAAGACAACGAATCTGTGAAGTTCGAAGTGTACGGAAAAGAAGGGGAATTTACGGGTAAAGGGCTGTCCGGAAAGAAATGGGCGACGAGGCTCGGGATGAAAGTCGCCGAGCGGTTGGGGGCCCACTTTGTTCTGATCGACAGCGATATGACGGTCGATCAAAATTGGCTTTCCCGATTCGTGGAGCCGGTCTTAGCGGGCCGCGTGGATTATGTCTCGCCCCACTATGCTCGGTATTACAGCAAGGATGATATTTCGATCATTGATCATCTTGTGTTCCCGCTCTTTTCGTCCCTGTTTGGAGCACCGGTGAGAATGCCTAATGCGGGTGAACTTGTCGCATCCAAAGACCTGATCGAAGGATATTTAAACGATGACGCCATCTGGACCGCGGCCTGGCCGTACGAAGAACAGTTTGCAGTTCGCGCGGTGGCGCAGGGGAAAAAGACTGCCAATGTCTGGATGGATGAGAAGATTCATAAGAAAGCTCCGATCGAAGGAAATTTATCGCCTTATTTGAAAGCCGCATTCGACGTTTTCGCACAGCAGATGACCGATCATCCGGATTGGTGGCGGTCCGCGAAAGAAACTAAAACAAGGGCGCCCCTCGAAGATAGCACGCTGCCGTTGGATCAAATGAATCGTCCCGCAAACGAACTGTATGGCGATCGGAGTTCTCAAATGGGTGGCCAGAACGGTATCGATCGATCCGCGTGGATCAAGATCTTTAAAGATGAATATTCAGCGGTGAAAAACTGGTATCGGGACAACTTTCCAGAAACCGGCTCCGTTTTAGAGGGGCTGTTAAAGTCCTCAGATGAAGAATTCAGATTTTCTTCCAGGGATTGGGCGCAATTCGTCATGCAATTCATGCAGGGCTATAGGATCGCCAATGCTGATAGCCGTGCGGTGTATTTAAGCGCCTTCATTCCGGCTTTCCGGGCCCGCGTGGCCAGCTTCATCGGGGAGACGGAAAAACTGACGCTTCGCCAGGCCGAACAACAGCTTCGTGCCCAAGCTCAGGATTTTACTGATGCGAAGATGGTTGTTCTAGAGAATCAGCGAATGAGGATGAGGTACGATGACATCTTTTCTGGAGCTCTCGTAGCAAATGATTTTACCCTCGAAAGGCTTTTTGCCAATAAAGATCACTATCACGACGGGAAGCCGTTAAGCGGTGTTGCGGCAGCATTGTTATTCATGGCGACAAAACAAAAAGATTCGAAGCTGTTGACGAACAATATCCACGATCTCGTGAGGGAACTTACGGAAAGTCTCCGGCTCAAGTCAGGTGAAGTTTTCTGGACGCCTCAAACGGATCTTCATACGGCGATCGCGACCCCGAACAAAAAATTCCTGCCGGAACTTCCGGCCCAGACGTTTGACCCTGCGACGGTGGAAAAAATCCGGAAAACGGTCGCTTCGGCCGGTTCCTTTGATATCCGTTGGCAGGGGATCACGATGGGAGACAATGGCGTCATGATCCTTCAGGGTTTTATTTCAAACCCTGAGATCATCAAATTGCGGGCCGCGTTGGCTCAAGATTTCCCGAAGTCGGTATTTCCGGATGTTTTTATCCCGAACATTATCCACATGACTTTGGGGCGCTTTCGTGCGCCCATTGGCGCTGACCGGTACCGGAAACTTCTGGAGAAGGTCGCTGAACGTCGGAATCTTGAATTCGGGACATCTCATGTTGAAAATCTGAACTATGTTCGCGCCACCCTCAAATCAGGGCAACAGATCGGTGAGGAATCGTACGTGCTCCTTCACGAGTTGCGACTGTCGACATCCCCTCGCTCCGAGATGCGGGTTGACGCTAGATTTTCCGAAGGCAAGTTTTCCTCGGTTGCAATTACCGGTGCGAGTGGGGATCTTGGCGCGATGCTGGGACGTTATGTCGATTCCAAGGGCCATTTTGTCAGGGCCATGGTGCGGTCTGACAAAGGTAAACAGAAATATGAGGACAGGGCTTTGCGCGGTCTTCCGAACGACAGGTTTCTCCTGTTGGATATTTTGGACCGTGAAAAAATGAAAAGCATTATGGCGGAAAGTTCAGTGTTCTATCATCTGGCCGCTCTTGTGGGGCTCGGTAAAGACTCCAAAAGCTTCGCAGAGAATTTCAAGGTAAATGGCCTGGCCGCGGTCGGTCTGGTAAAGCTTGCGGAAGAGAATAACCCCGGCGTCCGTTTTATTTTTGCCTCAACTCAACGTGTTTGCGGGATCGAGCAACTGCCGGCGGTCAACCGGTGGATTGACGGGGTCCTGCAGATGATCGAAGAAAATGACGCTCTTTTTCACGAAAAGAATTACGAGGTGGCGATCGATCGGCTGATGGAGATTATTCTGCAAAAGCAGCCATTTCCCGAAGATGTTTATCCCTACGAACTGGGCAAGCTTCTGGTGGAACGGTATCTTGAAAAAAGCAGGTTGAAGCAGTTCATCTCCGTTCGCATCTCCAGTTTGTACGGCCCGGGAAATCTTTCGGGACGTAAAGTTCAGCGCATGATCGAAGCTCGCCTGAAGGGACAGACCATCACGGAACAGCGAGAAACGCGAGACTATATTAATACGCAGGACGCAGTTGAAATCATGTATCAATTGGGTGTGCGCGAAAAACTTCCCGTCGAGCATGTGATTGACCTGGCTTCCGGTGAAGAAGTTTCTGGTGAGGATATCTGGAAGATCATCGAGAGACACACACCAGAAGCGGACGGTAAAATCGAGTGGAAGGGCGAGCCGGTTCCTGCGAACGTCCAATCCAATGAAATTGGCAGGAATATCTTGGGGAGGGATTTCGCCCACATCGAGACAGGGGTTCGGAACCAGATCGACGAAATTCGGCGCCGTCTTCCTTCCGCAGTAAAAAGACAAGGCCTCGTGCTGGTCATAGATGCTGGCGGCACATCGACCCGGATGGGTGTGTGGGACGGAGAAAAACTTACAGATCAGATCAAGGTCCCAACGATTAATTATGTCTCAGCTGAAGCTCAGGGCAAACCGATCGATCAAATGCAAGAGATCTGGCTTGAAGCCCTTGCTCAGAAAATCCGAGAATACCGGGCACGGTACCCCCATATGCAAAGCATTTCAATGGGGTTCGCAGGACCTGTGGGCGAGGGAGGAGACCTTACCGAATCGGCGGTGATCTGGGGCCATGACAGGCATAAGATTTCTAATCCGGAGCTCCAGAAAAAGTGGGGATTGCCTGTGAAAGTCGTAAACGATCTTACAGCTGCAGTCTACCGTTATGGGCGGTCCAAAAAATTCTCCGGAATGCGAACGATCGCTTTAATCACAGTCAGTAGCGGTATTGGATCCAAATTGTTTGACGTAGTTCATGGGGAAGTGGTCATTGACCGCCAAGGCCGCGCCGGGGAGATTGGCCATACGATTGTTGATTACGCCGGAAACGCAATCTCGGGAGAGGGACTAAAGGGTGAATTGAACGCCTATGCCTCAGGCCGCGGTCTTTCGAATTTGGCAAAACGTTTGGTTGAGCAAAAGAAATTCAAGGTGCTTTACGAAAGATCTTTCTTGAAAATGGATATCGAAAAGGTCGGCCAAAAGATTGAGAGCATCGATCGTGACCTTTTAACACGCTTGCTTGTGGAAGCGATCAATAAAAAAGACGATTTCTCTATGCAAGTTATGAAAATCTCGATCACGTATTTGGTTCGTGTTGTCGGGCCTTTTATCTTGCAAAATGCGCCAGATGTCATTGTGTGGATGGGGAGCATCGCCGAGCATCTGGGACCTGTTTATCTGGACGAGGTGATCGATCAGCTTCTTAGTAAGGGGTTATATGGTTATACACGGGACGATCTGAAAAAGATGTTCGCGATGGGAGAAAATGACGATGAGAATGGCCTTCGCGGAGCAGGGCTGATGGTATTTGACAAGCACGGTGAGGCGACGGAGAAGGTAGTCCATAATCCGGGATATGTCAGGGATAGCGTGGACCTTCGCGGACACGAGATGATCGAAGCCGTGGCTCCGAATGATTTGCAGCAGCGAAATTATTTTACGGAGGGCGCTTTTGATGTCGAGAATCCCATCCTTGCTGATGTGCTCGAAAAACGTAACGTAATTTTTGTGGTAGAAAAGTCCGTCGCTGATAAGGTCCTTCAGCCTTTAAAGCAGTACATTCGACATTATCGTCTGGAAAAGAATATTAAAGGCGAGATCCAAGTCCTGGATGGCGGGGAAAAGATTAAAAGTGACGAGCAGGTAAAAAATTTAACTGATTATGCGCAGGACCAAAAACTGGATCGTAACGGGATTTTCGTGGTCGTGGGTGGTGGGGCCGTTATGGATATGGTCGGGATGGTTGCTAACCAATTCCGGCGCGGGGTTCGATATGTTCGGATTCCCACGACGCTTTTGGCGCAGGTCGATGCCGCGGTCGGAGTCAAAGTCGGTATAGATTATCGAACTGCTAAAAACTTTCTCGGGGCCTTTTATCCACCTTTTGCGACGATCACCGATACTCGTTTTCTTGAAACCCTGCCCGAGCGTCAGATCCAAGGAGGCATTGCAGAGATCATCAAGGTAGCCCTTATTTCAAATCCTTCGCTTTTTGAAATTTTGGAAAAATACGGAACGAATTTTATCCGTGATATGCCAAAGGACGAGGAGCAGGCTTTTATCAAGGACGCCGCGGCTGAGCTTCTGAAGCATCTTCAAATGGATTTTTTCGAGCATAATCTGATGCGGCATGTCGATTTTGGGCACGTTCTCGCTCACAAATTCGAATCGATGACGAACTATGAACTTTCTCACGGGGAAGCGGTCGCCATTGATATTCTCATGTCTTCTTACATTGCCCGCGAACGCGGTCTATTGAGCGGCCAGGCTTTTCAGCGGATTTTAGCTTTGCATGGGAAGTTGAAGCTTCCATTTTATCACCCTGCCTTAAATCCAAACCTTGCGTGGGAAGGGCTCGAAGAGGCCAAGGCGCACAAAGGCGGGCGCCTCATGATGGTAGTCCCTATCGAAATTGGCCAGACTACTTTTATAGATTCCTTGCGACGCGATGAGTTGGATGCAGCGCTCGACTTTCTGCGACGACACCAGGAACAAGACGATGAAGAGCTGATGATCCATGAAATTAATGAAGATCATCCGCCTGTGGAATTAAGGTATCTTCAGCAGTATTTGGAATCTCTTCCCTCAGACCCAATTTATTATCTAACAGAAATTAGTAATGTTCTCAACGATCTTTTGGGGCCATCCGTTCAAATGATCATCAACGTTGCAACGAACCAGCATTTGGATCCTGGAACGCGAGCCAAAGCTGCAGAAATGCTCGCAAAGTACGGTCTTCATACGGATCGTAATGGGAAAGCAATAAGCCTGAGCTCAATGGCTTCGCCGAACCTAAAAAATATAAAATTCAGGCGGCATGGCGAATCTTTTGTTCCAGACGTGCCAATTAAAGTGCAAGCCGATGAAGCTGTCGCGCAGCAGCTCCTAGATAAAGAGGCATTTGTTTTTGATATTGATGGGACGCTCATTTCTCGGAGGCTGGATCCTGAGATCGTCGAATTAATCATCGAGCTTCTTAAGCGAAACAAGACGGTTGTTTTTGCAACAGTGAGAGGGCTTACATTGGAAGATTATTACGCTCATATCCAAAAAGGAGAAGGGCTCGGCATTCTCAAGAATATTTTTGAGCACCCTGATTTTAAGCCGGAAATGCTTTCCAAGATCTTTGCTTATACGGATGTGGCAAGTTACAAATATGCTTTTCGCATGAAACCCGGTCATTTTCGTTCTGGATGGTTCAATGTCGAACCTTTTCCGGATAAAAAATTTACCGCTAAATATCGGCAAGCCAAGATTTTTTCGGAAGAAGATGCCATTCGTTTGAAAGAGATTAAAACATCGCTTTTAGAGATTGAGAACCGTTTTTCCAAAGAATACGGTTTTGCTAATCCTGATCAGGATTATGAGGGTTTTGTGCGTGGCGCTAAGATTCAGGAAGATGAAAAAGCGGTTCTTTATTTTCCACGGACAAAGCAGGGCGAAGTTGAGAATTGGAAGCTGAGGAGCATGCTTCAAAAGCTCAGGGATCGATTGGCGGAAAAATCTCCTAAGGAATTCGTCAAAGGGCTGACCTTCCGCGTTGTTTGGCGCAAGGGGATAGTTATTGCGAAGCAGAATAATCGGAAGAATGAAGCGCTTTTGGATCTTGAGGCGATGGGTTTTTCCAGGGACAAGCTTTGTTTTTTTGGGGATGACGTCGTAGCGGACGGGCTTGACCGTTTGGTTGCCGAGATTCCTGGGCTTATGGTTATATCAACTGCAGCGCCGATTCCCGGAGAGATTTCAATGTTTCAAATTGAAACCGAAACTTCGAAAAGCGGACCTGATCGAGTTAAGCGTATTATGAAAGCCTATCTCAACCTCGTTCAGCGGGGAATGATCCGTTCCGAAGTTCGTCTTACCGATTCGGAAGTGAAGGAGTTTCTGGCCAACTGGGTTGTTGAGGGGCATCGGTTCAATCCTGATGAGCTCCAGCCGGTGAGCCGGGCTGTTTTTCTAAGTGAGGCGGAGAGCCTTGGAAGCGCCAATCCTGAATGGGTCCTGAGAAGTATCTTGGGGAAAACTTCCAGGGAAAAAATTTCTGCTGAAGAAGTTGAGCTTTTTCTTTACCAAGGGAAGGTGAGACCAGTCTCAATTCTTTACAAGCCGCGCATCCGGCCTGGGGATATCCAGCATTCGAACCGGTTTAAAAAAGGTGTTCCTGTCACGTCAAGCAATCACCCGATCTCTCCGGTTATCGCGGAGAGCCTAGCTGCGGCACTTGTTGCGAAGATGCGCTCCCGTATCGATTTGAGCGAACATGCTAGAAAAGGTCTCTGTGTCCTCGGGAAATATACGGGAAGCTTGGTCCTCGGTAGTTTGGTAGCAAATCTTTTGAAACTGCCTTTTGTCACTCTTACGAAACGGTCTTATGCCTTTGATCTTCCCGCGAATAAAGAGATGGTTAAAATACCGGAGCCACATATGCCTCCAGAGAATCCGGAATATTTTTCCTACATGACTTTGCCTCACAACAGTCGTGTTCTTTTTGTCGACGATGAGATTACTTCAGGGGAGGTGGTGAAAAATACGTCTCAGGCGCTAAAGCAGAATCTGAACGCAGACATGGTGGGAGTTGGCGTGGCACTTGAATCTTCTCCGGCTGCGCGTCTGCGTCTTGAGGAGATGAATCTGCCATATACCTCACTCGATCAGCTCAACGAAGGGGATCTGGCAGCTGCTGATAAAAAAAATAGTCCGACTCTTGTTCCTTTCCGAGAAGCGATACCCCTTGCACTTCGAACTGAAGTGAAAAAATCGGAGAAATCATCCAGGGATATTAACGTGGAGTTCCTCAAAATGAATAATGGGGCCGTTTTTGCGGACCATCCATTTCGGGGAATGACACTCGGCTTAGATCCAGATCTCTCAGACCAGGTTGGAGAAAGGATTGCGGGAGAATTGGAAGAACAACTAGGCTCCCTGAGCGCCCTTCGGAAAAAATACTATGAAAGGGGAAGGACCTTATTCATGGTTGGCACGACCCCCAGCGGGATACTTGGGGCTTTGCCGGCCTCTCGTGTTACGCGACTTCCTCTTATCGGTGCTATGAACCGTCCCGAACCCAAGGATTATGATCAGCTCAATATGTCAGATGTGGTCAACTACATCGGGTTGGACGGATATGCTTACTCGATGTTCGGCTTGACGGCTGGAGACGGGATTCTTCTCGTGACGGGGGAGCTCACGGATGGAGAAGAACAGATTCGGATCATTCAATCACTGAAACAAAAAGGGATTGATGTTCTCGGAGTTGTTTCCTTGATCGAAAATACACGGTACAGCGGGCGGGAAAGGATCAGGCAAAACGCCGGCGTCTTTGTAACTTCGCTTCAACCCTACCAGGCCAAAGAAAATATTCCAGAAGTGAACGTGACAGATCGATCTTGGGCGGCTCTTAAGTATGCCGTCATGCTCTTAGAAGACGAGATCAAAAAAATCAACCCCGAGGCGTACTTGGATTCCATTCGTGTGCTTCCCAGTTCGTTAACCGGAAATTTCATGATCTCGGCAAGCGATCTTGATGAAGCTTATATTTGGGTTGACGGGTTAAGTCAATTTCAGCTCGAGCAATTACAGCCGGTTTTTAATCAATGGCTCGAAAACGGCGGTTTTAAGTTTGACGGTCATTCGAATAAGGCCCCACTCTTACTATCATTATGGCATCGTGAGTCGAATGAAAAAATATATGAACTTCATCATTTTCCGCACATCGAAATTTACCGCGGTGGGCAATTTTATTCACCCGAGGCGCTGGTTAAAAGCGGAGTGTTGCCCACGCGAAAAGTGCAATCGAAAAATCTAGCGCGATTAAAATGGTTTTATTCTTTAAATGAAATTGGTGTGGAGTTTCTTAAGGACTTGCTTGTGCTCGCAGTCAAATCAGGCAAATGGCCGCAAGGAAGAATCAAGGTTTTGAGCGATCTTATCGACAACCTGGCGAAAGAACGGTTGAGCGCAGCTGCGCTTGAATGTCTGCGATGGATCGACCGAGAATATCTAGCCGGGACAAGGGACCTAGCCATTCCACAGGAAAAATCGGAAGTTTTTCAGGCTGCGCTTCAGGAATTGGTACAAAAAGGCATTTTTCGAATCTACGGAAACAAGATCTTATTAGTGACGCGTCATGGAACTGTTGTCTATTCGGATCGTTTTTGGAAAGATCAAATGCGTATCTTGGGCCATGATGATTTTTTGAAGTTCGTTGAAGCTCGGTGGCGAATGTCAACGCCGGAATATCGGATGATGGCTGAACAGTATTCAGCCGCAATCATAAAAAAATGGGATCGTGAAACGCCAAGACTTCTTCCGGAATTAGTGATGCGGTCATGGATCGATCGTATGGCCCCTTTAACAGATGAAGAAAAAGAACGCTGGTTTGAATCCTTTGAGTGTGATGACGCTTTGATCTTTGCAGCCGCTATTGAGGCGGGAGAGCGGAGGGAGGTGGAGCTTAAGGAATTTTTGAAGCGAAAGGTCCTCGCAATATTAAATCTTCCTGCAGAAAAGAACGGCTCATTACACTCCTATTCGGGTCATTTGCAAGTGCAGCTTCATTTATCCCTCAACATGATGTTTCGATGGATGCGTCAGCACAAAGGTGTGATCGATGACGACATCCTCTTCATTATGGACGCTATAATCAATGGTCCTAAAGATATTCGCATCCCGTCAATGATTTTACAGGACCTGACGGTCTATTTTGCAGGAGTTTACGAACAAATTATGGACAATGGATTAAAACAACGCGTATATCGTTTCATTCGAGACGAAAAAGGGAGTTTTAAATACCGTTCCAACCAGTTGGGAAGTAAAGCGTTTAAAACGATTATCGAGAAATCTCCGGAGGACGCTGCTTTGGTATCGTCGCAGTCTTTTCGGATGATCGCGCCTGAGGCAGTTCAGAATGAAGAACGGAAAAAAATATTTCATGCGATTGAACGAAAAAGAAAAAATGGCCAGCCCATCGAATTTTTAGCTTCCGATTGGGATGGTTCTTTGGTTGCGTTTTCTTCCGGGCAAGAAAGCAGGCTGTCGCCCGAGATGGCATTCTGGCTCAACTGGCTTATGTCGAAAGGTAAGCAAATAGTGATCACTACGGCAGCTTCCTATTCGCGATTCTACCGCCAAACAATGGATCCTAGTTCCAATCCGGTCCCGCTTGTTAAATCCAAAAATTTCAATGTTTTCAATGACACGGTTGCGTATTTAAATGATCGGCCGGTTTCATTACGCGAGTTTACGCCATCTTTTTTAAAGCAGTTACATGCAGTTATGGAAAAAATGAAATGGCATTTTCTCGATGACGGCAGGCCTCCTCAGCTGGCTTTTTGGCACGAAACGCTCTCACGTGAAGAAGCGGTCCGGGAATCGGAGGCGATCAAAAGCCTGCTGCCGCAAGGAAATAATTTTTATTTAACGTTGTCGAAATTTCGAAAAAACGAATGGATCATCAAGCTTTATTACGAAACCAAAGAACTTATTTATCAAACTCCGCTGGCCAATGGTGAAAAAATTCAGCCAGGTCGTTCTCTTGTCATGGGAGACGATGCAGGACCGATGGGCAATGATGAGCCGCTTTTTCGAGGCGCGGCAGATGGCCTTAAGATCGCTTTGGGCGAAGAAAATATCTCAGGTGCTATGACCATGCAAACCAAAAATAAGGAAGGCGCTTTATTGGCCATCGAAGCGTGGGTCGCGTCGATTTTAATTGATGAAGCGTCTCAAGAATTGCTTCCTTTGGGAGAGAAACTTCAAGAGTTAGTAGTGATGATTGATGGAACGCCGGGTCTCGGCCCTGAAGTCTCAGAGCGCATGAAGAAAAACATCGGTGGTTTGCTAGCAAGAGTCAGGAGTGAAATGCGCGCCGATGAATCGGGCGAATTAACAGAAGAAGATTTGATCAGAAAAGCGGTAATTGAAAACCCTAACGCGGTTCTTCCCTCACCCGTCTATTTTCTGGAACTACATCCGACGAATCAGTGTAACCTTCGCTGCAAAGATTGTATCGCGGGTAAACGTGATCATGCGTTTGTTTTTCCATTCGACCAATTAAAAAATGTCGGTACCCTCAAGCCCTCTGAAGTATTGGTGATCGGAGGCGGAGAGCCGACCATCTATCGGGATGGTCAGCATAACTTCAACGACTACATTTTAAAACTTGCCGCTGTTGCGCCGCAGGCAAATATTGGATTGGGTACGAACGGTGTTTATGTGCCGAAAGGGGATTGGACAAAGAAAATCAAATGGGTCAGCATTTCTTTGCATGGGACCAGTCAAGATCGGTTCCTTGGTTTTACCGGACGAGATAAATTCGACCAGGTTTGGCACAATATTTTTCAAGAATACGCGCTTAAAAGTCCCATTGAAGAAATTAAGATTTCTTTCGTATATACGAAGGAGAACTTAAAAGAGGTTCTGCCATTATTAGAGAAAATTCGGAGTGCATGGACAGCCGTTGAGGCAGAGTTAGCGAAAAAAGGCATTAAGAAACGCTTCTGGTTTTATTTGCAGGCTGAAGCCGTTGACCATGGCCCGGATAGGCCCTTCGCTATTTTAAACCTTGATGATGAGTCCAAACGTATGTGGGCGGATGCGGTGGAGAAAATGCGTATTGAGAATCCGCCGTTATGGGCATTTATTCAAGAGCATTGTCCCTGGATTTCCGGTGGACCGTTGAAGGAACGCAAGTCTGAACCTGCGAAACTTTGCTATATGGTAACTAATTATCTCCTTATTGCCGCCAGCGGGTTAATTTACCCGTGCTGTGTAATGCCGGCATCGGCTCCCCGAACGAATCTCGGGCACATTACACAATCTTTGGAAGAGCTTCTTCGTAGACGTATGAAATTCATGTTCGCGCTACCTAAACGCTGTCGCATAGGTTGTCATATAGGCAATACGCTATCCGGGCAGACTGTAAAAAGACTATTATTGGAACCGGCCAATGCGGCTAACCCGGATTTGAAAATTAAAAACGCTCAAGCGACGAATGGAGTACAAGTCTCCGCGACTATTTCTTCAAACACCAAACAAGTAGGTCAGATCCAGCCCACCGTTAATGAACGAGAGAATCGATCTGAAATGCGCGCCAATGCTGTTGACTTAGCGCAGCAGAATAAAGATCTGATCGATCGCTTATTTTATGCGAAAGGTGTGCTGGCTGCCGAAGGTGCGAGGGTGGAGATGGCGAAGCGCGGGTTGATACTTTTAGAGCAATTTCCGATCGAAGATAAACAAGTTATGGGTGCTGTTTTTAGGATGCGAGTTCGGGAAGTTCTGGGATCACGGATTTTATTGGCTGTGAAAGTTCCTAGCGTTGAGCGTGCGGCGTATTATTCTTACGCGTTTGGAAATGTTGATTTGCTTGTATTACCAGCTGGCCCAAAGCCGGTTGAGCAACGGATGGCTAATGCCGTGCTGGATGAGTCAATGGTAAAACGATTGCCACCCTCCGTCTTTCCGAAAATATTTCGATATCTTGATTTTGGGCAGAGACTGAATTTGCAGACATTGAACTTTATTTTAGATTACCCTTGGAATGCTTCCAGTCCGGATGTTTATGAGCGAGAACTTGCTCAACTCCGCAAATACAGAAATGAAGCACCCCTGGGGCGCTTAATAACGAATAGAGAGATGTTCCCAACGGATCGCGACGGAAATTTATACGCTCTTCATATTACAAGTGGCAAGTCAGCTATTCTTACATCTGCGAATAAAGAGATGCATACTACGCCCCATGCAGTTGGACCCGTTATTTATGCAACACCGCTTATCAGGAATGGTTTGAAACCGCTTTCTGAATCAGCAAAACCGGTCAGCCTGGCTGAAGATGTATGGAAAAATCTGAGCGCTCGCCGGGAGATCGCTCATGATGAAAACATTGACAACTATGGGCTCGTGATCCGCGTTCCCTATCAAAGCGCTAGCGCAAATCGATTGACGAATTGGGTCGACTATTTTGGCTTCGGGCGCGCCGAACTCGAGACCTATTATCGTTTTCGAGCTAGGCCGGAGTGGACACCCGTTATGGATAGCATTATCCAGAAAGAGGTTGCCAGACAATATAACAGTTCCCATGAATTTCTTAAGAAAATATTGGGTAGCCGAAGCGTGGATGTCCAGCGAGATTGGCCGGCTTTCTGGGGCGCATTTAAAGAAGCTAGGGGCAATATGCCGATCCTCAATCACGCGTTTTTTGAAATCTTAAAATCTTATATTTTATTATTTCAAAACGATCAGCAGTCGTTTGCAATGCGCGATGAGGGAAATATGAATGTGGGGCTTCAATACAAAGTGCTTTTTGAGGTCGATCCGAATCAGCGGATGCATTTCAGTACCCAACGTTTTACGCCCGAGATAGATGCTCTTCTGATCGCGCTCGCTAAGCATATCCGTTCCTTTTCTTCCGACCATTTTAAGGCATATGTCATGGAACGCTTCCCGATGTTTATTGCCATTAAATTCTTAGAAGGTGAAACCCTTTCAGGTCCAGTCGATCAATTTGACGACTTGGCTGTGCGGCTTCCGAATATCGCTGGTTTATTACATTATAATGTTGCGTACGATAAGCTTTTAGAAACCTCATCGGATTTGAAATATGAGTATCAGCTTGTTTTTTCGCAGGTTTTGCGAGACATTTTTAGAAAACGACGTATTTTTGTCCCGATTTTTGGGATGATGGTTCCGACGGGCGAATTAGGCGTGTGGCAGATGGGCGATGAAGATATTAAAATTTTTGATTTGTATTTTGATTTGCCCAAGCAAATAAGCCCATTAACTATTGGTAAGTCGTTGGATATTCATATCGCACGAAATAAGACGATTCGGGATGAAGAACGAGGATTAAGCTACAAGAGACCGGTGCGCGACGAATCTACTGCAGCTCATTCGGAGGAGAGTGATAAGCGGGATCGAAAAGAACATGGAAAACGTTCCGAAATACGAACTGTTACAGAATTATTGACGGACCGATATGCCTCGGTGGTGGGGCTGGAAGTGGAGGTCGGGCAACTGGATGAGGCGAGGCTTTCTTCTGTGACGCTGACGGCGCTTGTGCATGGCGGGATCTTTAACATTGGAATTTCTTCTGCGAAGATCGAAGCTGCGATTCGTGAAGTCCAGGCCGCGATGGCGGGGGATCTTTGGAGCGGAAATCTGAAGCGACTTCAAAAGGTGATGGCGTCCCGTCCGGATTCGATTTTTAAACCGTCGGATGCCCAGGGGGGGCTGATCGTTCCTCTTAAAGGTTTACCCGCCTCAGACCAGATCGCTCGCGATGTGTTTGCGATGATCACGAATACGGGCGTTCGGAAAACATATGTGTTGGAAGACGTATCGGAGGCAGCTTGGAGATCTTTGCTCGAGCCCTTTGCGGCGACGAAAGATCTAAGAGGCGAATCGGTGCTTGATCGCTTGAAGATCGTTCCTGCAAAAAAAGGCGACCTGATGAAAGTAGTTTCGAGCTATGGCACGGGCATGGCACATCTTCTTGAGATGGATCCCCAGGATATTGTGGTGCTTTTTGAAGGGGCTGGGGCGGTTCCCGCCAGGGAGCGGATGGCTCAGACCATGATCGTCTCGGATCTTGGGGGTCGAGAGAATCTTGGACCGGCGCGCGATTACCTTGCGATGTGGGCGTCCATGATGAATGTCCGGATGGATAACGATGCCTGGACGCTTCTTAACCAAAAAGTTGCGAACGCTCTGAAAAAGAAGGACGGATTTTTTAAAATGGATCGCGATGCCCTGGCAGGCCTTGCCGAGATCTTGAGCCAGATCTTTGTGCAGGAGCGGGTGACCTCAACGGCAGCGTAGCGGTTCTAGTTTTAATTCCTGCTTTAAGACCGGGTCTTAGAATTCCAAGATTCGGTCTTTTGTATTTGTCCCCCATTGCAGAAGAGGAGATCATGAACTTATCACAAATTGTGATAAGTTCGGGGATCAAGCACGCTCCCATTCCCGAAAAAAAGAAAGGGCCGATCGGCTTCCATCCGTAGAAGCCCCGGTCTTTTGCTGCAGTCTCCAGTCTGTGGTCTCCGGTCTAGTTATGATATAATTCCGCGTTATGAAACCTCCTCTTAAAATTGCGATTGCGCAAATGAATCCCACTGTCGGAGATTATGCTTCGAATACGGCGAGGATCCTTCGATGGCTTGATCTGGCTGAGCGGCAAGGCGCGGATCTGATCGTTTTCCCTGAGGCCGCTCTCTGCGGCTATCCTGTCTGGGATCTTGCCAATAAAAAGCAATTCCTGGCCGAAGGAATGAAGTGTTTGAAAAAGATCGCGGCGGCTACCCGGAAAAAGAATATCGCAGTCGTGGTCGGTTTTATTGATGCAGGTACGGCGTACGGAGTAAGGTGTACGGCGAAAACGTCTGACGCCGTACACCGTACACCTTACGCTTTTAATGCTCTCGCCTGGATCGAAAAGGGCAAGATCCGGACGATTTATCACAAACAATTGTTGCCCACCTATGATGTCTTTTTGGAAGATATCTTCTTTCGGCCCGGGACCGAGACCAAGGTCGTCTCTTTTCGAGGTTATAAAGTGGGGCTGACGATCTGTGAGGATATGTGGGACGAACGTTATGAGGTCAAGCCCCTTGCTGCGCTTGCGAAAAAGAAAGCCGAGCTTGTCCTTAATATTTCCGCTTCGCCCTATTACCGGGCTGTTGCCGCGGCCCGCGAAAAGCTTCTTCAAGGCCATGTGCGCCGCTATGGTTTCCCGATCCTTTATGTGAATCAGGTCGGGGGGCAGGACGACCTGCTTTTCGACGGCCGCAGTCTTTTTATGGACGCGAAAGGCCGCGTTCTTTTTAAGGCACCCGCGTTTGAAGAGGGGCTTTTCTTTTTCAGCCATGATCCTTCTCAACCTCCGAGGTTGAAAATCCGACCTCGGAGGTTGGATCCGGTTCGAGAGGTGTATCAGGCGCTTGTGATGGGCGTGCGGGATTATTTCCGGAAGAATGGGTTCAGGAAAGCTGTGATCGGTTTGAGCGGCGGGATCGATTCCGCTTTGGTTGCGACGATCGCGGTGGATGCTCTTGGAAAAGAGGCTGTCAAAGGTGTGACGATGCCCGGGCCTTTTTCCTCCGAAGGGAGCTGGAAAGATTCCGAAGAACTCGCGAAGAACCTTGGCATTGCTTTTGAAGTGAGGCCGATCAAAGAAATGTACCGGACGTTTTTAAAAAAAGGCAAAGCCCCCTCACCTTTGTCCTCTCCCCAGGGGAGAGGGTTGGGTGAGGGGAATGCTGCTCAGGGAAAGGGGCCGACGCTAGCGATGGAAAATCTTCAGGCGCGGCTACGCGGCATGGAGCTCATGTTCATTTCGAATGATGAAGGCCGTTTGGTCCTGACGACCGGAAATAAATCCGAGCTGGCCATGGGGTATTGCACGCTTTATGGCGACATGGCGGGCGGCCTTGCGGTGATCGGCGATGTTTATAAAACTGATGTCTACCGGCTTGCACGCTACCGGAACACCCTTAAGAAAGTGATCCCGGAGGCCACGCTTACCAAGGCTCCGTCTGCGGAACTCCGGCCCAACCAGAAGGATCAGGATTCGTTGCCGTCTTATGATGCGCTGGATGAAGTGCTCGGCCTCTATATTGAAAAAAATCTGAGCCGTGATGAGATCATCCGGAAGCTGATGAGGAAAGGAAAGGCTTTTATGTCATTCCCGCATGTTGTAAGCGGGAATCCAGATTCTGGATCCCCGATAAAAGCATTCGGGGATGACAAGACAAAGAGAATCTCTCTCTTAGTAAACGAAGTGGTCCGTAAGGTGGACCATAATGAATACAAGCGCCGCCAAACGCCTCCCATTCTGCGTGTAACCGAAAAAGCATGGTTCGGACGCCGCATGCCGATCACGAATCGATTTTTGGGGTAGCAAAAATCGAGACCGCAGACCACAGACTCTAGACTACAGCCAATGCAAAAGCTTCGAAAAATTTCTGTAAAAACCCGCGCTGGGACTTTTGTGCTTGAAATGAGTTCCAAGGGGCTTTGGGCCGTGCGGTTTCCGGTGTTTTCGCGCGTCACATCGGGGACACTCACTTTTTCGCGAACAATGAATGTCCCCGCTTTTAAAAAAATCCGGAAGATGAAGCTCGATCTTACGGGTTACACCCCATTTCAGGCCAAGGTCTATGCCGCGCTTCGCAAGGTGCGGGCCGGCCAGACCGTGACATATGGCGAGCTTGCAAGGCGAGCAGGATATCCCGGCGCGGCTCGTGCCGTCGGAAGCGCCATGAAAAAGAACCGCCTTCCGATCATCGTCCCGTGTCACCGGGTCCTTCCCGCGGTGGGTGGGCTTGGGGAATATTCGGCAGGGAAGAAGTGGAAGCGGTGGTTGTTGGAATATGAATTAAAGCAGGATGGTGGAGGGAGGATGGAGCGAAATAGAAAAGCAAAGGCTTGACGCCATCCACCATCCGTCATCCAATACGATTAAGTGCCTTTGTGCTCGTGTAACGCCATGCTATAATGCCGAAACTTTTTTGAGGAAAGGGAGTCAAATTGCAGCCTAAAAAGATCGCCGAATTGTTAAGAACGCTTGCGGAAGACAAGAAGGCCGAAGAACCGGTCCTTCTGGATATTTCCAAGCAGTCCAGCATTGCGCATTATTTCCTGATCTGTCACGGGAATAGCGACCGCCATGTGAAGTCCATTGCGATGCATCTGATGGATGAAATGAAGCAGAAGAAGATGCAAGCCTTCCACGTCGAGGGCCTGGTGGAAGGGAAATGGGTGCTTCTCGACTTCGGACCTGTGATCGCCCATATCTTCTATCATGAAACCCGAGAATTCTACGGCCTCGAGCGGCTGTGGGGAGAAGCGAAGAAAATATAAAGAGTACTGCGTACGGAGTACGGCGTACGGCGAAAAAAATACGCCGTACGCGTGACGCCTTCCGCCGTACGAGTCTTATGAAATCCAAACTCGAAATCCTCATCAATTCCGTGGTCGACGCATATTGCAGCCAGCAGGGCGCTGCAAAGCCCGAGGGCTTTGCGTATGACCTCCATCCTCCCAAAGACAGCCAGCACGGGGACCTTTCGTGCAATGTCGCGTTCCGGCTCGCAAAAGTCACACGTCAAAAGCCCGCCGAGATCGCTGACGGATTGATCAAGTTGCTTGAGCAAAAGCCCGCCAAGGATTCCCCGGTCGAAAAAACGGAGATCGCCGGCGGGGGATTCATCAATTTCTACCTGACAAAGTCAGGTCTCGGCGCAGTACTCCTCGAAATCCATAAGCAGGACAAGCATTACGGCCGTTCCGATTTCGGAAAAGGCAAAAAGGCCATCCTGGAATTTGTGAGTGCCAATCCCACGGGGCCGCTCACGATCGCGCACGGCCGCCAGGCTGCGATCGGGGATTGTCTGGCGCGCATCCTCAAGTTCACAGGCCATGCGGTGCATTCGGAATATTATCTGAACGATGCCGGTCGCCAGATGCGGATGCTGGCTCAAAGCGTCTGGGTCCGCTACAACGAACTTTTGGGAATGGAGATGCCGTTCCCCGAGGAAGGTTATCAGGGGGATTATGTCCGCGAGATTGCGCGCGATATTATTGAAAAGGAAAAGAAGGATTCACTCCTTAAAGATCCTGAAGCAAAGGCGGTCGAATATTGCGGGCTTTATGCGGTCAAGTATCTGATGGGCACGATCGAAGCGGATCTTGCCAAAATGCGGGTTCACTTCGATCATTTTTTCAGCGAGAAGACGCTTTATGCCAAAAATGAAGTGGAGCACGCGCTCGGGGTTCTGAAAGAAAAGGGCTATCTTTATGAAAGCGAGGGCGCGCTTTGGTTCCGTTCGACAGATCTTGGGGATGATAAGGATCGAGTGGTCAAAAAATCCACGGGGGAATATACGTATTTGGCGCCGGATATTGCGTACCATCTTTCCAAGTACGAACGCGGCTACAACATGCTTGTTAATTTCTGGGGGCCGGACCACCACGGCTATATCCCGCGCCTCAAGGCCGCTTGCCAGGTGCTGGGTTATCCTCCGGAAGCCATTCATATCGGGATCGTTCAGCTGACCACGCTTTTCAGGAAGGGACAGCCGGTCCGGATGTCCACGCGTGCCGGGGAATTCGTGACGCTCAAGGAACTTTATGACGAAGTGGGCGTGGACGCAACGCGATTTTTCTTTGTAATGCGCCGCCAGGAAAGTCATCTGGATTTTGATCTCGATCTCGCCAAAGAGCAATCGCAGGAGAATCCCGTTTTTTATCTGCAGTACGCCCATGCCAGGATCGCGAGTCTTGCGAAGTATGCCGAGCAGGGGATCACGACAAAGGTAGATCTGAAACTTCTTGCGACGCCGGAAGAAGCCGAGCTGATCGGTTGTCTTTCGCAATTTTCCGAATATCTCATTCAGGCGAGCCGTTCGACCGAGCCGTACCGCTTAGCGGATTATTTGCGTCAGGTGGCGGCGTGCTTTCATAAGTTCTACAGTCATCACCGCATTGTTACCGAAGACAAAGAGCTGACCAAGGCGCGTCTTCTGTTGGCCGATGCCACCCGCATCGTCCTCCGCAACGGCCTCGAGCTTCTCGGCATCTCCCAACCGGAGAGTATGTAGATGGCAGGGGGCAACCCTCTCCCTTCAGGGAGAGGGAAGGGTGAGGTCGTGGTATCAAGGTTTCAGGTCTCTTTGTCATCCCCGAATGTTTTAATCGGGGATCCATTTTATGAATGACTTCTTTCTTTACATTCTTGCCAGCAAAAAAAACGGAACTCTTTACATTGGCGTGACGAACGATCTTGCTAAGCGGATCTATGAGCACAAGAATGATTTGGTTGAAGGGTTTACGAAGCGCTATGGAGTCCACTTTCTGGTTCATTTTGAGATAACAGATTCTATAGAAAGTGCCATTGCAAGAGAGAAGCAGCTCAAGAAGTGGAACCGCCAATGGAAGATCGAATTGATTGAAAAGGGCAATCCGGAATGGGCGGATCTTTATCTGCGTATCGTAAATGGGGAGAAAGATGGATCCCCGCTTTCGCGGGGATGACATGAAGAAAAATCCGTTGGTTCTTTTCATTGTGGGTCCTACCGCCTCAGGAAAATCAGCTCTTGCGGTCGCGCTCGCTAAAAAACTCGACGGTGAAATCCTCTCCGCGGATTCCATGCTTGTCTACAAGGGGATGGATATCGGGACCGCGAAACCCACAAAAAAAGAGCGCGGCGATATTCCGCATTACGGTCTTGACCTTATTCCGCCTACCAAAAGTTTCTCGGTTTTTGCCTACCGCCAATATGCTCTCAAGGTCCTCAAGGATATCGTCAGGCGTGGCAAGATCCCTATAGTAGCCGGGGGGACTGGCTTTTACGTTAGGGCCCTTCTGGAGGGGCTTTCTCCTCTACCCGGCACTCATGCCGCTATACGGGCAAAGCTCGAGCGGGAGGCCCAGGCGAAGGGCTTGCCGGCCCTCTATAAACGCCTGCGTAAGTTGGACCCCCGAAGGGCCAAGGCGATCGGGCCTCACAATCAGAGGCGCATCATACGGGCTTTGGAGATCTACCTCGCCTCAGGGAAGAAGCCTTCCGAGCCGGCTCCGAAAACGCCGGGTCTTCGGGAGCTGGGCTACAAGCCTTTTGTGATCGGCCTTCACCGGGATCGTGAGGCGCTTTATCAGAAGATCAATCAGCGCGTGGATACCATGTTCCGAAAAGGGCTCGTGCGCGAAGTGACGCGTCTTGCCCGGAAAAAACTTTCCAAAACCGCGCTTCAAGGCGTGGGGTATAAAGAGACGCTTGATTGGATTAAAAATAAGTCGAGCAAAATACCGATGTCATTCCCGCGTGTAATAAGCGGGAATCCAGAGCGTGGATCCCCGATTAAAGCATTCGGGGATGACAAAGCGAGGGGGACTCCGGTCTCTATAAATGATGTCAAAAATACAATCAAGCAAACAACGCGGCACTTTGCGAAACGACAGTGGACCTGGTTCAAGCGTGAGAGCGGTATTTGTTGGGTCTGGTGGCCGGAAGGCGCCAGCCTGAAAAGCATTTGTGATCTTGTCATCCAAAAATTCCAGAGGCTCTAAGAATGCCACGCGATAAAGTCTGCCTCGTCATTATCAAAACCGGCGCCCGGGATCTTCCGGACCTTCGGGAGGTTTTGGAAGAAATGACAGAACTCACCGAATCGGCGCAGGGGATCGTGGTCGCGAGCCTTACGGCGAGCGTTCCGCATCCAAGTCCAAGCCATTTTATCCGCGGAGGAAAGATCGAAGAATTGCGGGAAGAGATCGCAAAGACGGGGGCGAACGTGGTGATCTTCAGCGTGGACCTGACGCCTGCCCAGGCACGGAACCTCGAGACTGAATGTGGTAAACGCGTTGTGGACCGGACGGGTCTTATTTTGGATATCTTTGCGCGGCGCGCGATCTCAAGTGATGGAAAGCTCCAGGTAGAGCTCGCGCAAATGGAATATCTTCTACCGCGACTTCTGGGACTGGGCGTGGTCCTGTCGCGTCTCGGAGGCGGGATCGGGACCCGCGGGCCTGGAGAACAAATGCGTGAGGTGGACCGTCGCAAAATCCAAAGGCGCATCGATCATATCAAGGGGCAGATCGAACATCTCCGGACGCACCGCGCGCAGATGCGCCAGGGCCGCAGGCAAAAAGGGCTCAAACAAGTCGCGATCGTTGGCTACACGAACGCCGGAAAATCCACGCTTCTGAACGCCTTGACCAAAGCGGACGCTTATGTCGAGAACCGGCTTTTTGCGACGCTCGATCCCAAGACGCGGATCTATGAGGATGGCCGTGGTCCGGGCATTCTTTTCACCGACACCGTGGGTTTCATCCGCAATTTGCCGCACGGGCTTGTGAAGGCATTCCACGCGACACTTGAAGAAGTTCTGGATGCGGATTTGATCCTCATCGTGGTGGATGCGGCGACCGAACACGCCGTACAGCATAAACGCGTGGTGGATGAAGTCCTCAAAGAGCTGGGCGCGGAATCCCGGCCAAGGCTTCTCACCCTTAACAAGATCGATCTTCTGGGCGATCCGGAGAAGGCCCGGATCCAGGATGTTTTTCCGGAGGCGGTGCTTATCTCGGCCACGCAAAAGCTCGGGATGCAGGAATTGATCGCAAGGGTCCGGCAAATGTTGTGACACCGGGCCACCACGTCACCTGTCACCAAGCCGTTTTTTCGGTGTCATGGTGTCTTGGTGACTTGGGATCTTTATGGTACAATTTCGCCTGTTTTTCCCGCCGCACTATAACTTTATTTACACATGTCATCCCCGAATGTTTTTGTCGGGGATCCAGCCTGGATTCCCGCTTTCGCGGGAATGACAAAGTTCTTGGACCGTCATTGAATCGAGAAAGGGAACTATTATGGATACATGCATGACGAGTTTGCCGAG
>JBAYVF010000009.1:0-62495 GCA_041674705.1 Candidatus Omnitrophota bacterium
AAACAGGAAGAAGCCAGGGAGAAACTCAAAGTATGAACTACAGCGTGAATACTTTTGATTCTGTTTCGATCCGCATCGCGTCCCCCGAGTCCATTCGTAAATGGTCGAAGGGCGAGGTCAAAAAACCCGAGACGATCAACTACCGCACCTTGAAGCCGGAAAAAGACGGGCTTTTCTGCGAGCGTATTTTTGGTCCCACGAAAGATTACGAATGCGCTTGCGGCAAGTACAAACGCATCAAGCATAAAGGGATCGTTTGCGACCGTTGCGGCGTGGAAGTGACTCAAGCTCGTGTTCGCCGCGAGCGGATGGGGCATATCGATCTTGTGACGCCGGTTTCCCATATCTGGTTTTTCAAGACCATGCCCTCACGCATCGGGAACCTTCTCGATCTGAGCGTTCGCGCCCTTGAAAAAGTTCTCTATTATGAAGAATACATTGTCCTCGATCCGAAGCAGACCCCGCTGAAGCCCCGTCAGCTTTTGACGGAAGACGAATATCTGAAGGCCCAGGAACAATACGGCCCCGAGAACTTCGTGGCCCAGATGGGCGCTGAAGCCGTTCAAACTCTTTTGGCGGAACTTGAGCTTGATAAACTCACAGCGAAATATCATCGCCAGCTCAAAGCCGCCAAGTCGAAGCAGGCTCGCGCTCGCGCCGTCAAGATTCTCAAGATCGTCGAAGCCTTCTATAAATCCGGCAACCACCCGGAATGGATGATCATGAAGGTGGTTCCTGTCATTCCGCCTGATCTTCGCCCGCTTGTGGCGTTGGATGGCGGACGTTTCGCGACCAGCGACTTGAACGATCTTTATCGCCGCGTCATTAACCGCAACAACCGTTTGCGGAAACTCCTCGAGCTCAAGGCGCCGGATGTCATTATCCGCAACGAAAAGCGCATGCTCCAGGAAGCGGTGGACGCTCTGTTTGATAACGGCCGCCATGGTCGTCCGGTGCTTGGCGCCGGCAACCGTCCTCTCAAGTCCTTAAGCGACATGCTCAAGGGCAAGCAAGGCCGTTTCCGTCAGAACCTTCTCGGAAAACGCGTGGACTATTCCGGCCGTTCCGTTATCGTGATCGGGCCGGAGCTCAAGCTCCACCAGTGCGGGCTGCCGAAGAAAATGGCGCTCGAACTTTTCGAACCTTTTATCATCCGCAAGCTCAAAGAACGCGGCCATGTGCATACGATCCGTTCGGCCAAGAAAATGGTTGAGCGCGTGAAGCCTGAAGTTTGGGATATTTTGGAAGAAGTGATCAAGGAGCATCCGGTGATGCTCAACCGCGCGCCGACGCTCCATCGTCTCGGCATCCAGGCTTTCGAGCCGATGCTGATCGAAGGGAATGCCATTCGTATTCATCCGCTCGTTTGTACGGCTTTTAACGCCGACTTTGACGGTGACCAAATGGCCGTTCACGTGCCCCTTTCTATGGAAGCCGTCATGGAAGCGCGCATCCTTATGCTTTCCGCCAATAATATTTTCTCACCCGCCAGCGGGCAGCCGATCATGACTCCGACGCAGGATATCGTGCTCGGGATCTATTATCTCACCAAGGTCCGTGACAAGGTGTTGGGCGAGGGGCTGGCGTTCAGCGATGAGCGCGAAGCGATCCTGGCCTATCAGGACGGGCAGATCCATAAACACGCGAAATGCAAACTCCGCCTAGAGAATGGCGAGATCGTCGAAACGACGATGGGCCGCATTATTTTCAACGAGGTGTTGCCCGAGGGGTTCCGCCACGTCAATGACATTGTGAACAAAGGCAAGCTTTCCAAGATCATCGCCGAATGTTACAACACGTTTGGCCATGAAGAGGTCGTGAAGCTGCTCGACAGATTGAAAGCCCTCGGTTTTGCTGAGGCGACCAAGGCCGGTCTTTCGATCGGGATCGATGATATTCAGATTCCGGACGCTAAAGAAGGTATCCTGAATGAAGCCCGCAAAGAAGTGAAGGCGATCGAAAGCCAGTACAAGCAGGGCGTCATTACGGATGGTGAACGTTATAACAAGGTGATCGATATCTGGACGCACACGACCGACCGCGTGTCGGACGTCATGTTCGAAGCGCTCGATGCCTTTAATCCTATTTTCATGATGGCCGATTCCGGCGCCCGTGGTTCCAAGCAGCAGATCCGTCAGTTGGCCGGTATGCGCGGTTTGATGGCCAAGCCTTCCGGCGAGATCATCGAAAGTCCGATTACTGCAAATTTCCGCGAAGGTTTGACCGTTCTCGAATATTTCATCTCGACGCACGGCGCCCGCAAAGGTTTGGCGGATACCGCTCTGAAGACCGCCGATTCCGGGTACTTGACCCGCCGGTTGGTGGACGTGGCGCAGGATGTGATCATTAATATCGACGATTGCGGCACCTTGAACGGGATCGTCATGGAGCCGGTGTACGAGGGTGAAGAAGTGATCGTTTCTCTTTCTGACAGGATCCTGGGTCGTGTGGCCTTGGACAACGTCGTGGACGTCATCACCGACCAGGTGATCGTGAAGTCCGGCGATCTCATCGATGAAGCGACCGTTAAAAAAATCGAAGAAGCGGGGATCGAAAAGATTCGCGCCAGGTCTGTTCTTTGCTGCGAATCCCAAAAAGGTATCTGCGCAAAATGCTATGGTCGCGACCTTGCCACGCGTCGTCTTGTGGAGCAGGGGACCGCGGTTGGTATTATCGCCGCGCAGTCCATCGGCGAGCCGGGTACCCAGCTGACCATGCGTACGTTCCACATCGGTGGAACGGCATCCCGCGTTGTCGAACAATCCTATTATCGCGCTCGTAATGAGGGCGTGCTCCAGTCCCACAATTTGAAGACGGTCGTCACCAAGACGAATGAGACCGTGGTGCTTAATCGGAACGGTCAGCTCTCGCTCCACGATTCGACGGGCCGTGAGTTGGAACGCTACACGATCCCGACCGGCGCTTTCATTCATTTCAAGGATGGCGAAAAGGTCAAAAAAGGCGAGATCTTCGTGAAATGGGACCCGTATACGGTTCCGATCTTGACCGAGGTTTCCGGTAAAGTCCGTTTTGAAGATATCAAGGCTGGCCTTACGATGAACGAAGAGCTTGACGCGACCACCGGGATGACCGAGCGCGTCATTATCGAACATAAAGAAGATATGCATCCGCAGCTGCTTTTAGTCGGGGCCAAAGAAGAAATTCTCGCGTTCTATCCGATCCCGACCGGCGCCCATATCGTGGTGAAGGACGGTCAATCGATCACCGGCGGTACGTTGCTTGCGAAGACGCCGCGTAAGGTCGCCAAAACCCGTGACATCACCGGCGGTCTGCCGCGTGTGGCCGAACTTTTTGAGGCTCGCAAACCGAAAAATCCTGCCGTGATCTCGGAAATTGACGGCGTGGTGGAAATCGGCGCGATCGTCAAGGGTCAGCGCCAGATCATCGTGAAGAGCTCGACCGGGATGGCTAAAGAATATTTGATCCCGCACGGTAAGCATCTCAACGTCTACAAAGGGGACCGCGTCCTCGCCGGCCAACAACTCGTGGACGGTCCGGTCGTGTTGCAAGACATTCTTCGTGTTTCGGGAGAGAGAAGCTTGCAGCAATACCTCGTGGAAGAAGTTCAGGAAGTTTATCGTCTTCAGGGTGTGAGGCTTAACGACAAGCACGTGGAATGCATCGTTCGCCAAATGCTCCGCAAGGTCCGCATTGAAGATTCAGGGGATACGGAATTCCTCGTCGGTTCTCATGTGGAGAAACTCAAGTTTGCGGAAGAAAACGCCAAAATGATCAAAAAAGGCAAGGAGCCGTCTAAGGGCACCTCGATCCTTCTCGGGATCACGAAAGCGTCGCTCACGACCGACAGTTTTATTTCGGCTGCGAGTTTCCAGGAAACGACGCGCGTGCTTACCGAAGCGGCTTCGGCCGGCAAACGGGACTACCTGCAAGGGCTCAAAGAAAACGTCATTATGGGTCATCTAATCCCCGCCGGGACGGGTTTCAAGATTCACCATAACATTGAGCTCGAAAAAGATCTGACCGATGTTTTGCCGGACCCTGACGCCGGGAAAAAAGAAAAAGCTGCCGAAGAGGCCAGCGCATCCAAGGAGAATTCTTAATGGCGCCGACCATCAATCAATTGATCCGTTTTGGAAGAAACAAGTTTAAGGGAAAATCCAAGTCCCCGGCTTTGCAAAACTCACCGTTTCGCAAAGGCGTGTGCTTGATCGTCAGGACCCAAACCCCCAAAAAACCGAACTCCGCTCTTCGTAAGATCGCTCGTGTGCGTCTGACGAATGGACAGGAAGTGACGGCTTATATTCCGGGCGTCGGGCACAACCTGCAGGAGCATTCGATCGTGCTCGTGCGCGGCGGCCGCGTGAAGGACCTTCCCGGTGTTCGTTATCATATTGTTCGCGGAAAACTGGACGCTGCAGGCGTTGCAGACCGCACGAAATCGCGTTCGAAATATGGCGCAAAAACCCCGAAAAAGGATGCTAAGAAATCATGAGAAGAAGACGCGCACCAAAACGCAAGATCGATCCGGACCCGCGCTACGGGGATTTGTTGATCGCCAAGTTCATCAATATCGTGATGGAATGCGGCAAGAAGTCCACGGCCGAGAGAATCGTCTATGATGCCTTGGATATTGTGAAGGAAAAAACATCAAAAGAACCTCTTGAAGTTTTCAGGGCGGCGTTAGATAATGTGCGCCCTCTCCTGGAGACAAAGTCCCGGCGCGTAGGCGGGGCGACGTATCAGGTGCCGGTCAGCGTTTCCGAAGATCGTGGTTACTCCCTAGCCCTTCGTTGGATCCGTAGCTATTCCCGTGATCGCAAGGGGAAGCCTATGCACGAAAAATTGGCGCAGGAGATCATCGACGGTTTCAACAAGACGGGCCCTTCTATTAAGAAGCGGGAAGACATGCATAAAATGGCCGAAGCGAACAGAGCTTTTGCCCATTATCGCTGGTAAACAAGCAGGATGGAGTCAGGAGTTTGGAGTTCGGAGTAAAACGAACTCATAGCTCCCAACTCAGGACTCAAAACTAAAATTATGGCAGACGACAAAAAAATTCATTTTCCGATAGACCGGATCCGCAATATAGGCATTGCAGCCCATATTGACGCGGGGAAGACCACGACCTCCGAGCGTATCCTCTTCTATACAGGCCGTACCTATAAGATCGGGGAAGTGCACGAAGGAACGGCGGTGATGGATTGGATGGAGCAGGAACAAGAGCGTGGGATCACGATCACTTCAGCGGCCACGACCTGCTTCTGGAAAGATTGCCGCATCAATCTGATCGATACCCCGGGACACGTGGATTTTACAATCGAGGTCGAAAGATCGTTGCGAGTGCTGGACGGCTGCGTGGCGGTTTTCGGTGCTGTGGAAGGCGTGGAGCCTCAATCGGAGACCGTATGGCGTCAGGCGGACCGTTATCATGTGCCGCGCATTGCTTTCATCAATAAGATGGACCGTACGGGAGCTGCGTTTGAAACGAATGTTCAGCAGATGCGCGATCAGCTTGGCGCGAACGCGGTTCCGATTCAGATCCCGCTGGGTCTTGAGGAAAAGCATCGCGGCATCATCGATCTGGTCGAAATGAAAGCCTACGTTTTTAATGACGAAAGTCTTGGCGCGAAATTCGACATTCAGGAGATTCCGGCCGAGTATGCGGAGCAGGCTAAAAAGGCGCACGATTTCATGGTCGAAAAAATTTCTGAGTATGATGACGCTTTGATGCACAAATTTATTGAAGGGCACAAGCCTACGATCGCTGAGATCAAGTCTGCGATCCGCAAGGGAACGATCAGCCTTAAGATGGCGCCGGTCATTGTGGGCTCTGCGCTCAAGAATAAGGGCGTGCAGCAGCTTTTGGACGCGGTGGTGGATTATTTGCCTTCGCCGCTCGATATTCCTCCAGTGAAGGGCACCGAGCCCGGGACGGAAAACGAGATTCATCGCATTGCGGACGATAAAGCCCCTTTGTCCTGCTACGCGTTCAAGATCGCGAGCGATAAATTCGTGGGGTCTTTAACTTTCATCCGTATTTATTCCGGGACCCTTTCTTCAAGCTCTTATATTTATAATGTGCGCACCGGAAAGACCGAGCGCATTGGCCGCCTGCTTCTTATGCATGCCAACAAGCGTGAAGAGATTGATGAGGCGGGTGCCGGCAATATCGTGGCGGCTGTGGGTCTTAAGGAAGTAAAAACGGGCGATTCTCTTTGCGTTGAAAATGATCCGATCCTTCTCGAGACGATGTTTGTTCCGGAACCCGTGATCTGGATGGCCATCGAGCCGAAGACCAAGGCGGATCGCGACAAAATGTCGGATGCGCTCGGTAAGCTTGTGAACGAAGATCCGACCTTTCGCGTGAAAACGGACCAGGAGACGGTTCAGACCCTGATTGGTGGCATGGGGGAGCTTCACCTGGATATCAAAGTCGATATCATGAAACGGGAATATGCCGTTCAGGTCAATGTTGGGAAACCTCAGGTGGCCTACAAGGAAACGATCCAGGCGCCAGCGGAAGCCGAAGGAAAATTCATCAAGCAAACCGGCGGTCGCGGACAGTATGGACATTGCTATATTAAAATCGAACCTCTTGCGCGCGGCACCGGCAACGAATTTGTGGACGAAGTAAAGGGCGGCTCCATTCCCCGTGAATACATTCCCGCCGTTGAAGCTGGAGTGGAAGACGCTTGTGACAACGGCGTTTTGGCCGGTTATCCTGTCACCGACGTCCGGGCCATCGTTTATGACGGTAGTTATCATGATGTTGACTCTTCGGAAATTGCGTTTAAAATGGCCGGCATTTTCGCCTTTAAGGAAGCTTTCAAAAGAGCGAAACCGGTTCTTTTGGAACCCATTATGTTTGTCGAGGTATTGGTCCCCGAGGAGTACATGGGAGATGTGATCGGCGATTTGAACTCCCGCCGCTGCGTCATCCAGGAGCTTACAAATCGCGGCCATCTTAAGATTATTCAAGGGCATGTTCCCTTGTCCGAGATGTTCGGTTATGCGACTTCGGTCCGTTCCTTGTCGCAGGGACGAGCGACTTACACCATGGAGCCGCATACTTATCAAGAAGTTCCAAAAATGGTCGCAGAAAAGATCATCGCAGGATAAAAAATGGCCCAAATAAAAGAAAAGATCCGTATCAAGTTGAAAGCGTATGACCACCGTGTGCTGGACCAGTCGGTTCAGGAGATCGTGGGGACTGCGAAAAAGACCGGCGCCAAAGTGATCGGTCCGATCCCGCTTCCGACGCATATCTGGAAAACGACCGTGCTTCGCGGACCGCACATTGATAAAAAAGCGCGTGATCAATTCGAGATCCGCACTCATAAACGGCTTATTGAACTGGAAGATCCCACTTCCCGCACCGTGGACGCGTTGATGAAACTCGACCTCCCGGCTGGCGTGGATGTGGAGATTAAACTTTAAAAGAGAATCTTATGATCGGTCTTTTAGGAAAAAAAATCGGAATGTCCCAGATCTTCGACGGGGAAGGGCAGCAGATCCCCGTGACGGTGCTTGAAGTGGGGCCGTGTTTTGTGACGGCGCTTCGCACCAAAGAGAAGAACGGATACCTGGGCGTCCAGCTTGGATTCGATGCGATGAGCACGAAGCGTCTGAATAAAGCGAAGGCGGGCATGCTTCGCAAGGCGAATGTTCCTCCGGTGAGATTTATTCGTGAGATCCGCACCGAAGACATCGCTAATTTAACTGTGGGCAGCGAGCTTCACGCAGAGAATTTTGAAGTGGGGGAGTATGTGGATATCGAAGGCGTCTCGATCGGAAAAGGTTTCCAGGGCGTCGTAAAAAAACTTAATTATAAGGGTGGCGCGAGCTCAAGCCACGGTTCCATGTTCGGTCGTGTGCCGGGTTCCATTGGTTCCCAGGCCGGAGGCGTGGGCTGCCGCAAAAAGGTTCGTAAGGGCAAAGGGCTTCCCGGCCATATGGGCGATGAGCAGATCTGTATTCATAATCTTAAGGTCATGAAAGTGGATGCCGAGAACAATCTTCTTGCTCTGAACGGCAGCGTGCCGGGGGCGGAAGGCGGTTATTTGATCATTCGTAGCGCGCTAAAGCGCGGCAGGAAAGGTACTTGGAAAGTGAGAAGTAGTAAGCAGGAGTCCCCGAAGGAAACTTCCTCGGAAACTTCCAAAGCTGAAAATCCTCAGGTAGTTCCTTAAGTCATGCATTCATTAGAAAGGTGTGAAAGATGAAGGTGCTTCTTTACTCAAAAGAGGGAAAGAAGAAACAAGAGGTGGTGCTGAATCCCGAGATCTATGCGGTCCGGGCGAATGACCGTCTTTTGGAGCTCGTGCGGAATGCCTATTCCGGCAATCTTCGCAAAGGGACCGTCGATACCAAGACGCGCGGCGAAGTGCGCGGCGGTGGTAAAAAGCCCTGGAAGCAAAAAGGGACCGGAAGAGCGCGCGCAGGTTCGAGCCGTTCCCCGATCTGGGTCGGCGGCGGTACGGTGTTTGGCCCGCATCAGAGGGATTATACGGTCAATTTGTCCAAGGCGATCCGCAATCTGGCCTTGAGGGTTATGCTGAGCAAGCGCGCGGGGGAGAAGAGCTTGATACTTCTTGAGGCGCTTAAACTCGAAACGCCGAAGACCAAGGAATTCGCAGCGATCGCAAAAGCATTGCCGGTCCTGAATAAACGCACGCTCTATGTGGTGAAGGAAGCGACACCGAATCTCAAACGCGCGAGCCGCAATATGCGCGAGAGGATCGAGATCAAAACAGCGGCGGAATTCACGGCTTTTGATGTCATGCAGCGTCCCAGGATTGTCATTGATGAGGCCGCAATCGAGCTGATCGAAACGCGTTTAGCCGTCACCGCGAAGGAGAAGTCCAGTGAAGCTTAATCTTTATGACATCGTGATCGAGCCGCTCATCACCGAGAAGCTCTCCGCGGCGGCTGAAGCTGCGAGTCAGTACGGTTTTCGCGTGCACCCGCAAGCGAACAAAAAAGAAGTGAAAGCGGCCGTCGAAAAGATCTTTGACGTGCATGTGGAAAGCGTGAATACGATGAATGTCTCCGGGAAATGGCGTCGTGTGCGTCACGTTCCGGGGCAAACGGCGGCTTGGAAGAAAGCCATCGTGACCCTGAAAAAGGGCGAAAAGATCGACCTGACGAAGTAAAAGAAAAGGATCTATGGGACTCATTAAATTCAAACCAACAACACCGACGCGGCGATACGGGAACGTTTCCGACTTTGTCGAGATCACTACGGATCATCCCTATAAGCCTTTGACCTATATCAAAAAAGGCTCGGGCGGCCGGAACAACCATGGCCACATCACTTCGCGCCGTATCGGGGGCGGTCATAAGCGCCGCATCCGTTTGATCGATTTCCGACGGAACCGCATCGGGATTGAAGCGACGGTCTTGACTGTAGAATATGATCCGAACCGTAGCGCTCGTATCGCGCTTGTGCAATACACAGATGGGCTCAAGAGTTACATTCTTTGTCCCGACGGTTTGAAGGTCGGCGAAAAAGTGGTGAGCGGTCCGGATGTGGAAGTCCGGGTGGGGAATCATTTGCCGCTTGAAAAGATTCCGGAAGGTTCGATGATCCACAACATTGAATTACGTCCCGGGCTAGGTGGCAAACTCGCGCGCGCCGGCGGTGTGGTGGCGCAGATCCTTGCCAAAGAAAATGATATGGCACATATTAAACTTCCTTCCGGGGAAGTAAGGCTTGTTCCGGCAAAGTCGTACGCGACGATCGGGCAATGCTCCAATATCGATCATGAGAATATTGTTCTCGGGAAAGCCGGTCGCGCCCGTTGGCTCGGAAGGCGTCCTGTTTCGCGCGGTGTGGCGCGTAACCCTGTCGACCATCCGCTCGGCGGCGGTGAAGGTAAGTCGAAGGGCGGCAACCATCCGCAAAGTCCGACTGGAGTCAAATCCAAGGGCTATAAGACGCGTAAGAGGTATAAAGCATCGAACAAGTACATTGTGAAGGATCGTAGAAAATGAGCCGTTCCGCAAAAAAAGGCGTCTATGTTGACGACAGGCTTTTAGGCAAGGTCCAGGTCGCGAATCAAAAAAAAGATCGCCGTCCCATCAAAACCTGGTCGCGGCGTTCGACCATCACGCCGGAGTTTATCGGGGTGACGCTTTCGGTCCATAACGGCAAGACATTCATCAATGTGTTCGTGACCGAAAATATGGTCGGACACAAGGTCGGGGAATTTTCTCCGACACGAACATTCAGAAAACACAGCGCTTCAGGCGATAAGGCGAAAGCCCTTGCCGCAGGCTCAACGACCTGATCTGAAAGAACAACATGGCTAAAGAAGAAAAAAAATCAAAAGTAGAAGCGGCGCCGTCCCCGCGCGTGGTGAGAGCGCTCACGAAACATTTAAGGATCGCCCCGCGAAAGATGCGTCTTGTGATCGATACGATCCGCAGGCAACCGGTTCAGGAAGCGGTCGGGATTCTGATGCTTCTCAAAAAGAAGGGCGCGAAACTGGCGGTCAAGACCTTGAAGAGCGCGATCGCGAATGCCAAGAATCTTGGACTGGATGAAAATCGTCTTTATGTTTCTGATGTGCGCGCCGATGGCGGGCCGGTGTTCAAGCGCTTTTTGACCCGTTCCATGGGCCGCGCGGATAAAATTTTAAAACGGACCACCCACTTGACGGTGGAAGTTCGCGAAGGGTTCAAGATTTGGGGCGGAAGAGCGCCGGAAGACGCAAAAGCGAAGAATAAGAAAAAGACCGCTGCGGCGGCCTGATAAAGCGAAGGTATAAGGGGGTTATTTTGGGTCAGAAAGTTCATCCTTACGGTTTAAGACTCGGGTACATCAAGACCTGGAAAGCGCGTTGGTTCGCCAAGCGCGATGCCGGGACTATTCTCATGGAAGATCTCAAGATCCGTGCGTATCTGAAGAAAAAACTGGCGATCGCCGGTATTTCTTCGATCGAGATCGACCGTGCGTCGAACCGGGTCCGCATCCGTATTTTCGCAGCCAAGCCGGGCGTGATCATCGGACGGCGCGGTCAAGAGATCGATAAGATCAAGGAAGATCTTGCGGCCTTGACGAAAAACGAAGTGTTTCTGGACATCAAGGAAGTAAAGATGCCTCAGATCGATGCGCAGCTTGTGGCCGAGAATATTGTGTTGCAGCTTGAAAAGCGCATCGGGTTCCGTCGCGCGATGAAGAAATCGATCCAGCTTGCGATGCAAAAAGGCGCGCTGGGGATCAAAGTGCAGTGCAAGGGCCGTCTCGGCGGCGCGGAGATCGCTCGCGAAGAAAAATATCATGAGGGGAAAGTTCCGCTCAGCACGTTCCGCGCAGACATCGATTACGGTTTTGCAGAGGCCTTCACCACCTATGGGACCATCGGTTGCAAGACGTGGATCTACAAGGGGGATGTCCTTGTGAAAAAAGAGCAAGAAGCCCAGAAGCTCGAGCTCGAGAAAAAATTTAAGGTCGCGGAAGAAGAGATCTCAAAAACAGAAGTTGCAGAAACGGCTCAACCTGTTTCGGAAACGCCCCAGAACAGCGGGACCCAGGAGAATAAGAACGATGCCCCTTCAGCCTAGCAGGGTTAAATTTCGCAAGCAGCAGCGCGGTTGGATGCGGGGTGTTTCGACTCGCGGCAGCAGCTTGGCGTTCGGGGAATACGGTCTCAAGGCTCTTGATTGTCATTGGCTGACCGGCGTTCAGATCGAAGCGGCCCGCGTGGCGCTGACGCGTCACGTCAAACGCGGCGGCAAGATCTGGTTGCGTGTTTTCCCGGACAAATCCGTTTCCAAGAAGCCGGCCGAAACCCGCATGGGAAAGGGGAAGGCGGCTCCGTCTCATTATGTTGCGGTCATCAAGCCCGGCAGGATCCTTTTTGAAATGGGCGGGGTGCCGGAAGAAATGGCCAAGTCGGCCATGAGACTTTGCGCTTTTAAGATCCCGTTCCGTACCAAATTCGTGAAACGCGAGGTTGCGGTTTAATATGTTAAAAGTTGCAGAATTAAAAGAGCTCAGCGTCGAGGAACTCAACGAGAAGATCAACGTTCTGAAGAAAGGCTTGATGCAGCTCCGGTTCCAGCACAAGACCGGAAAGCTCGAGCGCCACTCCGCGTTGAAGGAAGCTAAGCGGGACATCGCGCGCGTCAAGACCGTGATCACCGAAAAGAAGAAAGGCGAGAAAAAGTCATGACCGAGAACGGACCTGAAACTCAAAATAAGCGAGTGCGTGAGGGTGTGGTCGTCAGTTCGAAAATGAACAAGACCATCACCGTGCTCGTGACCCGCCTGTTGAAGCATTCCAAGTTTAAAAAGATCATCAAACGGCATGTTAAATATTTCGCACATGATGAAAAAAATGAAGCGAAGGAAGGCAATCACGTCCAGATCGTCGAGACGCGGCCGCTTTCCAAAACCAAACGCTGGCGTCTTGTGAAGGTGTTACCGTCATGATCCAAATGCGAAGCGTTCTCGAGATCGCCGATAACAGCGGCGCCAAAAAAGCAGCCATGATCGGCGTGATCGGCCGTCATAGCAAGCGTTCTGCCGAAGTGGGCGATATCATCACGGCGTCCGTGAAGGAAGCTCTTCCGGCCGGAGCGGTCAAAAAAGGAGAGGTCGTGCGGGCGGTGGTCGTGAGGACAAAATCTCCGATCCGTCGCAAGGATGGCTCTTCTGTAAAATTTTCATCGAATGCCATTGTCCTGATCGATAACCAGAAGAACCCGCGCGGGACCCGCATTTTTGGCCCCGTAGCCCGTGAGCTCCGTGATTGTGATTTTTCCAAGATCATTTCGCTCGCGCCGGAGGTCGTTTAAGTTATGAAGATCCGTAAAGGTGATGAAGTGATCGTGACCAAGGGCAAGGATAGCGGGAAAAAAGGCCGCGTGATGCGGACCTTTCCGAAAGAGTCGAGGCTTTTGATCGAGAAGATCAATTACCAGACAGTTTATCTGCGCAAGAGCCAGGAAAATCCCAAAGGCGGGATCACGAAGATGGAAGGGAAGCTCCATATTTCTAACGTCAAGCTCGTTTGCCCGCGCAGCGGCAAGCCTTCCCGCGTCGGCTATTCCGTCCTCGCGGACGGAACCAAGCACCGTATTGTTAAAGCGTCAGGTGAGGTTTTATAAATATCATGAATCAAAAAGTGACCGTACTTCCAAGATTGCTTGCGAAATACCGCACGGAAGTTGTGCCGGAAATGCAGAAAGAGTTCGGATATAAGAATCCTATGCAGGCGCCCCGGATGGTGAAGATCGTGGTCAATATGGGCGTGAAAGAAGGCCAGGAGGATATCAAGATCCTGGACCAGCTTGGGATCGAGCTCGGACGCATTGTCGGGCAAAAGCCGATCGTGACGCGGGCCAAAAAATCCATTTCAGCTTTCAAGCTCCGTGAAGGTTCGCCGATCGGGCTGAAAGTAACGCTTCGCAGAAATCGCATGTACGAATTCATGGACCGTCTTTTCAACTTTGCCATGCCGCGTATCCGTGACTTTCGCGGGTTTCTGGACAAGAGCTTCGACCAGCGCGGGAATTTCACGATCGGGCTTACCGAGCAGACGATCTTCGCGGAAGTTGAATTCGACAAGATGAAGAAGACCCAGGGCATGGACATCACGTTTGTGACCACGGCCGAGAACAGCAAAGAAGGAAAGCGGCTCCTTGAACTTTTGGGCTTTCCTTTCAGGAAATAAGGATTTCAAATGGCAAAGACTTGTTTGATCGTTAAGCAGAGATTAGAACCGAAGTTCAAGGTCAGAAAATACAACCGTTGCCAACGGTGCGGACGTCCGCGCGGCTATATCCGGAAATTCTCCATCTGCCGTATTTGTTTCCGGGAATTGGCCAACACGGGCATGCTGCCGGGCGTGGTTAAATCCAGCTGGTAAGCCCCGTTAGAGACCGGGGTGGTAACGTCTTGTTTTTTAAATGGAAAGTTTGGATCTAATAAAAATTGTAAAAGAGTTAGACGGAAGCGCCGCTGAAGAAAGCGCTTCCTATCTCTAACGGGGTAAACAGAGAGGAAAGGTTTTCATGTCACGCTATGATTTTATCGGAGATTTTTTAACGTCGATCCGGAACGCCTCGAAGGCGCATAAGGAAAAGTTGACCGCCCCGGCATCTGTGCTTACGGTGCGGATCGCAGAGCTTTTGAAAAGCGAAGGTTTTATCGAGAACGTGAAACCCTTCAATGATGGAAACAAGAATTTTGTACGGATCCATCTGAAATATCTTCCCGGAGGCAAGAAGTCGGCCATTCAGGGACTGAAGCGGATCTCCACGCCGGGGTTGCGTCGCTATGTCGGTTATCAGGAGATCCCGAAAGTGCTCGGAGGATTCGGGGTCGCGATCCTTTCGACACCCAAGGGCGTTTTGACCGGACGGCAGGCCCGTGAGGCCAAAGCCGGCGGTGAAATTCTTTGCACAGTTTGGTAAAGAGCCATTAAGCGAATCATAAAAAGGATTTATGTCACGTATCGGAAGAAAACCAGTTACGATTCCTGAAAAAGTAAAAGTTGCGGTTCAAGGCACAACCCTGAAGGTCCAGGGACCGAAGGGGGAGCTGACCTTGAGCGTTCATCCTCGCATCACGGTCAAGGTCGAGGGAACCGAAGTGAAGGTCACGCGTCCTACGGATATCCGTACGGATCGCGCGCTTCATGGCTTGACGCGCAGCCTGATCCAGAACATGGTGATCGGCGTGACCGAAGGCTATTCCAAAGAACTTGAGATCGTGGGCGTCGGTATGAAGGCCTCTGTGAAGGACCATATGCTGACGCTCTTGCTCGGTTTCACGCATCCGATCGATTATCCGTTCGGCAAAGATGTTGAGATCAAATGCCCGAAACCGACCTCCATTGTTATTGTCGGGGCGGACAAACAGCGCGTGGGGCAGACAGCCGCCGAGATCCGTAGTTTTATGAAGCCCGAACCGTACAAGGGGAAGGGTATCCGTTACCTTGGCGAGCATGTGCGCCGCAAACAGGGTAAAACGGTCAGTTAATCCTTACAGAGGAGTTTAGAATTTATGGTTCAAGCAAAAGAATGGGGAAGGATCCAAAGGCATCGCCGGGTCCGCAAAAAAATCATCGGGTCGGCTGAAAGGCCGCGGGTGGTCGTGCACCGTTCCCTGAAAAATATTTTCGTCCAGGCGATTGATGACGTTTCTCAAAAAACGCTGGCGTCACTCTCTTCTTTGGATGAGAAAGTTGCAAAAGCCGCTTCCAAAAAAGGAAAGATCCACGTTTCCGAGCAGCTGGGGCAGCTTTTCGCGGAGCAGCTTAAGAAAAAAGGCGTGCAGAAAATATCGTTTGATCGCGGCGGTTATCTCTATCATGGCCGTGTGAAGGCTTTGGCCGAAGCGATCCGTAAGAACGGCATTCAATTTTAAAGAGCTTGCCCCGTAGAACGGGGATCACCTCGTAAAACGAGGTAAACCGAAAGGAAATCCCAGAAGCATGGAAAAAACAGCCGTAGCGCCGAAAACGCAGCAAAGATCGGGCCCGAGGGCTCCTCAGTCCTCGTCACGGTCTTCCCGAACGCCCTCCATGTCGGCCGACGGTTCGACAAATTATGAGAAGGTCATTCAGGTGAATCGTTGCGCCAAGGTTGTTAAAGGCGGAAAACGTTTTTCATTCAGCGCCTTAGTAGTGGTGGGGAGCGGCACGGCTCAACTCGGATACGCACAGGGAAAGGCGAATGAAGTCGCCGACGCGATCCGGAAGGCGCTTGTCGCGGCTCGCAAGAACATTATCAAGATCACCTTGAAGGGAACGACGATCCCTCATGAGGTGATCGGTCGTTACGGCGCGGCGAAAGTTCTTTTGAAACCTGCATCTCCCGGTACCGGGATCATTGCCGGCGGGTCGGTGCGAGCGGCGTGTGAAGCTTGTGGGATCAAGGACATTTTAACCAAAAGTCTCGGCAGTGATAATTCTATCAACGTCCTGAAGGCTGCGATCAATGGACTGACCGCGCTTGTGGACCGCAAAATTCGTTATGACGTAGAAAGCGAAAAAGGGTCATGAGACACAAAACTCCTTATAAGAAGCGTCCGAAACGTTTAGGCTGCGGGATCGGTTCCGGTCACGGAAAAACTTCGACCAAAGGGCACAAAGGGCAACGCGCTCGTTCAGGGTTTGCCCTAAACCCAGGATTCGAAGGCGGTCAGAATCCTCTTTATCGCCGTCTTCCGAAGCGGGGCTTTAACCGCAAGGCGTTCAAGAAGGTCTATGCGATCGTGAATCTTCAGACGCTTGCCAAGCTTGAGGACAAAGAGATCACTCCGGAATTGTTGCTTGCTAAAAACGTCATTAAGGAGCTTCATGATGGATTGAAGGTCCTGGGCTCCGGAGAGCTCAAAAAGTCTGTGATTGTCAAAGCTCATCTTTTCAGCGGTTCCGCGAAGACAAAGATCGAGTCCAAGGGCGGTCAAGCCATCCTGCTCGCGAAATAAAAAAGAACGGAGTTCTGGTGCTACAAGCGTTCGGAAATATCCTAAAGATCCCGGACCTGCGTAAAAAGATCCTTTTTACGCTCGGCATTATCGCCGTCTACCGGATCGGGACCTATGTGCCGACCCCGGGGATCGACGGCGTTGCCCTAGCCCGTTTTTTTCAACAGCATATGTCCGGGGGAACACTCCTAGGTTTTATGGGGATGTTCACCGGGGGCGCGCTTCAGAAGGCGACGATCTTCGCGCTGGGGATCATGCCTTACATTTCGGCATCGATCATTTTACAGCTTTTGACGGTCGTGATCCCGGCTCTGGAAAAGCTCGCGAAGGAAGGCGAGGAAGGCCGCAAGAAGATCATTCAGTACACGCGTTACGGGACGATCGTCCTAAGCGTTTTGCAGACATTTTTTATCGCTCTTTGGCTTGAAAATCCTGCGGCGTTCGGCGGGTCGGTGATCGTGCCGGATCCGGGTTGGGGTTTTCGCCTGATGTGTATGCTCTCCATGACCACGGGAACGGCGTTTATTATGTGGTTGGGCGAGCAGATCGATTCCTTCGGCATCGGTAACGGTATGTCGATCATCATCACGGCCGGCATCATCGATTCTTTGCCGGAAGCGTTGCGTCAGACTTGGGTTTTGCTTTCGCCTTTGGATCCCTCGCGTCAGCAGTTGGCGTGGTGGAAATTTGTGATCATGTGCGGGCTTTTCGTGGGCGCGGTGATCTTTTTGATCCTGATCATTCAGGGACAGCGAAAGATCCCGGTCCAGTATGCGAAACAGATCCGCGGGCACAGGACTTATGGCGGACAGAGCACTTACCTGCCGCTTAAGGTGAATCAAGCGGGCGTGATCCCGATCATTTTCGCGCAATCGGTGATCTTGTTCCCGGCGACGATCGCGGGTTTTTTCCCGAATGCCGGGGCTTTCACCCGGATCGCGCAGTCGATCAGTTACGGAAGCGGGGGCTATATGGCCCTGGACGCGCTTCTCATTGTGTTTTTTACGTTTTTTTATACGGCGATCACGTTCAATCCGATCGAAGTAAGCGACAATCTCCAGAAGTACGGAGGTTTCGTTCCGGGGATCCGTCCTGGGAAGAACACGGCGGAATATCTGGATTATCTGATGACAAGGATCGCGACGGCGGGCGCCGTGATCCTGGCTTTGATCGCGCTTTTTCCGAAGATCGTTTCATCGCCGCATGTGTTGAATATCCCGTTCTTGATCGCGAGCTTTTTTGGCGGCACCGGGCTTCTCATCATTGTCGGCGTGGTGCTGGATGTGATGAAATCCGTCGAGTCTCAGTTGGTGATGCGGCACTATGATGGTTTTATCAAGCGGGGCCGTTTGAAGGGGCGCCGCTAACACCGCTTAATAATCAATTTTATGGGTAGCGGTGCTAGTACTGTTACCCCGTAAAATTTAATGGAGAACAGTATTTGTGAACCTGATCTTCTTGGGGCCTCCGGGAGCCGGAAAAGGAACGCACGCCAAGGTTGTTTGTGAGAAATACGGTATTTTGCAGTTAGCGGCAGGAGACATTTTAAGGAAAAATGTCAAAGAAGGGACGCCGCTCGGGTTGCAGGCCAAGGCTGTCATGGAACGCGGCGAACTCGTTTCTGACGAGCTCGTGAACAACATGATGTTTGACGCGATCCGGGCCTTGAAAAGTTCCAAAGGTTTTATTCTCGACGGTTATCCCCGGACGATCGTTCAGTCCGAGGCGTTGGAAAAGTTTTTCGCCAAGGAAAAGATCGCGCTGACGGCTGCCATTAATTTTATGGCGTCGGAAAAAGTGCTGGTCGATCGTCTTTCGGGCCGCAGAGGTTGCCCAAAATGCGGAAAGATCTATCATGTTCGCAATATGCCGCCGAAAAAAGACGGGATCTGCGACGTGGACGGGGAGAAATTGACGACCCGCAAGGATGATGAGCCGGAGACGATCCTGAACCGGCTGAAGGTTTATCACGAGTCGACGAAGCCGCTCGTGGAGTTCTATCGTAAACGGGGACTGTTGCATGACGTTCCGGCAGAGGGCGATGCCCCGTCGGTCCAGAAAGTCTTGGAAAAGCTCTTTGAAAAGATTCGCTAGTCCCAATTCTTATCAATTTCAACGAAGTTGGAATTGGGGCAATCCTTGTCACCATTTTGGAAAAGAAATCGAAGACAAGGATAGACGCGCATGATCGAGCTGAAATCAAAACGTGAAATTCAGCTGATCGGGGAAGCCGGAAAGATCCTGAAAAAGGTTTTTTCGGTCGTAAAACCCCTGATCGTTCAAGGCGTTACGACGGAAGCGTTGGACCTGGCGGCGGAAAAGGTGATCCTGGAGCATGGCGGGATACCGGCCTTCAAAGGGTATCGCGGATTTCCGAAAACGGCTTGTATTTCTATTAATGAAGCCGTGGTGCACGGGATCCCGGATGCACGCCGCTTAAAAGAAGGCGATCTGGTCAGTTTCGATGTCGGAGTGAAATGGAACGGGTTTTACGCCGATGCGGCGAGGACCTGGCCGGTGGGTGTGATCGATCCTAAAAAACAGGCGTTGATCAGCGCTGCCAAGGATTCTTTGGACGCGGCGCTTGCGGCTTACAGAGCGGGTTGGCGGATCGGGGATATTTCAGAAGCGATTCAGCGGTACGTGGAAGGACGGGGGTTCCAGTTGGTCCGTGATTATGCGGGGCATGGGATCGGCCGGCAGCTTCACGAGGATCCGCAGGTTCCCAATTACGGAAAAGCCGGGCGGGGAGCCAAGATCGAGCCGGGGTTGGTGATCGCGATCGAGCCGATGGTCACCGAAGGGCATTATGCGGTAGAGACGCTTGAGGACGGCTGGACGGTGGTCACGAAGGATCACAAAAACGCCAGTCATTACGAAGATACGATCGTTTTTATAGAAAATGGATTCATAAATTTAACAGGCGACGAGGTTCTCTAGTCCCAATTCTTATCAATTTCAGATTTTTGAAATTGGGGCAACCCTTGTCACCCATTAGGAAAAGAATTTAAGACAAGGGTAGACGATGCCGAAAGAAGATGCGATCGAAGTAGAAGGGACCGTGATCGAGCCTTTGCCCAACGCGATGTTTCGCGTCGAGCTTGAGAACGGGCATAAGGTGTTGGCGCATATCTCCGGGAAAATGAGGATGCATTACATCCGCATTCTTCCGGGAGACAAGGTGAAGATGGAACTTTCTCCGTACGATCTGACGCGGGGAAGAATTACTTTTCGAGTTAAATAAATGAAGTTGAAACTTAAAGAGCGTGAGCGAAGTTAAGTTTCAAAGCTGAATTTACCCCGCCGCTTTCTTGCGAAAGCAAGAGGCGGGGTTTAATTCGCATCGCGACTTACGTTCACTACGTTCCGTAAGTCGTGCGCTCATGAAAGGTGAAAAAATGAAAGTTCGAAGTTCGGTACGAAGAATCTGTGAGAATTGCAAGATCGTGCGTCGCAAAGGCTACGTGTATGTGATCTGCAGCAATCCGAAGCACAAGCAGCGACAAGGTTAATTGATTTTTTAAGAAAGGATCCAGAGTATGCCGCGTATCATTGGGATTGATATCCCGAGAGAAAAAAGAGTAGATGTGGCGTTGACCTATTTGTACGGGATCGGGAAAACGCTATCCAAGAGGATTTTATTGGAAGCCAAGGTGGATCCGGCGAAACGCGCCAAGGACCTGACCGAGGGCGAGGTTTCCGCGCTTACGACGATCATCCAGAAAACCACGAAAGTGGAAGGGGATCTTCGCCGCGAAATCCAGATAAATATCAAGCGTCTGATGGATATCCGCTGCTATCGCGGATCCAGGCATTTGAAAGGCCTTCCGTGCCGCGGGCAGAGGACGCACACCAATGCTCGTACCCGTAAAGGCAAACGCAAAACCGTGGGCGGACTCGCTAAAGGGGCTCCTGCGCCTAAGTAAAATAGTTCCAGAGTACTCATCAAAGAAAAGGTAAAAATATCATGGCAAAAAAGAAAATCAAACACATCGTCCGCGGCGTAGCGCACATTGCGGCGAGTTTCAATAACACGATCATCACGATCACGGATGCCGGAGGCAACTGCGTTTGCTGGGAATCTTCGGGTTCGGCGGGTTTCAAGGGCTCGAAGAAGTCGACGCCGTTTGCGGCGCAGATGGCTTCTGAAAAGGCTGCTAAAAAAGCCATGGAATTCGGGATGAAGGAAGTGGAAGTTTACATTAAAGGTCCCGGCGCAGGCCGCGAATCCGCGATTCGTGCGCTCCAGGCCGCGGGGCTTGTGATCAGCGCGATCCATGATATTACGCCGGTGCCGCACAACGGCTGCCGTCCGCCGAAGAAGAGGAGAGTTTAATTTATGGGAAGATATCGCGGTCCAGTTATCCGGTTGCACCGTCGCGAGGGCGTGAACCTCGGGCTCAAAGGTCGCCGTACCACCGATGAGAAACATGACAAACGCTTGTCAAAACCGCCCGGCCAACACGGTCTTTCGCGCCAGAAGATTTCCGACTATGGCGTGCAGCTCCGTGAAAAACAGAAGATGAAGAGGATCTACGGAGTGACCGAGCGTCAGTTCCGTGTGTTTTTCGCGCGCGCGGTCCAGAAGAAGGGCGTGACGGGCGAAATGTTGATCCAGCTTCATGAACTGCGCCTGGACAATGTGGTGTTCCGGCTTCTCTTTTCCGGTTCTCGCCGTGAAGCGCGTCAAATGGTCGGACACGGCCATATCACTGTGAACGGCAAGAAGGTCGATATCCCGTCCTACACCTGCAAAGTGGGGGATAAGATCAGCGTGAAGCAGAAGGAGCCGCAGATCAAGAGATTGCAGGCAAGCATGGAGAAGTGGAAGGATCTGAACGCTCCGGAATGGCTCGCGCTCGATCGTGAGAAATTGATCGGAACGATCACGAGGCTTCCCACCAAAGCGGATGCAGGGCTTCCGGTGGAAGAAGCGCTCATCGTGGAATTGTATTCAAAGTAAAGAACGGGTTATTTCTTAAAAGAGTTTTTTATCTTGGTTCGCATAAGGAGGAAATACAATGGGTATTCGTTGGAAAACATTTGAAATGCCGAAGCGCCTCGAAGCAGAACAAGGGTCGCTGACGCCCAATTATGGCAAGTTCATTGCCGAACCGTTCGAACGGGGTTACGGAACGACGATCGGGAACGCGCTCCGGCGTGTGCTGATCTCTTCGATCGATGGCGCTGCGGTGACCAGTATCAAGATCGACGGGATGTTGCATGAATTCTCTGCGGTCGAGGGCGTGGTCGAGGACGGCGCTCAGATCGTGATGAACGTTAAAAAGCTCGTGCTTCGTTATCATGGCAAGGGCCCGAAGAAAATCTTTATCGACGTCAAGAAGCAGGGGCCGGTCAAGGCCGGGGATATCCAGGCGGATGAGACGGTCGAGATTGTCAATCCGGAGCTCGTGCTCTGCACCTTGAGCAAATCCCATGCGTTCAAGATGGAGATGGAAGTGGGCCGTGGCCGCGGGTATGTTTCTGCTGAAAAGAACAAGCAGGAAGATGCCTCTATCGGTGTGGTGACGATCGATTCGTGTTTCTCGCCCGTGAACAAGGTCAATTTCTACGTGGAAGACACTCGCGTAGGCCAGGCCACCGATTATGATCGTCTGGTGCTGGAGATCTGGACGAACGGCGCGATGGGGCCGGAAGAGGCGCTCCTTTATGCGTCGAACATTCTCCAACGGCATCTCGATGTCTTCGTCAACTACGGCGAGTTGCCGGAAGAAGAGGAAGAGGAAGAAGTCGAGGACAAGGAATTTTTGGATATGATCCATAAGCCCATCAGCGAATTGGAGCTTTCGGTTCGTAGCGCCAACTGCCTAGAGGCCGCCAACATCAAAACGATCGGCGATCTCATCCAAAAGTCGGAAGGGCAGATGCTCAAATACAAAAACTTCGGAAAGAAATCTTTGAACGAGATCAACGCCATCCTGGTTGGGATGAACCTTCATCTCGGAATGAACATCGAGGATTCTTTGCCGAACAAGGGCGCATCACTCGCCCCGACAGAAGAATAAGGATCTAACATGCGCCATCAACGCCGTAGAAGGACATTAGGGGTCGTTACAGCTCACCGCACGGCGAAGCTCCGGAATCTTGTGCGGGCACTTGTCTTGAAAAAACGCATCGAGACAACGCATGCTAAAGCCAAAGAGACCAGCGCGTTCGCGGATAAGATGATCACGATCGCGAAGCGTGACGGACTTCACGCCCGCCGGCTTTTGATCACCAAGGTCCGGGATCCGGAGATCGCGCGTATTCTGATCACCCAGATCGCTCCGCTTTTTAAGGGGCGTGAAGGCGGATATACCCGCGTGCTTCGTCTTGGTTATCGCGCCGGAGACGGCGCGCAAATGGCTCTTTTGGAATGGACCGCGGTATTCGAGGCCCCTGCCAAAAAATCCAAGAAGAAAAAAGCCGCGAAGCCGACCGATAAGGCCGTTGAAAAAACAGCGGTGAAGGAATCGCCCAAAGCTGCGGACACGAAAAAAGAGTCCGAAGCGCCGAAGTCGACCGAGAAAAAAGACGCGGAAAAAAAGGGCGGGTTCCTGGGTAAGCTCAGAAAATTCCTCAAAGGTGACGAGAATTAATCTCTAGCGGGGTGAATATGGAACTTTCCACGAGAGTTCTTGCGGTCAAGCCTTCCGTCACACTTGAGATCGCTGCCAAGGCGAAGGCCATGAAGGCGCAGGGGATCGACGTGATCTCTCTTTCCGCCGGTGAGCCGGATTTTGATACGCCTGCCTTTATCAAAGACGCCACGATCGAATCCCTCAAAAAAGGGAATACCAAGTACACGCCCGTCCCCGGAACCGTGGAACTCCGCCAGGCCATTTGCCGCAAGCTGAAACGCGATCAAGGTCTTGAGTACACCCCCGAGCAGATTGTGGTGGGTTGCGGCGCCAAGCACGTGATTTTTAATGTGCTTTTCGCGCTTCTGAACCCGGGCGATGAAGTGCTGATTCCCGTGCCTTACTGGTTGAGCTATCCCGAAATGGTGACCGTGCTCGGCGGCACGAATGTTTTTCTTCCATCGACCGAGAAAACAAATTTCAAGGTCACGCCCGAGGTGCTCGAAAAAGCGCTCACGCTGCGTTCCAAGATCCTCATTATCAATTCACCGTCGAACCCGACGGGCGCTATTTATTCCAAAGAAGAGCTCCTGGCGCTTTGCGCGGTCTTGAAGAAATTCCCCAAAGTGATCGTGCTCAGTGATGAGATCTATGAAAAACTCGTGTTTGACGGGAAGAAGCATGTTTCGATCGCGTCGCTGGATCCTGAGATCGCTAAACGGACCGTGATCGTGAACGGACACAGCAAGGCCTACGCAATGACCGGCTGGCGTTTGGGTTATGCCGCGTTTCCGGAAAAGACCCTGGCCAAGGCTGTCGAAAGCATCCAGAGCCATTCGACATCGAACCCGGTTTCTTTTACGCAGCCCGGCGGCGTGGTGGCGCTGGATCAAGGGGATGCGGAAGCCCAAAAGATGTGCGAGGTGTTCCAGAAACGCCGCGATCTTTTCATCGAAAAGCTCAAGGCCGTGAAATCCTTCAAGCCGTTCAAATCAAACGGCGCTTTCTATCTTTTCACAGATATTCAAGGAACAGGTCTGAGCGGTCTTGAGGTCGCGAAGAAACTCCTCGAGGAAGTCCACGTCGCGGTCATTCCCTGCGAGCCCTTTGGCAGTCCGCATCACATCCGCATGAGCTACGCCACCTCCGAAAAAGACATCGAAACCGCCGTCCAGCGTATTTCCTCTATTTTTAAGTAGTTCCCGCGTTTTCCAGACCCAATTTCTTCAAAAATGACCAGACCCGCTTTGTGCTAAAATACCCTTCCTATCCCAACTTAAGATATTTTTATATAGACGGCAGTTGGGATAGCCCCAATTTCTACTGCGTAAAAATTGAAAGGTATTGGGACTATGGAAATCAGACGGCTTAGGATCAATGCCGAGATCGGGATCGAGCAGCTCGAAGAGCTTCTCACGGGGCTTCACTACCAAAAGAAGGAATATGTCGCGCTGCCCGGGGAATTCGCTGCGCGGGGCGGGGTGGTAGACATTTATCCCGTGACCTACCGGCTCCCAGTCCGTGTTCAGTTCCAGGGCGATATGCCCGTCCAGATCCGTGATTTCTCCATCGCTTCAGGCGAGAGCACGGCCACCTTTGAAGAAGTCTTTCTGATCCAGGTCTCCGACATGTTCCGGAAAAGACTCCGGCGCATGGAAGAGCGGCTTGAAACGTTTGAACCCGTGGCCGGCACCAAGGACCTCGAACGCGGTGATCTGATCGTTCATCTCAAATACGGCATCGGCCGTTTTCTCGGCACCAAAGTTATCCAGATGCAGAAGGTGCGAACTCGCTGCATGGCGATCGAATATGCCAATCGCGAGATCCTTTATCTTTCCCTCGAAGAGCCTGTGGAGCGTTACATCGGTGGTTCGACAGGCTCACCACGGCTCACCAAACTCAATACCCAGGAATGGGAGAAGATCAAACACCGGACGCGGACGGCGCTCCATAAAGTCGCGGGAGATCTTCTCGAGATCCAGGCCAAACGGAGTCTCCTGCAGGGGCTGGCTTTCCCGAAAGACACACCGTGGCAAAAGGATTTCGAAAAAGAATTTCCGTTTGAGGAAACGCCCGGCCAAAAACGGGCGATCGAAGAAGTAAAACGCGACATGGAATCCACGGGGCCGATGGACCGCCTGCTTTGCGGGGACGTGGGCTATGGAAAAACCGAGGTCGCGATGCGCGCCGCCTTTAAGGCGGTGATGGGAGGGAAGCAGGTTGCGTTCCTCGTGCCCACCACGATCCTGGCGGAGCAACATTATATTTTATTAAAAGAACGCGCGAAAAATTTCCCCGTGACCGTTGAGCTTCTCTCAAGATTTCAATCTCCGAAGGAACAAAAGATGATCGCGCGATCCCTGGGGGAAGGGGCCACTGACGTGGTGATCGGGACCCACCGCCTGCTTTCCAAGGATATCCGGTTCAAGGACCTCGGGCTTGTCATTATCGATGAGGAACAGCGCTTCGGCGTGCGGCACAAAGAAAAGCTCAAGCAGGTGCGAACGCAGGTGGATGTCCTGACGCTTACGGCGACGCCGATCCCGCGGACGCTCCACATGGCACTCCTCGGTGTGCGCGACATGTCCGTGATCGATACGCCGCCCAAGAGCCGGATGCCGATCGAGACCTTTGTCATGGAATATCACGAGAATATCATCCAGCAAGCGATCGAACGGGAACTAGCGCGCAAAGGCCAGGTCTATTTCGTGCACAATCGCGTGCAGTCGATCGAACGGGTCCATGAACGGCTCCGGAAAATTTTGCCCAAGGTGCGTTTCGGCGTCATGCACGGACAGATGCCGGTCGAGAGCCTTGAGATCGTAATGAAAGAATTCCTGAAAGGCGAGATCGATTGCCTGATCTCGACCTGTATTGTGGAGTCCGGGATCGACATTCCGAACGTGAACACGCTCGTCGTGGACCGGGCCGATTGTTTCGGGCTCGCGGACCTTTATCAGCTGCGGGGGCGCGTGGGACGTTTCAAGGAAAAACGGCAGGCGTACGCGTATTTTCTGATCCCGAAGGACTGGGTGATGACCCAAGACGCGCAAAAGCGGCTCCACGCCATCGAGAAATTCACGCAGCTCGGGTCAGGCTTCAAGATCGCGATGGAGGACCTTGAGATCCGCGGCGCCGGGAATCTTCTGGGCCACGAGCAAAGCGGTTTCATCCAGGCCGTGGGTTTTGATCTCTATTGCCGGATGCTTAAGAAAGCCGTGGAAGAACAAACATTAGCCACACGCTGCACGGCACATGCCACATGATACCTCTGTTGTGGCATTGTGCCCTTGTGTCTTGTGGCGTCGCTTTGTTGTATAATGCGCCCCTATGAAAAAGCTTATCTTCCTCCTTTTTTTGGCTCTTTCGCTACTCATTCCTCTTGTCCACGCTGCGGAAGAGGAGCTCCTCGATCGTGTGGTGGCCGTGGTCAATGATGAAGTGATCACCCAGGCTGAGCTCGACACCTTTCTCCGGCCGGTTTATGAGCAATACAACAAGGAATATAGCGGCCAAGAGCTGGTGAAAGCGATCAACGAGGTCCGCCAAAAGATCCTGAGTCAGATGATCGAAGACAAGCTTGTGTACCAGGAAGCGGTCGCCCAAGGGATCGAGGTCAAGGATGAGGAAGTGGATAAAGAGTTCCAGGGATTCAAGGCCAAGATGGAAAAACCCGAGGAGCTGGACGCGTTGCTTGAGCGCGAAGGTCTTACGATGAAAGCTCTGCGCGAGCGGCTCAAGAAGCAGGCGATGGTTCGTCAGCTTCAGGACCGCGAGATCCGTTCCAAGGTGATCGTGTCTCCGACCGAGGTGGAGAATTTCTTCAAGAATAACCCCGACCAGTTCAAGAGCAAAGAGCGGGTCCGGGTGAGGTCCCTTACGATCAAGAAAAGCGAAGAAGCGCGCGCGAAGGGTCTGACGGATGAAAAGGCAAAACAGCGGACCGAGCTTTTGGCGCAAAAGATCCGGATCAGCCGGAACTTTGATCAGATCGTCAAAGAGTTTTCCGAAGACAGCCATGCCAAGCAGGAAGGCCTCGGGGAGTGGATCGAGCGTGGCGCCATGATCGAATCCGTGGACGAGGTGATCTTCAAAACTCCGGTAGGACAGTTGACAGGGATCGTGGAGACGCCTCTGGGATATCACATCTTCCGTATCGAGGCCAAAGAACCTGAGAAAGTCCGGACCTTCGATGAAGTGAAAGACCAGATCGGGGGATATCTCTTCCAGGAAAAAAGCAATGCGAGGTTCCGCGACTGGATGGAAGAGGTTAAAAAGGCAGCTTACATTTCCATAAAATAAGAACGCCTTGCGGCGTTCTTGAGTGCGGCGGGAGGCGTACGGCGTTACGCAAAATCCTTTTCGCCGTACACCGTACGCCTTACTTTTTCAGAGGCGGTATTTTCTCCACGAGGATGTCAGACGATGAAAAAATGTAAGCAAGGCCCAAGCGTCATTGCCCTCACCATGGGCGATCCGGGCGGTATCGGTCCCGAGATCCTCGTCAAAGCCCTTCAAAAAGAAAAACCTTCCAGCCGTTCAGCCTATCTTTTAATAGGGTCGCGGGCCCCGTTTAAAACGCTCTGTCAAAAAACGGGCCTCTGGCTTCCTTTTAAAACCGTTCAGTCCGTTTCTCGAGAATCGCTTCGCGCCGGGAACATCTATTTTCTGGATATCTCACAAAAACTTTCGAACGGCGAGGCCATCAAGATCGGAAAGCTGTGCCGCGAGAACGGGCGGCTCGCGCTCTCAGCGATCGAAAAAGCGGCGGAATTGGCCAGACGGGGAGTCGTGGACGCGATCGTGACGGCGCCTGTCAACAAAGCCGCGATCCGGCTTGTGGATAAAAAATTCATCGGGCACACGGAATTTCTCGCGCAGAAATCCAGAACCCGGCGATTTGCCATGATGTTCGTGAGCCCTCGCCTGAATGTGACGCTCGCGACCATCCATGTATCGCTTAAAAAAGTGAGCGGGCTCTTAAGCGCAAAATCCATCCTTGAAAAGATCCTTCTCACCGAGGAAATGCTCAAGCGCGGGCTCGGGATCAAAAAACCAAGGATCGCGGTATGCGCCTTGAACCCGCACGGCGGAGAATTCGGACAGGAAGAAGCAAAAGTGATCGTGCCGGCGGTACGCGCTGCGTGCCGCAAGGGGATCGACGCGAGGGGGCCGCTTTCTGCCGATCTTCTTTTCTACGCGGCTTATCATGGTAAATATGACGCGGTGATCGCGATGTACCACGATCAGGCGCTCGCGCCGTTCAAATTGGTCGCGTTTCATGACGGCGTGAACGTAACGCTCGGGCTTCCCTATACCCGCACCTCCCCGGATCACGGCACGGCCTTTGATATCGCTTACCAGGGGAAAGCCGATGCTTCTTCCATGATCGCGGCGCTCAAGCTTGCCCAAAAAGCCGTTCTTGCGAAATGCTCACCCAAATAGAACTCCTCAAAAAATACAGTCTCCGGATCCGCGGTCATTTGGGCCAGCACCTTTTGATGGATCCGAACACGATCCGCAAGATCGTCGACGCTTTGGACCTTCAGCCGGGCGACCGTGTTTTTGAGATCGGGCCGGGACTCGGGGCAGTGACGCAGGAGGTTTTGAGGCGCGGCTTTCCGCTACTTGCGGTAGAAACAGACAAGAAATTCGTCGAGATCCTGACGCAGGAACTTGCGCCGGAATATCCCGATCGTTTCAAACTGATCCAGGGCGATATCCTCAAAAGCGATCCCACAAGAATGATCCGCGAGTGGTCCGGTCCCGGCGCCAAAGTGAAGGTGATCGGCAATCTTCCTTACTACATCAGCACGCCCATTCTTTTTCATTTAGTCGAACACGCAAAAGTTTTTTCAAGCGCTGTGATGATGCTTCAAAAAGAAGTCGCCGCGCGTCTTACCGCCCAAGCGGGCGATGAGGATTACGGGCGCTTGAGCGTTACGAGCAGTCTCTACGGAAAAACGGAGTTCCTTTTTGATGTTTCGCCCAAGTGTTTTCTTCCTCCGCCCGAAGTCACCTCGCGCGTTGTGCGCTACGTTTTTCAGGAAAATCACGAGGCGGGCGACAAGAAATTCCTTCTTGAGATCGTCCGAGTCGCATTCAGCCAGAGGAGAAAAACCCTTTTATCGTTACTGTTACATAACCTTAAGCCAAAACAGGGGCGCGAAGATCTCGAGCATGTTTTCGAAAAACTCGGCTTTCCCCCCAAAGTTCGCGGAGAAACCCTTTCTCTCGAGCAATTCGTGCTTCTTTCAGAAGCGCTCTCGCGTACAGCGTAAGGCGTACGGCGCAAGCCATAATGTGTTTTCGCCGCACTCCGTACCCCGTACGCCTTATTGTTTTTTCTGCTGTTCCATTGTTGTATAATACCGTTCTCTTATGACGACTACCTTGAGTCTTGAAAAAATCTATGCGCCGGTGAGCGCCAGCCTCAGCCGGGTTCCCTCGCTTATCCGTGAGACACTGGATACCCCTATTCCCAAGATGCGCGAGATGGTCGACCATTTTTTTTCAAAGAACGGAAAGCTTTTGCGGCCGGCCCTGATCTTCTTGGGAGCAGGGCTTTCGAGGTCTTTGCAACCTGAATGCGGGATTCCTTCCGAGCGTAATGAAACCGCGGAGCTTTATCTTGCCGCGGCCACCGAGATCTTTCATGCGGCAACGCTCATCCATGATGACATTATTGATTCCGCTCCGTTAAGACGGGGTGTTTCGGCTCTTCATATCAAATCAGGTCCTCAAGCCGCGGTTCTTGCGGGGGATTATTTTCATGATCGTGCCATCGTAACGATCTTTCGCCATGGGAACGATCAGATCATCCCGCTTTTCTTAAAAACCGCCAGCGAGATCTGTGAAGGAGAAGTCCAGGAGATCAGCGAAAAGAAGAATATTAACATGGCGGAAGAAGCTCATCTCGAGATCATCCGGAAAAAAACGGCATCCCTTCTTGCGTGCGCGCTTCAGACCGGAGCGCTTATTTGGGGGATCGAACCTGAAAAATCCGAAGCGCTCGAAAGGTTCGGGAAATTTTTCGGAATGGCGTTCCAGATCACGGATGATGCCCTGGATTTTTCCGGCAAAGAAAGCGAATTTGGAAAAACTCTCGGTTCGGATCTGGAAGAAGGCGTTTACACGCTGCCTGTGATCCATTGTCTTGCATCGCAGGAGAGGGACAAAGTGGTTCGCATCCTTTATTCCCGGAGTCAGAACCGGCGTTTTTCCATGCTTCGCGAGACCCTCGAAAAAAGCGGGGCCTTGCAATACGCGCTGGCCAAGGCTAAAACATTTATGGCGATGGCGAAACGCGAGCTTGAAGTTTTTCCACCATCTATTTTCAGGACCAGTCTCGAGCAGCTTGCGGATTATGTGCTTGAGCGGAACCGGTGAAAATCATGGGAAAAAGCCCTGATTTTCACAATAACCAAATTCCAAGACACAAGAACCGAACAATAACCCAAGAACCAAACTCCAAGAACCAAGGACGCTCAAAACAAGTTTTGTTTGGATGTTTGGATTTTTGGCATTGGAATTTTCTTGGATCTTGCCTCTTGGTGCTTGGAATTTTCATAAGGGGCCTCAGCCCCTTATGTTGACCATTATTCCAACGCCCATTGGGAATCTAGGCGATGTGACGCTCCGGGCGCTTGAGGTATTAAAGCAGGCGGATATTATTGTTTGTGAAGATACGCGTCAGACACAAAAGCTTCTTCAGCATTACGGGATCGTGAAGCCGCTTCTTAGTTATCACGACCATAGTTCCGCCGGGAAGACCGCGGGACTTGTGGCGCTTCTCAAAGAGGGGAAGCATTTGGCGCTTGTCTCAGACGGCGGGATGCCGCTTGTATCGGACCCTGGATTTCAGGTTGTTCACGCGACGCTGGCGGAGGGGTTGTCGCTTGAGGTATTGCCGGGGCCGTCAGCGATCACGATGGCGCTTGTCTTAAGCGCCCTTCCGACGGACAGTTTCAGTTTTTTCGGCTTCCTTTCGAATAAAGGCGAACGGCGCCGGCATGAGCTTCAGGCGCTTACGGAACGGGAAGAAACGCTTATCTTTTTCGAATCGCCTTTTCGGATCGTCAAGTCGCTTCAGGATATGCTGGAAGTTTTCGGGGATCGTGAGGCCGCGGTCGCCCGCGAGCTTACAAAAAAATTTGAAGAGGTTTTGCGCGGAAATCTATCCGAACTTATCCGGGATATGACGCAAAAGCCTCGCAAAGGGGAGATGGTGGTTTTAGTTTCTGGTAAAAACCGTAAAAGTGTTTTACCCCGGAGGAAAGCCGAATGAAACGCATCGCATTTTTAGTATCAGGTTCTGGAACGAACATGGAAAACCTGATCAAACGGATTCAGGCAGGCGGGATTCCCGCGATCCCGGCGATCGTGATCTCGAACAAGCCGGGCGTGAAGGCGCTCGAAAAGGCGGCCGCGCTTGGCGTGAAAACGGTTGTGATCGATCATAAGGCGCATGCGGATCGAGCGGCTTTTGACCAGGCATTAAGCGGATGTCTGGAATTAAACAAGATCGATATCATTGTTTTGGCCGGGTTCATGCGCGTCCTGACCGATGGATTTGTGAAAAAATACCATGGGCGGCTGATCAATATCCATCCCGCACTTTTGCCGGCATTTCCCGGGGCGCATGCGATCCAAGATGCCTGGGACGCGAAAGTAAAAGAGACGGGTGTAACGGTTCATTTTGTGGATAGCGGCGTCGACACCGGCCCCGTCATTTTACAACGTAAAATTTCTGTGCTTCCAAGCGATACACTCGAAACGCTCGAAGCCCGCATCCATGACGTCGAATATGAAATCTATCCCGAAGCCCTGAAGCTCGTCTTGGCCGGGAAGGTGGGTGACTGTCACTTTTAGTGACAGGCACTGATACTGTACGGTGCTGGACACCCTCCGAGGATTTGTTATAATCGCGGCCTCTGTTTTCGTAACTTTCACTTTAACAATCAAAGACAAAGCCTGCCTGCCGGCAGGCAGGGAGTTTCAAAATGACCCGAGCCATTATCGAGAAAATCTTAGCGCGTGAGATCCTGGATTCCCGAGGGAATCCGACAGTGGAAGTGGACGTGAAGCTTCGTGATGGCATCGTCGGCCGCGCGGCGGTTCCGAGCGGCGCCTCGACCGGAGAACATGAAGCGGTCGAGCTCCGGGATGGGGACAAGACCCGCTATCTCGGTAAAGGCGTGCTCAAGGCTGTAGAAAACGTCAATGGGGAGATCCAGAAGGCGCTCAAGGGAAGAGATGCGGCGAAACAAGAAGAGATCGACCGGTTCATGATCGTCTTGGACGGGACTCCGAACAAGGCCCGTCTTGGCGCGAATGCCATTTTAGGCGTTTCGCTTGCCTGCGCTCGCGCGGTTTCAAGCTCTCTCGGCATTCCTCTTTATCAGTATCTGGGCGGAGAATCGGCGAACCTTCTTCCGGTTCCGATGATGAATATCATCAACGGCGGCGTGCACGCGGACAACAATGTTGATCTTCAGGAATTCATGATCATGCCGTTTGGCGCTCCGACTTTCGCGGATGCGCTTCGCATGGGCGCCGAAGTGTTTCATAACCTCAAAAAGATCCTGCACGACAAGAAACTTTCCACATCGGTGGGGGATGAAGGCGGATTTGCCCCGAACCTCACTTCCAACAATGAAGCCCTGGACGTGATCATGGAAGCGATCGCGAAAGCCGGGTATCAGGCCGGTAAAGATGTGAAGATCGCTTTAGACCCCGCGAGCTCCAGTTTTTACGGCAAGGATAAGTTCGGCGGCAACCCGAATCCCGGCAAGTACGTCCTTTGCGCGGAAAAGCAGCCCGTCAAAACGGCCGAAGAGATGGTGGAATTTTACGCCGGGCTTTGCGAAAAATATCCGATCTTTTCCATCGAGGATGGTCTTGCGGAGGACGATTGGGACGGCTGGAAAAAGCTCACCGAAAGACTGGGGGCGAAAACGCAGCTTGTGGGGGACGATCTTTTTGTGACGAACACCAAACGGCTCGAACGCGGGATTGAATCTCATACCGCGAATTCGATCCTGATCAAAGTCAATCAGATCGGCACTCTGTCGGAAACGATTGCTGCGGTTCGCATGGCGCAAAAGAATAATTACACGGCGGTCATGAGCCACCGGAGCGGTGAAACCGAAGATACGACGATCGCGGATCTTGCGGTTGCCTTGAGCACGGGACAGATCAAGACCGGTTCAACTTCACGCACGGATCGTATTTGCAAATATAACCGTCTGCTCAGGATCGAAGAAGCGCTGGGATCCAAAGCGGTTTATGCCGGGCCGAAACTTGGCGCAACTCGATGCTGAAGAAGTTTTTTGTCGCTCTCGCAATCGCGTTGGCAGCTCTTTTGGTTTTGTGCTGGATCTATCTTCCGTCTATCACGCGTTACCGGGAACTGAAGTCGGAGGAAGACCGGCTTAATCAGAAGATCCAGGAAATTGACGCTCAGATCAAGACTCTGGCGGACGAGCGCCATCTTCTCCAGACCGATGTGGCCTACCTCGAAAAAGTGATCCGGGAAGAGCTTGGATTTGTGAAACCGGGCGAGATCATCTACGAGCTTGTTACCAAGAAGAACCCCTCCAATCCGCCGCCGGCGCCTTCTATAACCTCTGACAGCAAAAGCACTTCCATTGCTAAGGGGGCGGCGGCCGCAAAAGCAAGACTGTCTCCCACGGCGGTGGCAACGTCCCTGATGAATACAGCGCCTAAGGTTGCCAAGAAAAAAACTTTGCGGCTTGGCGTTTGATCTGATTCCGCTGGAAATTCCGCGATTTTTTTTAAAAAAGCATGTTTTTTTGTCATTTTCAGCCGCGTTGACAAGCCAGATGTTATCCATATAATAATAACCTCTTTTGTCTCAGAGGTTTACGTCAATTAAATCCTGCCAAAAGTCAAGCAGGTCGAGGATCCAATGGAAAACTGTCGCCAGAATTTTTTGCTTCTTTGCCTGATCGCTATAGTGATGGCGTTCAGTGTGCCCGCTTACGCCGGAACGGTTGAAGAAAAAAAAGCCGCGGCCAACTATGACGAAACTTTACCAGTCTCTCAAGAGGCTCGGATTATCGAAGAAGCTCCTTCGACGCCCCAAGTTCCCACAGGAGCACAACCGGTGCAAGCGGTTGTTCTGCCGGCCCAAGTCGCTCCGATGGCAGCGTCTGAAGGACAGCCGGTCGTCGCCGCAAGTCAGACGGTGATCCCAGCGGTTTCACCGGTTCTTTCAAGCCAATCGGTTGCGAAGATACCTTCCCAAGTTGTTCCGGTAGCCCCAACGGTGTCTTCGAATAAGGCGGAAGGGGTCCAGATGCCTGCAACGGTTCAGCCTCCGTCGGTGGCGCCGCAGGGGACTTCTAAAGAGATGCCGGAAGATCAGGTTTTCGAAGCGCCGCACCCTTCCGGGCTTGTCGAGGTCAGCGGTTACAAATATCCTGTTTTTCTCTACGCGCCGAAAGATTACAAAACCAGTCAGACCTACGCCATGATCATGATCGCGCCGGCCGAATCTGCGAAAGCGGAACAACAGATCGAGTATCTGACGGGGCTGGCCCAACGAAAGAGTATTTTCATTCTTGCCCCATATGTTCTGTGGCCGAAAGCGGGAGACACGCCTTACAGGCTCGATGAATGGCTACTCACCGTGAAAAAAGATGTGATGGAACGTTTTCCCATCAGTAAAAAACGCGTCTATCTCGTCGGGAAAGATCTGGGGGCCCATTATGCGGCTTATATGGCGATTAAATATCCCAAAGAATTTGCGGCGGTCGCTTTATTGGGCCAGGCGTGGGACGGACCTTTTTCTCAGTTGGTCGATCCGCATTCCGATGCGGCTGACCAGGTTCCTTTTTATGTTGCGCTGAAATCGGACGGGGAAGTTCGGGCCAAGAACCAGGTCTGGTTCGATAAGCTTCAACAGCAAGGTTATCCGCTTCATCTTGTCGATTACAAAACGAATGAGGAGCTGAATAGCCTGGAATTTAAAAAATCTGTTTTTGATTGGCTGGAGGTAACAGGTCAGAGTTGGGAAGCCTCTGTGAACCAGGCCCCCAAGACGTGGAAGGGAAAATTCAAAAAAGGTGTGAAAGACTTTTTTGCAGTTTAATCGAATGACAATGTTCTTGAAAAAGGAACAAAGAAAATCATGAAGCTTACAGGCGCCGAGATCCTGATCAAATGTCTTGAAAAAGAGGGCGTGGAGCACATTTTTGGGCTTCCGGGCGGGGTGATTCTGCCTACTTACGACGTGCTCTTTGATTCCAAGATCAAATTGATCCTGACCAAACATGAGCAAGGCGCGACGCATATGGCGGACGGGTATGCCCGCGCGACGGGACGTCCCGGCGTTTGTCTGGTGACCTCCGGGCCCGCGGCCACAAACACTGTGACAGGTCTTGCGACCGCTTACATGGACTCTGTGCCGCTCGTTTGCATTACGGGGCAGGTGACCACGAACGCGATCGGAAGCGACGCATTCCAGGAAGTGGATATCGTCGGGATCACGCGCCCCGTGACGAAACATAATTTTTTGATCAAGGATGTCCGGGACATTGCGCGTATCGTGCGCGAAGCGTTCTATATCGCGACGACCGGAAAGCCCGGGCCTGTGTTGATCGATTTTCCCGTGGATATCAGTCGCGCCAAAACAGAGTTTGTGTGGCCGAAAGATGTTTTTATCCGGAGCTATCAGCCTCAGGTGGAATGCCAGGGGGTGGAAGAGCAACTCCTGAAGGCGGCCGAGCTGATCCGGGCGAGTAAGCGGCCGGTGTTGTATGTGGGGGGCGGGGCGATCATTTCCGGAGCCGAAAAAGAGATCCGCGCGTTTGTGGAAAAGACGGGGATCCCTATCACGACCACGATCTTGGGGCTTGGGATCTTTCCGGAGACGCACGAGTCGTCCCTCAGGATGCTCGGGATGCACGGCACTCATTTTGCAAATTATGCGGTCCAGAATTCCGATGTTTTGATCGGCGTCGGCGCGCGTTTTGACGATCGTGTGACGGGAAATGTGGCCAAATTCGCGCCGCATGCCAAGATCATTCATATCGACATCGATCCCTCGTCGATCTCAAAAACAGTGCGGGTGCATGCGCCTGTGGTGAGCGATGTCAAACAGGCGATCGAAAAGCTGAGCGCGCTTATTCCGGACAAGCGTCCGGGCATGAAGGAATGGCTTGCCCAGATCGTTACCTGGAAAGAGAAACATCCGATGAAGTATGAGAATGCGGGTCAGAAGATCCATCCCGCGTACGTGATCGAAAAGATCGGGGAGTTGACCAAGCATCAGGCGATCGTGGTGACCGGCGTGGGACAGCATCAAATGTGGACGGCGCAATGGTACCAATTTGCCCGGCCGCGCACGATGCTCACTTCCGGCGGGCTGGGAACCATGGGATATGGTTTTCCCGCCGCGATCGGTGCGCAACTCGGAAAACCCAAAGAGACGGTGGTTTGCATTGAAGGCGATGGATCGTTCCAGATGACCATGACCGAACTCGCGACTGCGGCTTACAACAAAGTGCCGGTCAAAACGTTCATTTTGGATAACGGTTATTACGGTATGGTGCGCCAGTGGCAGGAACTTTTCTATAAAAAACGGTATTCGGGCTCTGTGATCGGGCCGACCAATCCTGACTTCGTGAAACTTGTGGGGGCTTACGGGATCCTGGCGCTTAAAGTCCGGACTAAAAAAGAAGTGGTCCCGGCGATCAAAAAAGCGCTGGCGCACAAGGGGCCTGTGGTCGTGCAGTGTCTTGTTTCCAGAGAAGCGAATGTGTATCCGATGGTTCCGGCCGGGAATGCCCTGGACCAGATCATGGATATGGCTTAAATTCAGTCGTAAGCGGTAAGGGATAAGCTTTAAGTGAAAAACTCATTACTTACGGCTTACCGCTTTCCGCTTATCACTTATCACTGAAAAGGAGTTCTTATGCAACATACAGTCTCAGTTTTGGTGGAAAATCACTTTGGCGTTTTAGCGCGTGTGGCGGGACTTTTTTCGGCGCGCGGATTCAACATTGACAGTCTTGCGGTCGGGGAGACCCAGGATCCGGAAGTGTCGCGCATGACCGTGATCGCGAACGGGGATGACCGCGTGGTCGAACAGATCATGAAGCAGTTGAATAAGCTTGTGGATGTGATCCGCGTGGAAGATCTCACGGCGAAGGATATGATCGCGCGGGAACTTGTGCTGATCAAGATCGGGGCCAATGCGACGAATCGCAATGACATTATGCATGTCGTCAACACGTTCCGCGCGAAGATCGTGGATGTAAGCCCGGAAACCCTGACGATCGAGGTGACGGGGAGCGAAGGCAAGATCGACGCGATGCTCGAACTTTTGAGGCCTTTCGATCTCAAGGAAGTTGTTCGGACGGGGCAGATCGCCATGGCGCGCCGGGGCGAACTCAAGGCGCCGTCAAAATGCGGCGGGAAGACCGGCGTTTGTAAGGCAACAAAAAAAACAAAAAAGAAATAATCTCAACCACAGCGCAATCAGCGAAAGGGAATAAAAATGGCCGTTAAAATTTATTATGATAAAGATGCGGATCTGAACCTTCTTAAAGGCAAAAAAGTTGCCATCATCGGATACGGGATCCAAGGCCGCGGCCAAGGGTTGAATCTCCGCGATTCGGGAGTGAATGTGATCGTCTCCGAGATCCCCGGAACGCCGAACTATGAACAGGCCGTGAAAGACGGTTTCAAACCTATTCCTGCAAGCGAAGCAGCCCAGCAGGCTGATATCATCCAGATCCTGACGCAGGATCACCTTCAGGCCGAGATCTATGAAAAGCATATCGCGCCCTACATGAAGGCCGGGAAGGCGCTTTGCTTCTCCCACGGGTTCAATATCCATTTTGGATATATCAAGCCCGCGCCTGAGATCGATGTGTTCATGGTGGCCCCCAAAGGGCCGGGTTCTCTCGTGCGTTCCCAATTTGTGGAAGGCGGCGGCGTGCCGTGCCTCGTCGCGGTAAAGCAGAACCCCAGCGGTAAAGCGCTCCAGATCGGCCTCGCGTATGCGAAGGCGATCGGTGGCGCTCGTGCCGGTGTGATCGAAACCACTTTCAAGGAAGAAACCGAGACCGATCTTTTCGGCGAACAGGCGGTTCTTTGCGGCGGCTTGAGCGATCTGATCACGGCGGGTTTTGACACCTTGGTGGAAGCCGGGTATCAGCCGGAAATGGCGTATTTTGAATGCCTCCATGAAGTGAAGCTCATTGTGGATGCGATGTTCGTGCACGGGATCGCAGGCATGTACCGTCGCGTTTCTGATACCGCGGAGTACGGAGGTTACAGCCGTGGACCGCGCGTGATCACGAAGAACACCCGCAAGGAAATGAAAAAAATGCTGAAGGAAATCGTGGACGGAAAATTCGCGAAGGAATGGATGGAAGAGAACAAGAAGGGCCGTCCCAATTTCAAAAAGATGCGCGAAAATTGCGACAAGCACTTGATCGAAAAAGTCGGCGCGCAGCTTCGCGGGATGATGGAATTCATCACGAAAGCGAAATAAGGAAGGAAGTTCCCAAGACTCTCATGGCAGAAAAACGGAAGATCCACATATTCGACACGACGCTTCGGGACGGCGAGCAATCGCCCGGGGCATCGCTCACGCCGGACGAGAAACTGAAGATCGCGCGGCAGCTTGAGCGGTTGAATGTGGATGTCATCGAAGCCGGATTCCCGGCGTCCTCGCTCGGGGAGATGAAGGCCGTTTCGATGATTGCGGAAAGCGTGCGCAAGCCCGTGATCTGCGGTCTTTCGCGCATGATGCCGCGGGATATCGACGCCTGCCGGAAGGCCCTTGAAAGCGCTGCGAAAAAGCGCCTGCATCTTTTTCTTGCGACTTCTCAGATCCATCGCGAGTTCAAGCTCAAGAAGAACAAAAAAGAGATCCTTGCGATGATCGCGCAGCAGATCACATTCGCCGCCAAAGATTTCAAGCAGATTGAATTCTCGCCGGAAGACGCGTCGCGTACCGAGCGAGATTTTTTGGCGGAGACTGTCCGGGCTGCGATCCATGCCGGCGCGACCTCAATCAATATTCCAGATACCGTCGGCTACACCGTTCCTCAGGAGTTCACGGATCTGATCCGTTTTCTGATCAAGAAAAATCCCGGGTTGGGGAAAAAGGTCGTGCTTTCCGTTCATTGCCACAACGATCTCGGTCTCGCAACGGCAAATTCCCTGGCGGCCGTTCTGGCGGGCGCAAATCAGGTGGAGTGTACCGTGAATGGGATCGGTGAGAGGGCTGGGAATGCTTCGCTCGAGGAGATCGCTATGACGATCGATACTCGCGCGGATTTCATGGATTGTTACACCGATATCAAACTCTCAGAGATCACCAAGGCCTCACGTTTGGTCTCTCATTTGACGGGCATGGTTGTTCAGCCCAACAAGGCGATCGTCGGGCGCAACGCCTTCTGGCACGCCTCAGGCATCCATCAGGACGGGGTGCTCAAGAAGCGCCAAACTTACGAGATCATGGACCCCAAAAAGATCGGACTTTCCGGGAACCAGCTGATGCTCGGAAAACTCTCCGGCAAGCACGCCTTCGAAGTCCGTGTGAAAAAGCTCGGGTTCCGATTGGCGCCTGCGGAGCTTAATCAGGCCTTTGTTCAATTTAAGGCCCTCGCGGACAAGAAAAAGTATATTTTTGACGAAGATCTCGAAGCGATCCTGCAAAATGAGATCGCGAAGATCCCCGAGACCTGGAAGCTCGTGTCCATGAAGGTAGTGTCGGAGACAGGCGCGAAGCCTTACGCCCAGATCAAACTCTCCTATGAGGGCAAGGTCAAACAAACCGTCTCGACCGGGGATGGTCCCGTGGATGCCTGCTACAAAGCTGTCGAGAAGATCGTGCATTCCAAGGCGACGCTGATCCATTATGGTTTGCAATCGGTCACAAGCGGTAAGGACGCTTTGGGCGAAGTGCTGGTCAAGCTCGAGATCGGTGGCAAGGAAGTGACCGGTCGCGGGACGAGCACCGACATCATTGAAGCGAGTGTTCGCGCCTATCTTTTTGCTCTCAATAAAGTTTCAGCGAACCCTTCACGGGCTACGAGTCAGCCTTCCCCGGTGTGAAAAAGAACAAGCCCAATTCCCAATCAAAGAATTTGAAGGTTAATTGGGCTAGCCCTGGCAACCTTCAGTCAGAAAAAAATAGTCCCAATACTATTCAATTTCCACACAGTGGAAATTGGGGCAATCCTGACTGCCATAAGGGAAGAAAAAATAAAAATCAGGATAGATGCCAGGGTAAGGCCTTCAAGCTTTACGGTATCTTCGGTCACCCCCTATCGCATACTCTTTCTCCGGCCATGCACGGAGCCGCGTTCCAGAAGCTCGGGATCGATGCCAATTATATCGTTCTGGATCTGATCCCCGCCGTCTTCAAAAAACTCATGCAACAGGCCGAAAAAATTTCTCTTTCAGGGTTTAATGTCACTGTGCCCTACAAAGAAAGGGTGATGAACTATCTTGATCGCGTTTACCCTGAAGCGCGCGCCATCGGCGCGGTGAATACGGTTTTCAAAGAAGGCCGGCGGTGGGTCGGCACGAATACCGACATGGAAGGTTTTCTGATGGCCCTTGTGAAAGACGGCGGGTTCCGTCCGTCCGGCAAAAAAGCCGTGATCCTCGGGGCGGGAGGCGCGGCGCGCGCGGTAGTTTATGGCCTTTCGCGTGAGGGCGTCCGGGAGATCCTCATCGCGGATTGTTTTCCAAAAAAAGCGCGGAAGATCGCGGGGGACATGCGAAAGCTTTTCAAGCGGGTGAGTTACCGGGCTGTTTCTGCCGGAACTCCGGAGGTCAAGGACGCCCTTCAAAAGGCCGATGTTATCATCAACGCGACGCCGCTTGGGCTGAAGCCTCAGGACCCGAGAGTGGTTCCGGAAAGCTGGATTCCCAACGGCGGCAAGAAATTTTTTATGGACCTGATCTATAATCCGGCTGTAACGCCCTTTTTGAAGGCCGCGAAAAAAAAGGGGCACCGGACCTTAAACGGGCTCGGAATGCTGCTTTATCAGGGCGTCCGGGCTCTGGAATATTGGACAGGACGGAAGGCGCCGGTAGGCGTGATGCGTCAAGCGCTTCTTCAGGCCCAATTCTCAATCAGACAATTCAAAGGGTAATTGCCTGCCTGCCGGTAGGCAGGGACCAGTCCTGGCAACCTTCAGTCAGGAAAAAACAGATACCAGGACAGGCATTGAAAGAACAGGGGAAATAACATGGATGCCACAACAACCGCGTGGTTCGTTTTTATTGTTGGAGCGATCGTAGGGAGTTTTTTGAATGTTTGCATCCACCGGATGCCGCGCGATCTTTCGATCGTGTTTCCCCGGTCCTTCTGCCCGCAGTGTAAGGGGCAGATCCCGTGGTATCACAATATCCCGCTCGTGAGCTATCTTTTACTCCGGGGGAAATGTTTTCGTTGCCGGCGGCCGATCGCCTTCCGCTATTTTTTCGTGGAACTGACCACGGCTTTGATCGCGCTGGTTTTGTGGCAACGTTACGGCTTGTCAGCCGAATTTGTGGCAGGTGCGATCTTTTTTGCGATGATCATTGTCGCCACCATGACGGACTTTGAGACCGGACTGATCCCGGATGAGATCACGATCACGGGAATGATCGCGGGGCTCGCGCTCAGCGTGACCGGTCACGGGCATTTTCCAGAAGCGCTTTGGTATCAAAAATTTCTCGCTTCTGCAGTCGGGCTTTTGGCGGGAGGCGGGGTCTTGCTTCTTACCGGATGGCTTGGGAAACTGGTTTTTCGTAAAGACAGTATGGGAGGCGGGGACGTGAAGCTATTGGCCATGATCGGCGCCTTTATAGGTGTCACAAAGGTCGGTCTTGTTTTTTTTCTTGCGCCTTTTCCGGCTTTGCCGTTTGCGCTTTGGCAGCGTTTTGTAAAAAAAGAAGAAACCATTCCTTTTGGCCCGTTTCTGGCCTTCGCGGGAGCGTTCATGTTCATAGAAGGGGATGTCGTGCTGAAATTTTTAGCAAGAACCTACGGAGTCTAAGCCTATGCTCAACTATATCACTGCGGGAGAATCACACGGCCGTTACCTGGCCGCCATTTTGGAAGGTTTTCCAAGCGGTCTTGCGCTCGATCTGGATTTTATCAACGGAGAGATGCGTCGCCGTCAGGGGGGCTATGGTCGCGGAGGCCGTCAAAAGATCGAAACGGATTGTGTGGAGATCCTGGGCGGCGTGATCAAGAAGGTCACGACCGGTGCGCCGCTGGGGTTCCTTCTTACGAATAAGGATTTCAAGATCGAGGAAATGCCGGAGCTTTTCCGTCCCCGGCCCGGCCATGCCGACCTCGCGGGATCTCTGAAATACGATCAAGGGATCCGCGCGGTTCTGGAGCGTTCAAGCGCTCGCGAGACAGCGATGCGCGTTGCGGTAGGTGCGGCCTGTAAGCTTTTTCTTAAAGCTTTCGGGATCGAAATTGCCGCTCACGTGGTCCAGATCGGGAATGCCGTCCTTCCGAAGCAGGATATTACAGTGGAGGAGATCCGGAAGTGTTCCAAGGATTCGCCCGTTCGGTGCATCTGTAAAAAGACCGAAAAGGCCATGATGCAGGCGATCGCCAAGGCCGCGAAGCACGGAGACTCGCTCGGCGGGAAATATGAGGTTCGCGCGACAGGTCTTCCGATCGGATTAGGTTCGTATGTCCATTTTGAGAGAAAGCTCGATGCGCGGCTGGCCATGATTCTGATGAGCCAGCAATCCGCGAAGGCCGTCGAGATCGGGGAGGGTGTCCGGCTCGCCGGCGTCCCGGGCTCCGAAGCGCATGACGAGATCTTCTATGGGAAAGCCCGCGGTTATTTCCATAAAACAAATCATGCCGGGGGCCTTGAAGGCGGGATGACCAATGGGGCGGACCTCGTGGTCCGTCTTACGATGAAGCCGATCTCGACACTCGCCCGGCCTCTTGCGTCTGTGAACATGAAGACGAAAAAAACGGAGAAAGCGGATTTTGAGCGCAGTGATGCCTGTGCGGTGCCGGCCGGAAGCGTGATCGGGGAAGCCCTGGTGGCGTACGCGCTTGCGGATGCCTTTCTCGAAAAATTCGGCGGCGATTCTGTCCACGAGATCCGTCGCAATTATGAAGGTTATTTAAAACATACCCGTGGCTGATAATATTTATCTGATCGGCATGATGGGCTCGGGCAAGACCGTGACCGGGAAAGCTCTGGCGGATCAGCTTGGCTATGGGTTCGTGGATCTGGATGCCGAAATCCAGGCCAAAGAGAAGCGTTCAATCCCGGAGATCTTCGCGGGATCCGGCGAATCCTATTTCCGGGATGCGGAGTCATGGATCCTGGAGCATTTTTCGAAACAAAGTGGTCAGGTGATCGCGACCGGCGGCGGGATCGTGTTGAACGAAGAGAACGTCCGGCGTATGAAAAAGACCGGAAAGGTCGTGCTGCTTAAAGCGTCGGCGGAATCTCTGTGGCAAAGAGTTCGCTATGCCAAGGACCGGCCGCTTCTTAATAAACCGGACCCTCTTGGCGCGCTTCAGCAGATTTTAAGCGATCGTGAAACTCTTTATGAGAATGCTTGCCATTTTTCCATACTGACGGATGGTAAGATCGCCGAAGATGTCGCAAACGAGATCCAGGAAATGTTGAGGTCAAGGGCATGAAAACGATCCAAGTAAAAAGCTTGAAGGGAAATTACAAGATCTGTGTCGGCCAGGGCCTGCTCTCCAGGACCGGAGCGCTGGTATCCGGTATTTTTACGCCCAGAGCCAAACTGATGATCGTTTCCCAAAAGAGTCTCAAGCCTTATCTGAAGACGATCCTTTCGTCGCTTTCTAAAAAAGGGTTTGAGGCCCATGTCCATATGCTTCCGGATGGTGAGATCGCGAAGTCGGGAGCGGAACTCTTCCGGCTTTCCTACGATCTTTTGGCCAACGGATTTGAACGCAGGGACGGGATCGTGGCGGTGGGCGGAGGTGTTGTGAGCGATCTTGCGGGATTTGCCGCGGCGGTCTATTTGCGTGGGATCCGCTATGTGAATGTTGCGACGACCTTGCTTGCTCAGGTGGACAGCGCGATCGGGGGAAAGACCGCGATCGATCTCAAAGAGGGGAAGAATCTTATGGGTTCTTTTTGGCCTCCGGCGCTTGTCATTTCGGATATCGACGTTCTTCGATCGCTTCCACAGAAGGAGCTCTGCGCTTCCCTGGGCGAAGTTGTGAAATATGGCGTGATCCGCGATCCTGCTCTTTTCAGGTTGCTCGAGAAAGACGGAAAAAAAATCCTCCGGAAGGATCTTAAAGTGATCGAGAAGATCGTGCTTGCCTGCGCGAGGATCAAGGCCGGGGTTGTGAGCCGCGATGAGTTCGAGACAAAAGGAGAACGCGCGATCCTTAATTACGGGCATACGTTCGCGCACGGGATCGAGGGGGCGTTGGGTTACAAGGGCTTGGTGCACGGGGAAGCGGTGGCGATCGGAATGATGATGGCAGCGCAGCTCGCGGCAGATCTCGGGCTTTGTTCCGAGGAGCTTCCCTGGCGGCAAATGAAGCTTCTCATCTCCATGAAATTACCTGTGTCGATCAAAAAGTTCAATCCGAAAATCTCTGCAATCCTCAAAGCCATGATGACGGACAAGAAGAAAAGCAAGGGAACGCTTCGTTTTGTCCTGCCGCGGCGTATCGGGAAAGTCATTCTCGAAAAAAATATTTCCCTCGAAAACGTCCATAAGATCCTCCGCCTCGCCGGCGCGAAATAAAAACAGCCCCATCCCAGACCCAGTGTTTCAAGAGGCGTCTTTTCAGGAAGTTTATTAAAATGAAATAAATATTGATTTAAAATCAATAATCTGATAAGTTGCTCTCATGAAAAAACGAAGCTGTCTTATACCTCACGAAAGGGTCTTTCGGACCATTTTGTTACTTCGAGGGCAAAAGGTTATGTTGGATGCAGACCTGGCGGAGCTTTACGGTGTGTCCACCAAGAGGCTGAATGAACAGGTGCGGAGGAATACGGACCGTTTTCCGGCAGATTTCATGTTCCGATTGACCCGAGAAGAGAAAAAAGAGGTGGTCGCAAATTGCGACCACCTCAAACAGCTCAAATTTTCTTCGACACTTCCGAATGCTTTCACAGAATACGGAGCCATTATGCTCGCGACCGTGCTGAATACCCGCTTGGCGGTCCGAATGAGCCTCCAGGTCGTGCGGGCTTTCGTGAGATTGCGGGAGATTCTTGCGACACATAAGGACCTGGCTCGGAAGATCGAGGAGATGGAGATGCAATATGATTCGAACTTTCGCGTTCTTTTTAACGCGGTTCGACAACTTTCAAATCCACCGGTCCGAAAGAAGCCGTTCATCGGATTTCATCCATGACGTCAAGCGAGGCGGAGGAGGTGCGGGCGTTTTTGGCGCTGAACCGGTTGCGGATCGAAGGCCGGCGGCGGGTGGTCGCATTACTTTCAGAGGGGAAGAGCGCGCGGGAGATCGTAACGCTCATGGAATCGGAGGATCTTCTGAAGGAGCTTCCGGCCCAGGAGAATACGCCGTCCTTTAATGCGGAGCGTGAGATCGAACTCTGCGCGCAAAAAGGGATCGGTTTTCTGCTTTATTCCGACAGCGATTATCCCGCCATCCTCAAAGAGATTGCGGATCCGCCGCTTCTACTTTATAAAAAAGGGGCGTTGCTTGAGAATGACCGGAATGCGATCGCCATCGTCGGAACACGTCATCCGAGTTTTTACGGGCGGATGCAGGCGAAAAAATTCAGCCAGGAGTTGGCGGCACGAGGGCTCACGATCGTTTCCGGCCTCGCCCGCGGGATCGACCAGGTCGCGCATGACGGTGCGCTTTGCGTCTCTTACGGTCGCACGATCGCGGTCATGGGGTGCGGTCTGGATGTGATCTACCCCAAGGAACATGAAATTCTTTTCCAGAGAATCTCGGAACGAGGCGCGGTCTTAAGCGAATATCCTTTAGGGACACCCCCGTTGCCGGAAAATTTTCCGCGCCGTAATCGTATTTTGTCGGGATTATCATATGCCACGTTTGTGGTCGAGGCTCATTCGCGGAGCGGATCTCTTATCACGGCCCACCAGGCGGTGGAGCAGGGCCGCGAGGTCTTCGCGCTTCCCGGGCCGGTGGATCAACTGACTTCGCGGGGGTGCCATCAACTTATCAAAGAAGGCGCGTGTCTTGTAGAAACTCCCGAGGACATCCTTATCGCGCTGGCCGACCGGTTGAAATTTGAAAACAAGTTTGAGCCGGCCGAAAAGGTTCTAAGGTCCGAAGACATTCCACCCAATATCCCTTCTCCCCCGGTGGGAGAAGGTCAGGATGAGGGGGGATTAGTTTTCCCTCACCCTACCCTTTCCCAGGAGGGAGAGGGAAAAACGCGGGAATGCTTGAAAATTCACCAGGACTTAGGTTCGGATCCTGTCCCCTTAATCCTCGATGAAGAAACCAGTGTCATCGAAGATCTTCTGAAAGAAGAAGGGGCTCTGGCCCAAGACGAGATCCTCGAATTTACGGGGCTCGATCCTGCGAAGTTGCCGGCGCTGTTACTCCAGCTGGAACTTGCTAAGAAGATAAAAAGGATGCAGGAAGGGAAATATTCGCTTCCATAGCACAAAGGGCAAAGCACAAAGAACAAAGAGGTCACCAAGACACCGTGTCACAAAGTCACCAAGACGTCATGATACCAAGTCGCGAAGATATCGTGACAGCAAGTCACCAGGAATTCAATAAAGCTTACCGCAAATTATATGCGTGGCAAAAAGCGGATGAGTTGGCTTTTCAGGTTTACAAGGCAACGGGAGTGTTTCCGAAAGATGAAATCTACGGTTTGCGATCTCAGTTGCGTCGGGCAGCGTTATCTGTCCCGACCAATCTAGTTGAAGGAACAGGTTGTCAGGGCAAAAAAGAGTTTAAGCATTACGTGAACATTGCCCTTGGCTCTTTAGCAGAGACCGAATATCTCATCGACTTTTCCCTTAAACTTGGATATTTCGATCCCAAAACCCATCAACAACTATGCCTCGCTAAACAAGCGGTCGGCGGATTATTGTGGAATCTCTATAGAAGTTTTTAGCCTTGGTGACAAGGTGTCATGGTGACTGGGTGACCTTGTGACTTTCGCGCTGTTTTCGTCCGTTAAGCTCTAGCGCGGGTAAGCCGTTACTCATAGAGCCTTAAAAGGAAAAAAGTTTTGACAGACGGGTCTTTCCTCTATAGAGTTTTATGTGAAAACCATGTCTTGTTAAGGTTAAAAGTTCTTTCAACGAAAGGAGTCACAAATGGATGGATTGGTTCCAGCAAGTAAGGGGAAGAGGTTTGCGGCAGGCTTGATCGATCTGGTCGTTATTCCCATCGTTCTCGGGGTTTTGATCGGTCTGGTTCTTTTGGCAGCTCCGGATATGGTGCGCAGCATCGTGCTCGTGCTCGTCAATATCATTTGGTTGGTGTTCCGTGATGCGGTCTATTCTCCGGGACGGGCGATGGTCAAGATTAAGATTGTCAGCCTTACGGGGGAGAAGGTCACGTTACTCCAGGCTTTGATCCGGAACGTTCTCCTGATCATTCCGTTCGTGCTTGTGGTTGGCTACATTGTTGAGATCGTCATGGTGCTCTGGAAAGGGCATCGTCTCGCAGATTCTTGGGCCAAGACACAGGTCGTCGAAGTTTAAGCTCTGTTCGGACATGATGATGTTTTGAAGATCCTCCTCCGTGGGCGACCGCGGAGGAGGATTTTTCTTTAGGGAGATACGGCATGAATAAAACTCCAACGATCGGAAATATGATTCAATTTTCTTGGGCGAAGAGCCGGGAGATTCTTTTCCCGTTCAATTTCAAACGCTGGTTCAAAATTCTCATCATTGTTTGGCTCGCGGCGGTGGGGGTGCAGGCGGTGGGCACGAATGTTAAAATGCCGCCGTTGTCCAAACCTTCTGTCCAAAAGATGCGCATTCCAAAAAATTTCCCCGTTATGTTGCCTCAGGCTATGAAGATGCCTGTTATGCCTAAAGTCCCTACGATCCCGACGCTTCCCGGCCCGGAGACGCAAGCGCTCTCAGAGGCTACGGAAGTTTCCAAGGCGCTAGTGCCGACGCCGTCATCCGAGGAAAAAACACCAGCGCTTTCAAAGTCATTCGATCCTAAGCGCATGGCCGCGCTCAAAGCGAAAATGGAACGTCCGAAGTTTAAAACCAATGCGACCGTCACTCTCTTTCTTGTGGCCACGATGGCCGCGTTGGGGATCGGAATTTTTGTATTGTTCTTGTGGATCTCGAGCCGGTTCAATTTTGTGCTTCTCGATGCGATCGTGACGCGGGAGCCCATGATTAAAGAACCGTTCAAAAAGCACAAAGAAATTGGGAATTCCTATTTTGTTTGGGCGCTGGTCTTCGCGGGGATCAGTCTCGGCGCGCTTTTATTGGCAGGGCTAGTCTTGGCGCTTTCTGCGGGTATCACGAAATGGAATCTGGCGATAGGGATCCCTTTCGTAATCTTGGGGGGATTCTTGGCCTTGTTAGCGCTGTTGGCCATGATCGTTGTCGGAATAGCCATGCGCGATTTTGTAGTGCCCATCATGTATCGGGAAAAGATTTCAGCTATGGGCGCCGTAAAAAAATTTCTGGGAACGGATGCGTTCAATCTTGGAAGGACATTTCAATATCTTCTTGTGATCTTCGGGTTTTGGATCCTTGCCATGATTCTGCAGAGTATCGTGGGTGTTCTTGCAGTGATCGGCGGGGTGATCGCCGGGGGCATCGTGGCGATCCCGGGGATTCTCGTGATCAAAGCGCTTCCTTTCCTAAAAGTTCCATTGATTATCCTTGGGAGCTTCGTAGGGATTGCGCTGGTCCTGGCCGTGATTGTGGTGATCGGAATGGTCATGTTGCCGATGGTGATCTTTTTTCGGGTGTTCGCGTTAGCGTATTTGACCCGCCTCTACCCGGAATGCGATTTGTTAGAATTTAGTAGAAAGAAGGTATAGTTCAAAGCCCAAGATTAAAAACTTTGCGTCTTGCGCTTTGTGCTGATTTTATGTGCTAGACTTTAACGGTCGAGATAAAAACTATGCCTAAGAAAAAACGTTCGAAAAAATCCAAGCCTGCCAGTAAAAAGCCGGGGTCGGCCTTTAAAGAGGTCCTTGCTTTGTACGCAAAGCTTGCTGACCTCAAAAAAGAAATGGGCAAGGTGGCGGAGGGTGGGGAGCAGGCGGAGGACCGCTTGGCGAGCCTTGAGGTTCATGTGAATATCCTGGCGCGGCTTCTGACCACGCTTTGTATTGAGAAACTTGGCATTCGTATTGGGGCGCTCAGGCGTTTGGTTCGCCGCGTTGAAAAAGAAGCGGTGCGAGATTCCCAGATCATGGAGCTGGAATCCCTCTATAAGCTTTCCCACGGGAATGCAAAGAAGGCCCCTTCGGCTGCCGCTAAACCCAAAGACGATCCTTGGGAGCAAATCTCTTAACCTGTTTGCGGCGAACGGGTTGCAAGCGTCCGATAAACTTGCCGTTTACAATCTTCAAGATTTTGTTTAGAATCCCCTTTCTTAAAAGTCTGCGGTAAGCGTCAAGCGTTAGGCGTTAAGTCAAAACCTGCCGCTTATCGCTTTACGCTTATAACTTACCAGGGAGTTATCGTGGTCAAAGCAAAGAAGAGCGTTAAAGCCGTTAAGAGTCCCAAAGCTGCCAAGCCTGGCAAGACTGCCAAGGGTCCTAAGTATCTGGTGATCGTGGAGTCTCCGGCCAAGGCCAAGACCATCAATAAATTCCTTGGGAAGGATTTCCATGTCGTAGCGTCCATGGGCCACGTCCGGGATCTTCCCAAAAGCAGGATGGCTGTGGATATCGAGCATGATTTCACCCCGGAATACATCATCATTCGCCGGGCCATGAAAACGGTCAAACAGCTCAAGAAAGACGCCCTCGATAAAGAAACGATTTACGTTGCGCCCGATCCGGACCGGGAAGGCGAGGCCATCAGCTGGCATCTGGCCCATATCTTTTCAGAAGAAGGCCACGGGCCGAAGATCCTCCGCGTGGAATTCAACGAGATCACGAAAGAAGCCGTGCTGAAGGCTTTTGAACATCCCCGCGCGATCGACATGAATCTTGTGAATGCCCAGCAGGCGCGCCGGATCCTGGACCGCGTGGTCGGGTATCAATTGAGCCCGCTCCTTTGGAAGAATGTCGGACGGGGACTTAGCGCGGGCCGGGTACAGTCGGTGGCGCTTCGATTTCTCGTGGACCGCGAGCGTGAGATCCGGAAATTCGTGCCGCAGGAATACTGGACGCTGGATGCGAAACTCTCCGCCGTTGAGGGCCCTGAGCCATCAAAGACCTTCCTTTCCCGGTTGATGCAGATTGATAAAGTAAAACCCGAACTCAAGACCCAGGCCGAAATCGATGGGATCAAGCAAAAACTTCAGAAGCTTCCTTTCCAGGTTTCCAATATCGAGAAGACCGAAAAACGTCGCAAACCGCAGGCGCCTTATTCCACCAGCAAGCTCCAGCAGGAAGCTTACAGCCGGCTTGGGTTTTCGGCGGCCAACACGATGCGTATTGCCCAGAGACTTTATGAGGGCGTGGAGCTCGGAGACGAAGGCAGCGTCGGTCTCATTACGTACATGAGAACCGACTCTGTGAATATTGCCGTTTCTGCGCAAGAGGAAGCCGCGCGCTATATTCGGGAGAAATTCGGGAAAGAATATCTTCCTGAAAAACCGCCTATCTACAAGTCCCGCAAGGGTGCGCAGGAGGCTCACGAGGCCGTCCGTCCCACCTCGGCTTTCCGCATTCCGGACTCTCTTAAGCATTTTCTCGAAAGCGATGAGCTGAAACTTTATGAACTCATCTGGCGAAAATTCCTTTCGTCCCAGATGGTGCCCGCAGTCGATGAGCATACCGCCATTTCGATCCTGGCCGGAGAAAAATATGGATTTCGCACAACCGGCAAGCGCAATCTCTTCCTGGGATTTACCGCGGCGTTCGGCGAGATCAAAGTAGAAAATGAAAACTCAAAAGAAACTGAGGAAGAAGCGCCCGAAGTTCCGGAACTTCCGGAACTGACGATCGGGCAGAAGCTCAGTCTTCATGAGCTTTTGGGCGAACAGCATTTCACCAAACCTCCGGCGCGGTTCAACGACGCGAGCTTGATCAAACTGCTCGAAGAAAAAGGGATCGGTCGCCCGAGCACCTATGCGCCTACGATCTCGACTATTATGGGACGCATTTATGCCGAGCGGAAGGGGGGCGCCCTCATACCGACCGAGCTTGGCGAAACGGTCGTAGACATTTTGGTGGAACATTTCCCGAAGATCCTGGACGCGGAATTCACGGCGCTCATGGAAGAAGAACTGGATGAGATCGAAGAAGGAAAAATGGAATGGGTGAAGGTGCTCAAGGATTTTTATACACCTTTCAGCGAATTTTTGGTGCGAGCGCAGGCCGAAATGAAAAGCGTCAAGCAAGCGCCCATCCCCACGGATTACAAATGCGACGTGTGCGGCAAACAGGTCATGATCAAGTTCGGGCGGTTCGGGAAATTTATGGCCTGCTCCGGATTCCCGGAATGTAAATATACGCGTTCTCTCCCGACGGGGTTTTTCTGCCCGGAGACGGGTTGCGGCGGAGAGCTGGTGAAACGTCGGGCCAAAGGCCGACGGGCGTTCTACGGCTGTTCGAATTATCCGAAGTGCAAGCACGTGGTCAACGATCTGCCGAAAAAAGAAGACGCCGCCGAAGCCTCGTCCGAAGCGCCGTGAGCCCCCGAACATGAATAAACGGGTTGAAGAGTTTTTGAGTTTCCTCACGACCGAGAAAGGCGCCTCCGAGCATACGACCAAAAATTACGGGATCGATCTGCGGGAATTCGTGAAATTCATCGCGGAAAAAGAATTCCAAGACCTGACCTATCTGGATATCCGTTCCTTCCTGGCGTTCCTGAAGACCCGCGAATACAGTAAAAGTTCTATTTCCAGGAAGCTCGCCTGCCTTCGCTCCTTTTTCAAATATTTGGTGCGCGAGAATATCCTGAAACAAAATCCGGCAGCAGGGATCGCGACTCCAAAAAAAGAAAAGCGTCTCCCTTCTTTTATGAATCCCGATGAGATCACCAAACTTCTCGACGCTCCGGCCAAAAACTCCTGGGAGGAAAAACGTGATAAGTCGATCCTGGAGATGCTTTACAGCTCGGGACTCCGCGTGAGCGAGCTTGCGGGACTCAATCACGACGATCTGGATTTTTTTGGAGGCCTGGTCCGGGTACGCGGTAAAGGGAAAAAAGAACGTATTGTCCCCGTGGGGCAGACGGCCTTGAACAGTCTGCGCGCTTATTGGGACATGAAAGCGCCCCGGGAAAATGCGAATGCGATCAAAAAGCCTCTTTTTATCAGCCGGATCGGGAGCCGTCTTACGGATCGAAGCGTCCGGCGCATGATCCTGAAATATGTGAAGAGGACGGGGCTCGGCAAAGAGATCTCACCTCACACGTTCCGTCATTCTTTTGCGACACACATGCTTGATCGCGGAGCGGATCTCCGGAGTGTTCAGGAACTTTTGGGGCATGCGAATCTTTCGACCACGCAGATCTATACGCATGTGACGACCCAGCGTCTCAAGGATGCCTACGCGTTGGCGCACCCGAGAGCGTGACTCAAAGACACCAAGTTTCCAAGACACCAGGACACCACGGAAAAACAACGGGGTGACATGGTGACTTTGTGACGTGGTGACAGGGGAAGGATAAAGTGATGTTAAGAACATTCTTATACAACTTGGCCTTCGCGGCATTCGGGATCTTTTATTCCCCGATTTTTTTGATGAAGCTTCGCCAGGCCGAGGATCCGGCCGTGCTTTGGCGGGAACGCCGTGGGATCTTCCCGAAGGGTTGGGCCGAAAAGTTCGCAGGAAAGAAGATCGTCTGGCTTCACGCGGTGAGCGTGGGCGAGGTGATGGCCGTTGAAAAGTTCATTCCCGAATGGCTGGCTTCGGCCCCGGAGTATGAACTTTTGCTGACGACTGTCACGCCGACCGGACAGAGGATCGCCAAGAAATTCGCGAGTGAGCGGGTCCACGTCTGTTATTTTCCATTCGATCTGACCCCGGTCGTGAAACGTTTTCTCGATCTTTTCAAGCCGGCTTGTTTGCTTCTCGTGGAGACCGAGATCTGGCCGAATCTTTTGACCGAAGCCAAGCGGCGGAACATTCCGGTCGGTGTGATCAATGCGCGGCTTTCGGAGCGCTCGTTTAAGAAATACAAGATCCTTCCATGGCTTTTCAAGCCTTTGTGGGGAAAACTCGATTTTGTTCTCGCGCAGTCCGAAGAAGATGCCGCCCGTTTCAGGGGGCTAGGCATTGCGGAAGAATCCGTGCGGGATATGGGCAATATGAAGTTTGACCAGGCAGAATGGTCGGGAGAAAGTGCGGCAGAGGCCACAGAATTGCGCGAGGCCTGGGGATACACCTCGGAGGATCTTGTATGGATCGCGGGAAGCACGCATCCGGGGGAAGAAGTGGCCCTGATGGACGCCTTCAAAACGTTGCGCGAGCGATTTCCGAAACTTAGGTTGATCCTTGCGCCGCGGCACATTGAGCGTTCGGAAGGGCTTTTAAAGGCATTAGAGAAATATGGTTTTAGCATGGCGTCATCGATGAAGAAAAAAGAAGGCCCGGAGCCTGCAGTGCTGGTTCTGGATCAGTTGGGCGTTCTCAAGAATCTGTACGGAATCGCGGACCTTGTGTTCATGGGCGGGAGCCTGATCCCTCACGGAGGTCAGAACCCGATCGAGCCCGCGCGTTTTAGTAAAGCCATACTCCATGGATCGCACGTTTTTAACTTTCACAAGATCTACCACCAGCTCGATCATGACGGTGGCGCTCTCAGGATCTCGGCTCCGGACGAACTGTCGTCCGCGGCGGCGGAGCTCCTCGCGAATGAGGGCAAGCGTCATGAGATGGGGCAAAAGGCTTTTCAGATCGTTAACCGTTTACGGGGTGCCAGCAAACGTCAGGCCGGGTGGATCCTGACGTTCCTCAGAAGCCGGCGCCCCAATGAAAGGATCGATAGAAATGGACAGCATGAAGAATTATTTTCGTCTCTTGGCGGAGGACAAACAAAATGACCCGACAAGCGGGATTCTCTCCGCGATTCTTTCTCTCGCGGCAGGGGGGTATGGTCTCGGGGTCCGGACGTTCCGCTGGCTTTATGAAAAGAAAGTCTTGGCCCGCAAGCGTCTTCCTTATCCGGTCATCAGTGTCGGCAATCTAACCTGGGGCGGCACGGGCAAAACACCGTTCGTGGAATATCTCGCGCGCAAGATCGGGATGCACCGGCGCGTGCCGCTCGTTCTCATGCGTGGTTATAGCCATGATGAGGCCCTGGAACTTCAGAATCATCTTCCGACCGCGGTCATCGGGGTCGGCAAGGACCGCGCGAAGGTCGCCCAACGCGTCAAAGAAGAAAAACGGCACGTGGATATCGCGATCCTTGACGATGGGCTCCAGCATCAGGCTCTCCACCGGGATGTCGATATTGTGGTCGTCAATTCGCTGAACCCCTTTGGCAACGGGAAACTCATCCCGCGCGGCATTTTGCGGGAGCCTCTTGAGGTCCTTACGCGTGCGGCCATTATCATCCTCACTCACGTGAATCTGGTCAGTCCTGAAGAGCTCAAAAAACTCAAGGAGAAGATCAAGGTTCTGGCGCCTCAAGCGCAAACGGTCGAGACCCTGATGGAGGTCCTTTTTCTTTACCGCGCCAAAACCAAAGTCCGGACTGCGGTCGAGAAAATGGCCGGCCGGCGCGTCGCAACTTTCGCGGCAGTGGGGACACCCAGGTCCTTCCAGCTCGTCCTGCAGCGTTTTCAACTCAAGACCGTCCGGAACTTCGAATTTCTGGACCATCACGAATATACCCAGGAAGAACTTTTGAAGATCAAGGAGGTCGCGAAATCAGCCGGCGCCGAGGAGATCATCACGACGGAAAAAGATTTTTATCGGTCCCGTGAATTGATCACAGAGACGCTGAACCCGCTGGTTCTTGCCGCGCGGCTTCGGGTCGTATCAGGAGAAGAAATTCTTACCGACCGACTTTTCCGCTTGCTCGGAGTCAGGAGTTAAATTCATGGAAGACCTGCTTGACCGGACCGCTTACCTCGCAGCGCGCGCGCTTATTTTTATTTTTGAGCGCATCCCTTTCGCCCTGGGTCTGAGAATCGGCGATTTTCTTGGTCGTGGGGTGTTTTATGTCTCAAAGAAACGGCGCGTGGCGTATATCAATCTGAAGGCAGCGCTTGGGAATCAATTGACCCCGGCCGGACGATGGAAAGCCGTACGCGATCATTTTGGGTGCATGGGACAAACCGTTGTCGAAGTGATGTGTTTCAAACAGATGAAGCGCAAGCGCCATGACCTCGATGTCAAGATCCATCACTTGGAGAGGTACGAAGCGCTTCTCCGCTCAGGCCATGGCGGAGTCTTGATCACCGCGCATTTCGGGAATTGGGAGCTTTTGCAGGTCTGGTCCGGACTTCGCGGTACGCCGATCCATGTGTTGACGCGTGAGCAGAAATTTCCGAAGCTCAACGGACTCATCAACGAACTTCGTGAAAGCCACGGCTCGGTTTCCATCAGTCGCGGCGCAGGCATCCGTGGCCTGATCCGCGCGCTCCGGGAGAAAAAAATGATCGGCGTTCTGGGCGATCAATCGGCCGGTAAGGACGAGGGGATCCTCCTGCCTTTCTTTGGGCGAAGGACCACGGTCCCGACCGGGGCCTTCCAATTGGCGCATCGTACGGATGCGTTCATTATGCCGTTCTTTATCGTGAGAACCGGAGGCCGTGAGCACGAAGTCTACTCCGAAGAGATCCTGAAGGATGATCCTTCTCTTGACCCCCAGGCGCGCGTCGAATTTCAGGCCCGGCAATATCTGAAGGTGCTCGAAGGGTTTATAAGGAAATTCCCGAACCAATGGCTTTGGGAAAATAAACGTTGGAAATTTTGTTGGGACAGGAAGATCGTGATCCTCTCGGACGGCAAGGCCGGGCATTTCAAACAATCCGAGGTCGTAGCCGAGATGCTCTCGGATTTCAAGGAGTTCCACGGACGACCGGGTCTTAAGTTTGAGACTGAAAGGATCCATGTGGAATACCGCTCGGCCTTCCACCGGACGGCTTTGTTTTGTCTGGCATTTCTGATGAAACCCTGGATCCAGGGGAGACTTCGCTGGCTCGCGCCTTTTTTTACGCCGGAAACTCAAAAAGCGATCGAAGAGGCGAATGCGGACTATATCATCGCGGCAGGTTCCGGGCTTGCGCCGCTTCAAAAACTTCTTGCCCAAGAAACCGGCGCGAAAACCATTGTGATCATGAATCCCCCTTTTCCTTATTCTATGACGCATTACGATCTCGCGATCGTTCCCGCGCACGATGGCGGCCAGGTGCCCAAGCGGGCGCTCCGCTGCGTGGTGATGCCAAGCGGTTACAAGACCTTGGATCGCGGGGCGGATGTGAAACAATTGCAAGCAAAACTGGGCGAAGGGGTGAGCCCGAAAATCGCGGTATTTCTCGGCGGCGCCACCCGGGGTTATGATCTGACGGTCTCTGACATGGAAAAACTTTGTTCGGTTTTAAAACGCATGAGCTCGCGCGCCGGAGATTACATGATCACCACATCGCGGCGGACTTCGGCGCCGGTGGAACGTTTTCTGAAAAGTACGCTCACGCAGCACCCGGCCTGCCGGTTCCTTGTGATCGCAAATGAAGAAAACCCGCCTTACGCGGCAGGCGGTATGATGGGGCTTGCAGATCTCTTGATCGTGACGGAAGACAGCCTTGCCATGATCTCGGAAGCTGTCGGAACGGGCAAACGTGTGATCGTGCTGGATCTCGGGGAAGGCGAACTTCCCGAAAAACATTACCGTTTTCATCAGATTCTCTCCCAGCGCGGGCTTGTGACCTTAAGCGGTCTCGCGGATCTGGAAAAAAATATTACGGAACTTCTTAAGAAGCCAGTCATGCCGGCCCTTCAACGCGAAAAAGACGCGCTGATCGAACGGTTGGGAGGCATGCTATGAATCCCGTTAGAGACAGGAAGCGCTTGAAGAGCGCTTCCGTGAACGGACGAATCAAAATGTCGCAGAACGATTTTAATTATCCATGTAAATCGGAGGGGAGACGTCTTACCGCGTCTCTAACGGGATGAAAGTGATGCAGCTTTTGCCGGCGCTAGAGCTCGGCGGGACCGAGCGCGGGGTGGTAGATCTGGCGCGAGCTATGAAAAAAGAAGGGCACGCGACGGTGGTGGTTTCCTCCGGAGGGTCGCTTGTGGCCGAACTCCAGAAGATCGGAATCCCGCATTACGGTTTGCCCGTGCATCAGAAATCCCTGGCCGGTTTATTTCTCGTCGAAGAACTTGTAAAGATCATCCAGCGGGAGCGCGTCGACATTGTTCATGCCCGCAGCCGCGTCCCGGCCTGGCTCGGATGGCTTGCGGCGCGCAAGGCCGGCATCCCTTTTATTACGACCTGTCACGGACATTATTCCGTTCATCCCATGAGCTTCGTCATGGGGTGGGGAAAGCGCGTCATTGTGGCGTCGCACGCGATCGGCCGGAGAATGATCGACGAGTTCAATGTTCCGCCCGACCGCATCCGTTTGATCCCGCGCGGCGTCGATCTTTCGCAATTCACTTTCTCTTTCGCTAAATTTGAGAAGCATAAAGGGCCGATGCGGATCATTCATATTGGGCGGTTCTCGCCGGCCAAAGGCCAGGTGGAATTCCTCCAAGCCATTCATTTATTGCGCAGCCGGCTTTCTCATTTCGAAGTGTGGATCGTCGGCTCCGAAGGCCGCGGGAAACATCGCTACACGGATCTGATGAAAAAAACGGTCCAGCAGTTCGGGCTCGAAACCTGCGTCAAGATCCTTCCGCCGACGCGTGATGTCGCGGGTCTTTTGGCCCAATCCGATCTTTTGGTGCTTTCTTCTCTTATCCCGGAGCCTTTCGGCCGTGTGATCATTGAGGCGGGTGCCGTAGGCACTCCTGTGGCGGCGACCTGGCTGGGCGGCGTACCGGACATCATCGATCATAATGAGAACGGGCTGCTTTTTCCGCCGAAGAACATTCCCGCGATGGCCGAGGCGATGTACGAACTTTTGACGGATCGGGAAAAAGCCAAATCGTTTGCGGTAAAATTACGGAAAAAAGTGGAGGAGAAATTCAACCTGGAGCAAATGGTCCGGAAAACGCTCGAAATCTATGAGGAAGTCCGCAAACGGCGACGGATCCTTGTGATCAAGCTGGGGGCCATGGGGGACCTCATCCTGGTCGTGCCGAGTCTGAGGATGCTCAAGGAGCGCTTTCCAGACGCAGCGATCACGCTTCTGGTCGATCGCAAGCTCGCGCCGATCGTTTCGGCCTGTCCCTTTCTGGACGACATGATTCTTGTGGACCGGAAAAAACTTTCGAATATTTTTTATCTTTTGAAAACAGCGCGGCGGATTCGTCGCGAAGGGTTTGATATGTCGGTCGATCTTCACAACAACAAGTGGACACATCTTCTCGCGTATCTGGGCGGGGCGGTCCAACGTTTCGGGTTTGCGCGCGGGCGATGGGGATTTTTACTCAACCGGCCCGACAGGACCTTCGAGGTCGGGGATTCGCCTCTTCGCCATCAATTCCGCGTGTTGTCCAAGGTTGGGGTCACCCAATTTGATGACACATTGGAACTTTGGCCGAAACCGGAGAACCTTGAGAAGGCCGAACAAATGATCGGGATGCTTGGGCCTAAAGAGTCGACCCGGATCATCGGGTTTGTGATGGGGTCCAGTCCCAATTGGCCAAGCAAACGCTGGCCGACGGAGCATTTTGTTGCTCTTGCCAAGAGGCTCCTTGAGAAATATGACGCGCGGATCGTTTTGATCGGCTCTCCCGACGAGGCCGATCTCGGGAACCCTTTTTACTCCTTCGGGCCCGGCAAGATCCTTGATCTTATCGGGAAGACCGAATTGGAGGAGTTGCCGGCGTTTTTTAAACAGTTCCATCTGGTGGTGACGGGAGATACGGCGCCGCTTCATATGGCTGCGGCGATGAATGTTCCGATCGTGGCTTTGTTCGGCCCGACGGACGCTAAGAGGCATGCGCCTCCTGCGAAAAAGATCGACATCCTTTCGCATCATCTGCCTTGCCAGCCCTGCTACGAAGGTGTTTGCAAAGCTAAAGAGACGAAGGCTTGTCTGACGCATATTTCCGTAGAAGAAGTGTTTGAACATTGCCAAAGGGCTCTTACCGCATGAAGATCGTTGTTGTTATGAAAAATTGGCTTGGCGATCTTCTTTTCCAGATGCCTGCACTTGACCTTATCCATCAAAAATATCCCGGAGCGTCGATCACCTGCATCGCGCCCGAGCGTTGCCGGGAGATCCTTGAGGCTCATCCTGCCGTTTCAGATTTCTTGAGTTTTGATGAAAAAAGCACGCACCGATCGTGGCTTGCCAGAATGCGATTTATTCTGGATTTGAGAAAGCGTGGGCCTTGGGATCAAGGTTATCTTTTCCACCGTTCCCGTTCGCGAGCGGTGTTTTTGCTGCTGGCCGGCGTGAAAGAACGCATCGGTTACGGAAAAGGGCGGAAAATGTTTTTGTCGCAGGCAATTGAAGAACCTGTCAAGCCCTTGCACCAGCTCGATTATTTTTTTAATATGATGAAGAGCGCGGGGTTTGAGCTTTCTGCGGAGAAAGAGTACCAATTTTTTTATAAAAAAGAGGATGAACAAGCCGCGCGCGAGGTCCTCGGGGCGCACGGGATCGAAAAGAACGCTCGATACATTTGTTTTCATCTGGGTGCGAATTGGGAGCCCAAGCGTTGGCCGGCCGCGCATTTTGCCGCGTTAGCGGAAAAGATCGAAGAAAAATGGCGACTTCCCGTGGTGGTGACCGGATCTCAAAACGACAGGCTGCTCTTTGAGGAGTTTGCGGCGAAAATTCATCGTGCGAAGATCATTTCTTTGATCGGGAAAACCGGGCTACGTGTTTCCGCCGTGATCTACCAACATGCGGCATGTCTCGTGACGGGAGACTCCGGGCCGATGCACATCGCTTCCGGCGTCGGCGCTCCGGTTGTTGCGCTTTTTGGTCCCACGGACCCCAAACTTACGGGACCCCGCGGGAGGGGTGAGAGCCTTGTATTGCAATATGTTCCGCCAGGCTATACGGTTCCTTTTTTTGGCAAAGATCTTCCCGAAGAGGGCTGGCTTTCGCACATAACCCCGGAAGAAGTTTTGGATGCGATCGAAAGAATTTTAAAAAAAGCATGAATATTCTTGTGGTAACGCTCAGTAATTTCGGGGATGTGATACTGACGACGCCGGTGATTACGGCGCTTGTCCGGAAATACCCCGAGGCGCGGATCACGGTGGTGGTAGGGCCGCGCGCACGAAGCGTTCTCGAGAGAAGTTCCGAGATCCATAAGATCGTGATCTACGATAAAAAGGCTTCGTTTTGGAAAAAGTTGAAATTTATCGCAGAGCTTCGAAAGGCAAAATATGACCGAGTGATCGATCTTCGTAATACGGCCATTCCGTTCCTGGTCTCCCGCAAAAAGCGTACGCCTCTTTTCAGGAAATTCACAAAGACGAACATGCGGGACCGTCATCTTGAAATGCTCACAAAAGTAGAAGCGGATATCCCGGAGCCTTCTCCCTTTCAATTTTTTAACAAGGCGGATGAGGTGTTTGCCATGCGCGCTTTGGAAGTAGCGGGGATCCCGGAAAAAAACGGATGGATCCTCGTGGCGGCCGGCGCGGCCAGCGAGAGGAAGCGGTGGCCGGTCCGTTATTTTAAAGAAACGATCCGGACGCTTCATGAAAGGACCGGCAAGAAGGTCCTTCTGGTGGGGACTTTGAGTGAGAGACCCGTGGCCGACAGTATCCGGGTGGAACTTCCCGGAATCGTCGGGGTTCTTTGCGGGGATCTGGTTTTGCCCGAGACGGCGGCACTGATCGCAAACGCTTCGCTTGTGGTCGCCAATGACAGCGCGATCATGCATCTTGGTTTCGAATTAGGCATACCGACCATCGGGATCTTCGGCCCGACCGACTATGAGAAGTACGGTCATGAGGGGCCCAAATTCCGCATTGCACGGGAAGAGGCGAGGAGCTGTTCCTGCGGATCGGATCAATTGCCACGAGCCGAAAGAAGTTGTTTCCATGGGCTCAAGCCGGAAAAAGTGGTTAAACTTTCTCTGGAGCTTCTGAATGTCGCTCAAACTACCTGACGCTCCGCGTATTCTCATCACCCGCACAGATCGCATCGGGGACCTGGTCCTCACCACACCGCTTTTTAAGGCCCTCCGCGAAAAATTTCCCAAGGCCTGGATCGCAGCGCTCGTGTTTCTCGAGCATCGCGAGATCGTCGAAGGGAATCCTTATCTGGATGAAGTGATCCTTTATGACAAAAAGGGGAACGAGCGCGGTCTTTGGGGCCAGTTCCTTTTTAGCCAAAAACTTCGGAGTGAGAAATTCGATGTAGTGATCTATGCCCATGGAACAAACCGGATGCATCTCGCAGGGTGGCTTGCCGGGATTCCCATTCGGATCGGATATGATCGTCGTGCGTCTTGGGCGCTTTCGTATGTGCATCCTTACAATAAAAAAGAAGGGAAAAAACAGGAGGCGGAGTATCTTTTCGAACTCCTTGAGCCTCTGGGCGTGACCCCGCCCGAAGAGATCGAAACTTTTTTTCCGGTTACAGATCCATCCGTTCGCTCTCTTGAGACCCTGCGTCTGTCCCATAAAATTCCGTACGATCGGCCCCATTCTCTTTCAGAAGAATCAAAGGTTAATGGGACCAGCCCTGGCAACCTTTTCAAAAAAGAAAATGGAGGCCAGGACAGGCCATGGATTGTTCTAAATCCGTCGGCGAGCGATGTTACCAAAATGTGGCCGGCCGAGCGCTTTGCTGAGCTCGTGACCCGGATCCAGAAAGATCGCCCCAGTATTTTTCTTGCGATCGGAACTGCCCAGGATCGTCCCATCATTGAAACATTGATAAAAAATACCTCGGTCCCGGTTTTTGATCTGAGCGGAAAGCTTTCCTTGGGGATGCTGGGCGCGCTTTTGAAAAGGGCGTCCTTGCTCGTCTCCAACGATTCGGGGCCCGTTCATATTGCGACCGCGGTGGGCACGCCGGTTGTTTCCATTTTCGGGAGATATGAAGCGGGTCTTGGGCCCAAACGCTGGCAACCGCTGGGAAAACATTCACGCGTGGTCGCTAAGGACGTCTCGTCCATTCCTGAAAGCGAACGCAAGTTCACCTACATCAGTGAAATCACGGTGGAAGATGTGCATCAGGCCGTGAAGGATCTTTTAACGCTCTCGCCGTCGCCTCAAAGGACGAAAGCTGGATGATGCGATGAAAATAATTTTCCGGTGTTTGTGGAGCGCCCTCTTCTTTTATTTCCTGGCGTTCTCGGCTTATGCTGCGGAAA
>JBAYVF010000010.1:0-60714 GCA_041674705.1 Candidatus Omnitrophota bacterium
TAAGAGCGGTCAGACCAGCTCTCAGTTTTATGAGTTTACAATCACGCCCGTAAAAGCCCGTTACGTCAAAGTTTATGCGATCGACAGCACCTACACGGCCATTCCCAGCTGGCATTATCCTTACGTGGGAGAACTTGAGGTGTATGAGAAACGTCAGACCGTCACGAGCGTGATCGCGGAGAAGGAATACGTTTACACTTACGATCCGGGTGGCCGTCTTGCGAAGATGACCGAGGCTTGGACCGATGCCCAGCAATTGGGGGCTACGAATCTTGCGAGGACCGGAACGGTGATCGCTTCTTCGGGGAGTTCCAGCGCCGCAAAGGCGATAGACGGTGTTTTGGGGACCGGGAAGTATGGTTGGGTCGGAGCTAACGCGAATGGAGGCAATGACTGGTTCCAGTTGGATCTTGGGAAGACGGCGCCCGTGGGAAGAATTCAATATGACACGCGTTACGGGCCGTCCTATCTAACAAGTGTCTGGCAGCAAAATTTCGATATCTCGGTTTCTGTGGATGGCATGAATTGGACCCCAGTGGTAAGCCGGAGAGGAGAGACCGGTTCCAAGTTGTTTGATTTTCAAATCCCGATCCAGGCAGTGCGATATGTAAAAGTGTCCAATATTTCGAGCAAATACACGGCCGATTCCACTTGGCATTACGCCTACGTCGGCGAGCTTTCACTCTATACGGACATCCAGCCGGCTCCGGAGGCTACGCTTCTTTCTTCCTCGCTCACCAACAGTTCTTTGCCGAAATTAAGTTTTCTTGTAAATGGAGTTTCTACAACTCGCTCCCCAAGCACTCTTCTTCAAGAAGGCGAGAATCTTTGTTCCTTCGCGTTCAATACCGGTCTGAACGCAAAAACAACGCTTTATTCCAGGATCACTCTCGACACAATAGCCCCGGCAGGTTCCCTCAATATCAACTCGGGCGCTTCGTATGCCACTTCGCGAACCGTGATACTGAATCTTAGCGGGACGGACGAAGCAAGCGGCATAGACAAGATGAGTTTTTCAACCGACAACGTTACGTGGTCTGCTTCCGAGGTGTACGCGACAACGAAAGCTTACACGCTTCCCGCCGGGGACGGCACGAAGACGGTGTACGTGAAATATTACGATAAGGCCGGGAACGCGAGCGCGGTTTATTCCAAAGCGATTGTGTTCGACACGACGCTTCCGACGGGCTCTATCACCATTAATAATAATGAGACTTCGACGACTTCCCGTGATATTGCACTCGCCTTGATAGGGAGCGACGCTTTGTCCGGAGTTTATCAGATGCGGTTTTCAACGGATAATGGAACAAATTGGACGGCATGGGAATCATTTGCGGCGTCCAAAACCCTAACTCTTTTGGGAGATAACGGTCCTAAAACCATCCAGTATCAGATCAGCGATAAGGCCGGAAACATCAGCGCTGTTTATTCAAAATCGATCACGCTTAATTTAAACATTTCTCTCCCTGTTGTTCAATTCACGTCGGCGGTTTCTGTTTCTTCTCCAGATTATGTCTTAAGCTACACAGTAAACGGCATGGCTCAATCGGAACGCTGGCAGCTTTCTTCCGGAGTCAACCCGCTGTTAATTCGTATTCCTGGCGAACCCGTCACTTTTGAAAGATTCGATGTCACTCTTGATCAATCGGATATCGTCGTTCCCGATATGCCGTCGGTTCCAACTCTTTCAGCGGATCTTGTCAGCGTGACGGCGCAAAACGGCCTCATTGTAAAATATAACGGAAGCACGGTAGTTTCCGTCGAAAATCCCGGCGTCTTTCAACTTTTTCTTCCGCAGCTTGACGTGAACGGCGCGCTTACGGACGGGGTGATTCAATTTTCAAACGGCGATAAACTTCTTTATCAGAATTCTAAACCGGTTCTTAAAATTTCTTCAACGGGTGAAAGAACCGTTTATAACAGCACGGGAACCGTCGCTTCCGTGACGGAGCCGGACGGGGCCAAGATCCGGTTCAGCTATCGGGTAAACGATCAGAGTAAAGTTCTTTCAGTTTTATCCATGGACGCTTCCGCGACGAGTTTGTATGAAGGGGGAAGCCCTTCCCGGATCCTAATGCAGGATGGCTCCGATATCCGTTATGAAGAAGGTCTTTTGAGCAGTTACCGTGACGTGAACGGAAATATTTATCAATATCAAATCACGGAATTACAATCTTCCGGCACGATTACCGGCTACAGATCCATTTTATCCACGGTCACTCCCGCGGGAAGTTCCTCTGCGGTCTCGTTCTCCAAGATTTCCTCGAATCTTTTCCAATATCCGACTATTCAAAGCGCCTTGAATAATAAAATTTCGACCGAAATCGATTATGATGCGAACTCCCAAACGACGAAGTTTACTTCCGGGATAGGAGAAGTGCTCACGCTCCATCATCAGCTGCCCGAGTCCCTGAGGGACGCATCCGGCAATCTCAAGCTGTTTGAAAATACTCTCAATTCTGCAGGAGGGCTTTCTTCGGTGGCATTAATGCAAAACAACATTCCCTCGCAGGTCTTTGACGCTCGTGGAAATATTAGCTCTCTTACTCTCAGTGATGGCACCGTGTTTCAGGTAGCGGACAATAAACTCGGAGCGATCACGCTTTCAGACGACAGTATCCTGACCGGCTTGATGTGGAATGCCACGACTCGGATCATGACGGATTATGTGAGGACTTACACAGACGGCACAAAAACCACGTATGTGAATTCTCATCTGGTTCGCAAGGAAGAGCCCAATGGGAATGTCACAACTTACACCCTTTCCAACGGGATGGATCAGCCGGATCTTTTGACGACTTCCGATGGCCGGACCTATCGCTTCATCATTTATAAAAATGCTCAAGGGCTCATGGACCAAAGAACCGAACTCGTGAAGATGGTGCTTTCCGATGGTAGTCGAGTTGAACTTAAAAATGGTAAACCCGTCCGTTACATCCGAAGCGAGCAGGTTCAACTTGATCCTTTCAGCGTTCCCGTGCTTCCGGAGGATCGCTCGTATGTCGCCTCGGTGGTCCTGCCGAACGCGGAATTGCGTTCTCTGACCATTGATTCAGCCGGCTCGATTCTCTCCGGAGAAATTCTTTTTAACGATGGGGCTCAGTATTTCATCGAAAACGGCGCCCTTGTCAAACAAGTTACTGCGGATGGCAAGATCGCGGAAGTGCAAAGCGCGGACCCTCTTCCCTTTGAGAAACCCACGCCGATCTTGCCGGATCCGCTCACCACTCCTGAAATCAACTACCGGAATGAGCTGGTCGATGCCCAGTTCAATTATTTTACGAATCAATTGGGGATTGACGCCGACACCGGAATGCCGGTCGATAATTATCTGAATGACACCCAGCAACAGTCGGACTACAGCCAGGCAACACTCGTGGGTTTCTGGGCGGAAATTTTAGCGGCCATCGCGAAAGGGGATTATGCGCCTTCCACGATGAATCAGACTCAGGCCTTCCAAAAACTCGAATCGCTTTTGGCTGAACTCCAGAAAGTCCAATCTCAAGCCGGATGGAACGGTATGTTTTCATTTTTCAAGGTTTCGAAACAAATGGAGCCGGTTTACGATGAGGACGGAAAACAGATCGGGACGAACCTTGCCATTAGTTATAGCCGGGAGTTCGACAATATTGGAATGGGCGATAATCTCAACCTTTCGGTGAGTCTTACGAGTGTTCTTGGCGCCTTGTCGGGGTTAATGCTTCAAGATTCAGCGCTTAATTCCGCCCGCGATCTTATTGTCGCGCACATTAATTCGATCCTTTCCCTTCAGGATGTGGGGTATGCCCAATTTTATGATGTCTCGGTAAACCGATTTCATAGCGAGCGCAAATTTTATGAGAATGGAAGCTCTTACTGGACGAACGGGCATATGGACCGGGTTTTTACCGAGTTCTTGCCAGGTCTCGTGTGGCTCGCGGCCCGCAATCCAAGTTACAAGCCCGCGCTAGACAATTTGGATGTTACGATCCGTCCTTATCAGACCCAAAACGGCACGCAGATCGAAAACGCGGTCCCTTTTGACGGCGGCGCTTTCCAGATGTTTTGGCCGCTCATGCATGTGGACGAAACAAAGTATCCCGAGTTTAACATCGCGCTTAAGAATTTCCTTTATGCTCAGGCGGAATTCACGAGCAAAAACGGGATTCCCGGCCTTCTTTCGGCGGGAGATGATCCGGGGAAAGGCTATAACGGAAAGATCGGATTGCCGGCGGCTTCCGAGACAGATGATGTCCTCGCGACGAATATCGGTTCTCTTTACGGGACCGCAGGCGCATTTTTGCTGGCGCCGCATTACACGCTTCAATTTTTGAAAAACATTGAAGCGAAATTTCCGGGGATTCGGACCCGCGCAGGTCTCGTTGATTCCGTGGCGCTCAAAAACGGTCAGGCTGTATTTTCGAATCAAGCCTTTGGCGTGGATCAAGCGTCGTTCATTCTCTCACTTCTTGGAACGAGCCAAAATTATTTCACGCAATATCTCGAGCAAAACGGCCTGTCCTCGAATTTTGACGCACTTTATCAGGGCATGAGCTTTAATCTCGCGCCGGCTGCTGCCACAATTCCGGCGCCGCCGGATTTCGGTCTTTCAACGCCAACTCTCTACACCGGAACGAATTCGAAGCCCGACGGCTTGACGAATGCTCTCACAAAGCGCAGTTCCTTCATGTCCACGCTTGTGGATCCTGAATTCGGAGAAGGTCATATCTATGATTATCTGGATCCGGACGGGAACTTTCATGATACGAAGATCGAATTTGGAAGCGAGAGCAACCTTAAAACAATGACCCTCGCGCAATACCTGCTTCTTCCCGGACGGGGCGACATGTCGCGTTCTCTTTTCAGTGCGGTCAGCCTGGATCTTCTGAATGAAGCAACCAATCAGAATTCTTTCTACACACCCGGACAGGGGTATGCGAATGGTTCCCTCGTGACGGACTCCATCGGGGAGGTGCGTCACATCGATTTTAATCTTCAGCAGCCCTCTTTTCCGGTCGGGCTCTATGCTAAATATACAGACCGTGATCTATCGCAGTACGATTACATTTCTGTTCCGGTCCGTCTGGGTTCCAATGCGCCGGAGGGGGTCAGCCTTAAATTTGAATTTAAGGGGATGGGCGAAATTTTTGTGACCGGAAAATTGACGCGGGATTGGCAGTATTTCCAAATCCCGGTTACCAAACCTGCCGGTCTTTTGCAGGAAATTGATGTGGTCATTCAATCGTCCGACGGAGGGGCCGTGAGCGGGGACGTCTACCTTGGACCTTTGAGCGCTTTTAAGGTTCGGACCTCCAGCCAGATGGATTGGCAAGCCATGCTGGGGAAAAGCGATTCCGAGATCCGTGATCTTCTCAGAAGTAAAGTATTGCTCCAGTCGATGGGTGGGGGCACGGTCGAAGCGGACGAGATCCTTGAGGATTTTACGCTCGATTCAGACGGTAAGCTTGTGGACGGGGTGTTGAAACGGGCAGACGGAAGCATCCAGTATTTTCGTAACGGGCAACTTATGAAATGGGTCTTCCGGAACGGGCGGACCGTTCTTTTCGAAAAAGGTCTTGCGACGTTTATTCTCGAGCTGGCTCATGGGCAACTTCAGGTAGGGCGATTCTACTATGATGAAACTTTCCGGGGTGAGATCCAGTCCTTCGTGGTGCAGGATAACGACAGTAAGAAAGTTTACGGACCGGATGGAAAACTCCAGACGATCGTTGAAAGCGGGCGGATCATCCATTTCACGAACGGACAGATCGATTCGATCGTGCTTCCGGAATCAACGCTGACGCAAATTGTTTTTGCCGATGATCAGAGTCTGCTTCGGGCACACGTTCAAATGAATGACGGACGCGAGTTCGACATTGACGATGGCGGCGAACAGACCATCGTGAGACCCAACGGGGTCAAGGTCTATTACAAAGGATCCCGGATCGTCGGCCTCGAAACTTCCCAGAACGGTAAAACGACATTTACTTATACGCTAAATGCGAAAGGGCAAATGACCGGCGTTGATGCGACTTTTGGTGAAACGGTTGTTGACGGCTCTGGCAACTCAAGCGTTGTGATGCGGACCTTGTCCCTCTGTGATTATCTTCTGCGGCCGGAGCGTAGTCTGGAAAAACAGGAGATCCTTAGGGAACCGCCCCGGCAGATCATTCCGATCGCCACTATCGGGGGATTCAGCAATGGGCCTCTACCAAACGGTGAACATACGGAGGGCCATAAATATTATCAGCCTGACGGAACGCCATACGGCTGGTATCAATTTTTGTATAGCTCATTAAACGGGACGACCCTTGGTATGGTTGCCGGGAATTATTCGCAGCCGGTCAATCTCGCTAATTATGATTTTATTCAGTTGACGGTTGAGCAGGGCCCGGGCATGACCTGGAACCAGGATTTTAATTTCGTGTTGAAGACTCCGACCAAGAATACCTTATATTCGTTCGAACTGGATAACGCTCCGAATCAATATAAGGCGTTTGGTTTTTCCTTAGCGGGAAAATCCGGAAGTGAGGGGGAGATCACGCTTGAAGTGATCCGCGAAGCCGGGGGTGTTGGAAAAATCGGCGTGGTTAATATTAAGGATATTTCCTATCTTGCGATCAAAACGATCGATCATCCGCTTTGGGAAAACTATGTCTCCATGAGCTCTTCTGAACTTCAAGGTTTGAAAATCGAAGCGGATACTTTCGCAAATGTCGGCGCCGAAGTAGCGTCCCATGTGCCGCTTTCCTACGGCGATCTTATTCCGCTTTTAGATATGCCTTCCTCGATTTCCTATTCAGATAAAGACGCGACGTACCTCGGGCAGCTTGTAAGTTTTAAACGTTTTGACGGCGCAGAAGTGAGCGTGAGCGGTTCCGATATTACAAGAGTGGTTCTTCCGGACGGGACGGTGAACGAATATTCCGCGCAGGGCAGTGCGTCCCAGGGAACGATCCGGGATCCTTCTGCTTCAAATCCAGAGGTGGGCAGTCTCAATTATCACTATGGTGAGCTTAGGAAGATCACGCAATCCGATGGCAAAGTTTATGAGCTTAGTTATGAATTTAACACTCAGGGCGATCAAATTACCCTTATCAAGGATGATCTTACGGGGGATATCCGCCGGTTCAAGGACGGAAAGCTTATTGAATCTGCGTCAAACGGTGGCGTGAGCACAACCTACCAGTACCAAAACGGAGAACTGATCGGTGCGGAACTTTTCTATAAAAATCGCGTTCTTCAAAATTCGAGCTATAAATTCCTGAACAACGAAACGCAGGTGACGGATGGCGATGGCACGACCTGGTATTACGACGCGAACGGGAATCTGATCAAACATCTAACCCAAGACGGTTATCTTTACGCTTATTCGGATTATTCCGCGACACCCCAGAACTCGCAGGATATTCTCCAGGATTATAAGTGGGCAAATGTGTTCAGCGCGACCGATCTTCGGGCCGTGAGCTTAATCGGTTATGAAGCAAAGGACGGTATGCAGATCAAAAAAAGGGATGACAATCTGATGGAGATCGATTCTCCGGTGGGGGATAAAGCCGTCAACGTCGTTCTGGATGACGAGCGAAAGATCAAAAGCGGACAGATACAATTCGCGAATGGATTGATTCTTGAGATTGGGAATTATCTTCCAGTTCGTGGCAGGCTGGCGAGCGGGGCTCTTTTTTCGACGAATTTTCCGGCGGGAAGTGCTCAGACCACGATCCTTCAGGATGGAACTGGGGCTTATGTAGGTAGCATGTTTCAGATCGATGATACTTACTATAGCTACGATGCTTACGGATCTTTGATTAAGGCCAGCTCTTCGGATGGCGAATCTTATCAACTCACTTACCAGCGGGACACTTCCGGGAATGCCACGTCCTATGATGTGCTGCATTATAAACAGGCCGATTTTAACGGAGTCCCTTTTCCAGAGGAAATGAAGATTCAGGTAGGGAATGATATTGTTCTGAGTGGTTCTAACGGAGTCTTGGAAAAGCGCGAAGGAAATCCTGGCTTTATCATTAGCGCGTATGATGAATTTTTGAATCAGTGGAAAGTTCTTTCCGGAAAATTTTCAGCAGAGGGTGATCGTATTCTTCTGCGAAATTTTCTAACCCATCTCAAGGTCGGGCAATATGTCGCCGCCGTGGTCAAAGATCCCAATTTCTCACAGGCGGGAGACGAAATATTATCCCTTCTTGAAGGGATCGGGGCGGGGCAGGTGCGGACGGCAAGCGCCGGGAACCAGACTTGGTACCTGTTCGGGAATGAATATCTTAAAAAAGGAGAAGGCCGGGAACAGGTTGGGGGGAGTTTTTTTTCAACCGCCACGGAAAGCATCACTCACGTGAATCTGGCCGGAGTGGACAATCCCGTTTTTAACGGAATGAATCTGATTTTATCCGTACCGAAAGCGGCGGCAGACGCTTACGCCGCATTTCTGAAGGCCTATGAACCGAATAAGCCTAGCGGCGATCTCGAAAATGCCACGGTTTATAACAAACAGAACAAGATCGTTTATTCTGAATCTTTAGACGGTCTCCGGACTTTTTACGATAAAGGAAAACCGAGAGAAACGCACACAAGCGGCGGAGAGCTTCTCTACACGCACGAATACGGCTGTCCGGCCGGGGGGTGCTCGAATCCGGATGATCCCTATCTTGCGAAAGTGACGCTTGTGAAAGCTCGTCTTGATTTTGAAACAGAGTCTGCCCAATCAAGACAGCGGATCGAGCAGGTTAAATTCGACGCGCTCAGACAGCTGGCGGAACAGGAAAACGTCGCACAGGTCAGCATCAAACAGGAAGTGGCTGCCAGCATCGCGGCGCTTGATGTGACGATTAGTCAGTTGCAAGATCAGCGGCGTAAAACAAACAAGACATGTCACAGGGGATGGTTTGGTATTGGCACTTTTTGTAAAGAATACACGTACGAAGTTCCGGGCGTTGCCGGCATGATCATCGAAGCCCAGAATCAGAAAGTGACCCTTCTTCAAAACATCCAGCCGGAGCAGATCGCGACCGTTCCCTCGCTGATCGCCCAGAAAAAACTGGAGATCGAAGCTGCGATCGCACAAAAGATGAAGGATCTGACCGCGCAGGAACAATCCGTTTTTCACGATATCCTCGAACGGGAAGTGGCTCCGGTCTTGGCGGATATTTACAGGCGTTTGCTTGGGCGGGACCCTACCACAGTGGAGGTGGATGCCGAGATTGCAAGATTCGGGACGATGCAGGCGATTGACCTGAGCCGAACTGTTGCGGAAATCAAGAGTTCGAGTGAGTTTCAATCCAGAACCAACGACAAGGCGGCAATTATTAGCCAGGTTCAGACGTTTCTTAACTCGTATGTCGCAGCCGAAAATGATCCAGATCCGGTTGCTCTGCGCGCCGAGCTAGTGCGGTCACTCCGGCTTGATCCCTCCGAAGTTGTGAATCTTGATCAGGAGGAAGTGACGGCGATCATTAGCTGGCTTCAGAATCGGGACCTGCACTTTGGCCAGTCCGCATTTCTTTCCTTAAAAAACATGCTTTCCTCGCGTGGAATTAATGTGCCGATGGTGACGCTGGGATATGAAACCATCCTCGTGGATATTTTGACCGGTACGATCCATAAGTTTGCCGAAGGGGATTTATTGATCTCAGTGTTTGCGTTCGAACGTGTGGCGAAGATTCACGGGGCGGACATTGCCGGCGTGAATTATGAGTTAGCGGATCTTAAAGCTCTTTACGCTTCTGCGTGTCCCGACCTCCAGAGGGATAAAACCGCACCGTGCAATTTACGGGTCATCGCGCATGTTGAGGGAAATCATTTTGTGGTGATCACGGCTGTAACAGGCGATAGCGTGACTTTTTTTGAGACGAATAAAGGACCGACGGGAGGACTGATTATCGAAACTTTTGATCAGTTCATGAAGATCTGGAATACCGGCAACGGGACCGGGCATCTTGTGGTTTACAAAGACCAGGCGATCACTGAAAAAATCATTGATGATCAAACGGCGATGAGGATTCGCGGGGCTTTCTTCTTTTTTGATGACCTTATTTTCTGGTTTGCGATTGCCTCGATCGTTCTTACTGCGGCAAGTATCGTCGTGTCCTACATCAGCCCGACCTTTGGAAGGATTTTGGGGTATGCGGCCATGGTGGCCGGAATTGTGGCGATCGCAGCAAGTGTTGTAAATTTCGCGGTCCAGGGATTCAGCATGGCGCTTAGTTCCATCAACAGCGTAGGCCTGTTGCAATCAGTGCAAAATGGCTTCACGGCGCTTGGCAATGCGATCTGGGAGGGGGTGGCACATGTCGGTCAGTTTCTAAAACAAGGGTTTACATTCCTCACGGATGTTTTTACGGGAAATTTCAGCAGTTTGGGTGCCGGGATCACGAGCATAAGCAATTTTGCAATGGACGGCGTGAAGGTCATGTTTGATCCGGCGGGAGCTCTTGTTCATCAAAACCTGACTTTTGGGCAAATGGTGGGTCGGAGCATGATCGCGGCAGCCGTTAATATGCCCGTCTCAAAAGGGCTGGACGGTCTTGGTATCGATCCAAGAATGGCACGGCTTGCCGGGGCATTTGTTTCCGGAGGGATTGCGGGGCTTGGTGCAGGAGGAACAAGTTTCCTGCAATCGGGCATGCAGACGTATTTGCTTCAGGGGGTCTCAGAGATCGGCCTGAAATTGAATCTACCGCCACCCATTACCGCGGCCCTATCTATAGCTACAAACGCATCTCTCGCCGGCATTTTTAATTCGGATTTCAGTCTCAGGGTCGCGCTTCCTCAAATCTTTCCCCAATTTGCCCAGCAGCTGACCCTCGGCGGCATCGAACTTCTCGGCCGCTCCCTCGGCCTCGATCCCCGCATTACACAATTAATCGGATTTACGACCGCCGCAGCCGTTGGGAATATCACCGGACAAAGCTTGGGGCTTCTTGCCGGTTACCGTGATGACGGTACGCCGATCTACGTAACGAATCCCTACGACACAGGATCAATCTGGGATTCGATTACGGGGGCGTTGACCAGTCAAGTTGTCCGAGCCGTTGGGTTTAACTTTGGCGGAATTATTTCAAACCCTATTTTCGGCTCGTTGTTAAGCGGCAATATCCTGTCTTCAGTTGGTAGCATCCTGGGCAGTGAAGGGCTCTTTAGCGGGATTTTGGATATCCTCAAAACGGCGGTCCTTGCCCCGTTCAATGTCGTGAATGGTATTGCTCAGACCGTGCTTAATGGCATCCAAGATTTCGGAACTCTTATCCAGGAAAAAGGACTTCTGGGTGCTTTTGAATTTTTGGCCACCGCCATATTCAGTCAACAGACAATAGAGAAGTTGTTAAATTCCGGAGGCATCGGGGGATTTATCAGCGCCGCGGCGAAGATTCCAGCCACACTCAATGGTCAGAACGTTCTGGAACAGAAGCTCGACAATACGACCTCTCTTTTCTATGACCTTGCCGGCAATTTCATCGGCAAAAAAGAGAACGGTGTTACCCAGCTCGGCACCTTCGGCTTCAATTCTGCCGGCAAATGGGCACTTCTGGCCGGGAGTTTCATCTCCAGCGTGATAGGGGGGTGGGCGTTTTCCGGAGAGGTTCAGGATGGCCAGCTTAAGCGAGGCAAACTTTACGATTCGAGTGGGGCGGTAGTGGGTGAGTTCACGCCTGAGAATAATGACGGAACGATTACTCTTGATGGCCGGTATCCGGATGCACAACAGTTTGGCTCTTCGTCTGGTTTCTGGGGAATGGTCTTTAATTGTCTTCCACTTGCTATGGATTTTGTATTCAGCAATGGTCTTCTTCAGCAGGTTAATACACAAATTAATTCATCCCAAAATACAAATCCAGATAAGCCATTTTTTGTTCTGGCAAATGGGGTTGGTAATCCTTCAGCCACAGGTTTGCCCGACTACATTAATAACCTAACATCCGATATCCAAACAGAAAGTAACAACCAGATTACGTATGGTGACATCATAAAACCGCCTCTTTACAATGCGTTGCTGGGTGGCGGGACAACAGATCAAGTCAAAGACATCTTGCATTGGCTCGCAGAATCCAATACTCCTTATATTCATTTAGATCTTGTTGGCAAGATCCAGCTGTGGATGAATGCGTGGAGGCAGGTCATAGCAGTGCGTCCCGTGGTTGGGGTTGGATTTTCCGGCGGTTTCGAACCGTTGGTAGAAAGTCTTGTTGGGACTAGCTATAATGTCGCATCGTTGGTTTCCTTGGCGGGAATTATTGGGAGTTTAGCTGGGATTAGTACAGAGATCGTGAATCTGATTATCACAGTAGCTGACCAGATTGAAAGCGGGACGGTCAATGGGCTCAAGGGATTTCTTGATACGTTGTTCTCTAAAATACCGGTTGTGGGGGATGTTGTGCAAATTGCGACTTCGATTGTGGGTTTTGTAAACAATCATTCGATCGGTCTTGCTTTTGATACTCTTAAAGCTGCATTAATGTCATTTCTCCAGGTTCTACCTCCGGCCCTTCCTCCGATCATCAGTCCTTCCGCAGAAGTCTTGGTTAATCTTTATGGAACAGCTGATATTCTCTATAAGCTGAATCTTGTAGGCGCCAAAGATTCCGTATCTGACTTTATGCCAGATAATCCATTCAGAAGGTTATTCAATATCGAAATCGTCGGCGCTACGCATTCCGGCTATATGAGACGAGATGAACCGAGCCTCAATCAGCCGGCCGTGAACGCGTTTGTAACAAAGTTAGTAGAGCAAAGCTCTTCCGAAGAAAAACTCGCGGCTTTTCTAACAGGGGATCGTCGGGTCTTTTATGATGCGTCACGCCGGGTTTGGGTGGTTAATCCATGAAACTCATCTTAAGGGCTCTTTGTTTTATTCTGATCTCTAATCTAGTTCTTAACCGGGGGTTTTCCGGGGCAGACGTCGCTAAAGATGTCCCCCCCGGGCTTAATGCAATCATTTGGGAGCAAGGCGCAATTGAAAATGAAGGATTCCGGTTAGCGGAGGAAGGGTTTTATGATGCCGCTATTGCAAAATATCACGAAGCATTAGCGCCTCGTTTTATTCAGGAGGAGGGTGATAGGTGCCATCCTCTTTATGGAATTATGAATGTGCATCGGTTGCAGGGGAAATTTGATGAAGCTCTCCAAGAGGCGCGATGGTTTTTAAAGATAAATCCCAAAAAAGAAGAATATAAAGATAACCAATTAGAGCTAAAAGCCTTGCTTGAAGCTCAAAACACAAAGTTGAAAATTCCGATCTTTCAGTACGTGGTCTATCTTTTTGGAAAATACAAAAAATTACTTCCTCCGATTAAATATGACGGAAATTACGTGCCGATTATAGCGAGCAGAATTATTTTCTGTTATGGGTGGAGTGGTGATGCTGACAGAGGGATTGCTTTTTTGGATAAAATTATAAATTATTTTGCATCGGGTAAGGCGGGGAGAAGGGCCAAAGAGCGCGCATTTACGATGAGGAATCCATATTTTGTTATTAGGCAGGCCTTCGAGCAGGACAAAAAAGAAGGATTTAAAGGTTGTCTCGAATCAAAGCCCGGCGATGCCTGTATGGGCCGCGCAATCAAGGCGCTGATCCAGTCCGACTATTTCCCGTGGTGAAAAGGACGGTATTTTTTGCCCGAGATAAAGGGGAGATTTTTATGAAAAAGATCTGGATAGCGGGGGCCATAGTGGCGGTGGCGCTGGGGACGGCGGGAGGGGTGTTTTTTTCTTCCGGCGCGAAGGCTTCCGTGACGCCGGCGGTGGTGGAGGATATCCAGTATCCGTTCGAGAAGGGCGTGGGGCTTGTGAACGTCGCGGTTGAGGATGTGTTCATGGGGGTCGGGATGCTCGTGGGTGAAGGGAAGAAGGACGACATTCAGGCGGAGCTCACCGGAAGCATTAATTTCGAACTGGCATCCCAAAAGGCGCAGGCCCGGCTTCAGGTGGATCGGATCCGGCTGATCGAGAGAACGTCTTCGGGAGAGGATGGACGGATCTTTGAACCATCTCGGATTTATGACGTGGCCATGGAAAAAGGGCTCGAGCCGGAACTCGGGTTCCCGCAAATGAAGGGGAAATTCCCGTTCGTGTGGGAGAATGGCCGGAATGACTGCGTTTATTTTGTTTTCAACCACATTCCCAAGGATCTTACACAAGCGGACCTTGTCATCGCTTACAACGGAAAATTCCCTGGCAAAAAACACATCGCTTATTACGAAGATCGCCTTTCGGTGAAACGGAAAGTTTACCTGCGGAACCGATAGCAGCCGTTTGGAATAGTGCCTTCCTACGCTGGCCCGCTGTGGTAGATTTAGAGTCTTCGTGATAGCATAATCGCATCGGCTGTCTCCTGTAACATAAGCGGGACGGCATTCCGCAGGTTTATCAGAAAGGAAGGAAAACGTAATGCGATTGGATAAAATAAAATTATTCTTGGTTTTGACCGCGATGGTTTGTTTAAACGGTTGCGCTTCCGTGCCCTTTGCCGAAGGACCTGATGTGACTTCGCTGCGGTCTTATGCGAATGCGCCGACATGGGTTGTCCAAGAGGTTGCCGACAGTCGTGAGGATGAAAAAGCCGGACGTATCGGTCTTCTTGTGCAAACGGTAGTGAAAAGTAGTGATCTGACGAAAAACGTTACAGACAACCTGGTCTATACGTTGAACAGTCAGGAGCGGATCAATGTTCTACGCGCCCAGGGGAATGACCCCGCTGCTATCGCGGGCCAATTCATCTCGAAGAACATCAACGGGATCCTAAGCGCCAAGGTTAAGGCCGTAAAAGTTTCTTCCCTGGATATTTTGATTCCCGTCAAGTCGGAGATGACCATGGAGTTGGTTTTGTACGACCCGTTAGGGAGAGAGCTTTTCATGAAGACTATTTTCGCGAAAAGCCCTAGGGGTATTTTGCCGACAACTCCCACTCAAGAAAAAGAAATGATAGGGTCCGTGATCACGGAGATGATGCGAATGATTGCGGAAGACCAGGAAATACATCAGATTCTCTTCCGTTGACCGAGCGTCTGAAAAGGGGGCCTACTGCGCTGACGCCTCACAGGGCAAGTTGTTTAATTGCGCCGAAGGGGATGGGCGCCTTGAATTATTTGGCTCACTTAAAAGTATTTAGACTTATGTTGTAATGCTATAATCACGTCGGCTTCTAAAAAGGGGGTACCAAAATGAGATGTGTTTTTCTTGGACTTATAATGTTAATGCTTTTACCTGTGAGCGGGTGTGCTTCGTCTAAGAAGACAGGGATAGGCAATGCGGACCCTGCCAGCTATGGGATGGCGAAAAGGACTTTGGAAAAAGGAATAACAACTCAACAGACGGTCTTGGAAACCTTTGGAGCGCCCAATATTACAACCAAGGGTACGGGCGAAGTTGCGGAAGTGTGGACTTACGAGAAAGTATCGAGTGAATTTGTTGCTTCGCAAGCCGGTGTCGGCGGTGGTTTTGGTATCGCGGCCGTTCCCGGTAATGCAAGTCATCCGGTTCCTCTCGGCGGGGGGTTTGGCGGGAGCTATAGCAAACAGAAGGGCGCTTCAAGCGTGAGAACTGTGACCCTGATCATTAAGTTCGACCAAAAAGAGATCGTTTCTGATTATAAGATCATGGAAACGAATTTCTAATGAGGTTCTCAACTGCTAACAAATCCGTTTCGTTGTTTCTCAGCTTATGTTTAATTTTCACCGGCTGTGCTTCATCTGGTAGTGGCGGAAGTAAATATACAGCACAGCAGAAGCAACAACTTGAAACAAATGTTTTAGAAAGCAGCTATGATAATGCGTTCAATGCGACGAGGACCGTTTTTCTCAATGAAGGGTTGGTTCTTCAACAAGTTGATAAGAACAGCGGATTTATTAATGGCACCCTCAATGTAGAAAGAAGCAGAGTTACGGGCGGTAGAGTAATCGGAACAATTTTCGCAGCTCTCTTTGCAATAGTGACCTTTGGGGCCTCGCTTTTGTTAATCCCTTTTATGTATGGAAAAAGAGGAAGCGATCCGGTGGCGATAACCGCCACGCTCGCCAAAATCGATGATAAATCGGTAGAAATCAGGTTGCAAACGCCGCTTTTAGAAGCTCAGTCAGAAAATTACGGAATGGCGTTAAAGAGGATATTTGCGGAAATTCAAAAGCAAACAATGATACTCGAAGCGGCCGGACGGGCTTAACTATATTTCCTCAGTCAGAAAGGATGCGAGCGTGAAGCTGACAGCAGTTTTTTTATCAGCATTTCTTTTGATTTTTCAGGTGGCTGTATTTTCACTCCCATCCGGCGAGAGGATTGTTCGGCGGGGGGTGGTGAGTTTGCAAGAGGACCTTGAGCATGTAACGGGGCAGCTCTATTTGACGGAGACGAAGCTCGTTTTTGAATCGTCTGGATTGAATTTTCGGGGGGGTTCGACCACAATTCCTCTTGGAAACATGGCAACTGCGGAAAAAGGTTGGTCGAAGCTGCTGGGCATAGTTCCTGCCGTTCCCAATGCGCTTAAGATCACAATGAAAGACGGTAAGGTATATCGATTTACTTGCTGGTGGCCCTCTCGCTGGAAAGATGCCATTGAGGAACGAATTAAATCCAGGTGATTCCGAAGCGTATTGGTTTCACAATCCATCCAACATGCGTGTAATGCACACCAGATAGATTGATCCCAAAAGAACATTTATAAAAAAACCGTACCTGTTGATCAGGTACGGTTTTTTTATTTTGGATGTTTTAAGCGGGGCGGTCGCTTCAGGTCCGCCGCCAAGTTTGGGGTTCGCTCTGGAAAAGCGTGGTGTCCAGATAGCAGGACTCGGCGTCTTCCTGCGTGATAAGGCCCTTCTGAAAGCATTCCTTGAGAGCGTCATTACGCAAGAGCATTCCCTGAGCGCGATTGGTCGAAATGACGTTGTAGATCTGTACGGTCTGATTGTCGCGAATCAGATGACGGATCGGAGTCGTGACGGGCATGGTTTCAAAGATCGCCACGCGTCCGGGGCTACCTTTTTTCTTCAAAAGGACCTGAGAAACAACTCCCTGGAGGGTCATGGCCATCTGGACCCTGACTTGGCGCTGTTGATTCGGGGGAAAGACATCGATGATGCGGTCAATGGCCTGAACGGCGTCGTTGGTGTGGAGCGTTGCGAAGACCAGATGACCTGTCTCCGCGGCGGTCAAAGCCATCGAGATGCTTTCCAGATCCCGGATCTCTTCGACGATAATCACGTTCGGGTCTTCCCGGAGTGCCACACGTAGGGCGCTGGCAAAAGAAGTCGCGTCATTTCCGATCTCGCGCTGGCTGATCACACAGCGTTTGTTCTTGTGAATGTATTCGATGGGGTCGGAGATCGTGATGATGTGGGCATTTCTGTGATTGTTCATGTAATCCACCACCGCCGCCAGGGTCGTGGTCTTGCCGGAACCCGTGGCTCCCGTGACCAGCACAAGTCCGTGGGGAAGACTGGCCAGTTTTTCCATTAAGGGGGGCAATCCGAGTTGTGCCATGGTGGGCGGAATAATGGGATTGATGCGAAAAACGCCGCTCAGATGGTTTCGCTGGAAAAAAAAGTTGATACGGAAGCGGTGCGTGAAACTCGAAAGCGTTGCGGAACAATCCAGCTGACGCTCTTCAAAGAGCTGTTTTTTTTGTTTTTCGTTGAGAAACATGTCCATGCAACTGGCCATAAAAGTGCTCGTGACGGGTTTGGCCGACGTGAAGGGGGCTAGCATGCCGTCGACCCTGAAGATCGGATGGCTTCCCACCTGGAAATGGATATCCGAAGCGTTGCGGCTCAGGGCGTTCTTCAAGATGCTCAAAACATCGTCCGAGTTTTTGGAGGTGGCCCCGATTTTTGGAGAAGGTTGGTCCTGGAACTCGTTCGATTGATCTCTTAGGATGTAAAGGCTGTCATCAACCATGAAACCCCCCTCGGATTTTAAGAGTTCACGCCGCATAAAAAAGCAGATACATGCAAAAGTATATCGGGAGGAAGGGTTGTGGGGAAGCTTTTTTAAAAAAGGGATTTCTGTTGCGCCCGGTCGGGTCTTCCGATAGCTTAACGGCACCGGCGGGACCGGGATCGATTCTGGGTGAAATTATAAAAAAAGGAGGGGTGCCGTGGGTTCCTACGAATATACGATGGGGAAGACACTGGATCTTAAGGCTGAGCAGGAGAAAACGCTCGCGACGCCGAAACTTCCGGCGAATCTGATATTGAAATTCATGTTCTGGCAATTTGATGTGCTCTATGGAAAGCCACGATCCCTGCCGAAGGTGATGGTGCTTGAGATCCTCGCGCGTTATCCCTACTGGGCGTGGGAGAACGGCGCCTATCACCTTCTGTCGAAACTTTACAGCGGCACGAAAAAAGTCCCCCTTGAAAAAGTAGAAGTGGCGCTCCGCCATATTCAGATGGGTCGCGAATCGCAAGATAATGAACAGTGGCACATGCTTCTTTGGGCGGACCTTTGCTATCAAAAAGGGATCCAGCTCGGCTGGCTCCGGCATTTTCTGATCCCCAAGGCCATGACGCTCGTTTATTTTATGATCACCCGCGTGATGTACTGGCTCAATCCCACCGGGTCCTTCGCCATGAACGCCGCATTTGAGTCGCATGCCGAACACGAATACATGCTCTATGCCCGGGAGCATCCCGAATTTGAGAGCCTGCCCGTGGACTCCGTGTGGTTCAAGTATTATCCCCGGCAAAAATCCCTGGCGGATCTGGTGCGGCGTGTGGGCCTCGACGAGCGGGATCATATGAACCATTCCCTGGAAGAAATCGAACGACTCCAATATCGATCCTAAGCGCGCGATACCCTCCAACAAGAGGTAAGCTCTTTCGGTCAAGTGCCTTTCATAGTAGGCCGATAGAATATCCATGAAAAACTTGCTAAAAAGGCGCTTTTCAGGTGGCTTCACACTGATCGAGATTATGGTGGTGGTCTGCATCATCGGCCTTCTCGTCGCAGCGGCGCTTCCGAATTTTCTCAGGATCAAGATGAATTCCAATGAGAAGCTGATCCTTTCCGATCTGCGTGTCTTCAGCAATGCCAATGAGTCCTACCGGGCGTTCCAAAATCCCCCGGCCTTTGCCCCGGATATGAATGCCTTGATCGAACAGAAATATATCAACGAGAGCTGGCTGAATCCCAACAGTAAAGACGGATATAGTTTTACTTTCGTCGCGAGTGCGGACGGGACGACATACTCGATGGAAGCGAATGCCTTGAAGCAGGACGTTACGGGGCAGCACACCTATTGTGTGGACCAGACCGGGATCATCGTCGGGGGCCCCGAACCCGGCCTCGGAACCCCGGCCGGTTGTGTGGGTGGGGCTCCGGTCGGAGCTTAGTACCGGCTCAACGTCGGGGCCGGTAATTTCAGGCCCGGGAATCTCTTCGCAATACTTTCGTGGAAAAGAAAATCCAGATGCCCATTGTGTTCGGGCGCAAATCCCATCACATCCTGCCAGACGGTTTTATTCTCCATGCAGAAATAAATGAAAACGTCTTTCCAGCGCTTCCGGATCGCGGCGACTATGTGCCGGTAGAGCCGGACGCGTTCCGGCCGGAAATAGCGCGTCTTACCGTCGAGCCCTTGGGTGAACTCTGCCGTCGTGATCCTCGTTTTCGGGAAGCGTTCTTCAATGATCTTTTTTAAGGAAGGCGGGTAGCGCAGACTGCCCAGGCTGATCCACATCACTTCTTTTTCCGGGACGGTCGAGGTCAGTTTTTCCAGAAGTCCCGAATACTGTTCTTTCCAGCCCGGCAGCATGAGCAGGGGATCAAAATGAAAACCCAGGCGATAGCCTTTTTTGAGGACCTGCTTGGCCGCTTTCAGGCGCGCCTCTAAAGACGCGGCCTTATGTTCCTCTGTCCGGATGAAGGCGTCCGGATTCATCGACCAGGAGACGAGGACATTGCTTTTGGGGATCTTCGGCAAATGATCGATCGCCACGGTCTTGGTTTTGATCTCCAGGATCATTTTTTTTCCAAGGGCGTGGCGGATCAGGCCTTCGTTCAGCCGCGTTAGCCGGTCGAGCGCGAGGCTGTCGGTCAGTTCTCCTGTGCCCATCCGGAAAAGACGCCGGGGCTCACTTGCGATCAGGACGTCGATCTCCCGGGGAATATTCTGGATATTCACATAGACCGTGATGAGTGGAACATTCAGATAATTTTGCAGGATACAATAAGTGCAGTCGAGGGGGCAGTGGGTCTGCGCGTTGAGGGTCCGGTATTGGCAGCAGAGATAATCCGTTCCCGTCGCGGGGCAGGGTTTGAGAAAAGGGCCCTTGAAGTTTGTGAGCCAGAGTTTCTTTTTGCCGGCGCTAAGGGGTAACTTTTCGATCTCCCGGAGAAAGGCCGTCTTGTTTTTTACGATCGTGACAGGAATGCCCCGGAGGGTGCGCAGGATGCGTTTGGCAAGAGGCGCCCGCGCGGCATTTTTATCCAGATAGATATGATCAATTTCAGGAATTTGTTTTGAGGCCATGCTGCATTCTACCCCGCATTTCTCGTTCCGATAAAGAGAAATGAACTTGAAGCGAACCCGTTGAATTTCCAAGAGCTCCTTTGGCGCCATTCGTTTTCCCCAGCGAGGAAAAACTCACTTGCGCCTCGGGTCTTGCTCGGCAGGCCTTCTGCCTGCCACCATGCCCGCTCAACCCTCGGAGCACGCCTCAGGGTTCTTGGAAATTCCGCGTATTGCATTCGGTAAACGAAAAAGCGATACTAGTGTCAAGAAAGGACCGTCCAATCCGATGCACATTCGTTTTTCTTTAGCGTGGCTTAAGCCGTCGCAAGCTCCGGCCAAGGGTTTCAAATCCTCCGCGGCTTTTTCCCTTGTCCGGGAGTATGCGGAAAGGATCGGGCACTTCCTGCCTTGCGAAGCCGGCGCGTATCCCGCCAAAACAAAGTCCTGTCTTTGGGTTTGCGAAAGAGGGAAGAAGAGCAAGGCAGTCGCTTCTGAGGAGTTAGCGAAAGAACTTCAAAAATGCATGAACTCCGGCGCGCAGATGCTTGAGATCGTGATCGGCGGCCCAGACGGATTTACGGACGAAGCTTTAAATGAAATGAAGCCTGCTTTTCGATGGAGCTTCGGTCCCATGACCCTGCCTCACGAACTTGCTGCCGCGGTCGCTGCGGAGCAGATCTACCGGGCTCTCACCATCCTCCACCACCAGCCCTACCACTCCGGACATTGACCCGCTAGTAACAAGCTTATCCGATCTTCGAGGTTGGATGGGTTGTAGCCGGTTGCCATAAATTGCATATAATAAAAAATTAATTGACATATAAGCATATATTGATATGATGGCTCTTGTATTTTGAGTAGCTGTCAGGTATACTTCGATTAGCCAGAATAAAGGCTAATATTGGCCTGGGATATGGCTAGAGGAGGGAAGCGATGGCTACGATCAGCTTATCAGAAGCAAAGGATAAATTGAGCAAACTTGTGAAAGAAACCGCGGAAACCACAGAGCCTCTTATGATCTCAGTCCACGGCAGGAAAGAAGTCGTCATGATCTCGATGGAGGAATATGCCGGGTTGACGGAAACGATCGAGATCCTGAAAGATCATGATCTGGTCCGGAAGATCCAGGCCGGGTTACAGGAGGTTAAAAAAGGCCAGCTGGTTGATTTCGATTCGATTAAAAAGGATGTTTAAGCCCCATGCGCGGAACCGGCCATCTGATCTATAAAATTTTCTTTACTCCCACCGCGAAAAAAGATTATGAGTCGGTGCGGGATGCCAAGCTTACGCGGGGCATCAACCGTATTATCGAGAAGTTGAAAGAAAATCCCTACCAATTCAAGCCGCTTTCAGGTCCGCTTAAAGGACTCCGGTCTGCAAAAACATTTTCCTTCCGGATCCTTTATCGGATCGTAGATCAGCAATTGATCGTTATGGTGATCACGATCGAACACCGGAAGCAGGCTTATCGGTAGTGAATGCGCGCAATCCCATTTAAAGCTTTTGACATTCCGAGAAGCTTCTTTATAATTCACCGCACCGACAAACAGCTCGACAAAGTTTTCAAGCCATCCTAACATATCCCCATTCATGGGCAGGTAGCTCAGTCGGTAGAGCAAGGGACTGAAAATCCCTGTGTCGGGGGTTCAATTCCCTCCCTGCCCAAATTTTTATTTTTAAAATAAAGAAGAAATTTTGGCTACCCTCCTGAACGTTTTTTAAAACTGTAGTCTTCTGTCTGTGGTCTGAGGTCTGAGCGATGAAATACGCGATCGGCATTGATATCGGCGGGACGAAGATCTCGCTGGTGCTTGGGACTGAAAAAGGGAAGATCCTTGCGCGAAGAGAAATCCCTACCCGCATCGGGATGAAGACGAAGGTCTGCATCCAGGAGCTTACTGCCAATCTCAGAGCTTTGATTCTTCAATCCGATATTTCCCCTAAAAAGATCCTTGGCGTCGGCGTGGGTTGCCCCGGCGCCGTGAATTCCAAAAAAGGAACGCTCCCGCGTTCTCCGAATCTCCCGGGATGGGCCGGGCTTCCGCTCAAGCGCATTCTCGCGAAGGCCAGCGGTCTTCCTGTCTTTCTTGCTAATGATGCGAATGCGGCGGTCCTCGGCGAAAGCTTTTGGGGCGCCGGGAAAAATTCCAGAAATTTTATTTATATCACGGTGAGCACCGGGATCGGCGGCGGGATCATGATCAACGGACAGCTTTATGAAGGTTCCGGTTATGTGGCTGGCGAGATCGGGCATATGAGTATGGTCCCGGAAGGACGGAAATGTCATTGCGGCCAAAAAGGATGCCTTGAGGCGTATGCTTCCGGAACCGCGATCGCCGGATATTACCGGGAAATCAAAAAGAAAAAGGTTTCGGGTGCGAAAGAGGTTGGCATGGCCGCGCGCGAGGGAGACAAGCTTGCGATCGAGAGCTACAAAAAAGCGGGATATTATCTGGGGATCGGCCTCGCGAATCTTTTAAATGTTTTGAACCCCGAAAAAGTCGTGATCGGCGGCGGCGTTTTGAAATCCGCGCACAAGATCTTCTGGGCGACGATGATGAAAAGCACAAGGCAACATGCCTGGCCCGAGGCGTTCCTCACGGTGAGGATCGTTCGCTCGCAGCTCAAAGGACACGTCGGCGATCTTGGCGCGCTGGCTTTGGTGTTTAAGAATTCAAAATTAAAAACGAAGCATTAAGAGGTTGCGCCCAGCAGGGGTCGAACCTGCAACCCTCAGCTCCGAAGGCTGATGCTCTATCCAGTTGAGCTATGGGCGCAAACCACATTAATTTTTCTTTTGATAAAAGCTTGTTTGCGCCAACACCTGTGGTGTGGGCGCATTGATTTCCAATAAATCAATACGTCGCCGTGGCGGCTTAAGGTGGGCCGCCTACGGCGAACGCGCGAGTGAAGAGGCCGCATCGTATCCCGAAACTTCATCTAAGTTCAAGAAGGATTTTGGCTTGAAGAACCTTTCGATGCTTTGTTCGCTGCTTCTCAGCTGTCTCATCCTTCTGAACGGTTGCGCGACCGCGGCGAAAAGGGGCTTGGACACAGAGGCGATCGCTGAGCAAAGTGCCGGTTCCAGCGAACAGGCGGTCGGAGCCCGGATCCACCGCGAGATCCTCGCATCGTTTTATTCCTACACGGACCCCAGGGTTGTGCGGTATGTCGACGACCTGGGGCATTCGCTCGCCGCCCAAGCCAAACGTCACGATCTTCAATACCGGTTCACGATCCTTTACAGCGAAAAGATCTACGCAACCTCTGCCCCCGGTGGTTATGTTTATGTGACGACCGGAATGCTGAATTTTCTTGAGAACGAAGCGGAACTCGCGGCAGTGCTCGCGCATGAGATCGGCGAGCAGCAATATCCTGACAAGCGTTTTACGAAAAGTGATGATGTGATCAATGCCGCGGCGCAAACCGGTTCGGCGGTCGGGCCGATGTTCGGGCCCTTGGGATCTTTGGCGAGTTTGGGGCTGGTGCTTTTACAGGCTTACAATGAAAGTACGTTCAAGACTCCCGGGGAGCGGCTCTTGGGAAGCGATGCTGCGGCCATGAAATATCTGATGAGCGCCGGCTACGACCCTCAGGCTTTGCTGGATGTGCAGGAACATTTTCTGAAAGCCGGAGAGAAGATGATGCCTTATTTTATGGATTATTATCAGTCTCGTCCGATCACGGAAGAACGTATCGCGATGATCAAGAAGGAATTCCAGAAGCTACCGCTTGGCGGGAAATCTTTGATCACCGATCCTGTAGAATATCAGGAAGTGACTCGCGGGGTGCAGGAGATTTATAAAACTGCTTCTGCCTGAAGCAATAACCAAGCGCCAAGATACAAGAACCAAACAATAATCAAATCCCAATAACCAAACGTTCGAGTGCCGGTGTTTGGATCTCGGTTCTTGGAATTTATTTGGTGATTGGTGTTTGGACCTTGGAAATTCTAGCTTTTCGGCTAGGCTTTTTTCTTCCAATAACCCGCTGAAGATTGGACCATATCTCCGGGGCCGGCTTTCTCAGACTGAACTTCCGCGAATGCTTTTTGGACTTCCAAAAGGCCGGTGCTGCCGAGTTTGTTCTGTTCCGCGAGAGCTTCATAAAGAACCCGGCGGTCCCGGTTCTCGGCGGCGGTCAGCGTGGCGGCCGTGGCGTTGTTCTTCAGATCGGTCACATAACCCTTGTTGTTCTCTCCGATCACACCTTCTTGTTTGAGGTTCTGAAGTTGTTGATATCTTGCCTGGCGGTTCTTCAAGGCTTTCTCAATAGCCGGGGTCATGGTCTTGTAATCATAATCTACCGCGAAGCAGAGCGATGTCGCGGTCAGGATCACCAGACCGATAGCCAACCCAAAAGCATAAATGTGTCTCATGGTGAGACCCTCCTTAAAATTTAGAGTAATAGGGCCGTTCATTTTACGGCTCCCTGCGCAACCATGTCTTCAATATTGGTAGCGGTCTGTTTGAGGCCACGGATATCCACCACGACATTGGCGTTGATCGTGATAGGACGGTTGGGATCTCCCACGGCCTTGACCGTGCAGCCCGCGATCGCAATCGCGGCTAAGAGAAACGCTAATGCTTTCGTAACAAGTTTCATTTTATTTTACCTCGATCAGTCCCATGATCCGGGCGATTTGTGAGAACGCGTCTTTTTGGTCAGTCTTGATCTGCGAGTTCAGTGTCAGTTTCAGATTATAAGCCGGAATGAAGATTTGGAGGAAAATTTTCATGCTGTCGCCTTGGAGGAGGCTGACCTTTAAAGCAGCCCGGTCATAGCGGACAAGTTCCTGGCTTTCGGAGGCTTTTTTGACTTTGTCTTTTTGAAGAGAGGCCGGGAGATAAGGCAGAAAGAGATCAAAGAACCGGGCCTGGATATTGCCGCCGGGTTGAGGCGCTTCGAGGTCCATGTTGAATGTAGGTTCCTGGCCCAAGGTCTGGCGGAATGTCAGATTGCCTTTCATCGCGCCGGTGGCACCCCCGAGGTCCTGAGGGTCCAGCCATTGCCAATCCTCGAGATCCGTTTTTCCAAAGTCGGCGGAACATTCAAAGCTCCAGGCCTTTCCGGTCCGGATCATAAGTGTTCCTGAAATCCCGGGGCGCGAAGATCCTTGAGGCCGCAGTCCCTCAAAAATGAAGCGCACGGGTTTTGGCGTGATCAAAATAAAAAGGGGATCCCGGGATTCAAGGGATCTCACTTCCAGCGGGATTGGATTTTGGCGGGTTTTCAGTTTTCCGGTGATTCCCGTAAGATGGATCTTGAAATGATGATCCAGCGAGACTTTTTCGATTTGCAGGGAACCGGCGAAATAGTCTTTGGCGGAATTGTTTGCCAGCCGTTCCGCGAGGTTGCGTTCAAGCTCGGGAAGACGCGGAAGGCCCCAGAGCGCAAGACCCAGAAGTGCCGCTGCCAGAAGCAATACGAAAAGGGTTTTTTTCTTCATGATGTCGCACTTTTCCATTGGAGAAAAATGCGGCCGGAGGGACTTGAACCCCCAACCCTTTCGGGACAAGATCCTAAGTCTTGCGCGTCTGCCAATTTCGCCACGGCCGCAGATTCGAAACCGATTTGCCAGATACTGAGCAGAGAAAAAAGTGCGGTTGTCGTAGAGGGCTTTCTTTGAGCCCTCACGACACCGTACTTTTTCATTGAGAAAAAGTGCGCCCTGAAGGATTCGAACCTTCGACCCAGTGATTAAGAGTCACTTGCTCTACCAACTGAGCTAAGGGCGCATAAAAGGGATCATGACGATGGGTTCTGGAAAAACGGGGGCTATTCTACTGAAGGACCGGTTACTTTACAAGAAGTTCGCGTTTTTTTTCGGGACGGATCCCGAGAAAAAAGGGTTTGGGTATGTTTGACAAAGCGGAGTTTATTCCCTAGAATACGGCGCCTCATCGCTCGAAGTTCTTACCTTTTTAACAAGCGAGTGTAGCATAGTGGTAATGCTCTGCCTTGCCAAGGCAGCTACGAGGGTTCGATTCCCTCCACTCGCTCCATACTTTTTCATAATGAAAAAGTATGACGCCGTGAGAACTTAATGACAGTTCTCTACGGCTATGAGCGTAGTTAGCGGCGAGGGAATCGAAGGGAGCACTTGCAAGCAAAACTGACATGCGTCAGATTTGCAAGTGCGGGTGACCGACCCGGAGAGAGCATTAGCGAACGGAGGGCGTCGATTCCCTCCACTCGCTCTTCTGCTTCGCTGTGTTCTTGATGGCACAGCTTCGCAGGAATGAATAGAAAACAAGGACGAACCAAGGTTCTACGAAGCTCTGCTGAAAAAGACAGAGCGAAGTAGACCCACTCGCTCCATACTTTAAAGAAGGCGGTTTTTGTGTTACTGAAAAAGAAGAAAGACGAAGTCTCTAACGACCTTTCCCTCAACGAAACCTCGCAGCCGCAAAGCTCTTCACTTAAGATCAAATTGCAGGACGGCAAGGCCTGCGAAAAGATCCTGACGATTGAAGTGGCCCAGGACCGCATCAGCGAGGAATTCGAGTCCTTTTACAAGTCGATCGCCTCTCGCGCCAAAGTGCCGGGATTCCGTCCGGGCAAGATCCCGCGGGATGTGTTGGTCATGCATTATGAGAAGAACGCGAATGACGCAGTGCTGGAAGCGCTCCTTTCGGAATCCCTGCCCAAGGCGCTTCGCGAAAAAGATCTAAATCCGCTCACGACGCCTGAGATCAAGGATATCCAGTTCTCCAAAGAAAAACTCACCTATAAAGCGCATATTGAGATCCGTCCCAAGGTCAAACTTTCCCGCGTGACCGGATTAAGCGCCAAGAAGGAAAAAAGCGGCGTGAAGCCGGAAGATATTGAGAAAGCGCTCAAGCATACCCAGGAGATGCACGCTCAATATAAAGCGGTCGAAGGCCGCGCCGCGAAGATCGGCGACTTCGTTATCACGGATTATGTCTGCACGGTCGACGGCAAGGAAATGGAAAAGCGCAATGATGATTGGATCGAGCTTAAAGAAGAAGAATACCTGAAAGGGTTTTCCTCCCAGCTCGTCGGTGCTAATATCGGCGATGAAAAGAACGTGCAGATCACTTTCCCTCAGGATATGGCGGATAAAAGGGCGGCCGGGAAAACCGCTTTTTTCAAGATGAAGGTCAAGGAGATCAAGGAAAAAACGCTTCCCGAGATTAACGATGATCTCGCCAAGCAAGCCGGAGAATACAAGGACCTTGCCGATCTCAAGAAAAAGCTCACGGCCGATCTGGAAAAACGGGACGCCGACGAAAAAGAGGCTGCATTCGAACGGGAGCTTCTGAACGAACTGATCAAACATAACAAGATCGATCTTCCGAGCGGGCTTTTGCAACGGCGGGCGGAATACCTGATGGATCAGGCGCGTCAGCGTTTCATTCAGCAGGGCGGCACCGACGAGATCTTCGATAAAGAAAAAGAAAAGATGCAAAAGGAGTTCGAAACCGAGGCGCGCCGTCAGATCCATATCGCTTTTCTTCTGGATGAGATCGCGGAGGCGCAGGGGATCAAGGCCGAAGAGTTCGATCTTGGAGCAAAATACGAAGCTTTGAGTGCTCAGTACCGTCAGCCGAAGGAAACGATCGAGAAGTATTATAAAGAACACAAGGAAGCCCGGGAAACCCTGTTGGACCAGGTCCGGAACGAGAAGGTCATTGAATTTTTAAAGAAGAACGCGAAGAACAAGTAACAGACCGCAGACCACAGACGACAGACCGCAGACTGAAGTGATTTTTTAGTCTGAAGTCTCCAGTCTGAAGTCTTCAGTCTCACGGAGGGTTCTATGAGCTATTTAGTCCCGATGGTCATTGAGACAACCGGAAAAGGGGAGCGGGCGTATGATATTTACTCGCGGCTTCTCAAAGAGCGCATTGTGTTCATCGGAACGCCGATCGATGACGTGATCGCGAACCTTATTATCGCTCAGATCCTCTTCCTTAATATGGAAGAGCCGGGCAAGGATATCAACGTCTATATCAATTCTCCCGGCGGTTCTGTGACCGCGGGCCTGGCGATCTATGACACTATGCGTTTCGTGAAGTGCGATGTCGCGACCTATTGTTTGGGTCAGGCCGCCAGCATGGGGTCGCTCCTTCTTGCGGCCGGCACCAAGGGGAAACGTTACGCCCTGCCGAATGCCCGCGTGATGATCCATCAACCCTGGGGTGGGACGCAGGGGACAGCTTCGGATATCCACATTCAGGCAAAAGAAATTCTAAAACTCAAAGAGCAGCTGAATCAGATCCTGGTCCATCACACCGGGCAGACGATCGAAAAGATCGAAAAAGACACGGACCGCGATTATTTCATGTCCGCCCAAGAAGCCAAGGATTACGGTATTGTTGATCAAGTCATTACAACCCGCATGGAGGTTCCAAAATCATGAGCAAACCCACGATCCTTTTAACTCCCGGTCCGACGCCTGTTCCTGAAGTCACACGCAAGCTGATGGCGGAACCTATTTTCCACCATCGCACGCCGCGGTATCGCAAGATCTTCGGGGATGTTTCCGAGCGTTTGAAAAAAGTGTTCCTCACGAAGAACCCCGTTTATACCTTTGCCGGCTCGGGCAGTCTGGCGATGGAAGCGGCTTTGGTTAATTTTCATTCTGCGGGAGACAAGGTGCTTGTGGTGGAGAACGGAAAATTCGCCGAGCGTTTCACGCTGATCGCAAAAGCGTTCGGGCTCAATCCGATCAGTCTTAAGGTTCCGTACGGAGAAGCGCCGAATCCGAAGCAGATCGAAGAGGCGTTCAAAAAAGATCCGGACATCAAGGCTGTTTGCGTCCAGCTCTGCGAAACCTCGACGGCGGTCCTGAGCGATATCAAGGCGATAGGCGAGATCGTCGCAAAGACGAACGCGCTTTTGATCGTAGACGCCATTTCGGGGCTTGGTGCCGATCGTCTGGAGACCGACAATTGGCATGTGGACCTTGTGGTCAGCGGTTCCCAGAAAGCCCTGATGCTTCCCCCGGGACTTGCGTTCCTGAGTGTGAGCGAAAAGGCTAAAGCCCGCATGGCGACGGCCAAATTGCCGAAGTTCTATTACGATCTGAAATATTATGAAAAATCCCTGAAAGACAGTGACACGCCCTGGACGCCGGCCTTGACGCTGGTGATCGGCCTTCAAAAGTCGTTGGATCTGATCGAGAAGGAAGGGGTTGAGAACGTTTTCAAGCGTTGCGCCGCGAATGCCGCTTTTACGCGCGAGTCACTTCAAAAAATGGGCCTGAAGCTTTTTTCAAAAGCGCCTTCTTCGACCGTGACGGCTGCGTGGCTTCCCGAAGGGATCGATGGCGAGAAACTCTGCGAAGTGCTGCGCGATGAAAAAGGGATCGCGATGGCGGGCGGGCAAGGCGATCAGATGAAGGGGAAGGTCGTCCGCATCTGTCACATGGGCGCGATCACGAAAAAAGATATAGAAACCGGATTGAAAGTGCTCGGCCAGACTCTTAAGGAAATGAAGGCCGCTTCCGGTTCTTCCTGCTGCTGTTCTTGTAAGTGACAAAAAAGGGATCCCTTTTTTGTCCCGCAGGGACTGCAAAAAAGAGCTGTCATTCCCGCAAGTTTTAAGCGGGAATCCAGAGCGCGGATCCCCGATTAAAGCATTCGGGGATGACAAAGGGTGCGAAAGTATTTTTAAAATTAGGGAGATTCAATCATGATGAAAATACTGGTTTCAGATTCGTTGGGGCAGGGCGGAATGGACATTCTCCGCAAAGAGAAGAATATCCAGGTCGATGAAAAGGTCGGACTCAAGCCCGAAGAACTTAAAAAGATCATCGGGGAATATGATGCGATCCTGATCCGTAGCGCTACGAAGCTGACGGCTGATATTATTGAAGCCGGTAAGAAGCTCCGCGTGATCGGCCGCGCCGGTGTGGGCGTGGACAATGTGGATCTGAATGCGGCCACCAAGCGCGGCATTATTGTCATGAATACTCCCGAAGGCAACACCATCTCGACGGCGGAGCTCAGCTTCTCGATGATGATGGCGGTTGCCCGCAATATCCCGCAAGCCGATGCCCATGTGAAAAAAGGCGAATGGAAACGCAACAAGTTCCAGGGAACGGAATTGAACGGCAAGACGCTCGGGATCGTGGGCTTCGGCCGCATCGGCCGCGAAGTGGCCAAACGCGCAAGCGCTTTCAATATGAAGGTGATGGTATTTGATCCCTTCATTTCCAAAGAAAGCGTAAAACAATATCCCGTGGAATTCGTGGATGTGCCGACGCTCCTCAGGAACTCGGATTTTCTCACGTTCCATACGCCGCTTACGAAGGAAACGAAAAATCTTCTTAATGCCGAGACTTTCAAGCTTTGTAAAAAAGGCGTCCGGATCGTCAACTGCGCCCGCGGCGGTATCGTGGACGAGATGGCGCTCGCTGAGGCGATCCAAAGCGGTCAAGTCGCTGGCGCTGCTTTTGACGTGTTTGTAACAGAGCCGCCCGCTGCGGACCATCCGCTTTTGAAACTCCCGCAATTTATCTGCACGCCGCATCTGGGCGCTGTCACGCAAGAAGCGCAGGAGAATGTGGCGCTTGAGGTGGCGAAACAGGCGATCGATGCGCTGAATGACCGCGCGATCCGCAATGCCGTGAATCTTCCGAATCTGGATCCGGACACGCTCAAGGGCCTCAAGCCCTGGCTTGTGCTCGCGGAAAAGATCGGCATGCTTTACGCGCAGCTTTTTACCGGAAGCTTCAAAAAAGTAGAGATCCGCTACGGCGGGGACCCGACACGTTTTAATGTAGCGCCGCTTACGATGGCGGTGGTCAAGGGACTTCTCAAGCCGATCTGCGGGGATTCCGTGAATTTCATTAATGCTCTGGCCGTGGCCAAAGAGCGCGGGATCGCGATCGCGGAGAGCCGCAGTGACGAGAATGAAGGTTTTACGAGTTTTATCGATGTCGAAGTGGTCCAGGGCAAGGAAACGCACCGGATCATGGGAACGCTTTTCAGTAATGAACCGCGCATCGTGCGGCTAAATGAGTTCATGATCGATGTGGTGCCCGAAGGGTGGGTGCTCTTCGTGAAAAACGACGATCTTCCCGGCGTGGTTGGAACCATCGGAACCGTGCTTGGCAAGAACGGCGTCAATATCGCGGAGATGTCACTGGGGCGTGTCGGCAAAGGCAAGAAAGCTTACGCGATGACCGCGATCAACACCGATAGCGAAGTGCCTGCCAAGGTCGTGGCGTTGATCAAGAAGAACAAACTCGTCTTGGACGTCAAAGTCGTTAAATTATAGAAGAGAGGGATCGAATGAACCGTATTTTGATCGGAGCGCAGTGGGGGGATGAAGGCAAAGGGAAGGTCATCGATCTTCTTGCGCGGAAAAGTGATGTGATCGTTCGCTATCAGGGCGGCAATAACGCGGGCCACACCATCAAATTCAACGATCAGAAGTTCGTTCTGCATCTGATCCCCTCGGGTATTCTTCAACCCGGGAAGATCTGCGTGATCGGCAACGGCGTCGTAATCAATCCCGAAGCGCTTTTTGACGAAGTGGCGCTTCTCGAAAAGGCGGGCATTAAGGTCCGCGGCCGGCTTCTCGTCTCCGATCAGGCACATTTGATCCTTCCGTATCACGGGCTGATGGACCAGCTCAAAGAGGAATCCTCCAAAAAAGGCAAGGCGATCGGCACGACGAAAAGAGGGATCGGGCCCTGTTATGCCGACAAGATGGCGCGCGTCGGGATCCGCGTGGGGGATCTGAAATCGCTCCCATATTTTAAGGACCGGCTCACCTATGTCCTCAAAGAGCGGAACGAATTTCTTGTGAAGATCCATCACGCCAAGCCGCTTTCTTTCAAAAAGATATTCGATTATTTTATGAAATATCGCGCGCGACTTCTTGAATTTTCACACGATACGCCCAAATATCTTTATGACGCAACGAAGGCCAAAAAGGACATTCTTTTTGAGGGCGCTCAGGGCACGCTGCTTGACGTGGACCACGGGACCTATCCTTTCGTAACTTCCTCGAATGCCACCGTGGGCGGCGCGATCACGGGTTCCGGGATCAGCCCCACTTTTATCGATCGCGTGATCGGTGTGACGAAAGCTTATACCACGCGTGTGGGAGAAGGACCTTTCCCCACACAATTCCCTCCGAAGCTTATGAGACTGGTCCAGACCAAAGGCGAAGAATTCGGCGCCACAACCGGCCGTCCCCGTCGCTGCGGATGGTTCGATGCGGTGATCGGACGTCACGCGGTCCGTATCAACGGGCTCGATGAGCTGGCGATCATGAAGCTCGATATTTTATCCGGGCTTCCGGAGCTGAAGATCGCAACGGCTTACCGGATCAATGGCAAGCTTACGAAAGATTACCCGCACGCCATTTTCGAATTTTCCAAAGCGCAGCCGGTCTATGAAACGTGGAAGGGCTGGGAAGAGGATATTACTCACTGCCAACGCTGGAACCAGCTGCCGCTCAATGCCCGTCGTTATCTCAAACGGATGGAAGAATTAATGGGAACTCCGATCAAGATCGTTTCGGTCGGTAGTAAACGTAATCAAACCATCTTTCTTTAGGCCAGGACATGCCCCATCCTCCATTACCTGAAAATTCAAAGGTTGATGGGACTAGTCCTGGCAGCCTTTCTTTAAAAAACTATTGAGGCCAGGACATGCCCAACGCGATCCCTCAACATGTTGCGATCATCATGGATGGCAACGGGCGTTGGGCCAAGAAGCAGGGTCTTCTCCGCGTTCAAGGGCATGAAGTCGGTGTCCAGCGCGTCGAAGAGATCATCCAGGCCGCAAAGGAAAAAGGGATCCGCTACCTAACCCTTTACGCGTTCTCCAAAGAAAATTGGCGCCGTCCCAAAGAAGAAGTGGAATTCCTGATGGGGCTTTTGTCCTCGTATCTGGATAAAAAGATCGAAGCTTTGATCAAGAACAACTGCGTTTTCAATGTGATCGGTGAAATAGGGGATCTGGTCCCGACCTTGCAGAAAAAACTCACGCAGGCTATGGAAGCTTCGAAACATAACACAGGCCTTGTCGTGACCTTTGCCTTGAGCTATTCCAGCCGTCGTGAGATCTTGCGGGCCTGTCAAAAGATCGCGGACGACGCCGTGCGGGGAGTGATCCAGCCTTCCGAGATCACCGAGGAGGTTTTTTCCAGGAATCTTTATACTTCGGGCATGCCGGATCCGGAACTTCTGATCCGCACAAGCGGAGAGATGAGGATCAGCAATTTTCTTTTGTGGCAGATCTCTTACGCCGAGCTTTATGTGACGAAAAAATTCTGGCCGGAATTCACCCGGGATGAGTTCGAAAAGGCGCTTGAGGATTACAAAGAGCGGGAACGACGCTTCGGAGACACCTGCGCGGCGAACGGAGGGAAAAAATGAACCAGCTCATAAAACGCATTATGACCTCGGCGGTTTTGATCTCAGTGGCGATCGCGGTGATCTTTTATTTGCCGCATTGGTGCTTTTTCCTTGTGGTCGAGGCGTTCATCCTGGTGGGGCTTTGGGAATTCTTTTCCCTCGCGGAACAAAAAGGGCTGCTCGTTCACCGGGGGTTTGGCCTTGTGTTCGGCGCGCTTTTGCCTTTCTCGGCTTATTTCTCTCTTCAGCCCACGAACCTTCTCATGGTCATTGTGGCGCTTTTTATATTCCTGTTCAATCGCAAGTCTCCGGACAAGACCATCACAAGCGTTTCCGTGAGCGTCTTCGGGATCATCTATGTGGCGTGGTTTTTTTCGTATCTCATCAAGATCAAGCTTTTGCCTGACGGGGCGGCCTGGGTGGCTTACACGATCCTGATCGTCAAGGCGGGGGATATGGCGGCCTATTTTGTCGGCAAGAAATTCGGAAAAACCAAACTTCTCGAACACGTCAGTCCTAAAAAATCGATTGAAGGAGCCATCGGCCAGATGTTCGCGACGATCGCGCTCTCAGTTGGTTCTGTTTTTTATCTTCATGTTTCTCCGATCCACCTTCTGATCCTGGGCACCGCGGTCGGGGCGTTGGCGCTTCTGGGCGATCTCGCGGAGAGCCTGATCAAGCGTGACGCGGGCGTCAAGGATTCCGGGAATATCCCGGGCCTCGGCGGTATGCTGGATGTGATGGACAGTCTTCTTTTTACCATCCCCGTTGTTTATTTTTACCTGACCATGGTCCTGGGTTTTGAAAGATTATGAACCCCGTTAGAGATAGGAAGCGCCAAAGGCGCTTCCGTGTTTAAAATGAGGAAATATTATTCGCAAGCTTTTCAACGAATCTCTAACGGGGTGAAGCAGCTTTCCATCCTCGGCTCTACGGGGTCGGTGGGCGAAAATACTCTTCGCGTGGTTCGCATCCATCCCGAGCGATTTTCGGTTAAAGCTCTCGCCGTTAAAAAAAATACCGAGAAACTTTACGAACAGGCCGTCGAATTCCGTCCCAAAGTGGTTTGCGTCTATGACCCGCAAGCAGCCCAAAAGGCCGCTCCCAAGTTCAAGCGTCTCGGCATCCGCGTGGTGACGGGGGATGAAGGCCTTGAAGAAGTTGCGACGCTCGCCGGAGTTCAGGAAGTGATCTGCGCCATGGTGGGTGCCGTGGGGCTCAAACCCATCTTTGCCGCCGTGCGCGCGAAAAAAACCGTCGCGATCGCGAATAAAGAGCCGCTTGTCATGGCGGGGAAACTTCTTCTGGAAGCGGCCAAGAAGGCCGGAGTTGCGGTGCTTCCGATCGATAGTGAACACTCCGCGCTCTGGCAATGCCTGGAAAATCAGGATCCGGCGTTTGTCAAAAAACTTATCATCACGTCTTCCGGCGGGCCGTTTAGGAATATCAAGGGGTCGCTTGCGAAGATCACGCGGGCCCAGGCGCTCAATCATCCGAAATGGAAAATGGGTCCGAAGATCACGATCGATTCCGCGACGATGATGAATAAAGGCCTCGAGGTGATCGAAGCCGCGAATCTTTTTCGTATGCCGGCCGCCAAGATCGACGTCCTGGTCCATCCGGAGGCGATCGTGCACGCGCTGGTGGAATTCGTGGACGGTTCGCATTTCGCGCATCTCGGGGTGACCGACATGCGACTTCCGATCCAGTACGCGCTGAGCTATCCCGAACGTCTGGAAGACCACTTGCCTCATCTGGACCTGGCGAACCTCACGGCGCTCCATTTCGAGAAACCGGACCGGAAACGTTTCCCGTGTCTAGACCTTGGCTATACCGCCAGCAAGATCGGCGGGACCATGCCGGCGGTATTGAATGCCGCCAACGAAGTGGCCGTAGAAGCGTTCCTGAACGGGAAGATCGGATTCCTTGAGATCCCGAAAACGATCGAAAAAACTTTACGCGCACACCGCATTATTTATAAACCGGTCCTGGCCGATATCTTCGCGGCGGATGCCTGGGCCCGCCTGGAAGCCCATTCTTTATTAACAAAGAAGGCGAGGCTCGCCTGTCTTCGCAAGGCGGCTCGAGAGACCGCAGAGGAACTATTATGAATTCCCTGATTTCCCTTTTACCGGCGCTGATCGTTTTTGGCATTCTCATTATTGTTCACGAGTTCGGGCATTTTATCGCGTGCCGTTTTTCCAAAGTGCGTGTTGAAAAATTCTCGATCGGATTCGGGCCGGAACTGATCCACTGGCAGTCCGGGGAGACGCGTTTTTCCATCTCGCTTTTTCCGTTAGGCGGTTTTGTGAGCCCTGCGGGGGAAGAGGCTTCCAAAGTCGGGCCCGAAGGACCGCAGCCGGGGGATTTTCTTGCGGCATCCACGCTTTCAAGGATCTTGATTGTCATATCCGGCGTCGCGATGAATTACGTGCTGGCCTTTCTCGTGTTCTGGGCCGTTTTTATGATCGGTCGTCCGATGCCGGGGACCGTGGTCGGTGGTTTTGTGAAGGGCTATCCCGCCGAGGCCAGTCGTTTGAAAGTGAACGATAAGATCCTGAAGGTGGACGACCAGGCGGTCACGAACTGGAAGGATATCCTGGAGCGTTTCGATCAGTCGGCGGGCGCGATGATCCAATTGAACGTCGAGCGGCCGCGCGCCAACGCGAAGCCGGAACTTTTGATCGTTCAGATCAGGCCCAAGGTCGAAGACGCGAAGGACCTTTTTGGGAAAAAAGTTCAGATGCGGCGGGTCGGCATCACGCCGGATCCTGCGGCGTACGTGTCCGAGAGCTATGCCCCTTTGCCGGCTTTGAAAAAAGCCTGGGATCTTGAGGTTTATCAGACGGTCATGACGCACAAGGCGCTTTTTTATCTGATCACGGGACAAATATCGCCCAAGAATCTGATGGGGCCGCTGGGGATCATTCAGATCAGCGGGCAGGCCGCCAAGGCAGGGATCGCGGCGCTATTACAGCTCTTGGCGATCTTGAGCGTGTCGCTTGCGGTGATCAATCTTCTGCCGCTGCCGGCGCTCGACGGAGGCCATCTGGTATTTCTCCTGATCGAACTGGTGACGCGCCGGCGCATCAGCCCGGTGTGGCAGGAACGGATCACGACGGTCGGGTTTTTCCTGCTCATGGCGCTTATGGTGTTCGTGCTTTATAATGATGTCGTGAATCTTTCGATCCTCGACAAACTGAAAAATCTGATTCATTTAAAGTAATCCGAATTTAAGTCTTTTTGTCATTCCCGCGAAAGCGGGAATCCAGGAGTCTGGATCCCCGATAAAAGCATTCGAGGATGACGGTGATATACGACATACAACATATGAGGTACGACAACATGCGTTGGACACAAACCCTGATCCCGAGTCTTCGAAATATTCCCAAAGATGCCGAAGCCATCAGCCACCAGCTCGCGCTTCGGGCCGGTCTCATCCGCCAGCTTTCTTCCGGCGTTTATAGTTATCTGCCGCTCGGCTTTCGCGTGCTTCTGAAGATCATCGGGATCATTCGTGAGGAAATGAATCGCGCCGGCGCGTCCGAAGTGCTACTGCCGGCCCTCCATCCGGCCGAGATCTGGAAAAAATCAGGCCGTTATGAAACGCTGGGGGATGACAAGATCGCTTTCAAGAACCGCGCGGGTCACGAATTCGTGCTCGGCCCCACACATGAAGAGATCATCACGGAGCTCGTCGGGACCAACATCAAATCCTTCCGCGATCTCCCGCTCAATCTTTTTCAGATCCAGAATAAATTCCGGGACGAGGCCCGCCCGCGTTTCGGCGTGATCCGCACCAAGGAATTCATCATGAAAGATGCCTACAGTTTCGATGTTGATGAAAAAGGCCTGGATGTGAATTACCAGAAAATGTACGACGCGTACACCCGGATCTTCACGCGCTGCGGCCTGAAGTTCCAGGTGGTGAATGCGGATACCGGCATGATGGGCGGTAAGATGAGCCAGGAATTCATGGTGATCTGCCCGTACGGGGAAGACCGCGTCGCGAGTTCGGAGGGCGGTTATCTCGCAAGCCAGGATATTGCCGAGCGGGCCAAGCCCGCAGACCACAGACCACAGACTACAGACCACAAACCCGAGGTATTTGACACGCCCAATTTAAGAACGATCGAAGAGATCACGCATCGTTACAAGGTTCAGGCCTCGCACATGATCAAGACGCTCATTTTTATGGCCGACGGGAAGCCGGTCGCGGCGCTTGTGACAGGCGATAGCGAAGTTAATGAAAGCAAGCTCCGGAAACTGATCGGGGCCAAAGACCTCCGTCAGGCCGACGGGCACGAGATCCTGGAAGCGACGGGCGCGCCCGTGGGATTTTCAGGGCCGGTGGGCTTGAAGATCCCCACTTATGCAGATTGGGATATTCTCGGGATCGCGGATGCGGTGACGGGAGCGAATCAAAAAGACAAACATCTCAAGGGCGTGGTGATCGGGCGCGATTTTACACCGACAGCGACCGGCGATATTCGTTTTGTGAAGGACGGCGACCTTGCGCCGGACGGCAAAGGCAAACTTGTGCTGACGACCAGCATGGAGATCGGTCATATCTTCAAGCTCGGCACACGCTACACGGAATCCATCGGCGCTCATTTCCTGGATGAAAAAGGCGAGCGCAAGCCCGCGATCATGGGCTGTTACGGGATCGGCGTGAACCGCATTCTCGCGGCTACGATCGAACAGCATCACGATCTGAAGGGCATCAAATGGCCCGAGGCGATCGCGCCATTCGCGGTAGAAATCATCACCGTGAATCATGCGGATGAAAAAGTCCGCGACGCCGCGGAAAAGATCTATGAAGAACTTACCAAGGCCGGCAAGGACGTCCTTTATGACGACCGGGATGAACGCGCCGGTGTGAAGTTCAATGACGCGGACCTCGTCGGTATTCCGACGCAGATCGTGATCGGTGACCGCAGCCTGAAAGAAGGCAAAGTCGAGCTCAAGAGTCGCCAGACCGGCGAGACCAAGCTCGTCGAGCTGGAGTCAGCGGTAAGCGGTAAGTGGTAAGCTGTAAGCAGTTCATTTCGTTTTTCCGTTCTTCTTACTTAGCGTCTACCGCTTATCCCTTATCACTTTATGAATTGGCCTAAAAAATTCATTCATCTCGACATGGACGCGTTCTTTGCGGCCGTGGAGCAGCGCGACCAGCCGGAGCTCAAGGGCAAGCCCGTCATCGTGGGCGGCAACCCGAATAGCCGTAGCGTCGTGAGCACTTGTTCTTACGAGGCCCGGAAATTCGGGATCCATTCCGGCATGCCCACCGCGCAAGCCAAGCGGCTTTGTCCTCAGGGCGTTTTTCTCACTCCCGATTTCGAAAAATACAGCGCCGCCTCCAAGTCCATCATGGCGATCTTTCACACCTACACGCCGCTTGTCGAGCAGGTCTCGCTCGATGAAGCGTATCTCGATGTCACCGAGAACAAACTTCATCTTGAGGATCCCGTGAAACTTGCGGCGCTCGTCAAACAGCATATCTTTGCTGTGACAAAACTCACCGCCTCGGCCGGTGTGGCGCCCAATATGTTCCTGGCGAAGATCGCTTCGGATATGCAAAAGCCGGATGGGTTGACCGTGGTGTTCCCGGACAAGATTTTAGAATTCTTAAAAGACCTTCCGGTCCGGAAGATCCCGGGTGTCGGCCCGCGCACCGAAGAGATCCTCCACGGGATGACCTTAAACACGTGCGGGGATATCTGGGGCGTGAAGCCCCAGGACCTTTGCGCGAAATTGGGGAAGTGGGGGCTTGAGCTTTTCCATAAAGCGCGCGGGGAGGAGGACCGGGAAGTGAATCCTCATTGGGAACGGACGCAATTAAGCGCCGAAGAAACATTCCCGAAGGACATCGCGGATCTCCCGTGGCTGAAGCGAAAACTCGCGCAACTCGCGGAGCACGTCTTTTACGATCTGAAGCAGGAAGGTCGCACCGGCAGGACCGTGGTGCTCAAGGTGAAATACCACGACTTTGAACAGATCACGCGTTCCCGGACACTCGCCGCGCCGCCGCCGGATTGGCAGACCCTTCACGAGATCGCCTGCGATCTGTTAAAGAAAAAAACCTTCGCCGGAAGAAAACCCATCCGTCTTTTGGGTCTCGGTATCAGCGGGTTGAAAGGCGAAGCCGAGCTTCCAGTGGCCGCGCAGGGAGAATTATTTTAGATCAAGAAATTGTTCGAGTAATCCAAGATTAACCCCAGGTCGGATGTTCGGTATTTACCTGGCAGCCTTTCATGCTGGAAGTCGCAGTATCGGCAGTTCCCGGAGATGTCGCGCCGATCCCGTAATATCCTCTTGCGCAGTACCACCGGCCTTCATTAGCATCCCGGTAAATCAAGTACATATAAGGCTGGCTGGCAACGCCAGCTCCTACATGTATGTATCGGTAGGCGACGCAGTACCTCCCGGAGTCCTTGCAATAATACTGGAAATTTTTTTGTGGAATGCTGGATATGCCAAGCGAGTTTAAAATGGGGAACGAGGTAGCGTCGCAGGGTTCGGTGAGGTCGTCGGGTGCATTGCATGAAAAAGTCACGCCTGTTGTACTGCCGGTGGTATCCATGTATTGTTTCTGAGCCCTGGCAAGCATGCCGACCGTTTGAAAGGCTTCGGCGAGTTTTGCTTTTTCTGGGAAGAACATTAATCGCGGCACGAGCATTGCAGCAAGGATTGCGACGATCACCACAACGATCAGGACTTCGATCAGCGTGAAACCTCGTTTGAAGGGTGACCGGGGAGCCGGTTTTTGAAAGGGCAACATCTCCTCCCGCTGTGCAATAAATTTTTTTTGCGAAAACAGCCTCGTGTTATTTCCGGAGGCGTTTCGGATCCTCGTTCTTAAAGTATCGACATGTATCTTAAAGGTTAAGAGGAAAAAATGAAAGTTTGAATTATGGTGCTGTGATCCAAGGTGCGGGTTTTTTAGGTGAAATTCCAGCAATTTTGAGTTCTTGAGAAATTACGATAAAACAATATAATCATGAACCTCTACCCCAACTTCCGTCCAAGTCTTTATTCTTTTGGGATGGTGACTTGGACGGCTCCAATCACAGCTTAGCTGTGATTGATCGGTATTGGGACCGCTTCGCAAAAATTGATAGGTATTGGGACTATGCCGAAAACACTCTTCGAAAAAATATGGGATTCACACGTAGTGAAGACGTTCCCGGACGGGACGGCGCTTCTCTACATCGACCGGCAGCTGGTCCACGAAGTGACGAGCGCTCAGGCCTTTGAAGGGCTCCGCCTTTCAGGCCGCAAGGTTCGCCATCCCGAGCTTACGTTTGCCACGATGGACCATAATGTGCCGACCGACAAGGACCGCTTCAATATCAAAGATCTGATCGCCAAGGCGTCGCTGGACGCGCTTTCCAGGAATTGCAAAGAATTCGGCGTCACGCTTTATGATCTTCATAGCGACAAGCAGGGCGTGGTCCATATTGTCGGCCCGGAGCTCGGGATCACACTGCCCGGTACGACCATTGTTTGCGGGGATTCTCACACCGCGACCCACGGGGCTTTTGGTGCGCTCGCGTTCGGGATCGGAACTTCTGAAGTGGAGCACGTGCTTGCGACCCAATGCTTGCTTCAGAAAAAGCCCAAGACTTTTAAAGTCGAATTCACGGGATGGCTGAAAGAACCGGTCTCTGCGAAAGATATGGTCCTGAAGCTGATCGGGATGATCGGAACCGCGGGCGCCACAGGCTGCGCGATCGAATATTGCGGGGAGGCCATTCGTGCGCTTTCGATGGAAGCGCGCATGACTGTTTGCAACATGACGATCGAAGCCGGCGCGCGCGCCGGTATGATCGCGCCAGATGACGTGACATTTCGCTACGTGTCCGAAGGGAACCGTCCCTATGCGCCGAAAGGGAAGGACCTTGAAAAAGCCGTAGCTTACTGGAAAACTCTTTTCTCTGATCCCGGAGCAAAATTTGATAAAGAGCTCACGATCGATGCGTCCAAGATCGCGCCGCAAGTGACTTGGGGAACGAGCCCCGGCATGGTGGCGGATGTGGATGGACGCGTGCCTGAGCCGGATAAAGTTCCGGGTTACAGCAAAGCGGATGTCGAGCAGGCGCTAAGATATATGGGGTTAAAATCCGGAATGCCGATCACTGGGATCAAGATCGATACGGTTTTTATCGGAAGTTGCACGAACGGGCGCATTGAGGATCTGCGTACCGCAGCGCAATATCTCAGAGGGCACAAAGTTGCGCGAGGCGTCCGCGTGCTCGTGGTGCCGGGTTCCCAGCAGGTAAAAAAACAGGCGGAGACGGAGGGGCTCGATAAGATCTTTTTGGCGGCGGGTTGCGAATGGCGGGAGTCCGGATGCAGTATGTGCCTGGCTATGAATCCGGACCAACTGAAACCGCAGGAACGTTGCGCGGCCACTTCCAACCGTAATTTTGAAGGGCGCCAGGGTAAAGACGGCCGCACGCATCTCGTGAGCGCCGAAATGGCCGCTGCAGCCGCCGTGGCAGGACATTTTGTGGATATCCGGAACATCTCAATAACCAAATCCCAAGATACAATAACCAAAAAATAACCAAAGACCAATAACCAGCCAGGAAAAAGATGGGCGGATTTGACCTCGAAAGGCGGACGACCGAATTTGCAAAGGCGGTGATCCAGCTTTGTTTGAAGCTGCCGCGTAATCCGATAAATGATCGGTTGGTCAATCAGGCGGTGGGTTCAAGCGGTTCCGTTGGAGCGAATTACAGAGAAGCAAACGATGCTTTGGGTAAAAAAGATTTTGCGCAGAGGATGAAGATCGCTCGCCGGGAAGCTAAAGAAGCTGTCCATTGGCTGGAGCTGATTTGCGAGGCCAATAAAAACACCGAATCCCAGATTAGCCCCTTGCTGCAAGAGGCGGACGAGTTGAAACGGATTCTTTCGGCAATCATCGAAAAAACAAAATGATGCTGGCCTTTGAGTATTGGGGGCTGTAATTTGTTTGTATCTTGTATCTTGGTTATTGGAATTTTTAGGTAAGTTTATTTCGATATTCGTGCTTCGAGTTTATAAAAAGGGTATTAACTATGAAGGCTTTTGAGAACTTTAGAGGGGTGATCCTGCCGTTGGATCGCGCGAATGTTGATACCGACGCCATCATTCCCAAGCAATTTTTGAAATCCATTGCCCGTACGGGATTTGGAGAATCGCTTTTTTATGATTGGCGGTATCTCCCGGGAGGGAAGAACAATCCGGAATTTGTTCTGAACCGGGAAGAATACCAGGGCGCGACGATTTTGGTCGCACGCAACAACTTTGGATGCGGCTCGAGCCGTGAGCACGCGGTGTGGGCGATCTGCCAATACGGTTTCCGGGTGGTCATTGCTCCTTGGTCCGGAGAGGGGAAGAACCGTATCCCGGGATTTGCGGACATTTTCAGGAACAATAGTGTCAAAAACGGTCTTTTAACGATAGAACTCTCTGAGGCTGAAGTCGAAAAGATCTTTCAGGCGGTTCGGAAAGATCCTGGCCTGGAAGCGACCCTCCACTTGATTGATCAGACCGTGACCTTGCATACCTCTCAGGAGATATCCTTCCGCTTCGAGATCGATCCGTCCGTCAAAGAGCGGTTTCTCCTCGGGCTCGATGATATCGGCATTACCTTGAAGGAAGAAGCGGCCATTGTTGAGTTTGAGAAGAAGCAAGCTCAAAAAACGCCTTGGGTTCAGCTCCGTTGAAAAAAAAGTTGAACAAGTTCATAGAAAAAATCTCTGGTTCCTTAGACGTCTCTACAGCCTTTTCAAGCAAGTTTATTTCCTTCCTGCTTTTGGCGCTTTGCCTGGGCGTGAATATTTATGTCCGTCTCTTTCCGGTCCATCTTCCGCAATTCGAATCCCGGGCGGTTCTTGAAGTCACGGCCGAAATTGCCACAAAAATCTCAACCCAGTATGCGAAAGAAGGCGGCCTGTCTTCTGCCAAGATCAATCAAAAAATGCAGGATGAGATCCTAAACAACCCGGCGGAATTCAACAAAAAAGTCGAAAAAAAATATCAGGAACTCAAAGCCCCCTATCAGGATGCTGGAGGTCAAACGTATCTGATGGAGCTGGATCCGTACTATTGGGCGCAATATACCGAAGATGTCCTCCAGCGGGGGTATCCCGGGACCTTGAGAAAAGATGGGAAGCATTATGATGATCGCATGTTGGCTCCCAAAGGGCACCCCATTCCGTATGCAAGGGTTTTCCCTTACTTTTCTGCATTTCTGTACAAGGTGGCAAGTCCGATTCATCCAATGCCGCTGTCTGTTTTTCTCTTTTATCTCCCCGTTTTTTATGCGACCTGTTTTCTCGCGCTTCTTTATTTTTTCATGAAGCGTTGGTCCGGAGATCTCCCGGCTTTTTTAACAGTCTTTTCGATGGGGCTAATGGGAATTTGTGTGCAACGAGGGGGCGCCGGATGGTATGACAGCGATATGATGGTCCTGACGATGGCATTGGCTGTCGCGTGGCTTTTACTGGAAGCTGTAAAACGGGGCCAAAGTAAATTCAAGGAAATCGCGTTCTCCTGTGCGGCGGCCTGCGTCCAGGGCATCTTTTTCGTGACATGGTCCGGGGCATGGTTCATGTGGGCAGTCGCGGCCTGTTTCTTTATTTTTTCAATAGCCGGTCTTTTTACGGAATCTTGTCGTGATGGCGCGGATCGTAAAAAAAGATTTTTAATTTACGGAGTTTCCGCCGCAATTTTTTTTGCTCTTAGCGGATTGTTAATGTATGTTCTCGTCGGGGTCAATATTGTTCAGTACATTCTGGACTTTTTGAAATGGCAGAGGCTTGGGGTCGCTTGGTCGTCGGAGGGGAGCATCTGGCCCAATGCCCTTTATACCGTTTCTGAATTAGGCCCGCTTAATTTGAAAGCGATCGCGAGCTCTTTTTATGCCCCGTGGATTTTTGCGCTCTGCTCCCTGGGTTTGATCTTTCTGTGTTTTGCCGGGTGGCGGAAAAAGCGTCAGGATCTCGGTATTTTTATGTTGTGTTGGTTCGCATTCATGTTTGCCGCTTCTTTTAAGGCGAATCGTTTTCTGCTTTATCTGGCGGTTCCTTTGTTTGTGGGTTTGGGGGCCTTCCTTGGAAGTGAACTTCCTCGAAAGATAACCCACGAGGGACGTGGTTTGAACCGTCTTGCCGGCACGGCAATTTTCTTATTTTTAGTAGGATTTTTGATATTTAAGATCTTAACGATCGGATTAGCCTCTTCGGAGCAGGTTATCCCGCTCATGAATGATGGATGGTATAAAGCCATGGCGCAGGTAGAGAAAAAAACGGCGCCGAATGCGATCATCAATTCCTGGTGGGACAACGGAACTTTCTTTAAATATTATGGAAAAAGAAGAGTTATTTTTGACGGTGCAACCCAGATCCAGGGGGCGCTTTGCTACTGGATGGCGAGAGCCTTGATGGAAAAGGATGAAAAGAAAGCCCTCTCCATCCTGCGCATGCTGAACAATGATTCATCCGAAACATTCGACCGTTTGCTGCCGTATCTACGGAATCCTTTTGTTTGCGAGAGAATTTTAGAGAAACTTATGGCCGTTAACCGTGCGGAGGGGGAGAAAATTTTGTCGCGGGAAAAGGTGCCTGCGGCGGTGGCGCGCGAGACCCTGGACGCTCTTCACGCGGTGCCGGCTCCGGCATTTTTGATCGTGGAAGAAAGCATGCTCGCGAAAATGCCGAGCATCTCTTTTTTAGGGAAATGGGATTTTTCAAAACTCTTTGCGTATCGCAATCGGAACGAGCCGGAGCCCAAAGTGCTCTCGGAGCTTCGCGAAATTTTCGATCTTACGGAAGAAAAAGCCATGAGGGTTTATGAGGAAGGAAAGTCCGCGGGGGTGGATGCTGCAGGACAAGAGGCGCTCTCTCAGCGGGAACTTTTTTACGGGACGGCCTTGAAGGGGAAGCTTTCGAAAAATCTTCTTCATTTTAACAATGGCCTCATTCTCGATCCAAAATCCAAGGATGTGCTGTGGTACTCACCCTCGCAAGGACAATTCCTTATTCCAAAAAAGAATATTTTTTTCGAGAACGGACAGAGAAAAGAGGTTCTTCGTAATGACGGTGATCTTGACAGGACCGTTGTTTTCAATGAGCGGAAAAATGAAATCCAATCCCTTGTCTCGGACGACGACCTTGCCGAATCTCTTTTGACCCGTTTGTTCTTTTTGAAGGGCGAAGGATTGAAGCGTTTCAAGATTTTTTATGCCGACGAAGAGAATAAAATTTATATCTACGAGATCCTTTGGTAAGCGTTGAAAGCGATTTGCACGCGACGAGTTTTCCCAAGCCTTGTCTTTTTTTAGCCGTCATAACTTCCGGTAATTTTTTTGTATGACGAAAATGATCGCATCCATCTTTTAGGCTCCATTTTTCAGGACGGAACAATATAAAATCCTGAATGAGCCGCTTCAAATTTTTTGAATATTTCACAAGCTAAAAGGACATTGCGCGTGAGAGTCTTTTTCCTAAACATTCCTTTCCATGACCGTTTCACCCGGGAGAGCCGATCGCCGGGTGTGGCGCCTTCGGGGACACTCTATTATCCCATTTACCTTGCGCTAGCCGCGGGCCTTGTCCGTCAACATGGGCATACGATTGACTTCCTGGATGCCCCGGCCGAACATTATGATCTGGTGCGTACCGAAGAACGCGTGGCGCGGTTTGAGCCCGACCTGATCGTCGCAACGACCGTGACGGCTTCTGTTTTCCACGATATTAAAGTGATGGATCGACTTTCAAAAAAAACTGGTGCTGCGACAATGCTTGTAGGGACACATCCAACTGCCCGGCCACTTGAGACGCTTAAAATGTCGCCAAGTCTGGATTTTGTCGTGGTGGGAGAATATGATTTTACGGTCTTGGAAGTGGCGCAACATTTAGGGGAGGGAAAGAAACGCGAAGAGTTTTCGAGTGTGAAGGGGTTGGCGTTCCGTTTAGGGGAGCAGTGGATCCTGAATGAGCGCCGCGCCTGGCATGAAAATCTGGACGAGATCCCCTGGGCAAGTTTGATCTACCGGGATTTTTTGAGAATCGAACATTACAGTTATGGGGCGCAGCTCCATCCCGAGGTGACAATCGTAAGCGGCCGGGGATGTCCTTATGAATGTACCTTTTGTGTGTTCCCGCAGACCATTACGGGGCAGAGGTACAGGCCCCGTTCAGTCAACGATGTGGTCGACGAAATGGAGTTTATTCAGAAGACGTGGCCGCATAACAAAGAGATTATGTTTGAGGATGATACGCTGACCGTGGATAAAGAGCGTGTGCGCCGGCTTTCCGAAGAGATTTTGCGGCGTGGGCTTAAGGTCACCTGGTCTGGAAATGCCCGCGCGGATTTTGATGATGTGGCGCTCTTGAAACTGATGAAACAGGCCGGGTGCCGCCTTTTTTGCGTGGGGTTCGAGTCCGCAGACCAGACAATTCTCGACCAAATGCGCAAAGGCGGGGCCTCCGTCAAGATGCGGGAACGTTTTGTGAAAGCCTGCGCGGAGGCGGGGATCATGATTCACGGTTGCTTTCTTTTTGGCGGAGCGAACGAAACTCACGAAACCATGCGCCAAACGCTTGACATGGCAAAGCAAATGAAGCTTGATACGGCACAGTTCTTTCCGATCATGGTTTATCCCGGAACGCGGGCCTATGAAGAGGCCAAGGATAAAGGGGAACTCGATTCCGAGAATTATGACCAATGGCTCCAGGGGAGCGGTTACTATGCGTCCCAGATCCACCGGGGAGCCTTGACCGGTGAAGCGATTTCGAAATTCACGGATTTAGCTTACCGCGAATTCTATCTGAGGCCCTCTTTTATTCTGCAAAAGGTGTGGCAGTTTCTGTTTTCTCCGTCGGAGCGGTCCCGGATTATTTTCGGATGCCATTTTTTTATGAAAAAAATATTTACTCGGGAAAAAGCCTGATGAGAGTGGTCGTTGTTTCTGCGGTTTATAACGAAGAAAAAAACATCGGACGGCTGATCGAAAGTTTGCTGGCCCAAACGCGAATGCCGGATGAGATCGTGCTTGTCGATGATGGCTCCAAAGACAACACGGCCAAGATCATTGAACGCTACGCGAAAGATCATTCCGTGATCCGGCTTATCCGAAATTCCAATCAAGGTCCCGCGGCCTCTCGTAACGTGGCCTGGCGCGCAGCGCAGGCGGATAGGGTAATCTTTACCGACGGGGATTGCGTCCCGGACCATGATTGGATCGAGAAACTGATGTTTTATTTTACTTCCGACGATATTGCCGCGGTTGCGGGAACCTATCGGACGCTGAATGATGAGCGTGTCCTGGCCCGTTTCGTAGGATACGAGATCGCCTGGCGTTACCGTTATGTCCTTGGTGCGATCGATGCGCATGGCGCCTACAATCTCGCGATTAAGAAAAAGGTCCTTGAGGAGATGAACGGGTTTGACGAGTCCTACAAGGCGCCGAGCGGGGAAGATTGGGATCTGACCTATCGGATCTCGCGTAAATACAGGATTCTCTTTGCTCCGGACGCGATCGTTGCGCATGCGCATCCTGAAGCGTTCTGGCCGTACATGAAAAACCAGGCGCGCCGCGGGTTTGACCGCATCAAGCTTTATAACGATCATCTGGACAAAAGAAGCGGGGATGTTTATACCGGCAGGATCGTAAAATATCAGGTTTTGGCCGCGGGACTTTTGCCTTTCGCTCTTTCGCTTTTACCTTTTCGGGGTTTTCGTATCCTTCCGGTCATTCTTTCTATTTTTCTCATCGGTTCCGTCTGGAATTCCTTTGGTTTTATTTTCAGACGCGATCCCGCAGCGGCTTTTTTCGGTATTGGAGTTCAATTCGTTCGCTGCTTCGCTTGGGCTTGGGGTGCGATGAAGGGTGTATGCCGGTTCGGGTACAGATTGGGAAGATGATATGAACAAAAACATCAAAAGCGGAAATTGGGACCGTTTCTGGGAAATGGAAAGCTCTCAGCGTTTCACCCGGAAAAGCTGGAGCAAGATCCGCATTATAAAAGTCCTGGAGGGTGTTGTGCTCGAAGGGATGGAGATTCTTGATGCGGGTTGCGGATCCGGTTTTTTTTCAGCGTATTTTTTGAGCAAAGGTTGCCGTGTGTGGGCCTTAGACTATTCGGGCGCATCTCTTGAAATTGCGCGAAAGAATACTCAGGGCCGCTGCCAGGCTTATTTGAAAGAGAATCTTTTCCTGGATGACTGGATGGAACCCTTCCGGAATAAGTTCGATCTGATCTTCTCCGACGGACTCTTCGAACATTTTTCTGATGAGGACCAGCAGCAATTAATGGGCCATTTCAAGATGCTCAAAAAAAAGAACGGAATCATTGCGACTTTTGTTCCCAACCGGTATTCCTGGTGGGAAATTTTGAGACCCCTTGTGATGCCGGGAATTCATGAAATTCCCTTCACCCCCGCCAAGGTTATGCAACTTCACCGTGGGATGCATCTCTTCAAAACGGGCGGTCTGAATGTTTTGCCGGTGCGTTTTTCTCCGGAAAGACTCCTCGGATCCCGATGGGGCATGATTCTCTACGGCCTCGCTTCACATTAATTTTTTTTAGAGGGCTCAACGTTTTTCGTCCGACTCTTTTCCTTCCATTTTCCGGAGCCGGTAATCCAGCCTTGCGATCGCCTGGGCCAGGGATTCGGCCCGGCTATTCTGTTCATTGATGTGGATCGTTAGCAGGAGGCTGAAAAAGATCACGAAGATCAGCAAAAGGAAAAAAATGAAATTGCTGGGCAAGGCGAAGCCGGCCCATTGAGCAACGGTTCTGAGCCAGGTGTCCTGCAGGGTAAAAAAAATGACGGCGATGCTTGAGGCGAGCCAGGCAAGGGCATATTTGAAAGTCATTTTCTGCCGCCGGATCAGATCGATGACCAGGATCAGCACAGAAAAGGTTATGATGAGAGCGAATGTTTTGGGATGCATCGGAAGCCTCCTAAGGGTTTTTCTTTAAAGTATCGATCAGGATGGCCAGTGTGACCTTGGCCATGTAATAAAGGGTTGCAAGATATCGGATCGAAGAATGGCCGGCCTGACGTTCCCGCATGCGGACGGGGATCTCGCCAACACGTGCGCCTAGCCGCTTGGCGATTTTTACCGCCTCAGGTTCCGGAAAATCCACAGGATAGTAATCCGCGAAAGATTTGATAAGTTTTTTTCCGGTCGCACGGAATCCCGATGTGGGGTCCGTTAACCGGAGCCCTGTTAAAAGCCCAAGGAGACGGCAGAAGAATCGAATCCCGAACCGCCTTGCCCGGGTCGACCGGAAAGTTTCCGTATCCTCTTCCAAGAAGCGACTTCCGATGCAGAGATCCAGTTTGCCTTCCAGGACAGGTCGGAGCAGTGGTGCGGTGTAGGCAGGATCATGTTGGCCATCGCCATCAATCTGGACTACGACGTCGTAGTCCTCGTCAAAAGCGATCTGATAGCCTGTTTGAACAGCTCCACCAATCCCGAGATTGTGAGGGAGGGTGGCTACGAAAGCGCCGGTCTTCCGGGCTTCCTCTCCCGTGTTGTCCTGAGAGCCGTCGTTGATTACCACAAGATCGGCCTGGGGGACCGAGACGCGAATCTCTTTGATAAGTGCACCAATGGAATCGGCTTCGTTGAAAGCCGGAACCATGATGAGGATTTTAGGGTTCATTGAGGTCCAATTTTAGTCTATTCAGCGCCATTATGCTATAGGGCATTGGCAGCGTAAAGATTTTTAAAGAATGCGGTATTACTCTCAAAGAGGAAAAAGCCATTCGCGAATTCGAGACGAGACACAACACGCAGCTTCTGCGAGCACAACTTATTCCTTTGTCGCTTCTTCCGCCCTCTATCAAATCCAAGATTTTTTTACCTTTTTATCAAGAAAATCCTTTGGAGAGCCGAAAATAGAATGTAATATACTGAGCAAAGGCTCATAAGAGCTTTGTCTGAGTGTACGCCTGGTTTCCATCTTTTTATGGAAAGCCAGTCACTGCGAGAGGGTTGGCCCTATGCAAAAACTCAGCGACAAAAAGATCACGATCATCTCCCGAAGCGGCCAGAGCGTTTCCGGACCGGTGGCTTCCAAGAAGAAGCTGAATTTTTTCGGTTTTTTTGATTCTCCAAGAACCGAAACTCACGGGAAAAACACCACAACCGCCTTTAAAGAGCCGGCTCTCAAAACCCCGCCTCTGAACGTCCCACGAGCCAATCTTGCAGCCGTCAGGAACTGGGTGGCTCTGGAAGAAAAGATCGTCCACGACTACAAAGAGCAAAAAACGGCTCCGCTCAAGAGCCCCGTTCCTTTTTCAAAAACTCCCGGGAAACAACTCTATCCCGCTTTTGAAACTTTTAGCACTCAAACAGCCGTTTCCGCCGCGCCAAGGATTTCCAGGCTTAAGGACCCTCTCCGGGATTCTGGGAAAACTTTCTCGGGTTCCGGAAAATTTTTTCTGAGCGTGGGGCTTGTCGCTGGGGTCTTTGTGTTTTTGTATGTTCAGGGGATTTACCAGGATCGAGCGGCCTCACAAATGCTCGCCCAACTTCAAAGTGAAAAAGAACAGCTGGGGCGGTCTTATGCCGCGCTTAAGAACGCTTCGGAGGAACAGAGCGCAGAAATGAAGGGGATGGATAGCCGGTTTCAGGACATGGTTTTGGAGTTAAAAACGGCTAAAGCCGACAAAATTGCTTATGAGCAGGGGCTTGAGAAAAAATACCGCGAGGAACTCATGCGGATCACTGTTCGGTATGAATCGGAACTCGCTGCTTTGCGAGGCACGGTTGAGACCCAGCAATCAATCGTGAATGCTCTTAAGGCCCAAAGCCGGGCGTTTGATAAGATTGTCGATCAGGCGGGTATGTCGGCTCTTTCCGGTGCTGCCGCCGGACTTTCCCGGGAACCTTTTTCAACGGGCAGAGGTTCCTTGTCTCAGGGGGAAGTCACCTCGGTCAATGGAAAACAAGGTTCTGTTGTGATCAATCGGGGTGCTGACCAGGGGGTTCGTTCCCGAAGCTGGATCACGATCTTTAGAAACGGCATCGGGCTGGCGGTCGGACGTATTGATCGGGTTTATCCGACCATGTCGGTTGCGGTGGTTCGCGATGCGGCTATGTTGCAAGTGATTCAAGAAGGCGATACGGTTGCCTTTGCAAGCTAAATGGGCGGCCATGAAGTGCTTAATAGTTGCCGCGCCGAACTTTAAGCACGAAATCCGGATATCGAAACACGAAACAAATTCGAAACCCGAATGTTCCAATGTCTAAAACGGGTTGTTTTGTATTTTGAGTTTCGAAAATTTGAATTTGTTTCGAAATTCGTACTTCGTGTTTCGGATTTTTAAAACACAAATTAAGAAGAATTTTGCTGGGTTGATTAGGGAATAACACGAGAGGAAGGTCATGGGGAAAGGTATTGGCGTCTATATCGGTCGCAATGAAGTGATCGCGGTTTCTGCGATCCGCACGGTGACCGGGCCCCAGATCGCAGCTTTTGCGATCGAATCCATCAATCCTGAAGGCTCGCAGGAACCCGTCATTGGAAAAGAAGCCCAGCGGATCAAAAAAACAAGCCCGGAATCGCGGGCCATTCTCAAGGCTCTTGAAAAGATCAAAGAGCCCGGGGCTTTTGTGAATGTGGCCGTGAGTCCCCTGCAGGTTGTGACGCGGCACTTCATCATGCCGGTGGTCCCCAAAAAAGATGAGCCGGGGGCGGTTCGCAATGAAGCAAGCCGCTATGTTCCCTTCAAGATCTCCGACTCGTCGCTGGATTACCACTCGCATCTGACCCATAAGAATGTCCTTTCGGTTACGGCCACCGCGATTCGCGGAGAAGTCCTCGATACGTATTTGGAAGACCTTCGATCCGCTGCCGCCAAAGTGCTTGTGGTCGAGCCGGTCTATAACGCCGTGGGGCGTGCGTTCGCGGCTTTAAATATGGTCGGAAAGACCAAGACTCATGGTTTTGTGGTTCTCCAATCTGACGGAAACGTGAATGTGACGCTCGCCTCCAAGGGGATCGTCTACCTCTCTCGTGATTTTATTTTGAGCGGGAAAATGGAAGAGGATAAGAGGCGGTTTCATGACGAACTTAAAGCTTCGATGGATTATTTTTACAAGCTGACCGGCGGCGAGGCGATCGGGCAGATCTTTTTGGCCGGGTCCGGAGATCTCAAGCTCTGGGTAGAGTATTTGGAGCATGCGTTTAATTACACAGTCCGTTTTGATGTCGCGAGTTTACCCAATGCCAAAAACATTCCACCCGAGACGCTTCACGCGGTACTAGTGGCTTTTGGATTGGCGCTCCGGTCTCTGAGGTACCGTTCTCCCATGGGAGATATACAGCTATTACCCAAAACGGAGCGCAGGTCCGATCTTCCCCAGCTACTGAAATTTCTGGGGCTCGAGTGCTTTTTGATCTTCATTCTTTTGGCAGGGGTTCGCTATGGAGGTTTTCAGCCGTATCTGATGCACCTCGAGGGTCAGAATGAAGCGATCCTGGGTCCCGCGAATCAAGAGTTTCCGGCGTTCGCTTCTCGTTCGACCGAAGACTTGACGAGTGAAAAAGAAAAAATGAGCGAACGGGCCGGACAACTGAATGGATTTTTTGGTGATAAGGTTTCGACCTCCGCCTTTATAATGTCGTTGGGACAGGGGTTGCCCCAATCGATTTCGCTCGATTATGTCTCGCTGGAAGATACAACCGGAAAAGAAATGCCGCAAACCGGAAAAAGAAAAAGGCGCCTGAATGCGAGGGGGATCTGTTATCTCGGGAATGCTGAAAAAGAGACCGAGACCATCAGTGCCTGGGTGAAAGCTCTAAGCGGGAAGAAAATCATCGCCGACTCGTTTACCGAGATTAAACTTGAAGAGATCAAACGAGAAAGCTTTCGGAACCGGGATTTAACGCGCTTCCGGGTCCTTGGGGAGTGAGGAACTTTAACTTATGTCGACTGTGAAGATCCATGAACAGCAAAAAGAGTGGGCCATCAAAGCTGCGGCGGGAGTCGCAACGTTCCTATTTTGCTATGTGGCCATGATTCATCCGGTTTTTCAGAACATTGCGAGTATGCGTCAGAGCATCGCGGAGTCTCAAAAGCGCAGTGAACTTTACCGGGAAGTCCAGGGTCTGAAAGAGAGCCTTGACGGCAGCGAGAGCGTTTTGGCGACGGTCACGGAACGATCCCAGCTTCTTGGAAAGATCTCAGACATTGCGGGTCGGACCCAGATCCATATTGCGACACTGACCCCCCGTACTGAACCGGACGGGGGATACATCAGGCTGAGGATGGAAATGAATGGGCAGGGTACTTTCTTTTCATTGCTGAAATTCCTGCAGGCGGTCGAAAAGATTGGCGCGGCGATCAAGGTTAGAGATATTTCCTTGTTGTGGAAGCCCTCTTCGACCCCTCAGGAAGGCCAATATCCTTTGCAGATCCAAATTGTATTTGAAACTTTTTTAAAACAACGAGGCAAAAAAAACAATGCCTAAAATAAACCGTTGGTTTTTTGGATTCCTCCTGGCAATGTTGGGACTGGGATTATTGCCGCTTCATGCGGGAGAGCTTGAACCCGACGTCGCTTCTTCTCAGGATGTTGTCTCGCCGGTTTCTGAAGAGGCGACTCCCGGGATTGAAGGCGCGGTCCAGATGGCTCAAGAGGAAGTTCGCGATCCTTTCGCCGTAGCGCCTGAAACCGAAGCCCCCGCGGCGGTCCCGGGGACTGCTGTCCCGGTTGGTCCCGAGATCAAAGTGGAGTTGCAGGGGATCGGATTTGGAAGCAAAGACGCCTATGCGGTCATTGGGGGCGAGGTTTTCTATAAGGGGGACGACAAGAAGGGAATAAAATTGCTTGAGGTTCGAAGGCGAGAGGTCGATATTCTAGCGAGCGGGGGAAAGATCACGGTTCCTTTGTTTCCGGATCAAGACCTTCAAAGGGCCAAGGATCGGGCGAAAAAAAAGATTGCCGTGGAAAACGTTTCTGCGGAACCGCCGTCAGAAATGCCGTCATCTTCATCTTTATCAGGAAGGGAGCAATCGCCGTTATGAAAAAAGCCGACTTGTTTTTTGCCAAGAGCAGTTTTGCTTTCCTTTTATTGTGTCTCTGCCTTTCGTACCCTGTGATGGCGGAAGACACGGCCGCTTCGTCGGAAGCCACGGTTTCTCCGGTTCCGGTTTCTTCGACTCCGGCGGAACCATCCTCAAAAGGAACGACGCCCGCGGTATCTGAGGTTAAGGCCGAGAGAACGGCGGATGGGAAATATTACCTGGATTTTAAATCGGCGTCGCTGATCAATGTGCTGAATGTACTTTCGAACCTGAGCGGGATCAATTTCATTGCAGGGACCGAAGTTGCAGAGAGACAAGTCAGCATGACGCTCGACAATGTCAGCCTGGAGGATGTCCTGCAATCGATCAAGTACGGATGCAATATCAGCTATGATTTTATTCCCGGAAGGAACATTTACCTTTTCCGGGCTTCATCCGACGCTCCCGAGAAACCGTCCTTGCTGACCCGTGTGTATAAGCTTTACTACGTGAAAGTGAGTGGCCTTAAAGAGATCGAATCAAGCGGCTCTTCGAGCGGCGGTGGATCTTCGAGTGGCAGCGGGTCTTCGAGTGGTGGCTCTTCGGGGGGCGGACTTGTGACCCTTTCGGCCGCAAAAGAGGACACGAAGCTTGAGAGCTCGGCGATCGTTAAAGCGGTTGAAAAGATCCTTTCCGAACGGGGTAAGGTTTCGGTGGATGACCGCTCCAACAGTTTGATCGTGACCGATTCGGAAGACCGGCTCAAGATGATCGAATCGGCGATCACCCAGCTCGACCGGCCGCTCGATCAGGTGCTCATCAATGTGATCCTGGTGGAGACATTCGAGGATCTTGACCGGAGCCTTGGCATTGATTGGGGGACGGATGGCGTTTTTGGAACGATCACGGGAGCGAAAGAGGCCACCAACTTTCCGTTTATGAAAGACATGAACAGCAATCTCTTTGAGTCGGCTTACAATGTGTTCAAAGAAAGCGCTCAGCAGTTTGATCCTTCGCGATCCACAGGTGCGGTGACGACGGCCGGGAGCCGGGATTTTTCAAGTTTTAAGATCACCCTTTCAGCGTTGGAAGGTGCCAACAAGCTCAAGATCCTGGCGAAGCCCAAGATCCTGGCCCTGGATAACCAAGCCGCTCTGATCAAGATCGCGACCCAGGCGGCCATTGGCAACTCGACGGTTACGGGCGCGGGGGGGGCGGGAGATACCACCTCGAACATCGAACGTTACGAGATCGGAACGATCTTGCGCGTGACGCCTCTCATCAATACCGGGGGGCGTATTACATTGACGCTGGAGCCGACCTTTGCGACCGTGGCAGCATCCTCGATCTCTGTGACTGGTCCTGGGGGAGGATCCACCGGAGATCCAACGACCCGGACGGCTCGCACCACCATGATGGTCAATGACGGACAAACGATCGCGTTGGGAGGGATGCTTTTCAGTGAGCAATCCAATGACGACCGGAAGGTGCCCTTTTTCGGAAATATCCCCATGGTGGGGAAGGCACTTTTCACCAGCAATACGAAATCAATCAAGGACCGGGAACTGATACTTTTTGTGACGCCTTATATCATCACGGATCCTTCCATGCTTGAAACTCCGAATCCTCCCGACAAGCGCCTGGATTTCGACAAAGAGATGGCGCCCTTCTGGAAGGTGAAGGACAAACAGTGGTACAAGCAGCTTAAGGACGGGCAGGAGAAAAAAACGGATTTTGACGGTTATTTCAATATCCGGAAGAAATTGATCGATTCCACTCTGGATACTCTGGAACAGAACACAGCGACGCCATCCCAGGGGAAATAACCTGTACCCCTGGCCTGACCGGCAGGCAAGAGATAATAGCCAGGTTGCAGAAGAACCCAACGGTTAGAAATCCGAATATCGAAATACGAAATCCGAAACAAATCCGAATGGACAAAAAAGCAAATTCGAAACGCTACGACCTAGAAGAACGTACATTGTTGTTTGCTAAGCAAGTGCGGGGGTTCGTCAAAACGCTGTCTAGAGGGATTTCGAATACAGAGGATGCCAAACAGCTTGTTAGGGCCTCGGGTTCGGTCGGGGCTAATTATATTGAGGCGAACGAATCGCTGAGCAAGAAAGACTTCTTGATGCGGATTAAGATCTGCCGAAAAGAGGCCAAGGAAAGCCGTTACTGGCTGAATCTTGTTGAGGCAGGGAGCTTTGCCAGCCAAAAGGATATGCTGGGCCAAGAGGCGACCGAACTTATGAATATCTTCGGGGCTATTTTGAGGCGGTCCGAGTAGTTTCGAATTTCTGTCACTCTGATTTTGAATTTGTTTCTGGTTTCGTGCTTTGAATTTGTTTCGGATTTCGGAATTCGTGCTTCGGATTTAAAAGTTTGAGAGGTGGGCATGAGTATCAACGCTTTATTGGGTGACATCCTCGTTGAGCGGCGACTCATCAATCGGGACCAGCTGACTCAGGCTCTTGACCAACAAAAAGAATCCAAAGAACCTCTGGGTCAGATCATGATCCAGTTGGGTTTCCTGGACGAGGCCCAGCTCCGGATGGCGCTTTCCGAGCAGCTCGGCGTTTCTTTCCTTTCGACCGATCAGTTAAAACCCCGCATGGACCAGCGCCTCAAGGAATGCGTTCCACCTGATTTTGCGCTTACTCATCTCGTGCTTCCTCTGGATCGTGTCGGGCAAGTGCTTAAGGTGGCCGTGGCGAAAGTTCCGGACCTCATTTTTCTGGATAATCTTCGCAAGATCACCGGGTACGACATTGTGACGGTCCTTTCGACCGAAAGCGAACTCAAGCGGGCCATTGAGGCTTATTACGGTAATACCGACCTTCAAGAGGTGATCTCATCCGCCGAGGTCGATGACGTGACGCAGGATTATATCCAGGAAGCGGACGATCATAAGGTGGATCTCGAAGCGACTCTCTTGGAAGCCGAAAAGGCGCCCGTGGTCAAGCTGGTGGACGTCATGATCCGTAAAGCCCTTGAGGACCGCGCAAGCGATATCCACATTGAGCCTTGCCAGGACAAGATCAATATTCGCTATCGCGTGGACGGCGTTCTTTACGAGCTTCCTCCTCCGCCCCGGGAATTGCATAACGCCATGGTTTCCCGTATCAAGATCCTTTCCAAGATGGATATCGCTGAAAAGCGGATCCCGCAAGACGGCTCGTTCGCGCTCCAGTACAAAGGACACAAAGTCGATATGCGTGTCTCGACCATCCCGATCGTTTTCGGAGAAAAGGTGGTGATGCGTATCCTGGACAAGCGTTTGGATCTTTTGGATATGAAGTTACTCGGTTTTGAACCTGAACAGCTCGCGCATTTCGAAACGGCGCTGATGCGGCCTTACGGACTTATTTTTGTGACCGGGCCGACAGGAAGCGGCAAAAGTACGACACTTTACGCGGCGCTAAACAAGCGTCTTTCTCCGGAGATCAATATTCTGACCATCGAAGACCCGGTCGAATATCAAATTGCGGGCATGAACCAGGTTCAGGTGAAGCCCGAGATCGGCCTGACCTTTGCCTCGGCCCTCCGCGCTTTTTTGCGTCAGGATCCGGATGTCATTCTGGTGGGGGAAGTGCGCGATCTTGAGACGGCCGAGATTTGCATCCGGGCATCGCTCACGGGCCACTTGGTGCTCTCTACGTTGCATACGAATGATGCCGTAACGGCCGTCACCCGTCTCGTGGATATCGGGATCCAGCCTTATCTCGTGGCGGGAAGTCTCGGGCTTATCGCCGCCCAGCGTTTGATCCGTGTCCTGTGTCCCCATTGCAAAGAACCGTACAAAGTCGATGCCAAAACTCAGAAAGATTATGGGATCCGCGCCGATACTCTCTATAAAGCCACGGGGTGCCCCAAATGCCGGAAGATCGGTTATTGGGGGCGTATGGCCATTTATGAGGTTTTGCCGATCGATGACGATATCCGGCGTCTTGTTACCCGGGACGCGGATCTTGGCAAGCTTAAAGCCCTTCAGATGGAAAAAAAATACGAGACGCTCCTTCAGAATGGGATCAAAAAGGTGGAGCGCGGAGTGACTACTTTAGATGAGGTCCTGAGCGTTGCCTATGAATGAATCTGTGGCGGGATCCCCCAAGCCGGAAAAGTTTAAAGAGCCGGGCCGACTCTTTGATTGTCACGTCCGTCTGCGCGATCTCCCGGACCAGGCCAAGACCCTGACCCTGGAAGCCCCGACAAAGGAAGCGGCCATTCAGAAGCTTCTCGCTCAAAATTATATGGTGATCGACGTCCGGGAGCACGACAAGAAGAAGGGTGCCTTCCAGGATATTTTTTCGACGGCGTCGGCGTCTTCCGCCAAAGGACCCGTCCGATCTTTTTTTTCATTTTCGGGGCGTGTGACGACTCGCGAAGCCATTTTTTTTGCCGTCCAGCTTTCGACGCTTCTCAAGGCAGGCATTCCACTTCTTCGATCGCTGGAAATCATCGAGAAGGGCATCGCGAACCCTTTTTTCCGGCAGGTGCTCGGCGAGTTGCGTAAAAAGATCTCGGGAGGCGGCACGTTCAGTAACGCGCTCCGGAGTTATCCCAAGGTCTTCCCGTGGATCTGGGTGAATCTGGTGGAGGTTGGAGAGGCCACAGGAAAGTTGCCGGATTGTCTCGAGGAGATCGCGCATTACCAGGAATCAGCGGCCCGGATCCAGCAGAAGGTCATCACCGCATTTTTTTATCCCGGGGTTTTGACCGTCGCGGTGATTGCCGCACTCACGTTTCTTTTGCTTTTTATTATTCCGAAATTCTCGGCGATTTTTGAAGCCCAAAACATGACGCTCCCGCTCCTGACCCGGATCGTTATAGGCGCAAGCGACATCCTAAGATTACATTTTTTCTGGGTGGCCGGTCTCGTGGTGGCCGCCGTGATCGCTTACTTTTACACGAGAAAAATTCCCTCGATCAAGATGTCGTATGACAAGGCGGCCTTAGGGGCGCCCCTTTTTGGAGCGATCCTGATGCAGGTGGCAGTGATCCGGTTTACAAGGTCTCTTGGAACGCTGTTACGGGCCGGAGTGCAGATCCTTCAGGCGCTTGAGATTGCGGGGCGTCTGGTCGACAATCTGTTTATCGAGGCGGGCATCAAACGGGTGGCCCAACAGGTCCAGAGCGGACAGGGACTCGGGGTCCAGCTTGAAGCCCGGAAAATATTTCCGGTTTTTATGACCCAGCTTATCGCGGTGGGTGAAGAAAGCGGTCAACTCGACCGTTTTCTAGGGCTGTTGTCCGACTATTATGAAGATCAGGTGGATACATTCCTCACGCGTTTGACAACGCTTCTGGAACCGATTCTTTTGGTTTTTATGGGTGGCGTGATCGGAACAATCGTAGTGTCCATGTTTCTTCCGATCTTCCAATTGACTACAGGAACCTCTTGATCTTGAAAGGGTTCTGTTGATTTTTTAGAAAAGAGAGCGTAAAATCAAAAAAAGTGCAAGGGTTTTTTAGCCCTAACCTAGGAGAGAAAAAATGAAGAACAAAAAAGGTTTTACACTGATCGAAGTTTTGATCGTGGTGGTCATTATCGCGATCCTTGCGGCTTTGTTGCTCCCGCGGCTTACGGCAGCGCCGGAAAAAGCAAGGGTGGCCGAAGGGATGCAGACGCTCGGAGCTGTCCGGAGAGCGCAGCTCGTTAATATGGATGCTGCGAATGCCAGCGCCTTAAATTTCACCATCACCAACGGCACTAGTCATGCGAACTGGACAGCGCTAGGTTTTTCCGATCTAGGTGCTGCTTCGCTGTTTAATTATCAGTGCGATGGTACCAGTTGCATTGCGATAAGAGTAAGTAATACAAGTAAGAACATTTCGATGAATATACAGACCGGAGCGATTACTTGCAATGGCTATACGCCAGTCGCATCGGGTGGTGTCAACGTTAGCTGCACAGCATAGA
>JBAYVF010000011.1:0-59518 GCA_041674705.1 Candidatus Omnitrophota bacterium
CTTGACGACGTTGACCGCTTGATCGCCCTTAGGACCTTGGGTGATCTCGAACTCCACGGCCTGACCTTCTTCTAAAGACTTATAGCCTTCGCCCTGGATCGCAGTGTGATGGACAAACACATCGGCGCCATTCTCAGGCGTGATGAATCCATAACCTTTTTGATTATTGAACCACTTTACTTTACCTTTTGCCATTACGGTGAATCTCCTTGTTATGCTGCACGCCCTCCAGAACAAAGGGTCCCAGAGAGGAACATCATTTTTGATGGCGTACTATACGTTAAATTCTTGCCTTTTGCATCTTATTTCTGTGAGGGTGCGGCAAAAGGCCTGCGGTGCGCGGTATCATTTTTTTGCCGTACACCTTACTCCTTACAGCGTATGGGGTTAAATCTTTTCCCAGTGGAGGACTTCGGAGAGGGTGCGGCATTTGCGTTGCTTGGGCTCGCGAACGGCCCAGCCGACAGAGATCAGACTGATCAGCTTCAGGTGCGCAGGCGCTCCGAGGAGTTTTGAAACTTCTTCGCAATATTCTTTTTTGTCCCCCGCGATCCAGCAGGTGCCAAGCCCCAGGTCAGTCGCCGCAAGAAGGATATTCTCGGTCGCCGCCGAACCGTCTTCGAGATAGTATTTGGTTTCCTGACAAAAAACCACAACGCAGGCCGTCGCTTGCTTGAGGAACACCCCGGTGCTGATGATGCCGGCAAGTTTGTCGAGCATCGCGCGATCCGTGATCACCACAAATTCCCAGGGTTCCACCGCCCTCGCCGAAGGCGCGCGACGCCCCGCATCCACGAGCTTTTCCAGCATATCCTTAGGCACCGGCTGGTTCATGTAATCGCGAACGCTGGCGCGTTTCGCAAGGGCTTCCAAGGTTTCCATAGATCACCCCCTTTTGACGAGCTCTGCACTGAACTGCCGATAAAGATTTATAGGAAAGTTCTGTGCGGCGCTAGTTTTCAATTTAAGATTTTTTGGAAACCAGCGCCGCCATTTTTTGACCGAGCTCATAGCCTGCGGCGAGCTGCCCTTCATCCGGAGCATAGATCACCGAAAGCAAGGGCTGGACGATCTCGACTCCGGCCGCCGCGAGCGTGTTCTGAAGCGACTGGATCGCGACCCCCGACCAGCCATAGGAACCAAACGCGCAACCGATACGGTTCTTCGGGTGCAGGCCTTTCAGAAATTCCATGAAAGAAGTCATGTTCGGCAAGATCCCGCTATCGTGATTTGAGGAACCCACGATAAAGGCCTTCGCATCAAGCATGTCGTGGATCACTTCGGTGCGATCCGCTTGAGCCATATCATAAAGTTCGAATTTCACCCCCGCGTCAGCGATCCCGTCCACGATCTTTTGCGCCATCTTCGCGGTGGAACCCCACATGGTTTCATAAACCACAACAATTTTGGGTTGGGTTTCATTCGCGGCCCATCGTTTATAGGCCTGGATGATTTTCCCAGGATCTTTTCGCCAACTAAGCCCGTGTGAGGTCGCGATCATCTTGATGGGAATGGCCATTTTCTCGATCTCCGCAAGCCGCTGGGCGATCAGATGGCTGAAAGGCCACAAGATGCCGGCATAATACTTCCCCGCTTCTTCCATCAAAGTTTCTTGCGGCACCTCATCATCAAAACGTTCGCTGGTGGCGTAATGCTGGCCAAAAGCATCGTTGGAAAAAAGGATCGCGTCTTCCGCGAGGTAGCTCATCATGCTGTCCGGCCAGTGGATCATCGGGATCTCGATGAAATTGAGCGTCCGCTTTCCGAGACTTAATTTGTCGCCTGTTTTCACAACATGAAAATTGAACTTTTGCTGGTAATAACGCTCCAGCCCTTGTCCGGCACGCGCGCTTCCATAGAGCTGGGCCTTGGGGCAAAGTTTGACAAGGGCGGGTAGCGCCCCGGAATGGTCGGGCTCGATGTGATTGACGATGATGGTATCGATCTTCTCGGGCGGGATCACGCTCCGGATCCTCTGGAGCATCTCCTCCGCAAAAGGGCCATAGACCGTATCGATCAGCGTGATCTTTTCACCGAGGATCAGGTAGGCGTTATAGGTCGTACCGCGTTTCGTCGTGAAAGTCTGTCCGTGAAAATGATGGGCATTCCAATCGATCGCCCCCACCCACCAGATATTTTCCGCGATAGGGATCGCTTTCATCTGATCAAGACCGCTTTTGGGGTTTGGCCAGGAAAAGCGCCGTGTTATCCATCACGGCGCCCGTATGGGCGCTCAAGACGTGCCGGGCATACCGACCCAGCCATCCCCCCGTAACCTTGGGCGTGAAGGGCTTGAGCTTGGAGAGACGTTTCTTGATTTCCTTAGCCGGAAGGACCAAATCCATGGTCCTCTTTTCCGCGTCGATCTTGATCGTGTCGCCATCTTTAATGATAGCGATCGGTCCGCCCGCCGCGGCCTCCGGAGAAATATGTCCGATACAAAGCCCGCGCGTTCCTCCCGAAAAACGGCCGTCTGTGATCAAGGCCGCCTTAATGCCCCGGCCTTTCAAAGCCGAAGTCGGTGAAAGCATCTCCTGCATCCCGGGCCCGCCTTTCGGACCTTCGTAGCGGATCACCACGACATCGCCATCCACGACTTTCCCTTTCAGGATCGCCGCAAGCGCGCTTTCCTGCGAATCGTAACACTTCGCGCGTCCGGTGAACTGCATCATGTTTTTTTCCACGCCTGCGGTTTTGACCACCGAACCTTCCGGCGCAATATTCCCATAAAGAACCGCAAGCCCGCCTTCTTTCGAGAAAGCCTTTTCCACAGAACGGATCACATCGCCGTCGGGATCCGGAGCTTTTTCTACCATATTCCGAAGACTCCCCACGCAGGTTTTGAGATCCAGATCGAGCGGCACCCGTTTGTCCTGAGCCACTGATTTTAAAATCGTCGCGATCCCGCCTTTTTTGTGAACATCCTCAAGATGAATTTCCGGACGCGACGGCGACACTTTACAGACCGTGGGCGTGAGCTTCGCAAGTACATTGAGACGCTTGATGGGATAAGCGATCCCGGCCTCACACGCCAGCGCGAGTGTGTGGAGGATCGTGTTCGTGGAGCCCCCCATCGCAAGGTCCAGAATAAAAGCATTATCGATCGATGCTTTGGTCACAATATCCAAAGGACGGATATTGTTGAGAAGCGCGTTCTCCAAAGTGTCCGCCGCCTGTTCGACCAGCTTGATACGCTCCGGATTGATGGCCCAGGACGTTTGCTCCGCATCCGTCCACACGGCCGCAGGGATCGTTCCATTGCCGGGCTGCGCCAGGCCGATCGCTTCCGCGAGGCAATTCATCGAATTGGCCGTAAACATGCCCGCGCAACTGCCGCAAGTGCGGCACGCGGTATTCGCAAGATCCTCAAGCTGCCCCAGAGGCATCTTGCCGGCGGCCTCGCGCCCCACGCCTTCAAAGATCGTGATGAGATCGGTGTTCTTCTTCCCGGCAAGCATCGGGCCGCCGCTCACATAAACCGAAGGAATATTCAGACGCACCATGGCATTCAGCATCCCCGGCACGATCTTGTCGCAATTGCCGATCCCGATCCAACCGTCACAGGGATGAGCCCCCACGATCGACTCGATCTGGTCTGTGATCAGTTCGCGGGAGGGTAACGAGTACTTCATCCCGAAATGTCCCATGGCAATCCCATCGCAGATCGCCGCGCCGATATTCGCGTACCAAACGTTATAACCCTTTGCCTTAAGCGATTGGACAAGCTTCTCTCCCAGCACATTTAAATGAACATGACCCGGGATATGGGTCGTATAGGAATTGATGACGGTCACGAATTTCTTTTTCCGGTCGGCCACACTCCCCAGCACTCCCGCAGCCACCATCAACCCCGCGGCCGGCAACATATGGACGCCTGCGCCCACCACGCGGCTACCGTGTTTTTGAATGGCTTCGATCCCGGGATTAACAGCTTTTCGCATTTTCGTTCCTTTCATTGTATCTTTTATGATTTCTTCACAGCCGCGCCGGTATATTCGAGCATCGCATCCACCGCGGCTTTTGCGCGCAACCGAACAGACGCTTCAACTTTCACAACGTACTGCATCTTTTCGAGCGAATTCTTTACATCCTTCAAGGTCGTCATCTTCATCATCGGGCAGATCAGATAATCCGAGGCTACGTGGAATACCTTGTCCGGATTTTCATTTTGGAGCCGGTGAAGCAATCCGACTTCGGTCCCCACAATAAACGAGGTCCCCGCCGGTTGCGTCTTCACGTAACTGAGCATCCCGGAAGTGCTTCCCACAAAATCCGCAAGCTCCAGGGTCTCGGGCTTGCATTCCGGATGCATGATCACCTGCGCCTCCGGCCATTTTTTCTTCGCTTTCGCGATGGCAAAAGTTGACAAGAGTGCGTGCGTCGGACAGCATCCGTCCCAAAGGATAATTTCACGCCGGGCCATCTTCGCCGCATAATGCCCCAGGTTGTAATCCGGGACAAAAAGGATCGGCCGGTTCCGGTCAATGGACTTCACGATCTCGACCGCGTTCGCCGAGGTGCAGCAAATATCCGTTTCCGCTTTTACTTCTGCGGAGCTATTGACATAAGTGATCACCACGGCATCCGGATTTTTTTTCTTCATTTCACGAAGCCGGTCCGCCGTCGCGTAATCGGCCAGCGTGCAACCGGCCTCCAGAACGGGAAGAAGAACGGTTTTATCCGGCGAAAGGATCGCCGCGGTCTCTCCCATGAACTGAACGCCGCAGAAGACGATCACTTTGGCGGGAGTCTTGGCCGCGATACGGCTCAGTTCGAGCGAATCGCCCGTAAAATCAGCCAGGTCCTGGATCTCAGGCGGCTGATAATTGTGCGCCAGGATCACCGCCTCCCGCTCTTTTTTGAGACGGGCGATCTGGTTAAGAAGTTCTTGCGTTGTCGCGTCGCTTGGAAGATTTTTCATATGTAGCTATAGCTCCAAAGAGCGCTCAGTCTACTTTCTTTTAAGCGCTGTTGCAACCAGAAGGCCTACTCTTTCCCCCGACGTCGTTCGGTCGAAGGGTGGCAAAACGGCTGGCTTTTCTCCCTCTTTTTCTCATACACGCTTCGCACTTTGATCTTATCGCCGCAGATCCCGCGGAAGACCGCCGTGATCTCTTCAATATCCTCGATCGACAACGGTTGCACGGCACAACGCCGGAGCGGCGTATTGATCTCGATCTCATCCGGTCCGATCTGGTGCGCAATCTTCGCAAGAGCCGCAGCGCAGGCCTTATTGCTCGCGATGAACATGACCTGCAAGGTCAGATGCCCTTTGTAAACTTTCCGGAACGCCTTCAATCCTTCCACGATATCCTCCCAAAGGATTTCAGGCATGGGCTGATTGACCGCCTTAAAAGATGCGGCTGAAGAGGCATCGAGCTTTGCTTCGACAAGATCTGCGAGCAGCAGGTCCTCCACCACATCCTTGCGATCAATGAGCGAGGCATTGGTGATCACCGCGATCTTCTCTTTACGGACCATTTTGACCGCGCGGATCATCTCTCCGAGATTTTTTGCCAGTGTCGGCTCGCCATTCCCCGCGAAGGTGATGTAGTCGAGGGGAACCTCCGGCAAGGAATTCAGTTCGTGGATCAAGGCCTCGGTCGGGACAAAGACCTCGCGCGTGCTTGAAAGCACTTCGGTCTTCCCTGCCTGGCAATACACGCAATCGAAGGTGCAGGTCTTCTGAAAAGAGGAGATCGGATCGATCCCCAGAGAACGGCCTAACCTCCAGGAGGAAACAGGCCCGTAAATGTATTTATACTTTGGCGCTTCCATTTGTGACCTTTATTTTGTATAGAGAAAAATCGCGATGTATTACATCACGGAACTTCTCTTATATCAAACGGATTCCTTTTTTTCAGACCTTCACGCCTCCGAGGATCGCGGCGAGGTCCTCCTTGGCCGTGGTGACGGGCTTGATGTTGAATTTCTCGATCAGCACTTTCAACACATTCGGGCTTACGAATGCCGGGAGCGAAGGCCCGATACGGATATTCTGGATCCCGAGCGCTAAGAGCGTCAGCAAGATACAAACCGCTTTTTGCTCGTACCAGGAAAGGATCATCGAAAGCGGCAGATCATTCACCCCGCAGCCAAAAGCCTTCGCAAGAGCGACCGCCACCTGGATCGCGGAATAAGCGTCGTTGCACTGCCCCATATCGAGAAGTCTCGGAATGCCGCCGATATCCCCGAACTCAAGTTTGTTAAACCGGTATTTACCGCACGCGAGCGTCAGAATCACCGTATCCTTCGGGGCTTGCTGGGCAAAGTCCGTGTAGTAATTCCTTCCGGGCTTCGCGCCGTCGCATCCGCCCACCAGGAAAAAATGTTTGATCTGCCCGGCTTTCACAGCGCCGATCACCTTGTCGGCAACTCCGAGCACCGCATTGTGGCCAAACCCGACCACGATATTTTTCGCCGGAACATCCTCTTTGAAGCCACCGGCTTCGATCGCTTTTTTGATCACAGCCGAAAAATCTTTTTTTCCGTTCACCCCGTTTGTCACGGGGTGAACAGGATTGACATGTTGCACTCCCGGCCACGCCACAAGCCCCGTCGTGAAGATCCGGCCCTTGTAACTTTCGCGCGGCTGCTGGATGCAATTGGTGGTCATCAGGATCGCGCCGGGGAAAGCGTCGAATTCCTTGGCCTGGTCCTGCCACGCGCCCCCGTAATTGGCGACCAGATGCTTGTATTTTTTAAGACCCGGATACCCGTGCGCCGGCAACATCTCGCCATGGGTATAAATGCTGACGCCCTTTCCTTCGGTCTGCTGAAGAAGCTGTTCCAGATCCAGGAGATCATGGCCCGACACCAGGATCGCCGGCCCTTTTTTCGCTCCAAGCGACACTCCTGTCGGCACGGGATGCCCGAAATGATCCGTGTGCGCTTTGTCCAGGATCTCGAGGCACTTGAGATTGACCATCCCGAACTGCATATTCAGGCCCACAAGATCCTCGACGGTAAGGTTATTGTCGGTAAGCGCGCGCAGCCCCTTATGGAAAAAGGCGGTCACCGACTCGTCCTCCTTACCCAGAATATGCGCGTGATCCGCGTAGGCTGCCATCCCCTTGAGCCCGTAGAGAAGAAGCTCGCGAAGACTCCGGATATCCTCATTTAAGGTCTTGTCGGAGAGGATACCGACCTTCGCGCCCTGTTCGAGAAGTCCCGCGATATTTTCCGCGGGTTTCCAGAAGGCCGCCGCCGGAAGTTCCCCGTCAAAATCCCGGCCGATCTTCTTTTTGTAAGCTTCCTGAAAAAGTTTTTTGATCTTCTCCTTGATCTTATAAGCGCGCAGAAGCGTCTGGCGCAACCGCTCGGGATCAAAGTCCACATTCGTGACCGTCGTGAAAAGCCCCTCGACCACAAAAAGATCCGTGTCTTGATCCTTCACGCCGATCTCGCGAGCCATGTGCGCGTAAATAGCGATCCCCTTCGTCGCATGGACCAGAAGATCCTGAAGCGTTGCCACTTCCGGAGTCTTGCCGCACACCCCAAGAATGTCGCATCCCTTACCCTTCGCCGTTTGCTCGCACTGGAAACAGAACATGCTCATAAACTCCTCCTTTTTTTGAATGAAGCTCTTTGAATTTTGTTGTCCAACCGATCCTGGGGCCGTTTCTTTTTAATAAGCGAAGCAATGCTGACCTTCGAAAGCTGCTGCAGGGCGCTCCGTTCAATAGCGTCGATCTCGCGCTTCAAAGGGCAGGTCCCCCGGTTGGGGCAGACTCTTTTTTTAAAAATGCATTCGTTCAGCTGGATCCCGCCCTGAAAGATCCGGATCAGATCCGTTAGCCGGACCGTTTCGGGCGAACGGGCAAGCGTGAACCCGCCGCCTTGACCTTTGGTCGAACGCAGGATCCCTTCTCCGCCGAGTTTTTGAAGCAGCTTTCGCAAAAACGGACGCGGGATCCGAAGCTCCCGGACGAGTTCTGTCGCAGAGGCGGAAAATTCCCTCCGCTGGGCAAGATAACAAAGGGCGCGCATGGCGTAATCTGTATTACGTGTGATGAGCTTCACCCCGTTAGATCTCCCAATTAGTTTGAGCTGATTTTAAAAAAGAAACGGCACTTCTTCCAAAAAGATCCTCGCCACCGCCAGACCAAGAGATCTAACGGGGTTCATGGCGTAATGATACCGTTTTAGTGTCATTTGTCAAACAAAAAAAACAGGGTCCCCGAAAGGACCCTGTTTTTTTAGAACTTCGACCCGGCCTTAGACCAAACCTTGATCGATCATCGCGTCCGCAACTTTCACGAACCCCGCGATGTTGGCGCCGTTGACGTAATTGACGTACTTTGCGTCTTCTTTGCCGTATTTCACACAACTCTCATGGATCGAAACCATGATCCCGTGCAATTTTTCATCAACTTCTTTCCGGGACCAGCGGAGCCGCATGCTGTTCTGGCTCATTTCCAGACCCGAAGTCGCCACACCGCCGGCATTCGCCGCTTTGCCGGGGGCATAGAGGATCTTCGCTTTCAGGAACACCTCGACGCCTTCCGGGGTGGTCGGCATGTTGGCGCCTTCGCCGATCGCGATACAACCGCCTTTAACGAGAGCCTTCGCGTCCGCTTCGTTGATCTCGTTCTGCGTGGCGCTCGGGAAAGCCGCATCGCACTCGACCTTCCACGGTTTTTTCCCGGCGACATACTCCGCGCCGAAAGCGTCCGCGTATTCCTTAATGCGCCCGCGTCTCACGTTCTTGAGATCCATGACGAACTGCAATTTCTTGGCATCAATGCCCTTCTTGTCGTAGATGTAGCCGTCCGAATCGGACAAAGTAACGACCTTCGCACCGAGTTCGTTCAGCTTCTCGACCGTATACTGGGCGACATTTCCGGAACCGGAAACCACGCAGGTCTTCCCTGCCAGCGACATCTTTCTCGTCTTCATCATTTCCTCGACGAAATAGACGCAACCGTAACCGGTGGCTTCGGGACGGATCAAACTGCCGCCCCAGCTCAGGGCCTTGCCCGTCAGGACGCCGGTGAACTCATTACGGATCCGCTTGTACTGGCCGAACATAAAACCGATCTCACGACCGCCCACGCCGATATCGCCGGCCGGAACGTCCGTATCCGGACCAATATGACGGGAAAGCTCCAGCATGAAGCTCTGACAGAACTTCATGACTTCGTTGTCAGATTTTCCCTTCGGATCAAAATCCGAACCGCCCTTGCCGCCGCCCATAGGAAGCGTGGTCAGGCTGTTCTTGAACACTTGCTCGAAGGCCAGGAACTTCAAAATGCCGAGGTTCACGCTCGGGTGAAGGCGAAGACCGCCCTTGTAGGGACCGATCGCGCTGTTCATTTCGATACGGAACCCGCGATTGATCTGCATCTCCCCTTTATCATCCAGCCAGGGAACGCGGAACATGATCACACGCTCAGGCTCGACCATTCTTTCCAGGATCTTTGCATTTTTATATTTAGGATGTTTTTCGATGAACGGCGTGACGGATTCCACGACTTCCCGAACCGCCTGGTGGAATTCTTTTTCGCCGGCATTCCGGGCGATCACTTTTTTCATGAACGCGTTAATGTCTTTTTCCACTGAACTTTCCCCTGTTTTTGCCATTTTTTTACCCCTTTGTTGATGTTTCAAGGATCAAAATGTTCCCGCGAACTCATTTGCAGCATAGACCGCTTTTTCCAAAAAAAAATCCTTTCCGGCGAAAACCTCTCGCCCCGTAAAACGGGGCTCGCCAAAAAGGATGTCATTATCCCGTGTTTTGGAATGGAAAACAAAACCGGATTCCGCTCCGAACGCCGTTTTGCTTTCATCCCGCCGGACACTCACTTTGTGTTCAGCGACGGGATTATAGCACAGCGATCCTGCTTTTCAATCCCGATCTTATTCTTTTGAGGATGCGAATTTTTTCATTTCTTCGCTCAAAAGAATGGCCTCGGACACTTCCCTCATGCTCTTGCGCTTATCCATGCTGTACTTCCGGATAAGCTTGTAGGCTCCCTGCTCGTTCAAGCTCTCCCTTTGCATCAGAATGCCCTTGGCGCGCTCGATCACTTTTCTTGATTCCAGTTCTTCCTGGATCACCTGCGATTCCACGACCAGCCGGAAGTTTTCGATGACGATCGCCGCGAGGCTGGCGATCGATTTGATGATGCGTATCTCGCTGGAACTGAAACGATGCGGCTTCACGGTGTAACAGTTCAACACCCCAATGACATTTCCTTTGAAAAGAAGCGGCACGCTCAGCAAGGAACAAAGGTTTTCCTTTTTGGCGATGGCCCGATTGAGATAGCGCTTGTCTTTGCGCACATCCAGAACGGTCAGGGGTTTCCCGAGTTCGGCCACCCTTCCGGCAATACCTTCCCCGAGCTTCGCATTCGGTTTTTTATTATAGAACTCACTCACCGACTGGGTCGCTTTGACAACAAGCTCCTGAGTGGCCTTATCCAGAAGCATCAGGGAACATATCTTGGAATTCATGACCTCGGCGGTCACCGTCACGATCAATTTGAGGATCTCTTCGGAGTATAGATCTGAGGCGACCGCGTCGCTTATCTTCGTCAAAGCATCGATGATCTGTTTACTGTTGAGCGATTTCATAGAAGGACGCTTCTTCCTTGGTGTGCGACTCGTGAGATCATTTTTCAAGCAGCCGCTTGATCTTCATCAGAAGATCCTGGGAATCGTAGGGCTTCCGGACACAATCATCGGCCCCGGCGGTCAGACATTGATGCTCCACGTCGTCCGCGCCCGCGGCGGTCGTGGAAATGATGGGAATGTCTTTCGTAACAGGATTCTTGCGAAGCCGGCGACACACCTCAAAACCATCCACCCCAGGCATGATCACATCCACCAGGATGAGATCGGGCTTTTCCGCCACAGCCTTTCGGATCCCTTCCGCACCCTCCATGGAAGAGATCACTTCATAGCCGTTCTTTTGAAGCCTCAGAGAGATCATCATGATCTGGTCCGACTCGTCTTCAATGAAAAGGATCTTTTTATTTTTCTTGCTCATGTTTTTGGACCTCTTCTTTTTGATAGAGCGGCAGTGAGAACGTCAACCGCGTCCCTTTTCCGAGTTCGCTTTTGATCCAGATCTGGCCTCCATGCAAATCCATGATCCCTTTTGCGATCGAGAGGCCAAGCCCGAACCCTTTTTCTCCGGGGCCGGCGGTCCTTGAAAATTGCTGGAATTTTTCGAACATCTTTCCGAGATTCTCGGAGGCGATCCCGATACCGCTGTCCTGGACCTCGCACTCCACAGTATCTTTCAATACGGCCATAGAGATTTTTACCGTCCCTCTCTCCGGAGTGAATTTAACGGCATTATCCACCAGATTGGTCAGCACCTGTGTGATCTTGTCGGGATCCGCAAAAACCGGCACGTCATGCCTGGGCAAATCGATACTAAGATCGATCTCTTTTTCAGCGGCGCGCTTTTTAAACTCGAACATCACGTCTTTGATGAGATCCGCAAGATCCGTCCTTTTCCGCATGAGCTGGATCTTGCCGGTCTCGATGCTTGAAATATCCAAAAGACTCGTGATCATACGCGCCAAACGGTCGATACTCCGCATCACGGTCCCGAGGATCTCTTTTTGTTCAGCGTTAACCGGCCCGACCATTTCGTCCATAAGAAGACTGATCCCTTCCTTCTCGATCGAAAGGGGCGTCCGAAGCTCATGAGACACGGTTCTCACGATATCGTTGCGAAACTCCTCGACCTTCCTTTGCTCCGTCACATCGACTGAAACACCCAGGATACACTCTTCCCCCATCCCGGCCATTTTGAACGGGATTTTGATGGTTTGAAGAATATGCTTCCGGCTCATCGCATCGGTGAATATTTCATTGGCGACAAGCACGGGTCTCCCCGTGGCCAAAACCCGGCGGTCTGCTTCCAGGAATTTCCTGGCCTCTTCCGGAACCTGGTGGATGTCTTGGCGTTTCTTCCCGATGAGCTGGTGCGGTTCTTTCCCGTACGCCATCCCCACCGCGCGATTCACAAGAATGAACCGGCCTTGCTTGTCCTTGGCAAAGATCATGTGCGGCACTGTATCGATGATCTGGCGCAATTGCCGCCGGTTCTCGCTTAAAGCCTCCTCGGCACGTTTGCGATCGGAAACATCGCGGGCAAACGACTGGATAATTCCCTCCGGAGTTTTCCACGCAATCACTTCCACGAAAACCAAATTGCCGTCTTTCCGTTTCATGGGCCGCTCAAATCGCAACGTTTCTCCTTGCCGAATGCGTTCCATCCGCTGCTCGCCATTGGGCCGGAGATCCCTCGGATAGGTATCGAGAATGTTGAGTTTTTTAAATTCTTTTTCGTCATAACCCAACATGGCCCTGAACTCAGGATTCGTCAGAAGGAACCGGCCTTTTAGATCAATGCTAAAGATGCCATCCTTCGCATTTTCAACCAGCTGTTGGTGCTGAAATCGAGTTCTGAGGATCTCTTCCTCCGCCCGTTTACTCGCGGTGATATCGCGGGAAACTCCCACCCAATACAAGGGGCGCCCCTTCGCATCGTTGACGATCGAGAAGCGATCGGAAAGCCACCGATAAGAACCATTTTTGTGCTTACAACGATAATCAACAATCCCGCTCTTCACTTTTCCAGCTTGCGCTCTTTCCAGCACGTTCATCACTGCTTTCAAATCATCAGGGTGAATCCGGCTGGTGGCAAAACTCAGATCCTCGCCGAGCAACTCTTTGGGTGAAAAACCGAGCACTTTCTTGGCGGCGGGACTAAAAAAATCATAGCGCCCGGTCTGTATGTTCCGGCGGTAAACAAGATCGATCGAATTATTCATCACAAGGCGAAAACGCTCTTCAGTTTCCTTAAGCGTCTCCTCCGCTTTTTTGCGCTCGGTGACGTCGCGAAAACTCCACACGCGGCCTATCGGCTTACCGTTAATTAATTGCGGATGCGAATAACGCTCAAAAACTCTTCCGTCGTTGAACTCAAGAACATCAAAGCTGTCCTTTTTAGGGTGGCGGTAGAGCTCGGCTACTTTTGAAAGAAAATGCTGGGGTTTTTTCAGTTGGGGCAACACATGGCCAAGCAATTTCTTATCATCACGACTTTGGACGATCTTGTCGGGTATGTTCCATAGACGGGCAAACCGTTCATTAAAGTCCGCGATTTTTCCTTTATTGTGATCCACGACGAGAATTCCGTCTGCCGTGGATTCCAGCGTGGCCCGCTCGAGAGATAATGCTTTTTTCAAACCTTCTTCCGCTCTTTTTTGCTCTGTCGTATTCACGGCAACTTCGACAAGGCCGGTAACAGTACCGGAAGCGTCCTTAATAGGACTGGCGGAAATGGTCCAGTACCTTCCGTCGGGTGAAACCATCCCCGCCTGTTCAAAACAACCCGTCTTTTTCGACTTATTTACAGGACATCCGGGACATGGCCGATTTAAGTTATGAAAGATCTTGTAACAGGTAGCTCCTTCCAGCTCCTTGCTGGTTTTACCGAACGCCTTTGCAGTGCTGGCGTTCGCCCAGATAATCTTGTTTTTCGTGTCCTGATAAACCACCAGATCCGGGACATTGTCTAAAACCAGTTTTTTCTCGGCTTCACTGGCTCTAAACGCCTTTTCTGTCCGATTGCACTCTTCGGAACGCTCCTTTTCCGCAAGGCCAAGATAGCCCATCCGAATGATGGTGTGAGCCAATTTGCCTAAAAAACGCGTGGCTTGTTTGAGCTTTTTTTCGGAAATCACCGGAACCTCTTTGAGGGCCCTGAGGTAGGCGGCTTCATTGCAGCCGAAGAGCTTTGCCTGTTTCTTGAAATAGAGGATGCTGGGCGGTCTAAGAAGGACCTGCCCCGTCGCGAGAATGGCGACCTTTTTTCCTTTAATGATGATGGGCGTCGCGCAGTCCACGAGCCCGTTCTCGCAGGCCTCAATGACGATCTGGCCTGGACGTTTTAGATGTCGGACGAGGCGGGCGTTACTGGTCCGGCACCTTGTGGCGGCCAGGGGACAATTTCTGTGATATTTCGTGCAGATATCCCGCCATCCTGTGGCGATCAGGATCTTGCTCTCGGGAACACTCAAAAATCCGATGGTAAAACCCATGGCATCCGTAAAGCCCTGGAACAGGTTACGCAACTCCTCCAGATCCACCAGATCTTTGATGGAATACTTTCCGTCCACCAGATGTTTCGCGTGGCCTTGACGGCCAGTCTTTGCAGGATCCGCTTTCATTTTCACCCCATCGACCCATGGACTTCGAGAAAAAGAAACAACAGTTCATAGTATACAACACGCCTCCTAAAAACCATAGCAGCCTTGAGCCCCCCAAGGCTCCCCGTGAGCTCATTAAAGGCTTGGTTCATGCCGATAAAAGAGGGGGTCACCATCATGGAAAAGATCTTCACTCAGCTTAAACAAAATCCTTTTCTGAAGAGCTTGCAGGTTTCCTGGAAGGAAGGGATCCCCGCAAGCGTCATGCAGTCGCTGGCCGAGGATTATTTCATCCCGTTGGCTCTTTTTCTCTGCGCCACTCCCCTGCAGATCGGACTTCTTGTAGCCGTTCCGACCCTCGTCAGTTCCGTGATTCAACTTTGGACCTCGAAGGCCGTCGACTTGATCGGGAGCAGGCTCCGCTGTCTCGTAACCACCGCAGCAGGACAGGCGTTTTGTCTTCTTCCGATCGTTTTTCTACCATTCCTGGCTGGCGCCTGGAGGATCGGAGCCTTCATTGTTTTTGTGACCCTCTTCCGGACCTTCGGAAGCCTCATCAGCACGGTTTGGGGCAGCTTGGCAAGCGATTATCTCCCGGCCGAAGAACGGGGGCGCTATTTTGGATGGCGATCAAGGGTCGTCGGCATTGCCGGCATTCTCGGAACGGTTTGGGGCGGGCTGCTTCTTTTCAGCTATCGGGGCAAACTACAAGCCGCCGGTTTTATGATCCTCGTTGCCGTCGCCACCCTCGCAAGATTTCTTTCCGCGGGGCTCATGACGCGAATGCAGGACCTTCCGGCCGTCGAAAAACCCGGCGATCATTTTACGTTCTTGATGTTCCTCAGAAGGTTCCGGCAAAGCAATTTCGTGAAGTTTGTTTTTTACGTCGCGAGCATCATGTTCGCAACGAATCTTGCCGCGCCGTTCTTCAGCGTCTATATGCTCCACGACCTTCATTTTAATTATTTTTTGTTCATGACCATCCGTTTCGCGTCGATCGTCGCAGGGCTTGTTTCTTTCCCTATTTGGGGAAGACACGCGGATGCGGTCGGAAATGCGAAGATCCTCAAACTCACGAGCCTTCTCATCCCCGCCATCCCCTTGCTCTGGACGATCTCCCCCCTCCCCGCCTATCTTATTTGCGTGGAAATCTTTTCAGGATTCGTCTGGGGAGGTTTCAATCTCTGCGCGCTTAACTTTATCTATGAAGCCGTCAGTTCAGGAAAACGGATACGTTGTCTGAGCTACTTTGCCTTTATCAACGGCATCGCGATCTTTCTGGGCGCTGCGGCGGGTGGATTCCTCGTCGAGCGTCTCCCCTCATTCCGCGGGTCCGCGATCCTGACTGTGTTCTTGATCTCGGGCGCGCTACGGCTCCTGTCTCATTTTATTCTCTCAAAGAAATTCCGGGAAGTGCGGCTTGTGGCGCAAAAAATATCGAGTCTGGAACTTTTTTTCAGCGTGACCGGGATCCGGCAGCTTGGAGGAAGGAATAAATCTTAAAACCAGCACCTGGTAGATAGTACCTGGCACTTCGCTTGCTATGGACCAAGTACCGTGTAAGGCCTCGAGTTACTTCGACGGGTTGATCGGAATATCCCAGATGTCCTTGGCATATTCGGCAATGGTGCGGTCGCTTGAGAATTTCCCGGAATGCGCCACGTTGAGAATGGCCTTTTCGGTCCATTTGTCCTGATCCTGGTATTCCTCGGAGATCCGGTCTTGCGCCGCGCAATAGGCGTCAAAATCTGCGCAAGCCATAAAAGGATCGTCCACGCTCAAGTTGTGGACAAGGGGATCAAAAATACCGGGTTCCATCGGCGAAAAGAAATTGTTCTGCATCATTTGGAAGATCTGCCCCAAATAAGGCGACTTGCGGATAAATCTCTGCGGGTCGTAGCCTTCGCACTTGATCTTCAGGGCTTCCTGGGCCTTCAAGCCAAACATGAAAATATTCTCTTCCCCGACTTCTTCCGCGATCTCGATATTGGCCCCGTCATGGGTCCCCACGGTCAAAGCCCCGTTCATCATGAATTTCATACAACCGGTCCCGGACGCTTCCGTCCCCGCTGTTGAGATCTGTTCCGAGAGATCGCTTGCCGGGAAGATCTTCTCGGCCAGGGACACACGGTAATTTTCAAGGAACACGACCGTGAGTTTATCTTTGCTCACCTTGTCGTGATTGATCACATTCGCAACATTGTTGATGAATTTGATGATAAGTTTCGCGAGAAAATAGCTTGGGGCGGCTTTCCCGGAGAAAATGAACGTCCGGGGCGTGATGGAAGCGTTTGGATTTTCCCGGAGTTTCAGGTATTGGGAGATCGCATAGAGAATAAAGAGGGTTTGCCTCTTGTACTCATGGATGCGCTTGACCTGAACGTCGAACATGGAATCGATATTGACCAGAAGCCCGGTCTGCTGGCGAATGACCTCGGCCAGGATCTTTTTATTGTCCTGCTTGACCTGCTGCCATTTTTTCTTCAGAAGCCGGTCGCCCTTGAGGGACGCCAGTTTTTCGAGTTCATAGAGATCCTTTTCCCAGCCATCCCCGATCGCTTCCGTGATAAGTCCGGAAAGCGGCCGGTTGGCCTTGATGAGCCACCGGCGATGTGTGATCCCATTCGTTTTGTTATTAAACTTTTCCGGGAAAACCTCGTAAAAATCCTTGAAGAGATGTTCTTTCAGAAGTTTCGAGTGAAGCTCGGAAACGCCGTTCACGGAATGAGATCCGATGATCGCCAGGAATGCCATGCGGACTTTTTTGCCGCCTCCTTCGTCGATCACCGACATCCGGCTCAAACGATCCGGATCGCCGGGGTATTCTGCGGCGAGTTCTTTTAAAAAACGGCCGTTGATCTCATAGACGATCTGCATGTGACGGGGCAAAAGTTTTTCGAAGACCCCCACGGGCCAGCATTCAAGCGCTTCAGGCATCACGGTATGATTGGTGTAGGCGAACGTCCGGACCGTGAGATCCCAGGCCGTGTCCCAATCCACTTGTTCCTCATCGAGAAGGATGCGCATGAATTCCACGATCGCAAGCGCCGGATGGGTATCATTTAACTGGATCGCGGCCTTGTCGGGAAAACTTTTGAAAAGCGCGTTGTCTTCTTTAAAACGGCGAATGATGTCCGCGATCGAGGCAGCAGTAAAAAAATACTCTTGCTTGAGGCGCAGTTCCCGGCCCATCGACGTTGCGTCATTGGGGTAAAGGACCTTGGAGATATTTTCGGAGAACATCTTGTCATAGACCGCGTGCTCATAATCCCCGTCGTTGAAATACTGGAGATCGAATTCTTCGGAACTTTTCGCGGACCAGAGACGGAGCGTATTCACGACATTGTTCTTATACCCGGGGACCGGGGTATCGTAAGGCATGGCGAGCACGTCCTCGGTATTGACCCATTCCACGCAAAGCCGGCCTTTTTTGTCGTGGTACATATTCGTGGTGCCGTAGAATTTTATTTTTTGCGCATATTCCGGACGGGCGAATTCCCAGGGGTTCCCGTGCTTGAGCCATTCATCCGGCGATTCCACTTGATAACCGTTGATGATCTTCTGATTGAAGATCCCATAGTCGTAGCGAATACCGTACCCGTGCGCCGGGATCCCCAAGGTCGCCATCGAATCAAGAAAACACGCGGCCAGACGCCCTAAACCACCGTTCCCGAGCCCCGCGTCGACTTCTTCTTCGCGGACTTTTTCAAGATCAAGCCCGAATTCCTTGAGCGCTTTTTGGCTTTGGTCCCAGAGTCCGAGGTTTAAAATATAATTCCCTAAAAGACGGCCGATCAAAAATTCCAGAGAAAGATAGTAGACGCGTTTGAGATTTTTTTCATGATAGCGTTGCTGCGTCTGGATCCAGCGCTCGACCAAACGATCGCGCAGGGCGATCCCAAGCGCCATAAAATTATCATGGGAAGTGGCGGTGAAGCGATCCTTGGCGAGGCCGTATTGAAGATTGGAACTGAAGGACTCCTTGAGCCCGTCTTTGGTCATATCTTTGTGTTCCAGATGCCAAAGTTCCCGGCTCTCTTTTTTTCCAGATATCTTCTTCAAGTTCGGCATTTTAGCTCCCAGAGAAGGTCATGGTTCACACTTGATAGTGCAGTAGTTTAGCAAACAACGGCTCGCACTCCAAGCCCGGTTTTAGTAACGGAATTTCTTACAGATCCTAAAGCACGCTCCGGAGGTCAAGCGGGCATGGTGACGGGCAGGACTGGACCTCGTCACCCGCGGTTCGTTTCTTCCGGCGAGAAACGACCGCGTGCGGCTCTCGCCCTTTGGATCCGCCTGTAAATATGGGCGGATCCGAGCTCCAAAGGGCTGCGAACGCTGCCTCGGTCCCAGTCCTGCCCGTCGAGCGAGACCGACGGCGCGAGTGAGTTTTTCCACGCTGGGGAAAAACGAACGATGCCGAAGGATCTGTAAGAAATTCTTTTGGATGGGTTATGCAAAATTTGGGACGACTGACAGCCGGGCGTGAAATAGCTATCTGAGATGATTTAAACTTTAAAATCGAACAGGTGGGCCTGCCAGGGCGGGAGGTCCACGTAAAGTCCTTTTTGGGAAAGTTCTTCTCCGGTCCGGTCGTAGACCTTGTCGGTGAGCGCATCCCGGAACTGGATAAAATACTTCCGCCCCAGAAATCCCGGAAGCTGGACACACGCTTGCGCGCGGATCATGGAATAATTGACAACGATGAGTTTCCAGTCCTGGCCGCATCCCCAAAGCCATGCGAGGATCGCATGATGCGTCTCGGTTTTTTCCCATGCCGGCCGGGTCTCCAGAAGCGTCCACTCCCCGTTGTGGGTCGCCGGGCTTTTTATATACCGTAAAAGCCTGCGATACATCGCAACGGTCTCGGGATCCGCGGGTTCGTGAGGTTCGCGACGCAGATGAACGGGCGTGCGTATCCTCCGGCCTTCAAGCTGTCCGTCATAAAAGAACCGGAGCCCCGGAACCGTCGCCGTGATGATCCCCGCAGCCCGGGATTTTTGTTTCCCGAATGTAACGGTCGCCCGCTCCTCGTCATGATTTTCAATGAACCGAAGACATTTATCGCGATAAACCGGCTCCGCGTTCAAGTGCTCCCCGACCGAGATCGAGGAATCAAAGAACATCCGGTCATAAAGACGCTTGTCATAGGTAAAATCAAAACCCAGCTGCTGGAGCGGCCAATCCATGTCCCAATAGACTTCCGCGATAAAGATAAAACCCGGCGCGCTCTTTTTGACTTCCGGGATCACTTCCTCCCAAAACTCCGTTGCGGGCCGTGTCTCCGAAATATGCTCACCCCAGACTTTCTGAAAAACATCGTTGAGCCCGAGCATGGCCATATCACAACGCACGCCGTCGGCGACTTTTGCGATCTTAAGAAGTTCCAAACGCCACACTTCGCGCGCTTTCGGGGACCAAAAATTGATCTGAGCGGTATCGATCCACGGCGCGAAATAAGGGTCGCGGCCATGCGCAATCTTTTTGCCTTTGGCGGTCGTAAAAGACCATTCGGGATGAGCGCGTAAGGTTTCCGGCCGGCACGATACAAACAATTCCGGATGTTCCACGGTCCAGGGATGATCAAAAGCGAGATGGTTGGGCACAAAATCCAGCACGAGGCCAAGGCCCAGTCCGTTCAATTTTATCTTGAGCTGAAACAGTTCGTCCGGCTTGCCGAGGTAGGGATCGAGTTCATACCCGAAGATGGCATAAGGAGAGCCTGTAACATCCTCGCGCTTCCAGTCCGGAAGGATCAGATCATAAGCACGGGTGAGATTGGGTTCTTTGGCGGCGTGGGCGGCGGATCCGGGACTGCGGGTCCAAACCCCCATGAGCCAGAGATAATCGAACCCTTGGTCAACGAACCCCTTCCACTCGGCGACCGGAACGGTCGCAAGCGTCAAGGGACGTCCGTATTTCTCGGACATCCGGGAGATAAAAAAGAAGGCATTCAGTTCCAGAAGCTGTGGGTGTTTTCTCATAGTCCTTTTCCGTTGATCCTACGACTATGTTTATCGTCTCGCGAAGGGTTTTCTTTATGAAATGCGAATAGCGGAAGACGTACGGTGTAAGGCGTACGGCGAAAAGAGGGGCAAACATGCTTCGGGAATGGCGCCGTACGCGTAACGCCTTACGCCGTACTATTTTCAGGAGAGGATCTTTTTGGCGGCGTCGCTTTGGAGAAATGGCGCAATGTCATCGACGGGGATCGGCCTGCTAAAAAGATAACCTTGCATGATATCGCAGCCTTGAGATCTCAAGACCTCAAGCTGCTCTTTCGTCTCCACCCCTTCGGCCACAACATCCAGCTTCAAGCTGTGCGCCATAGAAATGATAGCCTGGGTAATGGCCTGGTCATCGGGGTCGGTGGTCACGTCATTCACAAACGACTTGTCGATCTTGATGGTATCAATGGGGAATGTCTTTAAGTACATAAGCGAGGAATAACCGGTTCCAAAATCATCGATCGAAATATGCGTCCCCATATTCTTGAGCCGTTTTAAGGTCAAGGTGGTCTCTTCCAAACGGTCCATGATGGTGCTTTCCGTCAGCTCAAGATCCAGGTCCTTAGGATCAATACCGCTTTTGCGGATGGTGTCCCCGACCATATCCACGAGATTTGCGTAATGGAATTGACGGGCCGAAAGATTGACGGAGATCCGGAAAGACTTGAAACCCTGCTGGTCCCAGAGCTTCTTCTGCTCGCACGCCGTCTTCAGGACCCATTCCCCGATCGGATGGATGAGGCCGGTTTCCTCCGCGATCGGGATGAATTCCATGGGAGGGATGAAACCGAGGTCCGGATGCTTCCAGCGGATCAACGCTTCCGCCCCGATCGTTTTTCCGGTACGAAGATCCAACTGGGGCTGGTAATAAAGACAAAACTCTTTGCGTTCGAGAGCGCGGCGAAGACTGTTCTCCAGCACCAGCCGCTCAAAACTATTATTGGCGATGGACGAGGAAAAAAGCTGAAACCGGTCTTTCCCCCGTTCTTTGGAAATATGCATGGCCGCATCGGCATTTTTGATCAGGATATCGCTGGTTTCTCCATCGTTGGGGAAAAGCGCGATCCCGATGCTGCAGCTTGTGAAAAGCTCATGCTCGTTAATAAGGAAGGGTGATTTGAAGGCCGTCAGAAGCTTGTTGGCAACATTCTCGGCATCTTCGGGCTTCGCTACTCGCGGCAGCAGAATGATAAAAGCTCCGCCGCTAATGCGCGTAACGGTATCGGAATCAAAGAGCAACTTCAGAAGCCGCACGGAAACCGCCTTGATCAACTGATCCCCGATGGGATGCCCCAATGTATCATTAATGCGTTTGAAGTGGTCGAGGTCCAGGGCCAGCACCGCGCCGCTCTCTTTCTTGCGGCGGGCCTGTTGGATCGCCTGGTCCAGACGGTCAACAAAAAGCTCCCGGTTCGGCAAATTCGTCAGGGCATCATAATAGACCAATTGGTTGAAACGCTCTTTTTCCTTGGTCCTCTCCGTAATATCCGAGATGACGCCATCCACGTGAATGACCCTGCCTTCCTCGTCCCGAACGGCGCGCCCATGATCATGGACCCAGCGAAAATCTCCATTCACGTGCCGGATACGATAATCCACACTGAACATCGCCCCCTCCCGGACTGCTTTTTCGAACGCGTCCTGAAGGAGCGGGAGGTCTTGCGGCAGAACCTTTTCAAAATAAACCGCCATGCTCTTCTCTATGAAATCAGTCGCTGGAAGGCCGCAGATGTCCCTGATCACATCACTGATAAAATCCATTTTCCATTCCCGGGGACCCGCCAGGGTGTAACGATAAACTGCGCCCGGGATATTCGAAACGAGGCTGCGGAACCGCTCATCTTTATCCTGAAGCGTCCGCTTGGAGCGTTCGTTCTCCTGGTAATATTTCTGCAACTGGACCTGAGCCTGATTGCGGCTGACGGCATAACAGATGCTCTTGACCAGAAGTTCGCGATCAAAACTCCCTTTGGTTAAATAATCCTGTGCCCCCCAAGCGATCGCTTGGGCCGCCAAGTCATCATCATCGACCGAGGTGAGAATAATGACCGGGACCGCTGGGAATGCTTTATGGACCGAAAGAAAACTATTGAGTCCTTCGCTATCGGGAAGCATCAGGTCCAGAAGCACCACATCAATATCCCCTTCTCCAAGACGCTCAAGACCGGACTGCATGTGTTTACTGCGAATGAGTTCGAAGGAAGGATTCCGGTTTTGAGACAAGCGTTCATTCACCAGAATAAAATAATTCGGGTCATCTTCAATCACTAGAACCTTGAACGACTTTCTCTCCATAAGCAAATCACCTTCCCAAGATTATCTTCTTATAGCAATAAATCAATCTTTGATATTCTCGTGCCTTCGTTATCAGTGTAACACAATAATTAAAACATTCAAGCAAGTTAAGCAATATTTTAAAAATATTTACTTTTTAGGCTAAAAAGAGCATCGCATGATTAAAAGATGAGTTCTAATGCTATATATTGATATATTTGATAGTTATTGCTATGTATTTTTGTCGTTTATTTGCAACAGTACCCTTTTATTTTAAATAAGTGTGTGTTAGGTTTCTGTTAGGCAAGGACACACGAAAGGATTCTTAGAAATGAACCAGAAAGAAAAAAGCCTAGCTTTGGCGTTCCCCATAAAGGGGTTGATTGACCTGCTCATCGCGATCTCTCTTATTTCTCTATTAGGCATCCCTTGGGTGCTGGCCCGCGAGACTCAACCCGCGGCCACCGCAAACGACCCGGCACAGCCCGTCGTCGCGGCAACAGGCACTCCCGAGCCCGAAAAAGCCATGTCACAGGCGTTGGACGCCTACGCGGCCGGCGACTCGATCGACTTCTTAATGGAAAGCCCGTCTCTCTCAGGGGCTGCCCCCCTGCTCGCGGTACCCGAACCCCCGGCGGTGAATCCCGCAGCCTCTCCTGCCACGCTTCAGGTCCTGCAGGGCACGGTGGTTGAGAAAACCGATGAAGTGGCCATGCTCGTTGCAGAACAGTGCTCCCAGAGCGGCAACGCGGCCGACGGCGCAAACTCGTGTGAGCGCGTCTACTCGAACGGTCACCACGCCACGGTCCTCACTCAAAACGCGAACGAAGGAGATGAATTAAAACACCAAACGGTCGTTGAAGAGTTTGACGGGGACGGCACCCTGCTTTTCAGAAAGACCATTCGCCATCGCGTGGATTACAATTATCTGAAGGATCAAAAGGCCAAAGAAAAAGAACTCTTTGATATCACCTATCAACCCGCAGGCAAAAAAACAACCCGGGAGCTTATGGTCTATGAATACTTCCTTGATACGGGAAAGACCAAATCCCTCTCTTGGACCCAGTACCAGCAGATCGCGAGCGAACCCAAGGCCGAGCTGGTTTATCACGCCCTGTTACGCTACGGCGATGACGGAAATCCGGACCGTGGACTTGCCGAACGTTGGGACCATGGGAAAAAGGTCGATACCTTCATGAACTGGAGCCGCCAGTCCGCGGGCTTTGCGACGCTGGATGAGGAGTCCTGGGGGCAATGGGAAGGATGGATCCAGAACGTTTCTCTGCAGGCGTACTTACCCTAGATTTGAGACGATCAGCTCAAAATAAAAACCTTGGCTTAACTCAATCCGAATTTTAATGGTTCCTTTATTTTCTCCGGGGTTTCTTGTAGAATGCCACACCTTGCTGGTGTAGCTCAGGGGTAGAGCAGCTGTTTTGTAAACAGCGGGTCGGGGGTTCAAATCCCTCCACCAGCTGATTTTAGTTTGATTTTTCATGGGGAGTTGCCCGAGCGGCCAAAGGGGACAGACTGTAAATCTGTTGGCTTATAGCCTTCAATGGTTCGAATCCATTACTCCCCATATTTTCTTTTAGAATAAAAAAGGCCTGATCTTTTGGATCAGGCCTTTTTTATTTGAAAATTCTTAGGTAGTTTTTTCTCTACCTAAAAGCATATTTAAGAAATTCTTTCCCGCATTTTGAGCCGTGGGGCTTAGACCGCAACCATCATCCTTCTTTACACGTGTCTGACAGGATCCTGGGGCCCGTAAAGCGGGTCGTTTTCCGCGACCTTGCGCCTGAAAAGACGCTGGGGACCAAAGGGTTTCATCATGATCAGGATCGCCGGCATGACCAGAAGCGAGCAGATGAGCGCCAGGAAGATCGTCAGACTCGTCAGCACCCCGAAATGCACGGTGATGCGAAAACTCGCGCACACACTCGCGGCGAACCCCATGCACAGGATCAGGGTCGAAACGACCATGGATTGGCCCATATTGCGATAAGTGTGGTGCAGTGACTGGATATAATGAGAGCGGTGCTGGAACTCCTTACGGAACCGGTAAAGGAACTGGATCGAGGCGTCCACCACAAGACCCAGCACGATGCTCGCGATCATCGCGGTCGCGGTGGAAAGCTCGATCCCGGCAAATCCCATGATCCCGTACACCATCAGGATCGGGATCAGGTTCGGGATGGCGGCCAAGAGACCGAGTTTGACGGACCGGAAGATCAGGATGATCACGATCAGAATGGAGATGAAGGCGAAGGCGAAACTTTGGGCCTGCTCCTGGACCAGGCTCTTCGCGATCTTTCCCAACAGCACGACATTCCCCGTCAGCTTATATTCGAAAAAATCGCTCATATGGTCCTGAAGATATTCCCGGACCCTTTCCTCCAAAAGCGCTCCTTTCGTCGTCCCGATCGCGCGCATCCGCGCCTCCAGACGCACCTCTTTGAGATCATGCGACACAAGCTTCCAAAGCTCCGGATCGTTCGCCTTGGCCAATCCTTTAAAATAAAGATTGAGCATCATGGGGCTTTTCGGGATCCGGTAGGCCCGGGGATCATCTTCGCGCGCCTCATTGATCTTTTTAACCAGCGTCGTAATGCTATTAACCTTCGCGATCCCGGGCTCGCTCTCCAGATAGGTTTTGAACTGGTCCAGGAGAATGAGCGTCTTCGCGTCCACGATACTCTCCCCGTCTTTGCGGCGGAACACAAACCCGAGCGAATAAACGCCGGTCAGACGTTCGTCGATGAACCGGGTCGCGATCGCGAGCGGAAGATTCGGTTTCATTTGTTTCACGATATTGGTATCCACTTCGAGTTTCTGGACCCCTTGAAACGAAAACACCAGCACCGCGCCGGTCACGATCAGGATCCACCATTTCCAGCGGAATTCAAGCTTCTCAAGGAATCCCAGCAAGACCCGATTGAAAAAATGCGATTCATTGGCGGCATTGGGATCCGCCGGCCGGTACGGCAACATCGGAAGAAGTAGCGTCGTCATCACAAGTTCGACAATGTAAGAATAAAAAGTCCCGAGCGCCGCGTAGATCCCGAAACTCTGAATGGCCGGGATCGGAGAAAGCGCCAGCGAACCAAACCCCAGGACCGCCGTAAAATGCGTGAGAAAACACGGCATCCCCAGCTGCTGGATCGTGACACTCACCGCCTCTTTCAGGCTTTTATGATGCGGCCGGACCTCAAAAAAGAGATTGATCAGGTACGTCGAATTGATCACCGAAACGATCATGATCACCGGCGCCAGCAGTGAGGTCATGAGGTTCAGCTCCTGCCCTAAAAGCGAGATCGTCCCGAGCGTCCAGACGAGCGTCGTGAGAACGATCGACATGGAGAGCACCATGCAGGCGAAACTGCGATAGATCAAGAAAGTCATCACGACCAGAATAATGGAGATGAGCGGCACAAAAACCATCTGGTCGCGGTGGATCAGATCAATGAATTCATACTGTTCGACCGGCGCGCCCGCCATGTAGAATTTCACGCCCGGTTGTTCAAAGTCCTCCAGATAACCCTTCAGTGATTCGATAAACGCGCCGTTGGCCGCGGCGCTGTTTTTTTCCGCAGGCTTCAGATAAACGAGAATATTGGCGATCTTCCCGTCCTTGGAAACAATATTGCTCAGATAGAGCTCGTTTTTGAGCACTTCCTTTTTGGCATCCTCGATCGACCGGTCACCCTCAAAAACGCCCGCAAGCGCCCGCACCGTCTTAACGCCGAGCATCTTATGTTTGATGTCCATCGCGTTCGTGAGACTGATCACACGCTCGACTTGGGCGTAACTGGCAATGCCGTCGGTGATGCTCTTGAGGGTCTTGAGGTTGGCGGGGGTGAAAAGATCCTCCGTCGACATGGCCACGGCGATCATTTGGTCACTGCCGTATTTAATACGATACTGTTGGTAATACTGATATTCGGGGGATTTCTTGATAAAAAGCGTTTCCATGGAAGGATCGACCGAGAGCTTCGAGACCGCGGTCCCGAAAAAGAAGACACTGAGAAGCATGGCCAGAAGGACCGGCCAGCGGAAATGATGAATGAACTCTGCGAATTGGCGGAACATGGCGTTTATTCTACCATAAAATTGTGCGGCGTACGGCGAAAGGCGTACGGCGTACTGAGGCAAGGAGTAAGGCGTTACGCGTATGGCGCATTCTCTTTTTCCGCCGTACTCCGTACACCGTACGCCCTACTTGATTTCAATGATTTTTTGTTTACTCTTAAACCCACCCACGATCGCGACACGGGACTTGGGAACCTTAAAATGCGCGGCGAGCGCCTCGATCACGGCTTCGTTCGCGCGGCCTTCTTGAGGCGGAGCTTTCACGAACACACGGAGTGAACCGTCCGCGGCCTGCTCCACCGAGCTCTTTTTTGCATTCGTTTTGACTTTGATTGTGTATTTCATGAATAACAGACCTCAGACAACAGACCACAGACGACAATTTCTTTTTTGGCTGCAGTCTGCTGTCTGCAGTCTTAAATCTTTTTCGGAGTAATTTCCCAAACCCAGGGAATGACCGAATTTAAAAACCCGGTTTCTCTTTTTGGAAACCGGGTTTTGAGAGGGGTTCCGGGATCAAGCGGGACGCGGGTCTCGAAATCACCCTGAAAGCACATCCGGCTCGCCTTATGGCAGTAATAGAGCCGCGCATTCAGGATCACGGCCCTGGAACCCAATGTGGGCGTGAAAATGAGCTTATAAGGAGAAACAAGCGGATTAAAATTCGTGTCTGTGACAGGGACCGAGAGAACCCCTTCCGGACTTTCGGTTCGCCAGGTGAGGACAAAAGGCGCGCCTTCGGTGAATTCGTAACCTTCCGGAAAGTGAAATGTGATCCCCAGGGTTGTTTGGGGCGGCTGGTTGGTGGTCTCGGGAGGCCTGAAAAAAAAGATTCCCACGGCCGTCACGACCGCGACAAGCACCGCGCCATAGATATATTTTTTCATTGAAGCCCCTTACGAGCAGTATGTCATTCCCGCATGCTTTAAGCGGGAATCCAGGGCTTTGCTTTTATTCTGGATCCCCGATAAAAACTTTCGGGGATGACAACGAAATCCAACGTTTGCCAGTTTCTCGTCTGTAGTCTCTAGTCTGCAGTCTCAATTGAGAAGTTTCTCAATTTCTTCCGTAATTCTCACAAGATCAAACGGTTTCTGAAGGAATGTGTCGCGGCCGATCAACTCCGCCTCATCCATCACGGCCTGGTCCACATAGCCCGTCACCATGATGGTCTTGGTCTTGGGAGATTTTTCTTTGCAGGCCTTGAGGACTTCCGTTCCGGAGGCATCCGGCAATTTCACGTCGATCAGGATCACATCCGGAAAGATTTCCTCGAGCAGCTTGATCCCGGCCTTGGCCGTATCCGCCGTGTAGGCCTCGTAGCCCTCTTCCTCCAGGAACTCCTTGATCTCCTGAACGATCCCGGCTTCGTCATCCACGATCAGTATTTTCTTTTTCATAGTTCAGCCCTCAGACCGCAGCATTTCATTACGTCGTCATTGCGAGCCCTGCTTTGCGGGGCGCGGCAATCTCACTTTAAAAACAAGATCGCCACGCTTCGCTCGCGATGACATAAACATAAGCCCCCGTCATTGCGAGGAGGCCGGCAAGGCCGACGAAGCAATCATTACGACCTTGCCAAATTTTTATACTCAGGGTTCAAAGTCTCTATGAGCTCGAGTTTTTTCGCCCTCGAACCCGCTTTGATCTTCTTTTCTGACGCGATGGCATCCCCAATCGCCGCGAATTCCTCGAACCATACTAACTTGGTGGCATTGTACTTCTTTGTAAACCCTTCGATAGTTTTTTCCTTGTGCTCAGCAACCCGTCGCCCAAGGTCGGATGTCACTCCGGTATAAATCACTGTATTCCCGGGATTCATCATCATGTAAACATAACCCCGCTTGGCCATAAAGATTAACCTGTATTCTTTGAATTTAATCTGTCATCGCGAGACCCCGAATGGGGCGCGGTGATCTCGCATTTCAGATTGCTTCACCGCCCATCGCAGTCATACGATCCGGACTTTCTTTTTGCCCTCAAGAGATCTTATGAAAGGATCTCTTTGAAGCTTTTCCTTATACTCCCCCAAGCCCATACTGATCACATTGATCTCACGGTCCATTTCTTTCTGAACCGACGCAACCGCTTTTTGAAGCGCAAGAGTATCATGTTCGCCTACGACGAGAAGATCGATATCACTTGCGGCATCCATACTCCCTTTCGCGTAAGAGCCGAAGATAAAAGCCTGCTCAATCCCCTTCACGCCGGAAAGAACATCGCGGAGTTTCTGTTCAACACCGATCGTCTTAAGCACGATCCCTTTGTATTCCTTGAGAAGCGGATACTCGTGGTTAAGCGAGTAATAGCACGAATTCGCGCTATCACGACATTTCAGGATCCCCTCTTGGGCAAGCTGTTTGAGCTTTCGCGAAAGATTACCGTCATCAAGCGAGAATTTCCGGGCCATCTCGTTGACATAGAGTTCTGCATTCTCATGGAGGAACAGATACCCCAGAACCGCTTTTGTTTCTTTTGCCTTCAAACTGATCATGAGCTTGCTTCCCCTGTTGACATTTACAGTTATCACTGTAACTCATGACAGATGTTTTGTCAACCGCTCGGAAGACTTGAAAGTCAACTATGCGCTATGGGCTTCACCGATTTCAACGCCGGCGTCTCAGAATAAATGGGCAGCGTGAGGGTAAAGGTCGTCCCCTCTCCAAGCTTGCTGTCCACCGTGATGGTCCCGCCATGCAGCTCAATAATGTATTTGCACATGTAGAGCCCGAGCCCGGAGCCCTTGCCCGGGGCTTTGGTCGTGAACCCGTAATTGAAAACTTTTTTCATGACGTCTTCGGTCATGCCCGAGCCGTTGTCCCTGAAATGGATCGCGACCATGTTCGGGTCCCTCGGATCGATCTCGGCCTGGACCCCGATCTTGCGGTGGCGCTTGCCGGCCATGGCGTGGTACGCATTGATGAAAAGGTTCAGGAACACTTCCTGCAAACGCTCCAGGTCGCCGCGGATCAGGGGAACATTGCCCGGCACATTGAAATCGACCTCGGTCCCGGAAAGATTGTCGAGATAGGTCTGGAACTGCACGAGCGGCAGCGTCTCTTCCAGGATCAGTTTCAGGGAAAGCGCCTCGAACTTCCCTTTTTCCGATTTCTTCAGGAGCCCGGTCAGCGTGTTCACCACCGCCTTGATACGCTCGATATTTTTCTCCATCTTGTCAAACACATCCAGGATCTCCGTCACTTTCATATCCGGATGCTTCCGGTGTTTCAAGATCACACGCGACACGTTCATGGAAAGGATGGTGAGAGGGTTATTGACCTCATGTCCTACGGAAGCGGCCAGCCGCCCTAGCGTCGCCATCTTCTGCTCGTGAATAAGTTGGGCCTGCGTGTCCTGCAGCTGTTTGTTGGCACCCTCGGCCTCCTGCAAGGCGGTCATGAGAAGCGTTTTGGAGTGTTCCAGCTGTTCGTTGATATGCTCCAGCTCGTGGGATTTCCGGAGGGCCTCGTCATAGAGCCGCGCGTTCTCGATCGCGATCGAGGATTCCTGCGCGAGCGTATAAAGCAGGTTCAAGTCTTCGTTGGAATAATATTCGCCGGATTTCTTTTCACCCAGCAGAAGGATATTCCGGAGCTCGCGCCCCAAAAAGCTCGGCACGCAGCAGCTGGCCTGGAGCTGGTTCATCCGTTCCCGGATCGCCAGATAATCATAGGCCTTTTCGCTTTTGTCCCGCTGATGCGACGCCGCCTCCACCTGCTCTTTGATACGCTCGATATCCACCGCCTCTTTGTGGCTCTCAAGATAGTGGATCAGAGGATCATTCTGGTAAAGCGTAAGCGTCAGGAACTTCTTGTCGAACCCGCGCTGATAGATGAGATGATACTGGTCGCTACTTCCCTCCCGCATCAGCACCGCCGCGTTCTTCACGCGCATCCTCATGGTGATGAAGTGGACCACAAGCCCGAGCAAATGCTGCAGCGATTCGATATTCGACATCCCCCGCGACGCGTCTTTCAGCAGCTTGTGATAATCATACTTTTTCTGGAATAAGAATTTGTCGGTAACATTGACAAGAAGTTTCTGCGTCCGGTCAAACAACAACATAATGACAAGCACGTTCAGAATATTACTCGTAGTCGAATTAAACCCTATAAGCTTACCGACATAACTTTGTGTTATTGCAGTAATGACTCCCGCGACAAGGATCAGAATCCCAAAAAGCCCGGCGAAAAGCAACGTGTTGCGGATAATCACATCAATATCAAGAAGTTTATGACGAAAGATCGCATAAACAATGGAAGAAGCAAAAATAAATGCCGCGATATACCCAAAAGGATAAATGTTTATGCCATATTTAATGACGTAATCCACAACCCCAAAGCAACCGACTAAAATACCCAAAAAAACAAATTTTATTCGGTTGTAATGGCGCTGATTTGCAAACTTTTTAGAATGAATTAATTCTAAGAGCAAAAAACCTGCTCCCGTCAAAAACGTAACCAAAAAAGTGGAAAGTAATAACCAATAAAGAGGCCCGGCTTTCGGATAGAATCCCCAAAAATGCACCTGTATACCTTGGTAAACAAAGGGCGTCCAAACTAAAGGCAAAAGTAAGAATGCCGTCCAATAAAACATTTTCACTAAATTTGGATGATGCTTATCCAGGAGCTCTAGAATAAAATGAAGCGTGAAAACAGGTATGAGGACGATCCCCATGCAACCAAAACGGGCCCAAAAAATCCCAGCTATTGGATCATCCGAAAAATACATGAGGGAATAGCCGAACAGCCACCAACTCAAGCTAAAGCAAAAAGCCGCTAGCGGTAATCCGCCACGGGAAGACTTTCGACGAGAAAAAACAAAAAAACCAAGAAGGAGAAGGAATAAGCAAGTAAGCGCGGGAGGGATTCCAAAGAGATTAATTTTCATAAGAAAAAGTCGTCTAATCCTAGCTCCGAACTACGCTGACACTTTGCAAATGCGTTGTTTTCTGCCAAACATAATTTGCCTCACCAAATGGCCCCCCGGAGAGGCCAGAACCCCCATGAGTTGTTAAATAAGGCGAGAAACCTGCATGGCGCGAATTAATTCGCAGCAAACCGCAACGATCAAGCTTCTTGATAAACTTTGCAATATAAGGATCTGACTTTACCCAAACTGAAGCTCTCAGGCCATATTTATTTGAATTAACTATGTGAACCATCCGATCAAAGATTTGCTCGTCCTTTCCGCTCCCACTCGTCCCACTTATTTTAATCAGAGGAATCAGCGGGAAAAAATTCTCTTCTTGAACGCACTTCATCTGAAGCGCTTTCTGCCAATCTTCTATCCTTAGAACTGTCGGCTGAAGAAACATTCCCTTAGGATCAATTTCATTTCTGTGGTTAATTCGATTTCCACCGCATAGAACTTCCGCGCCCTTTTCTTTTGCGTCTTCCAAAAAAACAAAGAAATCGTCGGCGCGAACAACGGGCGTTAAGCAGACTCCTTTTTCACTGGGCAGCCCCGCCTTTATTTTTCCTGCCCGTTCCAGAAATTCTTTCTCAAATTCCGGATATACGTCTTCATGGATAATAGCTTTTTTGGGAACCATGCAAATTTGCGTAGACCCAATAAAGCAATCCGCCATAGAATCGGCCGCCTGTTTAAGATCCGCATCTTTCCAGACTCCTAGAAAATCATTTCCTGAGAGCTCTAATATCGGCTTCTTGCCAGCAGCATAAGCTCTGCTCCCAATTTCAATACCCATAGCACTATCTCCAAAAAAGAACACGTCATTCACTAAGGGGCTTTCCATCCATTTATCCATTATGACTTTTGAATTCCCCACCACTGTATTAACTGTACCTGCTGGAGCATCAAACATCTTTAAAACTCTCCAAATGACTTCATGCCATAAGTACATTGTGGAAATGGGCATCCTGAGAGGGGGTTTTATGACAAGACTATTTCCACCAAGAAGTGCAAATCCAGCGGTCAGGGAGTTACTGCAAGGAGCATTGCCGGGAGGGCTCACAACCACTACGCCATCGGGCTTGCGAACCCAGCCCATGGTTTCAGTCTCAATCTGGCCATAACTGCCTCGAAGTTGTTCTTTGTAGAAGTTTATTGATTCAGGACGATACGCCATCTCCATGCCCGAGAACTCCCAGACAGACAGTTCCTCGGGATGGCCTTCGGCAACCATTAAATTAATAAGCTCTTCCTTTTCGGACATTAAAAGCTCATAAATCCCATTCAAGATTTTCACCCTACGAGCAAAAGAGAAATCCAAAAAAGTCTTTTGCGCCCTACTCGCTGCCTGTATGGCTGCTTCAATATGCTCCTCTGAACAAATGCAATATTTAGCGATAACGATTCCGCTGATCGCGTCATTAGGCGAAATCGCTTTCGCCTCAATGCTTGAAAATTCTTTTAGCGCTCTTAATGTGCCCAGAGGATCCTTGAGCGAGCTATCCACATGAGCAAGAAATTTATACTTCCCCGTGTCAACGAACTGGCCGTCGATCAATAGCGGGAAGAATCTTATGCCTTTCTCGGAATCGTGCACCCTACAAATATTTTTTTTGACGCAAGCGAGAAGCTCTTCGAGATCGAAGGGCTTTAAAATGTAATCCTTAGCTCCCAGCTTTAAAGCCTCTACCGGAGCATCTTCGCTAGCGTATCCTGTAATAAATATAAAAGGGACATCGCATCCATTTTTTTGCCAAATTTCTTTTTTCAACCGACCCAAAAAAGCCAACCCGTCCTCGCCAGGCATTCTGATATCACTAATAATCAAATCGAATGATGTGTTTTTCGCTTTCTGAAAGGCTTCGTTAGCATTTTGAGCCATCTCTGAGGGATAACCAGCTTTTGAAAGAAGATTGGTCAGCGTCTTCAAAACTAGCAAATCATCATCAATTACTAAAATTTTTCCGCCCATGCTTCTTTTCCTTTTTTTGTGTAATGAACCCAATTCTATGCGCTAGAAGCAGTTTTATAAGTCCACTTAACTTCAATAACAGCATGTCATTGCGAGAAACCTAGAGGGGCAACGAGGCAATCCCGCTCCACAAAAACAAAATTGCTTCGCCTACGGCTCGCAATAACATTACGACCAAAGGAGTTCGAGATGCTTATGAAACTGCTTCTATTAATGTATCGGAATTCCAAGAAGTAACTGTAATAATTTCAACAAGTTAAGGACATTGGACTCTGTTGAGGTAGTGTAATAGTGAAAACGGTCCCTTGCCCGACCTCGGAACGAACGTCGGCTCTGCCACCATTCTTCTCTACAAGCTGTTTGACGACGTAGAGCCCGAGGCCGGTACCAGAAGACTTGGTGGTGTAAAAAGGCTCGAAAATACGAGCTAGCTGATCCGGAGGCAGTCCCGGTCCTGTGTCCCGGACCTTGATGGAAAGCCAAGGCTTCTCTTCCTTTGCCGAGATCTCAATCTCTCCCTTGGATGACTTTTTATCCAAGGAGTCATCCTGAGCGGAGTCGAAGGACCCCCTACCCTCATTGATCGCCTGGCAGGCGTTCACGATAAGGTTGATGAAAATTTCTTCCAGAGAATGGCGATCCGCACAAACCATTGTCTTTGGCAGCACATTCACCTGAAGCCGGATCTGATCCAAAGCAAGCTCGCTACAAACAAGCGGGACAACGCTTTCGATAATCTCTTTTACATCTAATGACTGTTTATCGAAAGTTTTGGAACTCTGTCGTTTGGCGTAGGATGAAAAATTATGGATAATCTCTAAAGCTCGCTCGGCTTGAGTGACCGTCCTTTGAGCAATATCCCTGATCTTTTCCTGACTCGTATCCGGTCTTTCCAAAAGAGTTTCCGCCAACCCCTTGATCACAAAGAGCGGATTCCGGACCTCGTGATTAATGCTTGTCGCCATGATCCCAAGCGCCGACAGTTTTGCTTCCTGGACCATGTCGGTGATCGCATCAATGTCAAAAAGACGGCTACGTGAAATAGCGTAGGAAAGCACCAAGAGCCCTACTCCCACAAAAAAATTCGGCGCAGGATAAACTGGAATGCCATACCACAAAGGAATATTCGTACATCCACCCGCCCAAATTGGCAGAAACGTCAAAAACACCCATTTAATCTGCCACTTTTGAAGCCCTTCCGCTTTGCGATAAGAACGCGCCAAAAGGAAAAAAGAAAAGACCACGGCGAGGAAAAGTTCCACGTAGTAGATATTCGCCAAAATCCCCGGCACCGGCCAAAACGGAAAAGAGAGCCGCGGCACAACATCCGCAACCATTAATTTGCTGAAAGAAAAAACCGCAAAAAACATGGGCATCCCGAGCAAAAAAGCGGCTTGCCATTTTTTAAGCCGAATATTTACTAAATTACAAACAAACCACAGAAAAGCGAACGGGATAAAATCACAGAAGAGCATCACTAAACGCATGCAAAGAAGCGCGAGCTCTTTAGTTGTCTGGATCTGCCAGACTGCATAAAAGATCGACCAAAAACCGATGCTGAGGCAACACGCCGCAAAGCTTTTATAAATTGCATTTTGCCGGCGGCCGGTAAAAATATAGAGGCTAAGCAGTAACCCAACGACCCCATTAAAAAGTCCGATAAACGCGTAATAGTTCATGGCTTATCCTCTTTTGCTTTCAGAGACCGGCTTTAACACGCCAAAGTAACAGTAAAAATGGTGCCTCTCCCAAGCTCAGACTGGGCATCGATCCGGCCGCGGATCTTCTCAACGAGTTGCTTGGTGATGTAAAGCCCGAGACCGGTGCCTTCGGCTTTGGTGGTATAAAAGGGTCGAAAAACATCTTTGAGTTTTTCGGCCGGAATTCCGGGACCGGTATCTGCCACGCTTATCAACACCTTGCGTTCTCCACCCTCCAGAGACCCGGTCTCTGAAAGCTTTTTGAGACCGGGTCTCGACAGGGTATCGAAAGTAGCGGTGATCTCGATCCCCCCGGATTTACCGCTCTCTTTTATCGCCTGGCAGGCGTTCACAATAAGGTTAAACAGGATCTCCTCCAGATAGCGCCTGTCGACCTGAACTTCCGGAAGATCCGGCGGAATATCGCGCGTAAGAGCAATGCTGTGGGCCGCAAGCTCGTAACGAACAAGCGGAAGAATGTCTTCCAACACGGCTTGAATGCTTACTGGTTCGAACTTGATTTCGCTGTCAATTCCCGCCTTCGCGAAAAGCGACAACCGCTTGATGATATCCATCGCCCGATCGGCTTGATCCATGCTTCGTTTCATGGCATCGTTGGCGCTTTCAAGCGCTTTTTCCTTATTAGGGAATATCCCCTCTTTCTGCCGCTCAAGACAGCTTTCCGCGAGACCTTTGATGATAAAGAGCGGGTTCTTGACCTCATGATTGATACTCGCCGCCAACACCCCGATCGCCGTCAGCTTGTCCCGGTGCGCCGCCTGGGCAAGTTCTTCAACGCCAAACAGCCCTTTACGTATCAAAAAGTATGCTGTGAGAAAAGGATAAAACGGCATTAAAAAAACAGCGTATTGAGGTATGAAAAAATCATAACCTGGCGGGATTGTCAGCCCGCCTCCAAGAAAACCCAAGAACGTGGCAACAATAAATCCCTTAAGCTGATTTTTTTCTTCCGCGGACGATTGCTTTAATTTTTGAACGAGAAGAAAGAAACCGAGAGGAATAATTGTGATAAAAAGAAAAAAGAAAATATTAAATCCTGGCCCTGGGTGAGTAAAATAAATAGAAAATGGCGAGGGTTTTATTCTTGGAATAAACCAACTCGAAAAACTAAACACCCCCAGCAGGGCAGAAAGCGAATAAACTGCAAGTAGTGGCCTTTTGAATTTTGAGAGTTTTCCGGAATAAACAAGTGAAAAATGAAACCAGGTCGCTGGAATAAAAATTGAGAAGGCATCAGCGAGGCGTGCGTAAAAAATGGCCTTGTCATATGAGCCGTATAGACCCCAAAAAATTCCAAAAAAAATCCCCCAAAAACTATTAAACATCGTGAAAACAAAATAAATTTTGCCTATAGAGTCCGGCCGCTTGAGGAGAATTAAAAGTCCAACAAAAAAGGAGCAAAAACCAAAGCAGAGCAATGAAAAACTATAGGGATTCATGCCTTAGACCCTATTAACACCCGGTGTTTAAATTGAGGGCTCACCATATCAAACACCGGGTTTTTTGGAGGTTTCTGCGGGAAACCGGACGGTGAAGGTTGCCCCTTTACCGGGAGCCGAGGCAACACTGATGGTGGCGTTGTGGCGCTTCAAGATGCCGAAGCTGACGGCAAGGCCAAGGCCGGTGCCGGAGCCGACGTCTTTGGTGGTGAAGAACGGGTCGAAGATCTTTTTCTGGTTCTCTTTGGAAATACCGATCCCGTTGTCGGTGACGATCATCTCGATCGCATCATCCGTCTTCCGGGTCTCGACCGTGATCTTACCTTTTGATGAAGCATTGGACTTGATCGCATCACGGGCATTCACGAGAAGATTCGTGAGCACCTGATCCAGCTCCCCCGCAATTCCCTGGACAGGCGGCACAGCTCCAAGCTTCATCTCGACTTCGATATTCTCCTGCTGGAACTGGAAGCCCAGAAGCGCGCAGGTGCCTTTGACCACGTCGCGCAGATCGACATCTTTGTGCGGCGTTTCTTCGACGGTCTTGCGGGCATATTTCATGAGCTTCTGCACGATCGCCTGGCATCGCTTCGCGCCTTCCTCGATCAGCGAAAGCGAATCGATGTCATCCTCCCGCGCGCTCATCCGGAGGATCTGCGCGTTCGTGAGGACCGCCGTGAGCGGATTATTGATCTCATGCGCCACGCCGCCGGCAAGTGTGCCCAACGTCGCGAGCTTCTCGGCCTGCACCAGCTGATCCTGGGTCTTCACAAGTTCCCGCGTCCGGTCTTCCACGCGCTTTTCAAGCTCCACATTCCACCGCTTGAGCTCCTCGCTCATCCCGCGGACCTGGGTATAAAGCTCGCTGATATTCTCGAATTGCATGGAGTTCGAGAACGCGATCGTTACCGGGATCTTGAGCTGTGTGAGGAACTGGATTTCGTTCGGCCGGTAGGGTTTGAGGTTCGCTTTTCGTCCGAGGCTCACGACTCCGATCAGTTTACTGCCCAATACGAGCGGCACCGCGACCATCCCCTGCGTCGCGCGGAAAAATTCTTCAGTCTCAGAACGGAATGTCTCCACTTCCGGGTCCGCGCCGACAAGGTCGCCCATCACGACCGCGTCCTTTCTCTCAAGCCAGGTCAGGAACGGATGATCCTTGGGAATGGCTTTAAGATTACGCAGCCCCTTGGCGATGGCCGGGATGTATTCCCCGTTCTTCTCATCCAGGAGAAAGACCGAAAGGCGCCGCACATAAAGCTGGCGGCGGAGCATGCGGGCAAAACTCTGCAGGAGATCCCGAAGGCTCTTCAGGCGCACGAGCTCCTGTGAGAACTTTGTAAAAATTGCCATGAGATTCGACCGTTGACGCTGGAAAAGCTGGTCCAGCCGCGGCTGAATGGACCGGAAATAAAAATAAAAAGTAATGGCCACGGTGAGGTAATAGAACATGGAACCCCAGGCCGACGCCGGGTCCCGCAGGCTCTGCGTCCAGTAGATAAACGCGGCGAACGGCACGATCGCCACGGCGGTCGTGACCAGCCACATCAAGGTCTTGTGGATCACGGTCTCGATATCCATGGCCTTGTAGCGAATGATCGCGTACGCCACGATCAGGACCCAGAAAAAAACCGCAAGAAAACCGAGCGGAAGCACCGGGTAGAAAATAAATTTTGGCAGATAATCGAACGCCCCCAGAAAAGCCACCAGAAAACCGATCGTGATGAGTCCGATCTGGGTCTTGCGCACTCCCTTCGGCTCCCTGAAAAGCGCGCTGAAGAAATTGGTGAACGCGCAGACCAGCACGAGGAAAAAGAAGCCGAGGAAATAAAGATTGAGGGGGCCGTAGACGGGGTAAAAACCCCAGAAGTAATGAGTGACGCCCGGAAAACTGAGCGGCGAGAAAAGTCCGGTGATATAAAAAGCGCCTCCGAAGAAAAGCCCGGTCCGGATCGCGATTTTTTGTTTCTTGAAAAGACCGAGCCAGGTCGCGGAAAAATAATGCGTGCAGGGCGCGATCAGGGCCACCCCGAGGAACGTCACGGTCCGGTATATAAAAAGCGCGATCTCAGGCGTCCTCGCGGCATAAGTCCCGGCGATCCCCAGGAACCAGAAAAAGCCGCAGATGCCGATCAGGAAAAATGAGAAATTCACCCGGGAGCATCTGTTCTGCAGAAGGATGAAGATCCCGATCAGGAGCATCAACACGCCCACGATCAGGACAGGGACGGAGTAGCCGTTGAAACGGAATGCTTGGATCAATGTCGCCATAAAAACCTGCGGGGACTGGAGACTCGAACGGACTGCAGACTGCAGACTAAAATCCTGGGTTTACCGTCTATGGCCGGTAGTCCGCGGTCTGTTGTCTGTAGTCTGTAGTCTGTCCTGACTTTTACTTTCTTTTGATTAACGGTAGTCAGGACTGCCCCAATCTCCGCTTTGCTTCGACCGATAAGAATTGGGACTGTAGTCTGTGGTCTCATACTTTGATTGCCCGGATCTCTTCATCACTTACATGTCGGTGGCCCCAAAAGAAAGGCGCGAGTTCGAAACCGTGCTTGCGCGCCATCCCCAGGATTTCCGCCATTTTGGGCTGGGTGATGTTCCCCTTCCCCCACGAGAAATTTTCGTAGCGCTCTTCGAGTGCCAGCACGATCGCCTCCGAGAAACAGCCGTAAAGCACTTTGGAAGACGGCAGGCCGATATCAAAGCCGGCGTTGAATTCCTGTGGCAGGGAGCAAATGCCGCCCGAAAAGATCAGGATGTCCTGGCGGTCGCATTCCCGGTACGAGATGTTTTTGGGGTACCCGATGTCGCAAATGATGGCGCCGGGTTTAAAATTCGCGATATCGAGAATCGAATGGGAAACACTTGCGGCCGCGATCACAATATCGGCATCGCGAACCGCCTCGTTATTGTCATGAATGCCGCGGAATTTTGCTTTTCCGAACATCGCGAGCGTTTTCCGCATATGCTCCAGGCTCTCGACGCTCCGGCTTGTGATCGTGAGCTCGCTCACCTTATCCGCCAGGGCCCGAGCGCAGGCGCTTCCGATATCGCCCGCCCCGCCGATCACCGTGGCCTTGGCCTTTGAGAGATCCAGTTCCCGGAGCCGCGCGGCTTTCAGCACCCCTTCGACCGCGAGCGCGGCGGTGAGCGTATTGCCGGTCGTGACCGGAATATTGATCATCTTTTTGAATTCCTCGCCGTATTTCTCGCCGGCGATCGAAGTAAAACCCCCAAGTGCCACGATCCCAAGGCCGAGTCGCTCCGCCACCTTGCAGGACTCGACAACCTTCATCACCCCTTTTTGCATGTCTTTGTCGAGCAGGTCGGGGATGATATTGCAGGCGATAAAGGCACCGCGGGTCGTTTTGCCGCTCGAGCCACGGAACTCCTTCACGTCATAAGAAACATAAGAAGGCACGAGATCAAAGATTTTTCCAAGAAACTCCTCCGACGGGACTTTCATGTCGGGTTTGAACGACTGGAAGTATTTGATCAGATGATTCAGATTGTAGGGGTGGCCGATCACGCCGAAACCGCGAACATCGCTTATGCGACGGTCGCCGATCGTTTGATAGCGGCGCTCGGTTAGGATGCCGTCGAAGGCTTGCAGCATGGCATCAAAATTCTTTTTTACGCGCTCAGCCAAGACGCCGCCGATGATCGTCTCAAGCACCGGGATCCCGAGACATACCCGGGCCTCAACCTGGACCTCCGTCCCGCCGGTGGCGTGTTCCGTCAGACGCCACTCCCCTTCGAAGGTTTCCAGATCTCCGTCTACGGCCTTGAAACGGACGATGAAATGATGAAAATCAAAGGTCTCTTCCTCTTTCCAGGAGATCGGAATGCGTCCCATCTCCACCTTCCATGCCGTCACGACCTTGCCGCGACTGTGGCTGAGGACACGGCATTCCTTGACGTTGGGCATGAACTTGGGGAATTCCTGAACACGCGTGAGCAGGCGCAATACTTTCCAACGCTTGGCGGGCAAGATACGGCTCGCGGTCACGGCATAGACGCCGTCCTTCTTTTCCATTGGGGGTATCCCCTCCATAATGTCACGAAACGCCCTTGAGTCGGGACGCTCTTACATTATCGGCCGGAACCGGGGTCTTTTAACCCCTGAGATCGCAACTTCCATGGGAAATACGTACGAGCAATCCTAGTGCGATGAGGCACGCTCGCGAGGCGGAACGGGCAGGGTGGCGTACAGGAATCGTCTCTCGACATACCACAGGGTTTTTCCCTGTGGTACCCGAAGCAGCGCGAAACTTGTTGTTTCGCGCTGGGCCGGCTGTCGATGCTTTCTATCGCCCCTGTGGGGTCACTCGCTCCGGCGGCGAGTGCCAACCTGCGCTCTCGCTGCTGGGACCTGCTCTGTTGAGCAGGACCATGCTCCCATCAGCTCCGAGAGCTGTCTCGTAACGATTCCCGTACGCCGAGTGAAGTCGAGCGCGCGAGCGAAGATCGTCTCGCTGGGACGATCTGAGCGTTGACGAAGCGCACTTGGATTGCTTGCAAAGCGAGAGTTTCAAGTGACAAAAAAAACGGCCCCGCTTTTTCAAGCGGAGCCGTTTAAAAACCACTTCTTTAGAAAACGCTTCGATTATTGCTTCGAGAGCGTGATCTGATCGAGCAAAATGCTACCGGTCTTCGGACTGGAGTTGATATCGTCGAAGACAAAAACGATTTCATTCAAAGAGTTCCAGTTCTCAATGCGGCGGAACTTTTCGAACGGGATCGAGATCTTTTGCCACTGGTCCGTGACGCCGCTCACGATATAAGCGGAAGGCTTGTTCGTCATGTCCTTGAGCTCGATCTTGAACCGCTTGGTGTAACCGGTCTTGGCATCACCCTTGACATAGAAATTCAGGGTGTTGTAAGCCGTTGCATCCTCGCCATTCAGCTTCATCCAGAAACCATTGTACGCCGGGTTCGGAGAATCCACATCGTAGTCGAGGCGGATCGCGTAGCCGGAAGCATCGCCCTGGCTATCATCCGTATCAAACGACATCTGGGTTCCCTGGGACTCATCGTTGGGATCCTTGTCCCATCCACCGAAATCACCACCGATGTTATTCGGCTTGTCCCCGGTGTCAAAATCCGCAATCACAAGCTCGTTCGTTGCAGGAGCGGCTGCATAAGCAACAACTCCAAAACCAACCACCATCAACAGAGCGAGCGCAAACGTCAAACTGATGTTAAACTTCTTCATTTTTTTGTTACTCCTTTCGTGAAATGTACTGCTTGGCGAGGGTCGAAATGAAGTATACCCTTTTAAAAAGATAAAAACAAGGGTTTCAGAAAAAAAAGTTTTGCCTCATGCTTTCGTCCGGAGTACCCCTTAATCCTCTTTAATCCCGCGAATCTTTTCAGAAAAACGGACTTGCAGAAAGATATAACCCGTTATCTTGAAATGAGTTAAAGAGCCTCGCGTCAGATCTTGGAAAAAGAATCCAGGACCTCTTTCATCTCATCAGCCTTCCGGCGGACATCTTCCGAGGGAGCATTTTTCTGAAAATCGCTCACCTTGGCTTTGAGTTCTGAAATTTTTTCCTGTTCCACGCGCTGGCGCTGCAAAATGATATTGATGTCATGCGCCATATCGTGAAAGAAGTCCCCTTCGCGAAGTTTGATGTCCTGGGGCATTTCGCCGCGATTGACCTTCAGCAAAGTCTGGCGGAAACGGTACACCGGACCGGCCACGCGATGCAAAAAGACCACGCCATAGATTCCGATAATGATGAGCGTCAGGATCAGGACGAGCGTCACGCGGATGATGATCGAATAGCTCACATCATAGAGGATCTCGGTCGGATTGATCTTCCCGAACATGAACGCCCCCCCGAAGGCCGCATCCCGGATGGTCTGATGAATGACCCAGGCGACCGCCGCCGAAGCCACCATGAAAAGGGCGATCAGCATGAAAGAGAATTCCCGCTGCATCGGGCGATGAATGATGAGATTCTTCACCTGGCGTTTGTAGGCGCGCTGGGGTGTTGCGACTTTGGCTTGTGCTTTGACGTTCATTTCCATAGGAATCTCCTTTGCCCGTTCCCCAAGGAACGGAAGTAATGTTTCTTGTTAAATTCAGTGAATCTGGGCTGTTTTGCTCACTACGAAGGCACGCACTTTTTCCGATACGGCCGAAAAAAAGACCTTAAAAATCTCCTGAAGATCGTCGGTGATCATGACAAGCGCCGGCAGGACAAACAGGATCAGGATGGTCGAACTGATCAGTCCCCCGATAATCGTCACCGCCAGAGGCGACCAGAGATCGCTCGCCTGCCCGAAGCTGAGCGCCATCGGCAGGAACCCCAGGATGGCCGCAATCGCGGTCATCAGGATCGGCCGGAGCCGGTCGACGCCGGCCTGGATAAAACGTTCTTTTTTGCTCTCTTCCGCCGGCAGATGGAGGGCGTGGTCCACCAGAAGGATCGCCGCGTTCACCGAATATCCCGCCAGCATGATCATCCCGATAAAAACCTGGGTGCTAAGGGGCTTATGCGTGATCGCAAGCGCCACCCAGATCCCGAAAAAGTTAAGCAGGATCTTGATCATGATCAAAAACGGATAAAGATAATTCTCGAATAAACAGGCCATGACCATATAAACCAGAAAAACCGTGATCAGAAGCGCGACCGCGAGCTGCCCCTTGCTTTCCAGAAGTTCCTCGAACCCGCCCCCGAAACGCCAGTAATAGTCGTCCGGAAGCTTGACACCTTCCACAGCTTTTTTGACGTCGGCTGCGATCTTTTCAATCGGCCGCTTCACGTCGCCTTTCACGAACACATAACGGTGCTTGTCTTTGCGATCGATGGTTTGCGGGCCGGTCGACGGATAGAAGTTCGCGATCTCGCTTAAAGGCACCTGCTGCGACTCTTTTGTCTGCACATAGATCTGCCCCAGATCATCCAGCTTCTGACGGTAAATGGCCTGGAGACGCGTGATCGTTTCGATCTCTTCGCCCTTGGACAGCTCATGGAATTTCGTGGGCCGCATACCGCGAACCTGGGCGTGCATGCTGTCGGCCACGGACTTGACGCTCAACCCATACATCGCGGCCTTGCCCTTATCCACCACAAGCGAATATTCCGGCCGCTTGCGAAGGTCCGTCATGACGAGATTCGTCAGGCCTTCCACCTTGGACATTTTGTTGGCGAATTCCTTGGCGAGTTTCTCAAGTTCATCCCCGTCCTGGCCATAGATATTCACCACGAGTTTTTTCTGCTCGGTGGAACCGGCGCCTTCATCCACGATCAGACTGTAATCACTGTGGATCTCCTTGACCGCCGCGTTCCCCTGTTCATCGATCAACTTCATGATCTCTTCTTTGGAATACTGGCGCTTGCGGGCGGGCTTGAGACGGACAAAAAGTCGGAGGTCGTCTTTGGAAACCGTTGTTGAGAAAAGCGTGATATCGGGGATCTTCGAGAGGATCCCTTCGAGTTTCTTCATGGCCTCGTCATTGGATTCCAGACGCGCTCCGGCCAGCGGGAACGTTACCACCGCGAATTCATTCTCTTCAAAGGATGACGGCCAGTCGATCGGGGTCCGGGCCAGCATGAAAATGGCGAAAAAAGAAAGGCCGAAAACCGCGGGCACGACTTTCCATCGCCAGGTAATACACCAACGAATGGCGTTCACATATTTTTCGCGCGCCTTATCAATGAAAGCGCTCGAGGTATCTTTGCGATGGGCATTCAAGGCCGCGACCCCGAACTGGCGGATGAGCATCGGGATCAGCATCAGGGCCGAAAAAAAGGACGCAATGAGCGAAATACTGATGGTGAAGGCGAATCCCCCGTACGTCAACTGAACGGTCTTATCGATAAAAATGATCGGCAGGAACACCACGAGCATCGTGAGGAGCGACGTCAGAAGCGGAAGCCAGACTTCTTCGGAGCCTTCCCGGATGGCCTGCGTATCCCCGAAGCCGCGTTCTTTTTTGGAAAAAATATTTTCCATGATCACGACCGCGGTGTCGATCAGGATCCCGATCGCGAGCGACAACCCGCTTAAGGTCATGACATTGATGCTGATCCCGAACGCTGCCATAAAAATGAACGTCGCGATCAAGGAACACGGGATCACGACCAGGATGATGGCCGCCAGCACCCAGTTGCGGATAAAGACATAAATGACGCCCATGGTCAGCACGAGCCCCAGGTAGAGCGCTCCTTTGACATCGTCGATGGCGCGCGAGATCGTTTCCGCCCGGTCATTGACGATCACGACTTTCACATTTCCACGATTTTCCTGCTCAAAGGTATCCAACACCTTGTTAAGATCGCTTGCGACATCCAACGTATTGGCCATGCTCGCTTTTTTGACATAGACCGTGACGTTCTGCTCCAGGTTCAGCCGCGCCTGGTCCGTCGCTTCAAGGTATGAGTCCTTGATCGTCCCTATTTCTTTTAAGGGGATGATCGATCCCTGGCGCGTGGCCTTCACGCCGATGTCCCCGACCTCGTCCACCGAGAGAAAAGAGCCCATGCTCCGGACCGCGTACTCGAATTTTCCCGTCTCAACGTTCCCGGCCAGAAGATTGATATTGCTCTGGCCCAGGACGTCCATCACGCGTTCGATCGAGATGTTATAAGCCACCATCTTGTCGCGATCGAGCTCCACCAGGATCTTGCGCTCCCGGCCGCCATAGACCTCCACGCTCGCGACGCCATCCACCCGGCTGATGACAGGCTTCAACTTGATATCCACCATCTCGCGGATCTGTTCCGGGGACATGTTCTCGGAGGTGACGGCAAACACCATGATCGCGGCCTGCGCGTCATCATAATTGGCAATGACGGGTTTTTCGATTTCTTTGGGAAGGAGCGGCTTCACGCGCGCGAATTTTTCCCGGATCTCGAGCGCGGCGAATTTCATATCGGTTCCCGCATCGAACTCCATGGTCACGCGGGATTCGGCCTCACGCGAACTGGAGTAGAGACTTTTCATGTGACTCACGGTCCCGATGGCTTCTTCGATGGGCTTGGTGATCATCTTTTCGACGTCTTCAGAAGGAAGGCCGCCGCGGGCGCGCACGACGATCGAAATGATCCCTTGGCTTTGGCCCTGGTAGAGTTCCACTTTGAGGCGCATGAGGGAGATAATGCCGATCACAACGATCCCGGCAAAAAGGATGGCGGTAAAAACCGGACGTTTAAGCGCGAAACTGGGGAGTCCCATGATTAGGCTCTGCGAAATAATAAATGATGCATTTGGAAGCCCCTATTTTGTTCGTATGCAAGGCGCGACGACGAGTCATAGTGAAAACTATGGCGAGGAGGAGCAACGCAGTCAGACGGGCAAAAGACGGGCTTCCCCTTCGGGGCCGGGCGCTCGTGGGCTACAACTGCGTCGTTCGTCGTCGGCATAGTCACAACTATGGCTCCTCCTCACTCCATTGTCTCGCTCCACAATCGCCTCGGCCAAACACATCATTTATTATTTCACAGAGCCTTAGGCCGGAGGTGGCGTTACGTGGCTTTCTTCAACGGTTTCTTCTTCGTAGCCGAGATACTTTTCCATGAACCGGTTCACGATAATATAAAAACACGGAAGCACGATCAGGGTCAGCACCGTCGAGGAAAAAAGACCGCCCATGGCCGTGATGGCCAGAGGCGAGAGCAGTCCTCCGCCCTCTCCCAACCCGAGCGCGATCGGGAACATCCCCATAATGGTCGTGGTAGAGGACATAAGCACGGGACGCGTTCGGGTGCGCGTGGCTTCCCAGACCGCGGCGACCATTTCCTTGCCTTCCGAACGGAGCTGGTTGATATATTCCATCAGCACGATCCCGTTCCCCACGACCACGCCGCCCAAAAGCACGAGCCCCAAAAGCGAGATCACGTTGAAAGAACTTCCGGTCACTTTAAGCGCGATGAGCGCGCCGCCGAAAGAAAGCGGCACGGTGACCATGATGATCAAAGGTTGCAGGAAAGACTCGAACTGGGCGGCCATGATCATATAGACCAGCATAATGGCCAGCGCGAACGCGAAAATGACGCCCCCGAAATTCTCCTGGATCTCCTTGGCCTTCCCCGAAAGCCGGACCTGGAAATCCTGCGGGATGTCATCGGGAACCCGGAGCCCCGCAAGGAACTTTTGAACGTCCGCGAGCACATCCTTGTCCTGGCGGGTCTTGTCGATCTCGGCGGAAATAGTGACGGTTCGCTCCTGGTCCATGCGCTTGATCTCGCTGGGGCCCTGGCCCCGGTCGATCGAGGCGATCTCTTTTAAAGGCACGTGAATATCCAGGACCTTCGAATAAAGCAGGAGCGTCCCGAGATTCGAGATGTTCTCCTTGTCCTTATCACTCAACCGCACCCGGACATCGATCTCGCGGCCGGCCTCGCGGTACTGGGTCGCGACCACGCCCTCAATGGCCGCTTTCGCGGTCAGCGAAATATCCATCGCGGAAACCCCGTAAAGGGCCGCGCGCTTTTTGTTGATCTCGAGCTTTGTTTCGGGTGATTTTTCCCCGATGTCATCCTGGACGTTAACGACCCCCGGGATCGCGCCCAGGCGGTCCTTAAGCCGCTTCACGAGATCTTCCATCAGCGTAAAATCGTACCCCTTGGCTTCGATCAGGATCGGTTTGATACTGCCGGCTCCCACCGAAAACTCGCTTTCCTGCAATACGAATTCGACCTTGGCGTCGTCTTTTTCAAGATTCATCGATTCGACTTTTTTCTTGAGAGAGGCCACGATCTTGGAGGAAGACTGCTTCCTCTTTTTATCAAGCGTCACGAGAATAAGCGATTGCGAGGGCCGGAGGGTTTCGATCTTGATCTCGCCGCGACTCGTTTTCTCGCTGCCGATCGCCACCGAAATATCCTGGACCGCGGCCTCCGAGCGCAACACATCTTCCAGCCGTTTGCAAACATCGTCGGTGACATTGAGCCGCGTCCCGAGCGGCATATCCACTTTCACGTAGAACTGTCCCTGGTCCACCTTCGGCAGCACTTCGCGATCGATCGTCGGAACGATCAAAAAAGTCGAGGCAAGCACGGCGAACGCCGTCAGCAGGATCCCGATCATGAAACGGTTCTGCTCGCTCTTGGTGGGCAGGGCCATGATCTTTTGATCCAGGTCTCCCGTAAGACTGAGCGGTTTGTATTCTTGCTGTTTGACCGTCACATAGGTGGAAAGAAGCGCGATCAGGGTCAGCGGAACAAAAGTCGAAATGATCTGAGAGAAAATGATCGCCCAGGCCAGGTCCTTGAAGATCTGACCCGCGACGCCCGGCACAAAAACGATCAAAGGAAAAAAGACGGCGATCGTGGTCAAGTTCGAAGACACGACAGGCCATACCAATTCTGAAGCGCCATCAATGGCCCCCTGCTCGGCACCCGCACCCTCCTGGCGCTTCCTGAAAATATTTTCAAGCACCACGATACTGGTATCCAGGATCATCCCGATGGCGATCGCAAGTCCCCCGAGGGACATAATGTTCACGGTGACACCCGCCATGGCCATCAAGAAGAAAACGCCTAAAATCGTAAGCGGCAACGACACGATCACCAGGACCGAAATCGCGAACGAACGAAGATATATGTAGAGCGTGATCAGGGCCAGAACACCGCCCTGCATGGCCTGACTACCCAGGTTCTCGATCGTGCCGCGAATAAAAACAGAGTGGTCGTAAATGATCTTGACCTGAAGCCCGCGGGAATTCAGGTCCTCTTCGAGGAATTTCAATTCCTTGCGAAGCTGATCCACGACCTGAATGGTATTCGCATTCGACTGTTTTTGAACCGCCACGGAAATATTTTGCACGCCGTTGTAACGGGAAATGCTGGTCTTATCCGCCAGCCCGTCCACCACATTCCCGATATCCTTGACGGTCACGAGGCGCTTCTCGAGCATCTGTTTTTCGACTTCGCCCCGCAATTTCTCGATCGTTTGTCGGGGCCCCTCGCTTGTATCGCGCTCGACAAAACTGATATCTTCGCGGCGGAGTTTTTCCACATTGTCCACGCCGACCACTGCGTATCCGATCTCGGCCGGCGAACGGAAATCCCCGACCGTGCGGATCAAATATTCATAAAGACCTTTTTTGATACTCCCGGCCGGATAGGACACGTTGGCTTCATCCAGGGAGTTGACGACCTCCAGGAGCGAAAGATGGTTGGCTTGAAGACGCGGCTGGTCGATCTCGACTAGGATCTCGCGGTTCACGCCGCCCGAAAGACTGACGGAAGCAACCCCTTCCACTTTTTCCAGACGGTCTTTGAGCATTTTTTCGGTCAGAAGTTTCATGCGCACCGGGGGGAGATCCGGAGCCGTAACAGAAAGCAGGAGGATCGGACGGGCCAGAGGATCGAACTTCAAGACCACCGGGTCTTCGGCCTCTTTGGGAAGTCTTTCCTTGATGAGGTCGACTTTTTCGCGAATGGCCAGGGCCGCAAAGTCGATATCCTGTCCCCAATTGAAAGAAGCCATGATGGTGCTGCGGCCTTCGCGCGAAACCGATTCAATGCGTTTCAAGCCCGCCACAGACCCGATCGCCTCTTCCACCACGCGCGTGATAAGGGTCTCGATCTCTTCGGGCGCGGCGTTCGAGTAATCGGTGACCACGGTAACCTGCGGGAACGTGATCGGAGGGAAAAGGTCCTGCGGAAGACGTTTAAAAGAAAGAACGCCCAGGAGGATCAGCCCGAGCGTGAACATGTAGATCGTGACTTTTTTCTTGATCGCGAATTCGGGAAGGCTCATAGGGTCGGGATCATTCTGCGGCGATCACCTTTCATCCGCATGGCTCTAAAGTTCGGCTTCTTGGGTTTCGATCAAACGGACCTTCTTTCCATCCTCCAGTCTCTCGAACCCGGTCATCACGACAATTTCTCCTTCCGTAAGGCCCGCGTCGATCTGGGAATAATCCGTGCGGGTGTAACCTACGGTCACGGGACGCTTCTCCGCTGTTCCCTCCTCGATCCTTGAGGAATCTTTTCCTTCAAGCGCCTTCCCGGCCGCTTTGCCGGTTTTCTTTTCGCCTTTTTCCTGGCTCTGGGCCCCGGCGCTCAGTGCGGCCATCGCCCCCATGGCTCCGGCCACTTGAGGCTCTACAGCTTTTGGCGCAACGCCTTCGGGCAGCTTGACCACATAAACGAACTTTTCACCCTCCCCGCCCTGGATCGCATCGGTTGGCACCACAAGCGCATCTTTCTTGCTATAAAGCATGATACGAACACGGGCGAACATCCCCGGCATCAGAAAACCTTCGGGATTTTCAATGCGCACCTTGGCGGTCGAAGTGCGGCTTGTCCCTGAGATCTGAGGAGCAATATTCTCGATCACCCCTTCAAAGGTCTTGTCCGGATAAGCGTCCACGAAAACCTTGGCCTTCTGCCCAAGCGTGATCTTCTGGACATCGCGTTCGACGATCCCAAACTCGGCGTAAACATATTCCGTGTTGATATGGGTTCCGATCAGCGTACTCTGGCTGATATTTTCCCCTTCCTCCACGTTCAGGTCACCCAACATGCCGGACGACGGCGCGTAAAGGTTCGACTTCTCAAGCATGGCTTCGTTCGCCTTCATTTCAAGGCGCTGGGCCTCAGCTTCGTATTTTGCGGCATCCATTTCCAGTTTCTTTTTTTCCACCGTCGACGGCGGGATCGCCCCCATCTTCAGAAGCTTCTCATTTTCCGCGACTTCATTTTCTGTAACTTTGGCCTGGGATTCCGCTTTATTGAAAGCCGCTTGGGCCCGTTTCAAGCGCAGGAGAATGTCATCCTGTTTCATGGAGACAAGCAGGGCGCCTTCTTCGTAGCGTTCCCCTTCTTTGTAATTGATCGAACTGATCACGCCGGGGATCTCAAAGCTGAGCTTCAGCTCCATTGACCCTTTGATGGTCCCGAGCACGTTCATGGAATCCTCATAATTAAACCGGCCGACTTTAAATCCCTTGACCGCCACCGGCGCGTCCTTGGCCGCCTGTTGCTGTTGTTTCAGCGTTTCACTCAAAGAAGGCTGCTTGCCCTCGAAAAGTCCCGCCACCATCTTGCCGGCCAAAAAAAGTCCCACAACAACAGCCACGATAAGGATCAAACGAATCCTGTTCTGAAAAATCCAGGAACCTCGCACCGCCTCCGGAATCGGCAAAGGCATTTTGACCGGCCCCGACGGGGATTTGATCCTGAAGGGCAGCTTTTCGTTCCCGGGATTTTTCTCGTCTTTCATATCCATTTTTAGCTCCAATTTTTAAAATTCCAATGATCAAGATACAGGCACCAAGCAAATCCCAAAATCCAACGACCAAACCGTTTTGATTATTGTTTTTTGGTCATTGATTATTTTTTGGTTATTGTCTCTTGGCGCTTGGTTCTTTTAAAAATGTTCTTGCCCCTAAACTTTTAAAAACGCACCCATCGGAACCAGAGATTACTTCTTCTGGGGGGTTTCCATACTTAAAAAATCCTGAATGCCTACGGCGTGATTGAGCGACGCCCTGGCCGTAAAATAATCTTTTAGCGCTTTGTGAAGTTCAGCTTTTTCGCGCACCAGATCCGATTCGGCCTGAAGATATTCGGAAAGCTCGATCTCTTTTTTGCTCAACCGGTATTCCGCAAATTCCCGCAACCGTTTGCGATATTCCAAACGTTTGACGGTCGAATTCACCTGGATCATCGCCTTTTGGTAATCGTAATAGGCCTGCTTGACGTCCTGAAGCACCTGTTTCTCGGCTTTTTCCAGTTCCACGACCTGGTTGAGTTTATCGACCTCGGCCTGCTTCACATTCACAAAAGCATCCAGACCATCCAGGACCCCAAACGTCAGACCATTTCTCCTCAAATAGGTGCCGCCTAATTGTTCAAATTGCGTGATGGACGGCGCTTTCTGATCCCGGCTGAAAGTGTAACTTGCCTTGTTGCCGCCAAGATTCCAGTTCATCTCGAGCATCAGCTGCCATTCTTTTTTCAATTCCGGTGTGTGCTTGTATCCCGGTCCCATATCCACCGCGCGGGTATACGCCTCGCCCAAAGCTCCGAATTGATACGTCAGATTGGCCTTGGGCAAAAATTCACCCCACCGGATGCGTTCTCCGAGCCTCATGGCCTGGAGCTTCGCGGCCTCGACCTGAAGTTCCGGACGGTGCCCGTACGAAAGATCGATCAATTTTGACATTTCCGGCGCTTTGCCCTGACCCTTAAAAACATCCGGTACGGTTTTGACCCCGATCGCACTCCCCGCGGGAATCGCTTGGCCTTCCACCACTTCATTCAGATCATAAACCTTGGCGAGCGTAAGCTGATCGTTCACGGAAAGATCGAGATACTTCTGAATTTCGATCTTCGCCAGCTCAAAATCCTGATTAGCAGATTCCAGATCAAACTGCATCTGGCTGTAAAGCGACTGCACGTTCAACTGCTCGATCTCGGAGATGATTTTTTCCCGGAATTTCTCCTCCGACATCTCCGCGAAACGTTTCATCTTGTCCACCGCGATGCGGTGCTCCTCGGCGGTCTGCAATGTTCGCTGGTATTCAAAATAAGCGCGGGAAAGATCGAACACAAGCTCAGCGAGGGTCTTGTCATAGTTTTTTTTCGCGGCCTCGAGATTCGCCTTTTCCTGGAGGAGCGTATTCCAGAGAATCCCGCCGTTAAAAATGGGCTGTTTGAGTGTCACATGCCAATCGTCTCCCGTAAAAGGAGAGCCGCTCAGCACGCCTTCCCGGTCGTTGAAGTTAAACAACACCTCGGGGAAAAGTTTCCGCAACGCCATGAGGACGCGCCGGTTGTAAAGTGAGATATTCTCATGCGCGGCCTTGGACTGGGTATGAACGGCTTGCGCACGCAGAATAAGATCCTGAAGATCTTTAGCCCCACCTCGCAAGAATTCGTCTTTTTGCTGGATCTTGAGCGGTGTGATGCTGGTCCGGATATAGATCCGGTCCAAATAAGGCATCTCCTTCGCGCGCTCATCCCGCATCGCTTCCACCTGCTGTTCCACGGCGTTTTCCAGAGCTTCCGTGCGGGCCTTGTCCTCCGCCTTTTCGCGTTGACTCATCTTTTTCTTCTCTTTTTTATCCAGGATCTCGATCTTTGCAGCAGGCGTGTCCTTACGGACGGCGACGGGCTCTTCGACCTGAGACGCCGGAGGCGAAGACTGAGGGGATAGCGGAACCGTCGTAGGCACCGAGGAAACAGAACCTTCCGAGGCCTGGCCTTGGGAGGAGACCCCACAAAGGGCGGCAACAACAAGAGACACTAGGAGAAAGAAAATATTTTTTTTCATAAGCTTTGTATTGGCGGCATTTTACCACGTTTAAGGACAGAATCTACAGTCCTTGTCTTATTTTTTATTTCCATAAAGGGCGGCAAGGACAGCCCCGATTTTCATTTCACAACCCTACAGATAGTCACTGGGGAAGCTCTTCTTTTATCGGCAAAGACACGCCTAAGTTAATGCGTAAATCTGTTTTCCAGAGCCCCCTAAGGGAAGACAAAATCCGCGCAAAACAACGATTTCCGCAGCTACGAACGAAGAGGCTCCTGGACCCTGAAAGTCTTCTGGCTTTTGAGACATGACGGGACCGAAACCAGAAGCAGCGTGGAATTGCGCTGAAGGGCATTGGCCAGACGGAATTTCATCCCCCCGTAGAAATAAAGGTTGTCGCCCTCTTTCAGCGCCACTTTCCGCCCCTCAACCTCCCCTTCGAACTGGCCGTTCAGCGCCATAATAAAAAAAGCGCCGGCGGTGGCCCCCCCGAGGAGTTTTTCATCAAACTGCTTTTGCCCTTCGAGGATCATTTTCCCGCAAAAAAGTTCCTCCATCAGCGGCGTGAAAGAGATCAGCTGAATGCCCTGGGACGGAAGATCAATCTTGTAGAGACCTTTCTGAGAACCCAGGGAGAAATAGTCTCGTTGATCGAATTCGGCCCGCCGGAAAAGATCGCTCACGGTCATCCCGAACCCCTTGGCAAGCGCTTCTAGCGTGGCAATCGAAGGATTCCGGATCCTTCCCTTTTCAAGCGCCACAAGCGTCTTGGGATCGATTCCCTTACCGCGGCGGCAAAGCTCCGCGCCGCTCAATCCTTTTTCGCTGCGCAAACATCTCACCATTTGTCCCATATCGAGAGGGCGAATGGCTTGTAATTTTCCTGATTTATCTTTCCTGGATTGAGGCATTCGTTCCCCCGTTAGAGATAGAAAGTGCTTTACGAGCCCTTTCGTTGTTTAACGCATCATGTTGATTCAATATTGATTCTTAAAAATCAAAGCGAATGACCCCCGCCAATCTCTAACGGGGTAAATCCTTTTCTTGAGCCAAGACGACTTTCCCCAGAACAAAACGCTGGTATTTTTCTTCATTGCGAAAAAACCAGACAAGTTTTCCGTCCCCGCCTTTTTGATCGATCTCATGCACCGCCGGGCTGATCCGGATCTCCTTTTCCGGGTCCGGCGTCACGCCTAAAAAATCCCAACGGATGGCACCTTCAAGGATGTACCCTTTTTCATCGGTGTAACTTTTAGCAAAAGCCTTCTTACTTTCCAGAGGATCCTCCCCGCCCTGGAACCAGGACCAAGCGGCAAGCTCCTTATCGTCACGTCCCGGTCGGAAACCCAGCTGGTAATCCTCAGAACCGTTCCAGAAAAGCCCGTCCCCCGCCGGGTCGACATAAATCTCAAAAAGATCGTCGCGCCAGATATTCTTTCCTGTCTTTTTGGCCACGACATCGTCATCGGTCACTTTCGCGACAAAATAAAGATACTCGCGGTCCCATGCAAAACGGACCGTGGCCCCCAGATCCTGGGGCCCGTCAAACTCCCCAAACTCTTTATTTTTCTCCGGATTCATGACGATCGTCCCGCCCGGAGGCCAATCCTTGAGAAATCCATCCACGAGAATGCCTTCCGGAACATACGGCGCACGGTACACCGGCGGCTCCGGCCAGGGAAGCGGCAACGTCCCTTTCCGGAATCCCATTTTTTCAAGCGCGGCCCGGACCGGCGCGCTTTGAGCCATGAATTTCCACACGAGTCCGGTCCTGTAATTTTCGATCATGAGAAGAAGCGGTCCCTGATCGATCGCGAGGACTTTGTCGCTGAACCAGCCTTTGCCCACATTCATCGCGTCGGAAAAACCATACGGTCCCCACATCGCGTCGCTGTAGTAGGTGCGAATATTTTCAAGACAGGCGATGGATTCCGCAGGCGTAAACACGATCGAGCTTCCGCAGGCCGTGGGCGCAATCGTTCCGTCATGGAAAACTGTCCATCCCGGCGGCGCACCATAAGCGCGATACCCGGCAGGCCCGTCGGAGGCTGAAAGTCCCCAAAGGTTATGGCTATAACCCGCGAATTTCGAGGCTTGATCGATACAAAAGGCGCGGTTGGCAAGCGACGCATTCACAGAATTCTGGAAATAATCCGCAAACCCGTCATTTTGGCCCCGAAGATCCAGCCAGATATGCGGGTATTGATGCGTAAAAAGCGGCGGCATTTGAATCAAGCGATAGTCGCGGTAACTGCCGATGGGTTGGAGGACCTCGCGCCAACTTTCCGCCGGGATCGGGTGGGCCGGTGAACCGGTCGCAAGAACATAAAGAAGCAATCCTTCGGAAAAAACGTCCCACCGGCCCCGGTGAAAACCCGTCTCAGGGCTCCAAGCGAGCGCAAAGGTCTTTCCTTGATTCAGCATCCACGGAAAATCGACCCGCTCGTAGATCTTCTGCACCAGGTTCCGGATCTTCGGATCATCGTAATATTCGGCCGCAAAAAGCGCCCCCGAAAGAAAAAGCGCCGTGTCGATCGGCGAAAGCTCGGAGTGATTCACCCTTTCGCCGGTTTCAAAATTCAAAAAATGGTAAAAGAACCCTTTGTGCTGCTCGGCATTATTAAGAAAAAACTCCAGGGTCCGCACCGTGAGCTCACGCGCCGAGGCCCGATTCATCCATCCCCGCTCCACCGCCACCGGATAGGCTGTCAGCGCAAATCCGACCCCCGCAATAGTCGCCGGAGTGTTCGTCACCGCCCCGGGCCGGTTGGGAGCACTATCCCGCACAAGACCGTTATGGGAATTGTGCTGCGCCTCGAAATAGCGGAATGCGCTTTGTTCGACCTCGTCGAGGAAGACGTCGTGGGATGGATCGGGGCTTTGAGCCAATACCGGTGAGCAAAGGATGAAAGTACTTAGTACATAGTACATGGTACATCGGACCAGAGACCGGAGACGAGAGATGAAGGCCGTGAAAAGTATGTGGTAGGTGGTAGGTAGTAGGTAGGAACGACGAAATAACATTCCTATCATTTAAATCTTCTTATGATCGTGGTCAACATCCGCCCCAAAGATTCCAGCTTGGAAGAAATGGTTTTAAGATCGTCTCCGGAAATATATTTTAGCCTTTCCGCAAGCAATAGCTCTGTTTCTAATTCTGCGGCAGAACCCATTGCGATCGATAGAAATTGTTTATGCTCTTTGGGATGATACCGTCTGAATCCTTCTGCAATATTGGCGGGAATAGAAACGGCCGAGCGACGCACCTGGCTCGTAAGCCCGTACAATTCTTCTCGCGGAAACTTTTTCGTTAGTTCATAAACATCCGCCCCGATATCCATGCCCAGCTGCCAGATCTTTAAATCTTTAAAACTCTGTATCCCGCCCATTGCCGTCTCCTTTGCCTACCACCTACTACCTACTATTTACGACATACAACATACTATATACGACATACATTTTTTCGACTTACCACCTGCTACCTACTTCGTGCTGAAGTAAACTAACTTTTTGACCAACGCCATCATCGCCCCAAGCGAACTACCCTTGTAGCCTTTTTCGATCACGGCGGGGTTGCCGAACCGGCGCATCTCGGAAAGCTCCTCCCCGGAAATGGAATCGAAGAAAACAATCACGGGGATCTCGAGTTTTGAGGCCTTGAGTTTTTCGTAGAATTCGCGGCCGTCCATCACAGGCATCTTGATATCAAGAATGATCACGTCCGGGCGCTCGTGTGCAATTGCGGCAAGCGCTTCCTTGCCGTTGGCCGCACAGGTGATTTTGAACGCGGGGGCCCTGCGGTCTTCAAAATAATCCCGGACCATCGTCCCGATCTCATCTTCGTCATCCACGACGAGAATCCTCAGGAGCTCAGGCATGGGCAGGATCTCCACAAAACGTTTGTTGAAATCTGTGGGCAAGGACGCGGAGGGAAAAATAGCGTCAAAGAAAACTTCTTTAGGGGCCGCTGGAGCAGCCCCCAGGAGACAAAACCGGAATGCCGGGTCCGTACTTTTACGGACCTTGATCTTCTGGAGAAAAGCTTTGCTTAGAAAACAGGGCTCGGCAAAAAGGACGCCGGGAAGGGCTTTGTCAAAAAGGGTCGCAGCTTTTGCGGGTTCTTCGGCGACTGAGATCGACGCCGGCGTATCACTAAAATAATCTCGCAGGAAAGACGCCCAAAGGCCCCCGCGTTTTTTCCCGCCCTCCGGACGAGACCCCGCCGCTTCGCAGGCGGTGGCAAGAATCAAAACATTTTTCAAGCGCGCCTCCTTGGATTACCGGTTCGCTATTGGACTACGGCAACGTACTTGCCCCTGCCATTTTTTGAAAGAATGGATGGGCAAGTACAGCACTGGCCTCCAGTATAAACTTAATGAAAGCCAGGCGATGCCCGTTTTGTCTTACGACGCCCCAATTCTCCATCTTCTTTTTTTGGGTGAATTGGGTTGTCCTAGCCACCCTCAAATTTTAATTAAGGCCAAGGCTACAGTTTCCAGTTTTCGACTTCTGTCTTTTTCGCGTTATCGTTGCCTGGCGTCATGTCCCCAGTCCGAGACTTATTTTGATAGCGTGATCCACCCGTTCCAGATAAATCCTCGGAAGATGTCCTATCTTTTTTTCCACCCGTTTTTTGTCGAGTGTCCGGATCTGCGACAAAAGCACGGTGGAATTTTCCTTCAGACCGCTCACGGCCCGTGGAATAGACACATTGGTCGGATATTCTTTTGAGAAATTCCGGGTGGTCATGGGAGCCACAATGACCGTAGGGGCGAATTCGTTACCGATATCATTCTGGATGACGACAACGGGCCGGCGCCCCGATTGCTCCGAACCCCGCGTGGGGTCCAGATCCACCCAGAAAAGATCCCCTCGCTTAATCGACATATTTAAGCGACTCCTTGTCGAGGGCTTTGAATTCTTCCGCGATAGACCCCGCCTCGTCCGCGATCTCCAAGTAACCCTCTTTAAGCAGATCTTGCATGACACCTCGCCTTTTCAATTTCAAATAGACACGCACCGCTTTCTGGATGAGCGTACTCCGCTTCGTATGTTCCAGCTTGGCTTCCTCATCAAGCTCCTGACGCAACGTCTCCGGAAAAGTGATACTCAAATGTTCCATCCCAAGGCCTCCCCAGGTTGTTTGTGCATACCTTGAGTATACACCATACTATGTATTTTTTCCATCGGAGGCTCAAAATTTGAGGCTACCATAAATATTATATAAAATCAATATTTTTTTATTTTAAAAGAATTTTTTACTTTTACTCACTTGGCATCTTGCGATGGAGGGCGCTGAGAAGGTTTTTCGGTTGCCGTAACGGGGGTGGAAATGTCGCTCAAATAATCCCGCAGGAAAGACAAGGACGGAACGCGCTGACATCAATCGCTTTCTTTTTCGGGGTTCTTCGAGAGGACCATTATTTAGGTTTGAAAGGATGGGACGCGGACTGGTCCCAGGTTCCGTCCATATTTAAAATGATCGTATTCCCGGCGAAGGTGCCGCCGCCAATGCGCTGGGCGGTAGTGGCATTCATTCCAGTGTTGAACGCATAATTGAACTTCGGGTTAGGCGCGGCATTAGGATCATCAATATCAAGATCGGTCAAAGTAGCCGTGTAGGAAGAATTTTCGAGAAGGTAGGCCGCCTCAGCTTGACGGATGGCGGAAAGCATCGCGACCGCTTCGGCAACCACCCCCCGCTCACTTTGACCTGAAAAACGCGGGATCATAAGCGCCGCCAGCACGGCAAGGACGACCACCGTGACCAGGATCTCCGTCAGCGTAAAACCCTTTTTCGCTCTCATCATGGCTTATTCCCCCGTTAAAATTGCCGCACTTTCCAAAGACCCGCTGCCTATATTTTAAAATCCCAAAAACCAAGATCCAAACACCAAGCAAATTTCAATATCCAATCACCAAAATTATTTTAGTTCTTGCTCTTCATCCAAGAGGTTTATTTGGAATTTGATTCTTGGCCCTTGGTATTTGTTTGGTTCTTGCATCTTGGATTTTGAATTTTATTTCTTTACGCTTGGCAGGCGACGATCACGAACGTGCCGTCAAAACCTTCCGTCGTCACAGGCTTATACGACCCCAAACAGGCGTAGGCTCCGGTTTCAATATCGATCCGGATGCCATTTCCCGCCTCCATGGCCTGACAGGCTCCGTCCGCCGGCCGGCATTCATAATCAAATCCGACGCTGGCTTCCACGTTCGGAAGTTTCATCGAGTTCCATCCTTCGGAGTAGATCATTTTTCCGTCACTTCTCTTCGCGGAGACGTACTTGTACTCCTGAGTGGACTGCTGATAAGCCGTCTCAGCGCGGCGGAGCATCACGAGCACTTTCTGCGCGTCCGTCAGATTCGCGCGAAACACCTGCTCCGGCGCCGGTCTGGCATGGAAGAAAAAGATCCCGGCCGCGGCCGCGGCAAGAATAAGAACGAGGATAACGATTGTGGAGATCGTGGAAGTCTTCATTTTTCCGCTGGCCTCACGTTTGCCTTGCACCTAGGACACAAGGAAAAAACAAACCCACTCGCTGAAAAATCCGTCCTTAAATGATCGGCGTTGTTCTTCTATGCTGTGCAGCTAACGTTGACACCACCCGATGCGACTGGCGTATAGCCATTGCAAGTAATCGCTCCGGTCTGTATATTCATCGAAATGTTCTTACTTGTATTACTTACTCTTATCGCA
>JBAYVF010000012.1:0-50123 GCA_041674705.1 Candidatus Omnitrophota bacterium
CTATGCTGGTTGATAAGATACATCTGAAAATCCAGGGCGGGCGCGGCGGCAAAGGCTGCGAAAGTTATAACCATCGCAAGGATCACAAGAAAGTTCCCAACGGCGCCGATGGCGGTGACGGGGGGAGCGTGATCTTTCGCGCTTCTCATAACGCTCCGGGGCTCGATCGTCTCAGGTTGAAGCAGCATTTGGATGCGGAGTCCGGCGAGCATGGCGGCAGCGATAATAAACGTGGAAGCAAAGGGGCGGATCTCGTCGTGTTGGTCCCGCTCGGGACTTCGATCTTTCGTCGGGAGAACCACCTTGCGATCCGGGATCTTTATCTGGAGGGAGAGGAAGTGGTTGTGGCCCGTGGCGGCCGGGGCGGGTCGGGAAATATTGGCGACAAAACGGCAACTTCCGGTGAGGAAGGCGAGGCGCTCGAGATCGATGTGGAGTTCCGGATCATGGCGGATGTCTTCCTTGTGGGGCTTCCGAATTCCGGGAAATCCTCCCTGTTACATCATTTGACGCGTGCCCCTGTGGAGGGTAAGGACTATCCCTTTGCGACCCGCAGCCCGGTCTTGGGTGTTCACGCGTACGATGACTATAAACAGATCAATTTTTGCGAGCTCCCGTCTATTTTTGAAGGTTCCACGGACGGACGAGGGTTGGGCACTGATTTTTTAAGACATTTGGCTCGCGCCAAGCTGATCATGTTCATGATCGATGCGACCTTGAAGTTCTCTCATACCGCCATCGAAGGACTGAGTACCTTGCAGCGCATTGTTTACGAGCAAGATGCTGCTTTCCGGCAGATCCCGAGCGTGGTCGTGGTCAACAAGATCGATCTGGGGCACGATATCGGGAAGATCCAGGAAGAGCTTCAGAGTTCGGGGCAGATCTATTTTTTGATTTCGGTGAAGACGGGAGAAGGGGTAGAATCTCTTATGAAATTCATTCATGAACAGATCGAGAATGAAGGCCATGTCTGATCGCATTCGTCGCGCTCAAAAGATCGTTATCAAGATCGGCACGAGCATCCTTAAAACCCGCGGAGAAAGTTTTTCCCATAAGGAGCATGCGCGTGTCTGCCAGGAGATCTATGCGCTCATCAAGAAAGGCCGGCGGCCGGTTCTGGTGAGTTCCGGCGCGATCGCGCTTGGAATGAAAAGCTGCGGTTTTAAAAAACGGCCGAAGGAGATGGCCGAGCTTCAGGCCTGTGCCGCTATCGGGCAGGGGAAGCTTATGCACGCTTATGAGAGTTTCTTCGCCAAGAAGAAGGTTCATACCGCCCAACTACTCCTGACGCGTGACGGGCTGGAGGATCGCAAACGGTTTCTTTGCGCTCGCAATACCCTGGAGACACTTCTGAAGCGTAATGTTCTTCCAATCGTTAACGAAAACGATACCATCGCGGTCGAAGAGATCGCTTTTGGGGATAACGACATTCTTTCAGTCCACGTGGCGCATCTGGTGGGTGCGGATCTTCTGATCAATCTTTCGGATGCGGAAGGTTTTCTTCTGAAAGATGGATCCCGGGTCAGAGAAGTAACCTCCGAAGACGAGATCGATAATAAACTCGTGCTGCATTTGGCGGATAAAAAACGGGAAGAGACCGTGGGCGGGATGCGCGCGAAGCTTAAAGCCGCGCAAGTGGCGATGCGCCTGGGGATCCCCTTTATGATCGTCAATGGCCATAGGCCGCACATCTTGCAGGAGATCATTAGCGGGAAGGATGTCGGGACTTTGTTTATCACGGCGGGCGCCAAAAAGGACATGCGGCACAAATGGATCGCATTCTCAGCGACCCGGAGCGGAAGTGTGATTGTCGATGGCGGGGCCTATCAGGCGCTGCTTGCGAAAAAAAGTTTGTTGCCCAAGGGGATCGTAAAAATCCAGGGAAATTTTGAACCTGGGCAGGTGGTGGAGCTTGCGACGCAGGATGATAAAGTTTTTGGCCGCGGAGTGGTTCATTACGGCAGCCGTGATCTTAATCGCATTGCGGGAAAACGGACCGATGAGATCGAGGCCATCCTTGGGAAAAAGCCTCATGATGAAGTGATCCATCGGAACGATCTTGTGATCTGGAGCGAGCGATGAGCTGGAAACACCCGCTAGAGAAAATACTCGTAAATTCCCGTGTTGCCGCGGCTCAGGCGGCGCAGGGGTCGCCTGATTTCAAGAGGAAGCTTCTTAACGACATTGCTTCCCGTATCGAAAAGAAAACCCAATGGCTTATCGCGGAAAATCGTAAGGATCTTGCGAGAGTCAAGTCGAGCGGGCTTTCCTCGGCGATGATCGACCGTCTGACGCTGGATGAAAAACGCATCAAAACCATGGCCGAAGGGGTTCGGGCCGTGGCGCGTCTGAAGGATCCGATCGGCCAGGTGCAGGCGAAGTGGACAAGGCCGAATGGTCTCAGACTTCAAAAAGTGACTGTCCCGCTCGGTGTGATCCTGATGATCTATGAATCCCGTCCGAATGTGACCGTTGAATGTGCGGCGCTTTGTCTTAAGAGCTCGAATGTGGCGATCCTTCGCGGCGGACGTGAGGCCATGGCTTCCAATCGCGCGTTCGTATCGATCTTCAAGGAATCTCTCAAGCGGCACGGGCTTTCGCCTTTTTATGTGAATCTTGTGACGACGACGGATTATGCGGCTGTGGATTTTCTTCTCAAACAAGAAGGAAAGATCGATCTTGTGATCCCTCGCGGCGGAGAAAAACTGATCCGCAGGGTCATGGCGAAGTCCCGTATTCCCGTGATCAAACATTATCAGGGGATCTGCCATGTGTATGTGGACAAAAAGGCCGATCTGGAAAAAGCCGTCGCGATCACGCTCAATGCCAAGCTGCAGCGCCCGGGCGTTTGTAATGCGATGGAGACGCTTTTGGTCCATCAAGACATCGCCTGTAAATTCCTGCCGATGGCCGGTACTCTGCTAGAGCAGGAAGGATGCGAGATCCGTGGCGATGCGATGACATGCCGCCTTATTCCCTGGGCGAAGCGCGCGAAGGCGGAGGACTTTGGCCATGAGTTTCTGGAAAAGATCCTTGCGGTGCGTGTCGTTAAGGATCTGGAAGAGGCGATCCGGCATATTGAAACCCAGGGTTCTCATCACACGGACGCCATCGTGACGGAAGACAAAAAGGCGGCCGAAATTTTTAAATCAAAAGTGGATTCTTCCTCGGTGATGGTCAATGTCTCGACCCGTTTTTCCGACGGATTTGAATATGGCTTTGGCGCCGAGATCGGTATTTCGACCGACAAGATCCATGCTCGCGGGCCGATGGGGCTGGAAGGGCTCACGTCGTACAAATATATCGTGGAAGGGAATGGCCATATACGCACTTAAAAGCGGTCTTTCCGCATGAAGATCGGTATTTTCGGAGGGACCTTCGATCCTATCCATCGCGGGCATTTGCAGCTTGCGCAAAATGCCCGGTCTCAGTTTTCACTCGATAAAGTCATTTTTGTCCCCGCTTTTCAGCCTCCCCACAAACAAGAAATTTTTCTGCTGACATCCGCTAAGGACCGTTACGAAATGGTCCGGCTGGCCATTCAGGGCGAACCTTTTCTTGAACTCTCGGATTGTGAGCTGAAACGAAAGGGCGTTTCTTATACCTACGATACCCTTTGTGAATTTGAAAAAAAATATCCGGAGGCTTCATTTTTTTTCATCCTTGGGAAAGATGCTTTTGAGGGGATCGATGGCTGGCATTGTGCGGCCGAGCTCAAGAAAAAGGTCCGGTTTTTGGCGGCGAAACGAGGTTCCTGCGACGTTCATTCGCCGGAGGGTGCCCGTGTCGATTGGATCGAGATGCCGCTATGCCCAATCTCGGCCTCGGGGATCCGTGGAGCGATCAAGTGCGGAAGGGATGTGGCCGATTACGTGTCTCCGAAGGTTCTTCAATACATTCATGCTCATAAACTCTACCGGGACGACTAGGCCATGAACACCACGTTGCATGGGATCATTTTGGGGGTGCTCTTCCTGCTTTCCTTTTTCTTTTCTGCGTCCGAAACAGCCCTTTTTTCTCTTTCCAAGTTGGATAAGCGAAAACTCAAGGAACAATACCCGCATCTTTCAAAATGGATCTTTGAACAATTGCAAACACCCGCAAGACGCTCGGTACGGTCTTGATCGGAAATCTGGCGGTGAATGCGCTCGCGACGGCGACGGTCACGCTCATTGTCCTTAATCTTTTCGGGAATGCGCGACTCGGCATGATCATGGCGGCGTTCACTGTTTTCCTGATCGTTTTTTGCGAGATGCTTCCCAAGATCCTGGCCGTCCGGTCGCGGATCCAGATGGCCCTGTGGGTATCGTTGCCTCTCAAATTCTTTATCACATTGCTGGCTCCCTTCAGGATCCTGATGCGTTTTGTGACCGACCGTATTCTGTCCTTTCTTGTTCACGAAAAGATCGAACAATCGGACATGATCTCCGAAAAAGAGCTCAAGGTGCTTGTCAAGATCGGGGAGGAAGAGGGTGTTTTGGGAGGGCAGGAGCGCCATATGATCCAGAAGCTCCTGGAGTTGGGGGAACGTCCGGTCAAGGATATCATGACGCCGCGCACCGACCTGATCGGGTTGGACATTGAAGAGCCTTCGGAAAAGCACGAAGAACTTATCCGAAAATTCCAATTTAGCCGGTTGCCCGTTTTTCAAGGTTCCCTGGATCACATCCTGGGGGTTGTGGAGTCGCAAAACTATCTTTTGCAGGTACCGCTTCCCGATATCAAGCAAGTCATGCAGGAGCCGCTTTTTGTCCCGGAAAGCAAACGGATCGATGACCTTTTGGAAACGTTCCGGAATAAGAATGAGCGTTTCGCGGTTTGCGTGGATGAATTTGGCGGGACGGCCGGAGTGGTCACGCAGGAAGATATCCTTGAGGAGATCTTCGGGGAGTTCTATGACGAATATGCCAAAGTCGAAAACCCTATCCGCCGCCTGGGCGAGGATCTTTATCTGGTCGAGGGAAAAGTCAGTCTTGCGGAGTTCAATGATTTTTTTTCCTCGCATCTGGAGGCGGAGGAAGCTGCGACGCTTGGGGGCTATCTTTTTGAAAAAATGGGAGTGGTTCCCGTGAAGGGCGCGGTTTTAAACACGGAGCCGTTCGATTTTGTGATCCAGGATATGGTTCGTCAGCGTATCCACCAGGTGACCGTCAGGAGGAAATCATGATCGGTCTTCTGACGCTTTTTTTCTTATCCCTGGTGGCCTCCGCGTTCTTTTCGGGGGTTGAGATGGCTTTTGTTTCGGCGAATAAACTGAGGCTTCGCGAAATGGCGGATGCCGGAGACAAAAAAGCCAGGTTCATTATGCAACTCCAGCAGCATCCCAATTATTTCCTGACCGCGATCCTGATCGGGAATAATGTGGTAAACGTCACGGCGATCTCGATCGCGACTTATGTTTTTAAGGAATATTTCGGCTGGAGCAGCGAATGGGCCGTGATGGTGGCGATCGCTCCGGTATTGATCATATTTGCGGAGATGGCTCCGAAGGATTACGGTCGTTTAAACGCTATCCCTTTCCTGCTGGGGCAGACTTTCTGGCTGAAGGGCCTGAAGGCGGTTCTCTATGGGCCCATCATTTTCTTTTTCAAGATGCTGAACTTTTTCTGGCCGTCTTTTCAGCAGGGAGTGGTTCGGGATATCTTTGTGAACGAAGAAGAATTCCGATCGCTCATTGAAGAAAGCACGCAGCGGGGCATCGTAGGGCCCCAGGAAGAAAAATTAATCCACACCATTCTTGATTTTGAGCGGATCCACGTCTCTTCCGTGATGGTCCCGGTGGGGAAGGTGCCGATGGTGGATATTCATAGCAAGATCGAAGACGTCAAGCAGATCGCGCGTGAGACCCATGTCCGTATGATGCTCGTTTACGAGGAAATACCGTCCATTGTTATGGGGATGGTCTACGTCTTCGATATCCTCTGGGAAGAGGAGAATGCTCAGGGGCTTCATGATTTCCTCCGGGCGCCTATTTTTATCCCGGAAGACACCTCTCTGGAGAAGGCCTTTCTGACCCTTCAGAAGAAACGCCAATCGTATGCCGTTGTGACCGATCGAGCCGGGGATATTAAAGGGGTGGTCCCGATCGAGCGGCTTCTTATGCTTGAGAAGCACTAATACTGCACTGCTAAGCGTCCCGCATTTCTTCCGTCCGATAAGCCTTCCTGACCGATAGATCTCATTAAAGCTGTTTTGCTTTTTTTGTCTTCTTATCGATCTTACCCAAAAGATTTTGATCTCCTCTAGGGCGGCTTCATTACTATAAAGCTTTACTAAGCGAAGCCGTTATATTAGTACAACTATTGTTAACTCAAGGAGACGACTTTTTGAGAATTATCGCTATCGCGAACCAAAAAGGCGGGTGTGGCAAGACCACGACCAGCATCAATCTCTCGGCGTGTCTGAATTTTCTGCAAAAGAAAGTTCTCGTGATCGATTTGGACCCGCAGGGACATTCCACGATCGGGTTGGGGATCAAGACCCAGAAGGGGGTGTCAACCCTCTATGATCTCTTGAGCCCGCTTCAGCGTATTGCCCCTCCTTTCTCGCAAGTGATCCGGAACCTGAAACCTGATTTCGATATCATCCCCTGCAATGCCAGCCTGAATGCCCTTGAGGAAGAATTCGGATTTATGCCTAATTACCACCTCAAGCTCCGCGATCTGCTGACTCGGATCGATGAGGACGGACGTCATTATGATTTTGTCGTTCTGGACTGCCCTCCGAATCTCGGGATCCTCACCTGGAATGCCCTGAACGCCGCGGATGAAGTCGTGGTTCCGGTCGAACCATCTTTTTTTTCACTTCACGGGCTTGCGAAGATCTCAGAGACGCTGCAGGTCGTGAACCGGAGCCGCGAGACGCCTTTGGCTGTGCACGCACTTTTGACGCTTTTTAATTCCGAAGTGAATTTTTCTCATGAAATCTATGAGGAAGTCAGGGCCCATTTTCAGAACCGTCTTTTTACCACGATCATCCATGAACATGTGGGCCTGAAAGAGGCGGCCGCTGCGGGGCAGAGTATTGCCCAATATGCGCCCCAATCGGCGGCTTTTCAGGATTATCTGAATCTGGCGGTCGAATATCTCGAGCGGGATTGGAACCGGAAGCTTCCGGAAAAGGAGCTCGGCTGGGAGCATGTCTACAAGAACCATTTCGGGCCGCGCCAGATCTCGGATGGGATCCTTTTCCAGTTTTCAAGCAAGACAGCTTCTTCGGTGGAAATTGCCGGGGATTTCAATCGCTGGGTCCCGGAGCCGCTCGTTCGTCGGGATCAGGACGGACTTTGGCAAAAGGTTATTTCGGTGGAGCTCAAGACGTTCCGGTACAAGTTTATTGTCGATGGCGAGTGGCAGGTGGATCCCAGCCAGCCGGCGCAGAAAGAAAATGCCTATGGCGGTGTTGACTCTTACGTGGAGTTTGCCTGATGGACGATCCTAAAAAACTCATTCGGGGATTGAAGGATATTTCGCCGCTTTTCACCGCCGCGGCCGAAGAGATTCCGGTCCGTCGTTCTCCCGAAATCCAGGTGCTTGGCGTTTCAAGCCCTGACTGCGAGGGTGATTCGCTTCTCTTGAACACATTTTTTGCTTCGCAGGTCGCGTCTTCCGGCAAGGCCTGCTCGCTTCTCAGCGTTCTATCGCGTTACGCCGGGGGTTTTTCCGGAACGGGGAAGGACATGCCGGAGTCATTTGGCGAGCATCTCCAGCGCTATTGTCTTTATTGGGATGAACTCCGTGATCTGGTCAGCGGGCCCTTTATGCCTCGAGCCGAGGGAGTACTTCAAAGCCGGGATATCTTCCTGGATTTCGAGTCTCGTCACCTCCTTCACTTTGAAAAGGCTGTTTCTTTGTTGGACAAATGGGTGCTGCTCTTGAAGCCCACGGCGGAGTCCCTGACGGAAGGCTACAAAATGATGAAAGTCGGACTCGCGCTTAACCCGCAACTCGAATTTTATATCACTTTGGCCGGGAGAGCGGAGGAGGCCAAAGGGGATATGATCTTTGACCGATTTTCAGATTTTGCGCTCAAGAATCTCGACGTTCAGCTTGGATGGCTCGGGTGGATGGACCTTGCGGATCCCGCGCAGCATTTTTCCTCGGCCCTTCATACGGAGCCTTTGCGGTATCAGTCGTGGAATGCGAGGCCCAGTCTTCAGAAGTTCGTGTTGGCCGGATGGATCGAATCCGTGGAAAGAAAAATGCAAGCCGGTGCCTTTGCCGAGGTGGCCCGATGATTGCGACCTCCGAGCGCGTGGTCCGCCAGGAGATCTTTCAGTCGATCCGTTCGTCGATCCAGGAACTTCACGCGGATAAAGTGATCCTGGAAGATGTGAACGGCACTCCGTTCCTTTTTAAAAGCAAGGATGCGCTGGTCTGGGCGCGTATCTTTTATCGCTCGATGCGGGATTTTTCCGTGGAAGAATTGCAAGGGGAGATCCGGAAACTCTGGGTGCTGATGCCCAGCGATGCGGTGCTCTATCTTTTCTATCCGGAATTGGATCGCCAACAGATCTGCAGGATGAACGGCTTTAGCGATCGCTTGAGTTTCTTTGAATATGCAGGACTTGGTATCTCGGACAGGGAAAAGCTCGGTGTCCGGATATGCAAATGGATCCCTTCGTCGGCGCAGATCCCCAGCCCGGTTCACGGGGAGGAGATGCCCCCTCACGCATATGCTTCCGCGAAGAGTTTTTTACAAAGAGGTCGCCTGACGCCACAAGAAATTGCAGGCCTTGCCGAGTTGTCTCTGGCCCTGCATCGGGTCTGAAGCCGGCCCTCCGGATCCCTCTGCTGCATTTCGTCCTTGATGGTACCTGTCATCTCTTCTATAATCCCTGCTACTTATGGCAAGCCCCATTACCCAGAACCTTGATGTCCTGAAAAAAGCCCAGCAATTGGACAGTGAGATGCATCACGCCCATATCCTTCTGGAAGAGATTCCCTCCCAGCGTGCTCAGCTCAAATCCGAACTGGAGCTCGAGAAAACACGTTCCCATGAGCTGGAAAAATCCCTCAAGGATATTCAATTGAAGTTGAAGGAGAAAGAGCTGGAGCTTGCCCAAAAAGAAATGCAGATCAAAAAGCTCGATGGACAGCTATCCCAAGTAAAGACCAACAAGGAATACGGCGCGCTCCAGCAGGAGATCGCTTCTCTCAAGGCCGATAATTCACTTCTCGAAGAGGGGATCATTCACATTATGGACGAGGTGGATGCGGCGAAAGAAGAGACGCGTAAAGAAAAAGAAAAGCTCGCGTCCATCACAAAATCTTTTCAGGACCGGGACAACGAAATGGCCGGTCAGGAAAAAGCTTTGCAGGGGCGCCTTGAAGATCTGAAAAAACAGCGTGAAGAATCTGTGGCCCAATTACCTCCCGAGCTCGGAGAGCTTTACAGCCGGATCGCTCTTAAAAAGCAGGGGCTTGCTCTTGCCGTCGTAAGCGGTGAGGTTTGTGCCGCGTGCCAGATGAAGTTGCGCCCGCAACTTCTCAATGAGATCCGGCTGGGTGAGCAGATCATTGTTTGTGAGAATTGCTCCCGCATTCTCTACTTCGAAAGTTAGTTTTCTCCCGTTCTGATCCTCGGTTGATCCTGACCTCTGTCGATTAATCCCTTTTCGCCTTTTTTCTTTCTTCATCCCATGCCTTGCTGCTTTCCGGCTCTCCTATAGGGAATGCTTCGGAAGGAGGGAGCTCCCTGAGTAGCGGTTTCCCTGTAAAAAAGAATGTTGACACAATTCTAAGGGAAATATATACTACCGCCGATAAAGAAGTGGGGGAAAGTGGGAGATAGTGGGAACCCTGAAAGGAAAGAGAATCCATGTTTTACGGTGAATTCGAACATGTGATCGATACCAAAAGCCGCGTGATGATTCCCGCCAAGTTCCGGGAGATCTTCAAGGAACGCTACGTGGAACGTTTCTTCATCACCCGCGGTCTGGATCAATGTTTGTTTGTTTTTACAGAAGAACAATGGAAGACGGAAGAAAAGAAATTCCGTGACATGCCTTTCACCAAAGCTGAATCCCGAACCTTCAACAGACTTTTCTTCTCCGGCGCGTCGGAAGTGGTTTGCGACAAGCAGGGGAGGATCCTCATTCCGGATTATCTCAAGACCTATGCCGACATCAAGACAGAGGTCATCATTGTCGGTGTTTCAAGTCGCATAGAGATCTGGTCCAAAGAAAAGTGGCAGGGCTTTTTTGATCATCATAAGAACCATTTCGAAGAACTCGCAGAAAAATTAGCAGCGGAATAGAAAAGGAGCCATTATGGTCTATCACGCCAGGACAAAGGTTGGAGTGGATGTGTTGCGTTTCAACGGGGATCTCGACGCGCTCAGCATGATCAAGATGAAGGGCCGCATGAACCGTTTGCTTAACAGGAACCACAAGCGTCTTTTGCTGGACCTGAAAGACACGAAGCATGTGGAATTGGCAGGGGTCGGCATTCTGGTGGATCGCCTGCGTAAGGTGCGCGAGCAAAAAGGGGATATCAAGTTGTGCAACCTGCGCCCGGAAGTGGAAAGAACCTTTCAAATGATCGGGGTTAATGGATTGATGGAAAGTTATTCGACGGAAGCAGAGGCGATCCTCAGCTTTGCGTCATAATCCGGTTCTTTTACAGGAAGTTCTTGAGTATCTCGCTTTAAAGCCCGGGGCGGTTGTGATGGATGGGACCCTGGGGAGCGGGGGACACTCGGAAGAGTTTCTCAAGCAAATAGGCCCCTCGGGAAAACTGATCGGGTTCGATCAGGATCCGGAGGCGATCGCACGATGCCGGGCGTTATTCCAGGAAGACCCGCGGGTCAAGCTGGTGCACGAGAACTTCAGGAATCTTGAAAAGGTTTTTCCTGGATTGGGTGTGGAAGGATTCGATGCGGCGCTCCTGGATATCGGCACCTCGTCGGAACAGTTAGCGGATGCGAAGCGCGGTTTCAGTTTCCAAACAGAAGGGGAATTGGATATGCGGATGAACCCGGAAGTGGGTCGTAAAGCCTCAGAACTGCTCGCCGAAATGTCGGAGGTTGAGCTCGCGGACCTTTTCTATCATTATGGCGAAGAGCGCAACTCGCGGCGTTTTGCCCGCGTGATCGTGGAGCGCCGGCGCGAACATCCTATCCAAACCATCGAAGATCTCAACCAGACGCTGGAGTTGGCGTTGCCCGCTGGCATGCGATTTAAAAAAGGGCACCGGCCTTCCTGGGCACGGCGCCATCCCGCAACGAAAGTGTTTCAGGCGCTTCGCATTGGCGTGAATGATGAGCTCGAGGCGCTCAAGGAAGGCATGGCTGCGGCGTTCAACCATCTGATGCCGGGCGGCCGGCTCGGTGTTATTAGCTTTCATTCGATCGAAGACCGCATCGTGAAGCAACAATTCCGGAAATGGGACGATGAAGAATGCGGAAATTTGATTTTCCGAAAACCAGTAGTTGCAAACCGTCCGGAAATATTGAATAATCCAAGAGCGAGAAGTGCAAAACTAAGAGTCATCGAGAAACTATCATGAGAGGCAGCGGAAAAATATTAGTGCTTATCGCCATCCTGACCTGCTCGATGCTTTTTTATGTGCATCTGCAGGTTTCTTCTGTCCTTGTCTCCTTTGATATCCATAAGAGTTCCCGCGCCGTTGCCGAGAAACAGGAATTGCTTCGCAGATTCCAGTACAAGGTCGACCAGCTGAGAGCCCCCCGTCTTCTTGAAGAAAAAATGAAACGTCACGACATGGGGCTGGCGCTTCCCAACAAGATCCAAGTCGTGGAAGTCCCGCCCGTGCCCCAGCTGGCTATTCCCGTAGCGTCGGAACAAAAAGTCACGCGCACTTTTTCCTCTGAGGTCTCAAGTTTTCTTGGCCGGTGGATCCAAACGGCCCAGGCCAAGACCGATCTCTCCTCCTAAAAAATGCGCGCGTTACTTTCGCCGCGACGGTTCTGGTTCCTCTACATCGTCCTCTTCATTCTTTTTTGCCTGGTCATCTATCAGATCGTTCAACTGACCTGGTTCCACCAATCCTCGCTTCTCACGCTGGCGCACCGCCAGCATTATGTGACGATCGATGTGCCGCCCTTGCGAGGTCCCATAACAGATCGCAATGGGAAAGAGTTCGTGACCAATCTGAAGATCCCTTCCATTTATGCCGTTCCGCGCGCCCTGAAGGATGAAGAACGCGCAGACCTCAGCCGGAAGATCGCGAAGATCCTGGGGCTTGATCCGAAATGGGTGAAGGAACGGCTGAGCCGGGACAAATCGTTTGTGTGGCTTAAAAGGCGCGTGACTTTCGATGAGGCCGACAAGATCCGGAAACTCGATTGTCCCGAGCTTGGCATTCTGGAAGAATACAAACGGTTCTATCCCCAGGGAACGATGCTGGCCCAGGTGCTCGGATTTTCGACGGTGGATAACCAGGGGGTGGAGGGGCTCGAGCGATCCATGGATGGCGACCTTCGCGGAAAACCCGGCAAGCGAGTGACCCAACGCGATGCGAAAGGACGGGAGATCAAGGCGTTTGAAATAAGAAGTCTGCCTGTGATCGATGGGAACCGTATTGTGTTGACGATCGATCAGCATCTCCAGTATCTGACCGAAAAAGCGCTGGAACGCGCCTTCAAACAGTGGAAGGCCAAGGGGGCGTGGGCGATCGTGATGGATCCGAGGACCGGAGAGATCCTGGCGATGGCCAATCAGCCCGGCTTTGATCCCAATCATTACGCGAATGTGGGACCGGACGCAAAACGCAATCGCGCGATCACCGACATGTATGAACCGGGGTCGGTGTTCAAGATCGTAGCGGCGAGCGGCGCTTTGAATGAGGGGGTCGTCACGCCTGAAACGACCTTTTTTTGCGAGAACGGGAAATGGAATTACGGCTTCAAGGTGTTGCGCGATGTGCATCCCTATGGCGTGCTTCCCATGATGGAGGTGATCGTAAAATCGAGTAATATCGGGACCGTGAAAATGGCTCTCAAGATGGGAGCTCAAAAATTCCAAAATTATGTAAAAGGATTCGGGTTCGGGACCTGGACCGGTATCGATCTGGCAGGGGAAGCTCCCGGCTACACAAGGCCGCCTTCGCAGTGGTCCAAGACGTCGCCCTACAATATTCCCATGGGACAGGAAGTGATGGTCACTGCCATCCAGATGGTGACCGCGGTGTCTGTGGTCGCCAACGGAGGTTATCTCGTAAAACCCTACATTGTTGCCAAGGTCCAGGACCCCGCCGGTGTGACGGTCAAGGAGAAGAAACCTTTTATCAAGCAGAGGGTGATCAAGCCCGAAACCGCGGCAACCATGCGTGAGATTCTGACGCAAGTGGTGGAACGGGGAACGGGAACCAAGGCCAAGATCCCGGATGTGCTGGTGGGAGGGAAGACCGGTACGGGACAGAAGATCCTTCCCAATGGCAAAGGATATTCCCATGACGCCTTCATGTCTTCTTTCATCGGTTTCGCGCCTGCAGATAATCCCCGCTATGCCATGGTGGTTGTGCTGGATGAAGCCCGACCCCTTTACTATGGCGGTACGGTAGCGGCTCCTGTGTTCAAAGAAGTCATGGAAGCGGCGCTTTTGACCCGAGGTTCGCAGCCTCATCGTGAAAGTGCGCTCCCGCTTACTCCTGAGCAGGTCGCCGCCACCGCCGACCTGGTGGTGAATGATTAATATTAATGCCTTTGATTGAATACTCCTCACGAGGGTGATATAATCCCCGCCGTTTCGATTCCGCCTGGAGCAACAAGCTCTAGGATGGGCCGCACCAATTCACAGCGCTGTTTGGAGTCCCTGTGTGAGATTAGAGTGGGTGTGGTAAAGTCGCTTCCAGTTTGATGTAAAGTTCATCGGGGTACCCTGATCTCTATAAAGAATTTTTAAGGAAATCAGGATTGCTCCCGATGTCTCTTGGAAAGATTATAAGGTTCATCGGGGTATAGCGAAGCTTGGTATCGCGCTACGTTCGGGACGTAGAGACCGTAGGTTCCTCGCCACAAAGCGATGGCGGGTCCGTCCGACAGCGCTTTGGGACAGGTCCGCCGCGCTGTCTGGCGGCAAATCCGAATCCGCCAAAGGTGGATGAAATAGGCAAATGAGTTTATTTTTTATTCTCAGTCAAATTATCGGGGTATAGCGAAGCTTGGTATCGCGCTACGTTCGGGACGTAGAGACCGTAGGTTCAAATCCTACTACCCCGATTTTTATTTTAGAAAAGAAAAATCAAGGAATATCGGGACCTGGCTCTGGCCAGGCCCTTTCTGGTGTAGGATTTGAAGGGAGCCCTTGGTTACAAACATGAGGCATGTCATGTTTGTAAGGGCGGGTGGCCGACCTGAAGCGAAGCGGAAGGCGCCAAATCCTACTACCCCGATAATTTGTAAGAGGCCCTTTCAATTATGGAATGCAAGCTCGAGGTCAATAAGAAGCGTTGTAATTGCTCCTACGAACCTTGTTCCCGCAAGGGGATCTGTTGCGAGTGTGTGGCTTACCACCGAAGCCAGAATCAGTTACCCGCCTGTTATTTCCCCCAAGATGTCGAAAAGACATACAATCGTTCCGTGGAGAAATTCGTTTCGCTTCATTCACCTAAAAAAGGATAACGTTCGATCCCGGATTTATGGATTTTAACGGACCTGAATTTCAAAAACGAAAGGAGCCTACCATGAAAACAAATCTTCTGACCTGGATGTGTATTTCGGTGGTGACGTTGGGTCTTGCCGTCGGCGGAAGCGCGGCTTTTGCAAAAGACAAAGGAGAAAATCCCTCCGGCTGGACGAAGGGCGAGAAAAAAGGATGGCATGGCAGCGAGGTTCCTCCGGGCCTTGCGGATAAGGAAATGAAAGCCGGAAAAGAGAAAGAAAAGGCCGATCTGGAAGCTAAGAAAAAGCAGAAGGAAGCCGAGAAGGAAGCCAAGAAGGCTCAAAAAGAAGCCGAGAAAGCTCAGAAAAAAGTCGAGAAGGAAGCCAAGAAGGCGAAAAAAGAATCTGAAAAGAACGCCAGGAAGAACGCCGAAAAACTCGGGGTTTGATCCAGGATCGCAGAAAGGCGCTGTTTTTTCGAAAGCAGCGCCTTTTTTGTGTCCAAAGGAGTTTCAAGCGAAGCCCAATTAAGATAGAATAACCTCCATGAAATCCTCCAAGAAAAAAGCCATCCTGATCGGGGCCAGCACGGGAATCGGCCGTGCCCTTGCCAGGAAACTGTCCGCGGAAGGTTACCGGATCGCTCTGACCGGCCGCTCGCTCGAGCGATTGCAGGCGCTTCAAAAAGAACTGCCCGGGGAAAGCATCGTCAAGGAGATCGATGTCCGCGACTCCCGGGAGGCGATCCACAGTCTCCGGAATCTGATCATGCTTTTGCATGGGCTGGATCTTGTGATCATCAATGCCGGGGTGCTTTGTCAAAATGAGAAATTGCAGTGGAACCTGGAAGAAGAAATGATCAAGGTGAACGCGCTGGGCTTTGCCGCCGTGGCGAACGTGACCGCGGATTATTTTTCCCAGAAAGGTTCCGGCTGCATTGTGGGGATCTCGTCGGTGGCGTGCCACCGCGGGAGCGGCCGTTCTCCGGCCTACAATGCCTCCAAGGCTTTTATTTCCAATTACATGGAAGGTCTGCGCCAGAAATTTTCAAATACCGCCATCCAGGTGATCGACATTCGTCCCGGGTTTGTGGACACCGACATGGTCCGTGGCCGTAAGGGGCTCTTCGGGATCATTTCTCCAGAAAAAGCGGCGGAGGCGATCTATGCCGCTATCCAAAAAGGAAAAAGGATCGCGTACGTGCCGGCCTGGTGGGGGATCGTGATATGGTTTTTCAAACGGATCCCTGAATCTGTGTACCACTGGGGCTACCGCCGCTATCTGGCCTGGGACAAAAAAACGGCGGCGACCTGACCGTGAGAAAACTAAGCCATCCGGAACTCGTGGCCCGCCAGGAAACCCGGCAAAAAGAGCCGCGGCTGCCGTTTTGCGCGGTCCTGAATGATATCCGCAGTCTCTACAATGTCGGGTCGATCTTCCGAACAGCCGACGGCGCCGGCGTCGGGAAACTATGGCTTTGCGGTATCACAGGACATCCTCCCGACACCCAGATCACCAAGACCGCCCTGGGCGCCGAAAAAGAAGTGCCCTGGGAATACCGTCGCGACGCCCGTGAAGTCTTGCGAGAACTGAAGTCGCAGGGTTACCGGATCGTTTTTCTCGAACAACTCGCCGAAAGCATTCCTTATCAGGATTACCATCCCGTGGATCCCGTCTGCCTTGTGGTCGGCAATGAAGTTGCCGGAGTTTCCGACGGCCTGGTATCTTTATGCGACGAAACGATCGAGATCGACATGGCGGGACTGAAGAACTCTCTGAATGTGAGCGTCGCGTTCGGAGTGGTCGCGTATCACTTCCGCAATTGCCTCAAAGCGACCCGGGCGATGCGATGAGCACAAAACGGATGCAGCTTTTTTTTAGCGGCACCGTGCAAGGCGTGGGATTCCGCTTTACGGCCGAGCGCCTGGCCCGGCGTTTTCCCGTGACAGGATTTGTCCGCAATCTTGACGACGGCCGCGTCGAAGTGACCGCGGAAGGCGAGGAGCCGTCTTTGGTGGAATTCCTTTCCGCGCTCCGCGAATCCGGCATGAAAGATTACATCCGGGACGTCGAGGCTCATTGGTCCGCGGCCCAGGGATGTTTTAAGGGATTTGGGATCGCTTATTAAATCGGGTCGGGGGAGAAGTATGCGCTACGCGATTTTCGCTGACATTCACGGCAATCTGGAAGCCCTCGAAGCGGCGCTGGAATATGCAAAAAAAAGCCGCTTGTCGCGGTTCGTCGTCCTGGGAGATTCCGTGGGCTACGGCGCGAACCCGAACGAATGTCTGGCGTGGGCGCTTCAGAGCGCCGGGCTTCATGTGATGGGAAATCACGAGGCGGCGGTGGTCCACGACAAGATTCGTGAAAAATTCACGTCCTCGGCCCGCGAAGCAATTGACTGGACTGCCGGACGGCTCGGACCGGGGCTCGTCGCCAGGATCAAGGACCTGCCTTACCTTCAAAGCGAGGGAGCCATCACCCTCGCGCACGGCACTTTGCATAGCCCCGAGGAATTCCATTATCTCTTCGATGAAAGCGACGCCTACAAATCATTTCTGGCCCTGCGAACCAGTTTCGGGTTTGTCGGCCACAGCCATGTGCCGTCTTTTTTCGCGGAAAAAGAGGCGACCGGGGGTTATCTGAAGGAAGGTGTTTTGAAACTCCGGAAAAACGAACGGTACCTCCTGAATCCCGGAAGTATTAGCCAGCCCCGTGATCGCGACTGGCGCCTTTCGTTCGGTATTCTGGACGAAGACAAATTAACGTTTGAAATCGTGCGTCTGCCTTACGATAATAAGCGAGCCTCGGAGAAGATCCTGGCGGAAGGGTTGCCTTCCTCGTTGGCTTATCGATTGCTCTGAAAACAGTAAGGGATTTATGACGAAAAACGAAGCGGCAAAAAAGATCCAGAAATTGCGGACCGAGCTCGAACGGCACAACCGCCTCTATTACCTCGAGGCGAAACCCGTGATCTCGGACCGTGATTACGATCACCTGATGCGTGAGCTCCTCGATCTTGAAAAAGAATTCCCTGAATTCCTGACCCCGGATTCTCCTTCCTGTCGCGTGGGCGGCGCGCCGCTCAAGTCATTCAAAACGATCGAGCACAAAGTCCCCATGCTCTCGCTCGACAACACGTATTCCCGCAAGGAACTGGAGGAATTCGACACCCGCGTCAAAAAAGGCCTCGGCGGCGAACCCTTCTCCTATTTTGTGGAAGAAAAAGTCGACGGTGTTTCCATCGCGCTTGTTTATGAAGAAGGCATCCTCAAGCTCGGCGCCACGCGGGGCGACGGACGCTACGGCGACGACATCACGGAAAATATCAAAACCCTCGGTTCCATTCCGCTCCGGCTTCCGGCCCCCGGAAGCTCTTTTCAGGGTCCGGTCCCGAGGCTTCTGGAAGTGCGCGGCGAGGCTTATATTTCCAAAGACCAGTTCGAAAAGATCAATGCGGAAAAGGAAAAAGAGGGCGACGACCTTTTTGCCAATCCCAGGAACGCCTGCGCGGGGAGCTTGAAACTCCTCGACCCGAAACTCGTCGCGCGCCGCAAACTCGACGCTCTTATTCATGGCCTGGCGCGTTACGAGGGAACTCAGCCACCCCAGAGCCAAAGCGAGGCGATGGCGTTCCTGAAAGAACTTGGATTCAAAGTGATCCCGGACGCGAAAAAATGCAAGACCCTGAACGAGGTTTTCGGTGTGGTGGATGCGATCGAAAAGAAACGCGACGCGCTTCAGTATGAAATTGACGGCGTGGTGGTAAAAGTCGACCAGTTCGAGGATCAGAAGACGCTGGGCATGACTTCCAAATCGCCGAGATGGATGATTGCGTATAAATACGCGGCGGAGCAGGCCGAAACTGTCCTTGAAGATATCAAGGTCCAGGTGGGACGCACCGGAGTCCTGACGCCGGTCGCGATCCTCACGCCTGTCCAGCTTGCCGGGACCACGGTGTCGCGCGCAAGTCTCCACAACCAGGATGAAATTGAACGTCTGGACGCGCGGCCCGGAGACACGGTTTTGATCGAGAAAAGCGGGGAGATCATTCCTCAGGTCATTTCAGTCAATAAAGACAAGCGCAGGGGAAATCCCGACAAATTTATTTTCCCGAAAAAGTGTCCGGTCTGTGGCGAGAAAGCCGGAAAGTACGGCGAAGAAGTCGCGGTCCGGTGCCTGAACCCGCTTTGTCCGGCCCAGCTCAAGGGCGCGCTCAAGCATTTCGCCGGCCGCGAGGCCATGGATATTGAGAACCTCGGCGTCTCCATTATTGACCAGCTCGTGCAGAAAGGTCTTGTGAAAGACCTGGCCGATCTCTACACGCTGAAACAAGCAGGGCTCGAAGCGCTGGAGCGGATGGGGGAGAAGTCGGCGGCGAATCTGGTCGAGGGGATCGAGCAAAGCAAAAAACGGCCTTTGCCGAGCCTGATCTTTGCCTTGGGTATTCTGGATGTCGGCGTGCACACGGCTTTTATTCTCGCGGAAAAATTCGGGAGCATCGAAAAACTTTCCAGGGCCACGCTGGAAGACCTGGAAGGCATTCGTGAGATCGGCCCTGTGACGGCGGGGCGGATCGTGGAATTTTTCGCCAACGTTTCCGCGAAAAAACTCCTCAAAAAACTTGAGAGCGCCGGCGTTCAGATGGACATTGTGGAAAAAGTCGCGGGGGACAATCCGTTCCGCGGCAAAACCATTGTCCTCACTGGCACGCTTGAAAGTATTGAACGCTCCGCCGCCGAGGCGCTTTTGCGCAAGCTCGGCGCCCACCCCTCGGGCTCTGTCAGCAAAAAAACCAACATCCTTGTCGCCGGCCCCGGCGCCGGCAGTAAATTGGCGAAGGCCCAGGAACTCGGCATCAAAATCTGGGACGAAAAAAAGTTTTTGTCTGAGCTCGAGAAATCGGGGGTTAAGTGATGTGCTTGCCCGACGACGCTTCAGTGGCGGGTCCCCGGGAATTATAGAAAGAAGAGGACAACGATGAAGCCATGGTATGAAACATTATTTGAAAACTATGCACAGAAATACGATAAAGAATGTTACGTTCAGGGGACGCTTGGGGAATGTAATTTTATTGAACAGGAGTTAAAGCATAACAAAAATGTAAGGATCCTTGATGTCGGATGCGGAACAGGCAGGCATTCGATCGAACTTACGAAAAGGGGCTATAACGTTACCGGCGTTGACCTTTCCGGGAATCAGATAAAAAGAGCAAAGGAAAAGGCGCAAGAGGCAGGGGTGACCATCGATTTTCAAATACAAGATGCGCGCAAGCTCTCTTTTGCCGGCGAATTTGATCTGGTGATCATGCTGTGTGAAGGCGGATTCTCTCTCATGGAAACAGATGAGATGAATTTTGAGATACTCAAGAACGCCACCAAGGCGCTCAAAGATAAAGGCAAGCTCATTTTCACCACATTAAACGGATTGTTCCCGCTGTTTCATTCGGTCAGTGAATTTTATAAGTCAGCGCAGAAAGAACAGAAAGAAGGCCAGTCCCAGTGTAAGGAGTGCTCCTTTGATCTGATGACTTTCCGGGACCATAATACAACCGTTATTGAAGATGACTCCGGGAACAAAAGAGAACTCAAAAGCAATGAGCGCTATTATGTGCCTAGCGAAATAAAGTGGCTTTTAAAGACGCTGGGATATAAAAAAATATACATTTTTGGCGCGAAGCTCGGGGCCTACTCAAGAAACGACAAACTGACCACTGACGATTTTGAAATGCTCATTGTCGCGGAAAAATAGAGCAGAGCGGTACCCCGCCAAAGGCGGGCAAGCAGGTACCTTTCGGCGCAGGGACTCGGCATCGAGATCTGGGATGAAAAAAAGTTTTTGTCCGAACTCCAAAAATCAGGGGTCAGGATTTGAAGAATCAGATCGTAGGGTATCCCTTGGTGGGACGCCTGTTGTAATAGACGCTATTAAAAACAAGCATTAATCTTGGAGGTGTTGGCATGAGTTTAGATAATGGGATAAAACCGCACAACGCAGAAAGCAAGGACCAAAAGACGTGTTTTTTGATCTATTCCACAAGAGAAAATCATGTCCCCAAAGTTATTGAAAGGCTGTGTGATGTCCTAAGTAACGAATTGAATTATTTCCCAATTAAATTAGATGAAGCGCGTGTTGGTGGCACGCCATTATTAGTGGACATTCTTAAATACACTAGAGAATGTGATATTGGCATTGTTATTCTCGATGGGTTAAGGCCGAATGTGATGCTTGAACTAGGTATGGCGTTGGCTAATGACACGCCGTGCATCATCCTCAAAGAACAAGACGCTAATATTAACGTTGAGTCGCTGATTTCTGATGCTGGGCGAACGTCCAAGACGGCACCTAAGATAAAAATCGATATATCGAAACATGTTTCAGATATTTCTAACATTAGCTGGAATGAATATTCGTTGCAAGATGACACAGCTTTTCGCAGATTGATTAGAAGCGAAATCCAAAAATTACGACTACGTATAAAAAATAAAAAATCGCATCGCCATCAGAAGTACTCAGCAAAAATCATTTTATTGCTAAGACGAATCGATGGATCAGATAAGCTTTCTCTGAAAGGTCGCACGCGATTGATGGCTGAAGCGCGAAGGGAAATGCGGTTGCTTCCCAAGGATGAAAGCGCTCATATTTCTTTTCACATGGCGCGATTATTGTTAAATCAAAATAAATATCAAACAGCATTACGAGAGGTGGCGCAGGGTTTATTCCTTAGTCCCAACGACGATCAGTTGTTGGCATTAAAAGGAAGGATCCTTTCTAAGCTTGGCCAATCCAAGGAAGGACTTCGCCTATTAAAAATTGCCCTCTCAAAGAATCCTCGTAATAAATATCTGCGGCGTCAATATTTGAATCTGTTGAATCTTAACGGCAACCCGAAAGCTGTTTTAAAATTTCTCGCCAAGGCGACTTACGAATCTCTCCTTATCGATGACCTAGTTCCAATAAAAGCAAAAGCCTTTTTTTTAGACGGACAAATTTCGGACAGTTTGAAGTTGTTGATTGAAATGTATGAATATGATTTAAATAAATGGGCGATTCATGAGGCAATGTTTCTTCTCTCTAAGGAGGAGCCGACCCGCTTGCCTAAAGAGCTGATTGCTCAAATTGGGCGGAATGTTCAACGGGCTTTGGAACGTAAGCATATTCGTTGCTATCTCTGTTTTGCTAGAGGGTGTAATGCAATAGGTCTGAAAAACCTTGCATTGAGATTTTCTTTAATTCGGTTTAAAACCCAAAAAAGGAAAACCGCGGACGATTTAAATGAATTCGCATTTGATTTTATAGATATGGGTGAATATAAAATGGCGCGAACTATTTTGTATCCTGCGATTAAAAAATTTCCCAATCACTCGTACTTGAATGCGACATGGGGTCTTTATAAGCTAAAAGTGGAGAACGATCTCGCTGCTGGAAAACGGTATTATTCAAAGGCGATCGATCTTAAACCAGAGGATATGCCGTTAAAACGAATGTATCTATACCAACTTGGTAAGTTTTATCTGCGAAGTGGTGATATGAAGCTTGCTGAGAAAAATTATAAGAGCGCATTAGGAATACAAACTAAACACATGCAAAGGAAGATTCAGTGCGAGCTTGGATGCTTTATGAAACGCAAGGGGCGATAGGTGACAGCCCTGCCAAGATGCGCTAGCGGGCAAGAGGTACCTCGGGGACAGGTAAGCTTTGAAAGGGTCTAAGCCTATGTTGATTCGTGGTGGGGTGAGAGTGGCAGTAATTTCCTTCGTTTTATTCTTCCAATTAGTTTCCTCGAGTTTTGCAGTTCCTTCGACGGGTTCGACAAGCTCACCGCAAGCAACTTCCGTTCAGAGTTACGATGAGTTAGTGAAGGCGATCCGGGGGGCGAAGGCGGAGAGCCAGGCGCGCGTGGAGAAGATCGTCGAGCAGGAGCGTGTCCGCGAGGCGTGGGAGATCGGGAAGCTGATCGACGCTCATGTGCTTCAGCATAAAGAACGGGCGGATTACGGAAAGAGGATCCTTCTCAAACTCTCCAAGGACCTTGGCATGAGCGACACGGAGCTGGGGTATATGCTTCAATTCGCCAGGGCTTATCCGATTTCCCGGCCTGCCGGGAAATTGAGCTGGAGCGAGTATGAGTCGCTTCTCGCGGTAAATGATGCCAAGAAACGTCAGACTCTTGTCGACAAAGCTGAAAAGGAGAATTGGTCTCGTGATCGTTTGCGTTCCGAGGTCCGGAACGTGACCCAGCCTGGGAGATCTGCCCCGGTAGAAGTTCTCACCGCCAAACCCGGGATTTTGCATGCGTACCGTGTCGTTGCTGGACTGGAGGAAGGGGAGCGGGTCCTGGATCTCGGTTTTTCCAATTATTACAAGCCGGTCGAAAAAATCACTTTTCAGCCCGATGACATTCTTGAGGTTGTGTGGGGCGGTGAGTACAAGAAACTGAAAGATGCGGGCGAAGACGTTCTTTATACTTATAAGATCGAGGTCCTGGATATTATTGATGGGGACACGATCAAGGCCGTGATCGACCTTGGGTTCGGGTTCCGGACTGTCCAGACGCTCCGGCTTCGGGGCATGGATGCCCCCGAGATCGCGACCGCGGACGGCAAAGCCGCCAAGGAGTTTTTAGAAAAGCTGCTCGCTCCCTCGTCCAAAGTCATCATCAGGACCGTCAAATCAGACAAGTACGACCGTTACCTGGCGGATGTATTCCTTGCTAACGAAGGTGGTAAAGAACAGTATGTTAACAATCAGTTACTCGAAGAAGGGCACGCCGTTCGTGTTGGCGAATGACGGTCCTGGTTTTTACTTTCAGAGGGGACTGCCATCAGTTTTGTTAACGGAGGTATCTCATGAAGATGGGTGCAAAGATACGGGTACTCGGTTTTGCTTTGTTGGGCGTCGTCCTTTTCGCGGGTGTTTCGTATGCCAAGTCCGCGAAAGAAATTGACGCGAGCGTCGACTCGGCGTTGGAACGTTTCGAGCGGGAAGTTTTTGGCGCGAAGGACATGCTTGCGAAAGCCAAAGGGGTGCTGGTGTTCCCGAGTGTGATCAAGGCCGGGATCGGGATCGGAGGAGAATACGGGGTCGGCGCGCTCCGGATCAAAGGAAAGACCGTGGATTATTACAACACGATCACGGGGTCCATCGGTTTTCAGTTCGGCGGCCAGGTGAAAAGCGTTTACCTGATCTTCATGGAAGATTATGTCTTGAAAAATTTCAGGGCCAGTGACGGATGGAAAGCCGGCGTGGACGGTTCGGTGGCATTGATCAAGGTCGGCGCGGACGCTTCGATCGACACCACCAAGACGCAGGAGCCGATCCTTGCGTATGTCCTCGGACAAAAAGGTTTGATGTGGAATCTCAACATCGAGGGTTCCAAATTTAACAAGATCGTTCCCAAATAAACAGGCAGGCAGGGAAGTACCGGCCTCGTGGCAGGAGCTATGAAAAAGAGTAAGACGGATAGCGCTTTAAAAGAGAACGAGGATTATTTTCGCAGGCTGGTCCAGGACGCGAACAGCATTATTTTGCGCATGGACACACGGGGCCGGATCGTTTTCTTCAATAAATTCGCGCAGAAATTCTTCGGATTTAAGGAAAAAGAGATCGTGGGTCAAAGCGTGATCGGGACCATTGTCCCGGTCACGGACAGCGCGGGCAAGGATCTGAAGATCATGATCCGTGATCTGGTAAGTCATCCTGCCAAGTATGTGAATAATGAGAATGAAAACATGCTCCGGAGCGGCGAGCGTGTGTGGATCTCCTGGACCAACAAGGCTCTTTCCGGAAAACAAGGATCGGCCCAAGAGGTCCTCTGCGTCGGCAACGACATCAGCAAGATAAAAAAGGCCGAAGAGCTTTTGAAACAAATGGACAAACGGAAGTCGGCCTTTGTCGCCAATGTTTCCCATGAATTCAAGAATCCCCTCAACAATATGGGGCTTTCGCTGGCCTATCTCGATGAGGGCTCGGCCGGTCCGGTGAACGAAAAACAGAAGATGATGCTTGGGATCGCTCGCCGGAGCACGGAAAGACTTATCCGGTTAGTCACGGACCTTCTGGACCTCGCCAAGATCGAAGCGGGGAAGATGAAGCTGAAAAAGGAAAAGGTCCCGATCACATCCGTGGCCGAGGAAGTCATCGCTAGTAATGCCGATGAGCTCGCCGCAAAGAAGATGGTCCTGGAAAAAGATTTTTCAGAAAGCGCGGGAACGGTCTGGGCGGACCGTGACAAGCTGACCGAAGTGATCATCAATTTGCTGAGCAACGCCGTCAAGTACACTCCCGCGGGCGGAAAGATCACCCTCCGTATTTCCGGCACTCCCCAGGCGGCCCGTTTTGAAATATCCGATTCCGGGCCCGGCATTGCCAAAGAAGATTTCCGGAAGCTGTTCGATAAATTCGAACGTCTGACGGCCGAAAGGGAGGAAGGGACCGGGTTGGGCCTTTCCATTACCAAGGATATTATTGATCTTCATAAGGGCCGGATCTGGGTCGAAAGCGAGCTCGGGAAAGGCAGCAAATTTATCTTCACCCTGCCCAGAAAATAAAAAAGCACCGGATGCCGGTCGCGATCCGGTTCGAAAGGAGGAGGATGAAAAGATTCATTCATAGCGGGATGTTCTTCGGGATTTTTCTCGTTGTTTGCCTGACGGCGGTTTTTCCTTTCAGGGAAGCGTTTGCAAAGATCGACTGGATGCAGGACGACGGGTTCTCCCCGGCGCTTGAAAAACAGGGGAATGTCGAAAAATACGATCTCGATATTGATATGGATATCACCTGGGTCAAGAAGGAAACGGAGACCGGGGCGCAGTACGTCAGCGTGAACCGTGTGGTCGATCTGAAGTTTCGCGAAACGGCCGTCTTTACGACCCGGCTTTACCTCGTGCCCTCCTATGACGGGGGAAAGTGGGTCCGGAATGTGGTCGTGGCCGGGAGGATCTTTGATTCGCACGCGGCCGGCCACTCTTTCATCGATAACAGTGTCATCAATCAGATCCGGCGCCAGGCAGGTCACACAAAACTGAAATTCGAGCCGGAGAATTCCTGTCTTGAGAGCACGAAGAACCCGAAACAAAAAACATTCGATCTTTCCTTTTATCTCGGCTCAAACCAGATGAGTGCGACCTACACCGTCACGCCGTTTGGCGCCCCCTCGACCGATCCTGTGAACACGACGCTTGCGTATCCTTTCGTGGTTCGCGACATCCCTCTCGCGGAGCTTAAGAAGGGACCTTACATCATGAAGATCAATGAGACGCTTAAAAAGCAGATCTCGGCGCCTCCCGCCGCCGGTTCTTATCTCAATACAGAGGAAAGAATCATGGGGGATGTCAAATGCACGCTTCACCGCCGGTAAAATAAAAACGAACAGACCCCGGCACCCTTTGATGGAGCAGTCTCCAGTCGGACGTCTGATTAGCCGATATTGCATGTGATGGATACTTTAGCGACGGCTCCCGACAAACCCAAAGACAAGAACCAGTTCCTCTACGATGCGTTTCTGGATTATCTCTCGGTCGAAAAGGGGCTGGCCAAGAACACGCTCGACGCCTACCGCCAAGACCTTTCCCGTTATGATGCCTTCCTCAAAAAAGAAAAGGTCTCGGACTGGAGCAAGGTCTCGCGGACCCACATCCTGAAATTCCTGAACGCGGAAAGCAAGCGCGGGCTCGAATCGTCCTCCATTGCTCGTGGGCTGGTCTCGGTCAAACTCTTCCACCGGTTTCTCACCAAAGAGCGCCACGTCCCGGCGGACATCACAAGCGTCCTGGAGTCGCCGAAGCTCTGGAAAAAATTGCCGCATTTTTTAACCGCGCAGGAAATGGATTCGCTGCTTAAAACGCCGGACACGAAAACGCCGGGAGGGATCCGCGACCTGGCGCTTCTGGAATGTCTTTACGCGACCGGGATGCGGGTCTCCGAGATCACGGAACTCACTGCAGCGCATGTGTACCTGGATAATAAATTCATCAAGTGCCGCGGCAAAGGGGACAAGGAGCGGCTTGTGCCGCTCGGAGGCGTTGCCGTCACGGCTTGCCAGACCTATCTTGCCAAAGTCCGTTCCAAACTAAAAACCAGGACGGATCATTTTTTCCTGGGCCGGAGCGGGAAAGGATTGACGCGGCAATTCGTATGGCAGATGATCAAAAAATACGCGAAACTTGCTGGGATCACCAAAGAGATCACGCCCCACACGTTCCGCCATTCGTTCGCGACGCATCTTTTGGAGCGCGGCGCGGACTTGCGCGTGGTGCAGGAGCTTCTCGGCCACTCGGATATTTCCACGACCCAGATCTACACGCACGTCTCCGGCAACCGCCTCAAATCCGTCCACGCGAAATTCCATCCCAGAGGATAAAACGCCTCTGGGACTGCCGCTGTCCTTTATTGAAAGTTGTGCGGACTGTCCCCGCGGCTGAAACTGAAAAACAGGCGTTCCATGTTCCACGCACCACGGGCCACGTGGTACGTGGTGCGTGGACCGTGGCCCGTTTCGGTTTCCCGTTTTGCGTTCCTTATAGATATGGTATACTCCCGCCCGAGGTGACCTATGAAAAAAATCGCAGCAATTTCGATTTTGGCAGTGCTGTTTCTTTCTTTTGCGCTCCCGATTTTGAGGGCGGAAGAGACCGAAGCGGCAGGGACAGGCATGAGTGGAACTCCGGCGGAATTCTCTGATATGGAGAAGACCCTCAAGCAAGATCGTTCGGACAGCCTCGAGAGGCGCATCGGGGACCTGGAACAGGCGAACCGGTTCATGTCGGAACGCGTAAAAATGCTTGAGAAATCCGTGTACGACCTGAAGGACAAGGTTGACAGGAAGTTCTAAGGCGTTGTCTTCCGGTTTCGCTCAATTTAACAAAAGTCGGGGCGAGTGTCCGTTGACATTCTATAGAGGCAAAGCTATACTGCCCTTGTCTTAATTTTTGTTTTTAAATGGCGACAAGGGCTGCCCCAATTTCAGATGTTCTGAAATTGATAAGGATTGGGACTGCCCTTGTCTTAATTCCTCCCGAAGTTGTTTTTAAATCGAGGGTTAGGTTTGTCACAGGCCCGTGTTTCTATGGCGCCTGATTTAACAGGTGCATCAGGGCGCCTGATTTTTCTATTGAGAAAATCAACGGGAAATCAGTGCAGCCCTAATGGAACCATTAAGAAAATAAATTGGATCCATCAGGGCGCTATCGTCTAGCCTGATCTAGGACGCTGCCCTCTCAAGGCAGAAACACGGGTTTAAATCCCGTTAGCGCTATGGTTCGACGCGTCCAATTCTTCACTTTGTGAAGCATTGGACTTGCTCACCATTTCCGGTGGGAGTGAGCAATGTCGAACCACCCTGAGCTTGTCGAAGGGCTGCATGTGGTACTTGTGTATTTTAAAATGTGAAAATGATCGTTACTATGTCGGGATCACGAATAGCATAGAGCAGCGCCTGGGCAAGCATCAGAGGGGAGTGGGTGCACGTTTCACGAAACAAAATCGCCCGGAAAAAATATTGTACCAAGAATCTTTTGGAACGAAGTCCGTGGCGATGCAGAGAGAGCAGCAACTGAAGCGGTGGAGCCGGGCAAAAAAAGACGCGCTCATTGCCGGTGACACTGATAAATTGAGGAGGCTCAGCACTTCCCATGATTAGCCGTTACTCGCGCCAGGAAATGGCAAAGATCTGGACAGAAGAGAACAAGCTTCAAAAGTGGCTTGAGGTGGAGTTGGCCGCGCTTGAGGGGCTTGCACAGTATGGCTATATCCCCAAAGAGGTTCCCGCCCAAGTTCGCGCCAAGGCGAAGTTCAATGTCGAGCGCGTGAAAGAAATTGAAAAAGTCTGCAATCATGATGTCATTGCATTTCTGACCAATGTCGCTGAACATGTCGGCCCCGTGGGACGCTATGTTCATTTCGGCCTGACCTCCTCGGATATTCTGGACACGGGTCTTTCGCTCCAGGTCCAGGAAGCTTCCGGCATTCTGATCCGGGAACTCAAAAAACTCATCGCGCTTCTCGGCAAAAAAGCCAAAGAGCACGCCAAGACTTTGATGGTGGGCCGTTCGCACGGAGTGCATGCCGAGCCCATCACGTTCGGTCTCAAGATGGCACTTTTCCATGCCGCCTGCCAGCGCGGTCTCGTGCGCCTTGAAGCCGCCAAGGAAAATCTCCGTTATGGCAAGATCTCGGGCGCGGTCGGAACTTTCGCGAATGTGGATCCCAAGGTCGAGGAATTTGTTTGCGCCAAGCTCGGGCTGAACCCGGCGCCGGTGTCGACCCAGGTGCTTCAGCGCGACCGGCACGCGGAATATCTCGGAGCCATTGCCATTGTCGGCGGAACACTGGAACAACTTGCGACCGAGATCCGGGGTCTCCAGAAAACCGAAACCTTTGAAGTCCAGGAATTTTTCTCCAAGGGGCAGAAGGGTTCTTCTGCCATGCCGCACAAGCGGAACCCGATCACATGCGAACGCGTGGCGGGACTTTCGCGCATTCTTCGCGGGAACGCGCTCGCGGGGTTTGAAAATATCGCTCTCTGGCACGAACGGGACATCACGCATTCTTCTGTGGAGCGCGTTATTTTTCCCGACAGCACGATCCTTCTGGATTACATGCTGGGGCTTATGCAGAACGTGATCGAGAACCTCGTGGTCAATAAAGACCGCATGTTGAAGAACCTCGAGTTGAGTCGCGGGATGGTATTCTCACAGGGCCTGCTGCTGGCGCTGGTGGAAAAGGGCCTGACGCGTGAGGAGGGTTATAAGCTGGTGCAGGACGCCGCCAAGAAACTTTGGGAAGATGAAAAACTTCAGCTGGAACAAGTGGTGCTGAAAGATAAGAAGATCCTGAAAGTTCTGGCGCCCAAGGAGATCCGCGCGGTGTTCAGCTACGACCGGCATCTGAAGAACGTGCCCGTCATCTTGAAGCGCGCCGGGATTTTAAAATCAGCGAAATAAAAGCTTGTCATTCCCGCATGTTTTTAGCGGGAATCCAGAAGCGATGACTGACGAAAACATGGATCCCCGATAAAAGATTTCGGGGATGACAATACGGAGGAGAAATCATGGTCAGCGATCTTGATAGAAATGACGCGATCCTGGAAACGCATTTGCCGCTCCCGCGTGTCGCGGTCGGAAAAGTGCGGGACATCTACAGCGTGGGTTCCGATAAGCTTTTGATCGTGACGACCGACCGGCTAAGCGCTTTTGATGTGGTGATGCCGGACCCGATCCCGATGAAGGGAAAAGTGCTCAACCAGATCACGCTTTTCTGGCTCGAGCATTTTAAGGACATTCTTCCCCAGCACTTGATCACGGCCAATGTGGACGCGATGGGGCTTCCTGCCGACATCGTGAAGAATTTCCGCCACGAGCTTGAGGGGCGTTCGGTGCTCGTCAAAAAAGCGGCGCCGCTTGAGATCGAGTGTGTGGTGCGCGGTTATATTACGGGTTCCGGGTGGAAAGATTATTTGAAAACCGGCAAAGTTTGCGGGTACACGTTGCCGTCGGGTCTGAAGCAGTGCCAGAAATTTCCGGAGCCACTTTTTACGCCGTCCACGAAGGCGAAAGTCGGGCATGATATCAACATCGATTTCGGCGAGGCGATCCGGATTGTGGGCAAGGATATCGCCCAGCAGGCCAAGGACCTGTCCATTCTTCTATATAAGAAGGGGCAGGAGTACGCGGCTTCGAAGGGGATCATCATTGCGGACACGAAATTCGAGTTCGGTCTCTATGACGGGAAGCTCATGCTGATCGATGAGATCCTGACGCCGGACAGCTCGCGTTTCTGGCCGGCCGACCGGTATGAGACAGGGCATGACCAGCCGAGTTTTGACAAGCAGATCGTGAGAAATTATCTCGAGACGCTTGCCTGGGAAAAGCGTCCTCCGGGCCCTGAACTTCCGGGCGACATTATCGAAAAAACCACCGCAGCTTATTGTGAAATTTATAAACGGCTCTCCGGAAAAGATATTCGAAGCCAGAAGTAGGAGAAAAAATGCGATTTAAAGCAACGATCCATACCAGTTTAAAAAAGTCGGTGCTGGATCCTCAGGGGCAGACGACGCTTCACGCGCTGGAGTCCATGGGGTTCACGGAAGCGAAATCCTTAAGGATCGGGAAGTATTTCGAGCTGGCGCTTGAATCCGAGACCCGCGAAAAGGCGGAAAAATCCATTCACGTCATGTGCGATAAGTTGCTTCATAATCCTGTGATCGAAGAGTATTCATTCGAAATTCAAGAAGTGCCTTCATAGCATAGCAATACGGGTACCGGATGGAGGATGGCGGAAAGGCCTGGTTTGACGCCCTCCGATATCCGCCATCCATCATCCAGAGGTTTTAGATGAAAGCCGCGGTCATTGTGTTTCCAGGTTCCAATTGCGATACGGATTGCTTCCACGCGCTTCGCGACATCGTTAAAGTGCCGGTGGAATATGTCTGGCACAAGGACCGGAACCTCCCCAAAGTGGATCTGGTCGTCATCCCGGGCGGTTTCAGCTACGGGGATTATCTCAGGACCGGAGCGATCGCTCGTTTTTCACCCGTGATGGAATCCGTGATCAAGCATGCGAACGACGGCCGGGCCGTGCTCGGGATCTGTAACGGGTTTCAGATCCTTCTGGAGGCGGGGCTTTTGCCGGGCGCCATGCTTCGGAACAAAACCTTGGAATTCATTTGCAAACATACCTGGATCCGGACGGAAGAGAATCTGACGATCTTTACCGGGCAGATGGAACCCGGCGAAACGCTTTGTGTTCCCATCGCGCACGGCGAGGGAAATTATTATTGTGATGACGACACGCTGAAATCCCTGCATGACCACTCGCAGGTCGTTTTCCGTTATTCGTCTGAGGATGGAAAACTCGGAGAAGCGTTCAACCCGAACGGTTCCAAGGACCATATCGCAGGGATCGTGAACAAGAAAAAGAACGTTCTGGGTATGATGCCTCATCCGGAGCGGTCGAGCGAGGATCTTCTCGGGTCTTCGGACGGACGTAAGATCTTCGAAAGCATTTTAAGCGCACTGGAATAGATCATGGCGACACTCAATTCGACAACCCTCATCACTCCGGAACTGGTCGCGGCTCACGGGATCACCCCCGAGGAGTATCAGCACATCCGGGACATTCTGGGCCGGGACCCCAATATCACCGAGCTCGGGATGTTCAGCGTGATGTGGAGCGAGCACTGCTCGTATAAGAATTCCAAGCCCATCCTTAAACTTTTTTCCAAAATGAACGCGGAGCTGCCGCGTCAGGAACACCTGCTTGTCAAACCGGGGGCGGAGAACGCCGGGATCGTGGATATTGGCGACGGCTACGCGGTGTGTTTCAAAATCGAAAGTCATAATCATCCTTCCGCCATCGAACCTTTTCAGGGCGCGGCGACGGGCGTGGGCGGTATCTTGAGGGATATTTTCACGATGGGGGCACGGCCGATCCTTCTGATGAATTCTCTCCGTTTCGGGAATCTTGCCGAGCCCGTGAGCCAGCGGCTTTTCCGCGGCGTGGTCGCCGGCATCGCGCATTACGGTAACTGCATGGGCATTCCGACCGTGGGGGGCGATGTTTATTTTGATGCCTCTTATGAGGGAAATCCTCTTGTGAACGCGATGGCGCTCGGGATCATCAAAAAAGACGAGATCGTTCGCGGTGCTGCGCATGGCATCGGGAATCCCGTTTATTATGTGGGCGCTACGACCGGCCGTGACGGGCTGGGGGGCGCGGCCTTTGCGTCCAAAGAACTTTCCGAGCAAAGTCATGAAGACCGTCCGGCCGTACAGGTCGGGGACCCTTTCATGGAAAAACTTTTGATGGAAGCGTGTCTGGAACTTCTCCGGACCGACGCGCTGGTCGGGATGCAGGATATGGGGGCGGCGGGGTTGACCTGCGCCGGTTGCGAAACCGCGTCCCGCGCGAGCACCGGGGTCGAGATCGACCTCGTCAAAGTGCCGCGTCGCGAGCCCGGGATGACCCCTTATGAAACCTTGCTCTCGGAATCGCAGGAGCGCATGCTGGTCATTGTCAAAAAAGGAAAAGAAAAAGAGGTCGAGGATATTTTCAAGAAGTGGGACCTTCACGCCGTGAAGATCGGGGAAGTGACCAAGGGCGATAAATATCGCGTGCTGGACGGAGGGAAGATGGCCGCGGAGATCCCGGCAAAGGCGCTGGCAGATGACGGGCCCGTTTACACGCGCGAAGAAGAAAAGCCGGCTTATTTGGCCCAGGCGCAGAAATTGGATCTGGGCGCCATTCCGCAGCCTCAGGATTTTAATGCCGTGCTCAAGCGACTCCTGGCCCATCCTTCGATCGCCTCCAAGGCCTGGGTGTGGCAGCAGTATGATCACATGGTCCGTACGGACACGGTCTTTTATCCGGGGCACGACGCCGCGTTGATCCGTGTCAAGGGAACGCAAAAAGGGATCGCGGTCTCGACCGACTGCAACAGTCTTTATGTTTATCTCGATCCGCTCGAAGGCGGGAAGATCGCGGTCGCGGAAGCGGCGCGTAATGTGGTCTGCTCGGGCGCTCGTCCGATCGGAGTGACGAACTGTCTTAATTTCGGCAATCCCATGAAGCCCGAGATCTTCTGGCAATTTCACAGCGCGGTGTCCGGGATCATTGAATCCTGCAAGGCGCTGGAGGTTCCGGTCACAGGCGGGAATGTCAGTTTCTATAATGAGAGCCCGCAAGGCGCCATTTACCCGACGCCCACGATCGGGATGGTGGGGCTTCTTGAGAATATTGAAAAGCGCGTTCCGTCGGCATTCCGTAACGAAGGAGACGTTATTTTTCTCGCAGGGGAAACATTTAATGAGATTGGCGGGAGCCATTATTTGATGATCGAGCACGGCCTGAAGCAGGGCCTGCCGCCGCGTCTTGACCTTACGCGCGAAAAAGAACTTCATCAATTCATTCTTGCCGCTGCGGACGGAAAGAAACTCGTTTCCTGCCATGATCTTTCGGAAGGCGGTTTAGCGGTTGCGCTTGCCGAATGTTGCCTCAAGAGCGCCAAGGGCCTGGGCGCCGCGGTGAAATTTTCTGACGGTGTTTTGAAATATCAAAAAGAGCTTCGTGCCGACGCGCTTTATTTCGGCGAAAGTCAGTCGCGTGTGGTGATCTCCGTGAAGCCGGAGCATCAAAAAGACGTCCGGCATTTAGCGCAAAAACTCGGGGTCGTGCTTTGTGAGATCGGTAAAGTGGGCGGGGACGCGCTTATCATAGAAGACAGGATCCGGTGGACGGTCAAAGACCTGGTGAAACTTTTCGAAAATATGATCCCTAACATTATGGAGCGTAAATAATGGGCGGAGAAAATATCAAACACCATTGCGGCATTTTCGGGATCTTCAATCATCCTCACGCGGCGCGTATCACGCAACTGGGGCTTTTTGCGCTTCAGCATCGCGGGGAAGAAGCGGCCGGGATCTGCACCAGCGACAGCTCGGATCTTTACCTCGTTAAAAAAATGGGGCACGTGGGCGAGGCCTTTGATGAAGAGTCTTTCGCACAGCTTCCCGGGAAGAATGCCATTGGCCACGTTCGTTATTCCACGACCGGGTCTTCGACGCTTCTTAACGCCCAGCCTTGCAAAGTCGATTATTCGCGCGGGCAGATCGCGATCGCGCACAACGGGAATCTGGTGAACGCGCAGATTCTGCGGGCCGAGCTCGAGGCTTATGGGTCCATTTTCGGGAGCACGATCGATTCCGAGGTTTTTGTGCACATGATCGCCAAGCCGTCCTACCGCTCCCATGAAGAAGGTGTGATCGGGGCCACCAAGCGCGCGAAAGGCGCTTTCAGCCTGGTCCTTCTGACCGAGGACCATCTCTTCGGAGTGCGCGATCCTCAAGGGTTCCGGCCTCTCTGTCTCGGGAAACTGGGTCATAGTTTTGTGCTCGCGTCCGAGACTTGCGCGTTCGATCTGATCGAAGCGGAATTTATCCGTGAGATCGAACCGGGCGAGGTGGTCGTGATCGATAGCAAGGGCCTTCGCAGCTATTTTCCTTTCAAGGATGAAAAGATCCCCAAGGCCCAATGCATTTTTGAACATGTCTATTTTGCGCGTCCGGACTCAACTATCTTTAATGACAGCGTGGCGTTTGTGCGTGAGCGATTGGGGCGCCAGCTTGCGAAGGAGCATCCCGTGGAAGCGGATATCGTGATTCCGGTGCCTGACTCCGGAAGCTTTGCCGCGATGGGCTATTCCCGGGAATCAGGGATCCCTCTTTCGCACGGATTTGTCCGTAATCACTATATTGGTCGCACCTTCATCAGTCCTTCGGAAGCGGGGCGTCTGCTCAAGGTGAAGATCAAATTGAATCCGATCCGGCAAGTCGTGGCCGGTAAACGCGTGATCGTGGTTGACGATTCGATCGTTCGGGGGAATACCGCCCGGAGCCGCGTCAAACTTTTAAGAGGCGCGGGTGCCAAGGAAGTTCATATGCGGATCAGTGGTCCCCCGCATATTTCGCCCTGTTTTTACGGGATCGACTTTCCTTCAAAAAAGGAACTCCTGGCCTGCAATTCCAGCATGGAGGAGATCAAAAAATTCCTTAACGTCGACACGCTGGGTTATCTCAGCCTGGACGGCATGCTGGGCGCGACGACGCAGAACCCCAAGGATTTTTGCGCGGCGTGCTACACGGGGAAATATCCGACCAAGATCTACGATGCGGACGACAAGTACAAACTGGAACACAAAAGGAATTGCTGCAAAATATGAGCGCCTGGACCTATGAAAAAGCGGGGGTGCCGCACCTGAAGGGCGACCCTGCGTACAACCGGAAGATCTCGGGGCTGATCCGCTCGACGCACACCCCGGGCGTTTGCGGCGACACGCTGGGGTTCGCATCGCTTTTTGATCTCAAAAAGACGGGGATCAAGGATCCGCTCTTGGTGGCCTCGACCGATGGCGTGGGGACCAAGCTGGAACTCGCGCGGCTTTTGAATAAACACGACACCATCGGGATCGATCTGGTCGCCATGTGCGTGAATGACCTCATTACTTCCGGGGCGCGCCCGCTTTTCTTTCTCGACTATTACGCTTCCGGAAAATTCCAGACCGATGTGATCGGAGAAGTGCTGAAAGGCGTTACCGAGGGCTGTCGCCAGTCCGGCTGCGCACTCGTGGGCGGCGAGACGGCCATCATGCCTGGATTTTATACCGACAAAAAAACGAAGCTGGTGGCGCAATATGATGTCGCGGGTTTCTCCGTCGGCGCGGTGGACCGCAAAAAAGTCGTGACCGGAAAAAAGATCAAGGCGGGGAATATCATTCTCGGGATCCAGTCTTCGGGATTTCATTCCAATGGTTATTCGCTCATCCGAAAGATCTTCTCCGAGAAAGAACTGCGCGGTCCCGTGGGCCGGAAACTTTTGACGCCCACGATTCTCTATGTCAAGCCGGTCCTGGCGCTTGTGAAGAAATTACCGGTGAACGGTATCGTGAATATCACGGGCGGCGGTTTTTATGACAATCTGCCTCGGGTGATCCCCAAGGGCCTGGGCGCTCAGATCGATCGCGCCTCCTGGAAAGTTCCGGAGATCTTCCGCGTCGCGCAAAAAGCCGGCGGTATCTCGGATCATGAAATGTACAAGACCTTCAACATGGGTATCGGGATGGTGGTGATCCTTCAGAAACGTCATGTCCGCGCCGCGCAAAAGATCCTGAAGGGTTTTAAATTGAATGCCTGGTCAATCGGAAAGATCACAAAAGAAAGCGGTGTGAGCGTCGCATGAAAGTTCTCTTGATCGGTTCCGGTGGCCGGGAACACGCCCTTGCATGGAAACTCGCGCAAAGTCCGCTCCTTCCAAAACTTTATGCTGCTCCGGGGAACGCCGGGATCAGTCAGCTTGCCGAGTGTGTTCCCGTTGCGGCGGATAATATCCCCGGCCTTCTGGAGTTCGCGCTACGTGAAAAGATCGATCTGACCATCGTAGGTCCTGAGGTCCCGCTTGTGGCCGGGATTGGTGATGTGTTCCGTGAGAACGGATTGCTGCTTTTCGGGCCGTCCAAGGACACGGCGCTTCTGGAAGGGAGCAAGGCTTTTTCCAAAGAGATCATGACAAAATATGGCGTGCCCACGGCCTCGTATGAAATATTCAGGAATGTGAACGAGGCGAAGCATTATGTGATCGAGGCCGAAATGCCGCTAGTGATCAAAGCGGACGGACTCGCGGCGGGTAAGGGCGTCGTCATTTGCGATAGCTCGGAGCAGGCGGTCGCGACGCTGACGCAAATGATGGAAGAGAAGCTCTTTGGAGACGCGGGTTCCCGGGTCATTATCGAAAAGAAACTCGAAGGCGAGGAACTTTCGATCCTGGTGCTGACGGATGGGAAAAAGATCATTCCTCTGGCAAGCGCGCGCGACCACAAGCGGGCGTATGATCATGACCGGGGTCCGAACACAGGCGGCATGGGTGCTTTTTCGCCGAGCATGAAAATTCCGGAGTCCGAGATCGGAACTATTATCGATATCGCGGTGCGTCCGATCCTAGAGGGCCTGGCCCGGGACGGGATGTCTTACCGTGGCGTGCTTTATGCCGGGATCATGCTGACCAAGGACGGGCCGTTCGTGCTGGAATACAATTGCCGGTTCGGAGATCCCGAGACGGAGGTGATCTTGCCCCGCCTCAAATCCGATCTTTTGCCTGTGATGGTGCAGATCGCCAATGGGTGCCTGGACACCGAACGTCTGGAGTGGCATGACAAAGCATGCATGACGGTGGTGATGGCTTCCGGCGGGTATCCGGGGCATTATGAAAAAGGTTTCCCGATTCAGGGGCTTGAGACCGTGAAGGGACAGCCGGACGTGGCGGTTTTTCACGCCGGGACAGCTTTTAACGCCGCAAAGCAGGTGGTGACCGCCGGCGGGAGAGTGCTCGCCGTGACGGCCTGGGGCGATACGCTCAAAGCAGCGCATGAAAGGGTTTATCACGTAATCAAAAAAATTAATTTCGAAGGCGGTTTTTGCCGCCGGGACATCGGCCAGAAGGCTATAGCCCCGCATATTATTTAAAATTAAGGGTATGCGGGACAATACTGTTAACCCTTAAATTCAAACAGAGAACAGTATAGAGGTGCTACGATGAAAGAACTTGTTTCGATCGTGATGGGAAGTGATTCGGATCTGGAAGTGATGCAGGAATGCGCGGAAGTGCTGAAAGAATTCGGCGTGCCGTATGAGATGCAGGTGTTGTCGGCACATCGCACCCCGATCCTGGTCGCGGATTTCGCGACCCAGGCGACGCAAAAAGGGCTGAAGGTCATTGTGGCCGGCGCAGGCGGGGCGGCTCATTTGGCCGGAGCGGTGGCCGCGAATACGATCCTTCCCGTGATCGGAGTGCCGCTGGCGGCGACCCAGATGAATGGTTTGGACGCTTTGCTGGCGACGGTCCAGATGCCGGCCGGAGTCCCGGTGGCCACGGTCGCCGTGGGAAAACCCGGCGCGCGTAATGCCGGTCTTTTGGCGGTGCAGATCCTGGCGCTTTCGGATGAGACATTGGCGGAGAAGCTCAGGAAATACAAGCATGCTCTGATAGAGAGCAGCCGGGAAAAGAACAAGAAGTTGCAAGAGAAGCTCCGGAAATAAATCGTTTGGCATGCGGAGGGTTTGACGCATCGTGATGGTAACGCCAGGAGTGATCAAGATCGATAGCCACGATCCGGATATGAAACGTATCCGGGAAGTCGCCGACGCCTGCAGGGAGGGCAAGGTCATTGCATTTCCCACAGAAACGGTCTACGGGATCGGTGGGAAAATGAGCGCTCCGGAAATTGAAAAAAGGTTGCGTGAGATCAAAGGGCGTTCGGACACAAAACCTTTTTCGTTTCATGTCGGTGATTGGGGAATGCTTGATAAGCTCAAGATCAAAAAAACGCCGCTCGTACGGACCCTGGCCAGGCAATTTTGGCCGGGACCGGTGACTTTGGTGGTTTCCGGTCTTTCCGGTCAGAAGATCGGGATCCGGTTCCCGAGGAACAAGATCGCGCTTGCCTTGATCCAGGAAGTAGGCGAACCCTTGATCGCCACCAGCGCGAACCGGAGCGGGCAGCCTTCGCCGCATACGGCCCACCACGTGGCGGAACAATTGCATGGCGCTTTTGATCAACTGATCGATGGCGGTAAGACAGAGCTGATGCTTGATTCGACGGTGGTGGATGTTACGGGTGAAACGCCGGTCATTTTGCGTAAAGGGGCGCAGGGCGCGGAGGTGGAGAGGGCGGTTGAGAAGCTCCGGACCGGAAAGTGTCCGCGTAAACGTATCCTGGTTGTGTGCACGGGAAACTCTTGCCGTTCTCCGATGGCGGAAGGATGGCTCAGGCACGAGATCGAAAAAAAAGGATTGTCCGCCGAGATCGAAGTCGTCTCTTGCGGGACCGGCGCGCGGGACGGACTTCCGTGTACGTCGGAAGCCGAGTTGGTGCTGCGCAACCGTGAGATCGATGTGAGCGGATTTCGCAGCCGGCGTTGCCGGAAAGGGGATCTGTGGAGTTCGGATCTGGTGATCGCGATGGCGACACAACACGCAGACGACATGTCAGCGATGCTGCCTGCGGCGCGGGAAAAGATGATTACGTTGCATGTGGAAGACCCGATCGGCATGGGGATGCAGGTCTATGAAAAGACCTTGCTTGATATCGAGTCGAAAATGAAACAATATATGAACCAGATCCTCCAACTGGATTAACCTTAAAGGCGGGCATTGTTATGATGAAACCCAAGATCGCGATCGCGACCGATCACCGCGGCATTCAACTGAAAAAAGCGTTGATCGATTTTCTCGAGAACAAGAATTTCGAGGTAGTCGATTGCGGCGCTTTTTCCGATGAATCCTGCGATTATCCGGACTTCATTTTTGCCGCCGCCGAAAAGGTGGCCAACAAGGAATGTCACCGGGCGATCGGGATCTGTTATACCGGGATCGGGAGCACGATCGCGGCCAATAAAGTGAGTGGCGTTCGGGCAGCGCTTTGCCAGAACATCGAACAAGCGCGTCTTTCACGCGGCCATAATGATTCCAACATGCTGATCCTGGGTTCGGGGTTTTTGCCCCAGGACATTATTTTTCCGCTCGTCGATACCTGGCTCAACACACCATTTGAAAGGGGACGCCATGAGGTCCGTGTTAACAAAATTAGGGCTTATGAAAAGAAGCATTGTCGATCAGACGCAGCTTAAAAAAACCGATCCGGATATTTATAACGCGATCCGGGCCGAAGTCCGCCGGCAAAACGAAAATATCGAGCTGATCGCGAGCGAAAACTTCACCTCGCTTTCGGTGCTCGAGGCGATGGGTTCGGTCCTGACCAATAAATATGCCGAAGGGTATCCGGCGAAGCGTTGGTACGGCGGCTGCGAAAATGTGGATGTGGTCGAGCAACTTGCGATCGACCGGGCGAAGAAGCTTTTCGGGGCCGAGCACGCGAATGTCCAGCCTCACAGCGGGACTTCGGCCAATATCGCGGTTTTTATGGCGCTCCTGGAACCGGGAGACAAGATCCTGGGAATGGATCTGACGCATGGCGGCCACTTGTCGCATGGCCATAAAATGAATTATTCCGGGAAATTTTATACGATCATTCCCTACGGCGTCAGTCCGAAAGACGAGAGGATCGATTATGATGCTCTCGAAAAACTGGCGATCGAACATAAACCCAAGATGATCCTTTTAGGAGCTTCGGCGTACCCGCGGATCATTGATTTTGCGCGCGGCCGGAAGATCGCCGATCAGGTGGGGGCGCTTCTGATGGTGGACATGGCGCACTTTGCGGGTCTCGTGGCTACGGGGCATCATCCGAGCCCTGTCCCTTACGCGGATGTGGTGACCACAACGACGCACAAGACGCTTCGCGGTCCTCGCGCGGGTCTTATTCTTTGCAAAGAAAAATACGCGAAAGCGATCGATTCGGCCGTATTCCCGGGGATCCAGGGCGGGCCGCTCATGCATGTGATCGCAGCCAAGGCCGTGGCGCTCAAGGAAGCCTTGAGCCCCGAGTTTAAGGAATATAGCGCCCAGGTCGTGAAGAATGCCAAGACGCTCGCCAGTGCCATGGCCGCGCGTGGCTGGAGGATCGTTTCCGGCGGCACGGACAATCACCTCATGCTGGTGGATGTGACGGTGAAAGGTTTTAACGGGAAGCAGGTCCAGGAACTTTTGGATAAAGTGAAGATCACGGTGAACAAGAATATGATCCCGTTCGACAAGGAATCACCTTTTAAAGGTTCCGGGGTGCGGTTGGGAACACCGGCTGTCACCACGCGCGGGATGAAAGAAAAGGAAATGGAGCTTATTGCCGAGCTTATCGACGAAACACTCAAAGCTCCCGTGGATGAAGAAAATCTTGCGAGAGTGCTTTCGCGGGTGGAAGACTTGACGCGGAAGTTTCCTCTTTATCCGGAGCTTCACTAATACTGCGCTCCAATTGATTTAAAGGGGTCGCAGTATTGTACCGTTAGCCCGTAAAATTGAATAGAGAACGGTAATAAAATAAAAGAAAAGAGCGCGCATGCGTTGTCCTTTCTGCAAACAGGATTCTGACAAGGTGATCGATTCGCGGGCCGCGAACGAAGGGGAAGTGGTTCGCCGGCGTCGCGAGTGTACGGCCTGTAGCAAACGGTTCACCACCTATGAGCGAGTCGAAGAGATCCCGATGTTTGTGGTGAAAAAAGACCAGCGTCGTGAGGCCTACGAACGTTCCAAGGTCCTTGCCGGGGTATACAAGGCTTGCGAGAAACGCCCCGTGCCGCTTGCGGCTCAGGAAAAGGTTGCGGATGATCTTGAAACCACGATCCGCGAGAAATATGACCGGGAGGTCCCGTCCAGGATCATCGGAGAATTTATCATGCAGAGGCTTGCGAAGATCGATCAGGTGGCGTATGTGCGCTTTGCCAGCGTCTATCGCGATTTTCAGGACGTGAGCCATTTTATGAAAGAACTGAAGTTTCTGCTGGCGAAGCCGAAATAGTCCCTTAGTGAAAACGGAAAACCTTTATTGTTGTCTTTGAAAATGTATTGTAGGATACTAACCCAGTAAAGCCGTGGGCGCGGGTCCGGAACATTGGATGCGGGAACTCGGTTCAAACCAAAAGGAGAATGTATTATGGCGAAAGCGAACGCAGCGTTTATGAAACCGATGAATATCAGTGCAGAACTTGCGGTAGTGGTCGGCAAGGGTCCGATGCCTCGCAGTGAAGTCGTGAAAAAGCTTTGGGAATACATCAAGAAGAATAAGCTCCAGGACGAGAAGAACAAGCGCAATATCAACGGGGATGCCGCGCTCAAGACCGTGTTTGGTGGCAAGGCCGTCGTCAATATGTTCGAGATGACCAAGCTCGTCAGCAAGCATCTTTCTTAAGGCCTCTTTCGTTTTTTCATCGCCCGGTCCTCTGTCGCAAGGCAGCGGGGCGGGTCCATGTAAAAGTCGGATGGACGGAGGGGATCCGGAATCAAGATTTCCGGATCCTCTCCAGCCTGAGGTCGAGGCTCTCGGGAGGTCCGGCGCAGGAAGCTTCGTAGTTTTCCATCGTTAAAGATCAAACGATTACTGAGAAGAGGGATTCTTATGGGCAAGCTCGGTATTATTTTAGCATTTCTTCTTTCTGTCGCCGCCGCCGGTGGCTCTTATTATCTGTACCAGGGCTGGGTCGAGGAACGCACGATTCGAAGCAGCGTTCAGGAAAAGTACGATCAGGTTAAGTACGAAAAAGAACAGATCAAGGCTGAAAAAGAACAGATTACGGCTGAAAAAGAACAAATCACGGCGAAGAGCGAAGAGTATCGTACCAAAGCCGAGGCGATGCAGTCCCAGCTTGAAAAACTTCAAACGGAACAAAGTCGTATTGATTCCGAGAAGGCTGCGCTCGAACAACAGCTCAAAACCCATCAGACGATGATCGCAGAACTCCAGACCAAGATGGCGGAACTTGAGAAAAAGGCCAAGGACGCTCAGGCCGCCTGCGGAGTGACTCCTGCGGATCTGAAGACGGACCCCTTTTCCGCGACCCAATCTTTTACAGGCCCGTCGGCTTCTACAACCGACGCCGCCGGAACCGGAGCTTCCCAGCTTGTTTTTAAGCCGGTCACTCCCGGCGGGGCAACTGTCGCGCCAGCGCCTATGCCACAGACTATGGCGGGTCCGGAACCTGTGACTGCGGCTCCTGCAGTTCAGGAAGTCCCAGCGTCCACAGAGACGGTTGCTTCCGTAAATCCTGTGGCCTCGGCTACATCGCTAACGCAATTAACTGCGGCGGCAGCAACGACAGGGCCTAAAGTCCTTACGGTGAACCGCAAGTTCAATTTCGTGGTCATCAATCAAGGCCTTCAGGAAGGGCTCAAGATGGGGGACAAGTTGAAAGTCTTCAAACAAGGCCAGGAAGTCGCGACGGTTCAGATCGAAAAACTCTACGATAAGTTTTCCGCGGCCACCCTTGTGGAAGAAAACCCCAAGCAGCAGGTCGTTGAAGGCGATGAGATCCGCAAGGCTTAAGCTTTTTTTCTTATCCCTGGTGTTGGGCGGGATCCTTTTGGCTGTTCCTGTTTTCGCAGCCGAAGAACCCCTTTCGATCGAACAATTGAAAAGCGACCTCAGCGATATCAAGACCCGTTTAGCCACCCTCGATGCAGGGCAGAAAGAAATTATTGCCAAAGAAGATCAGATCCTTAAAGAGCTCGATATCGTAAAAATCTGGGTCCACCGGAAATAATTTTTTTCATGCCCTCTCTTTCTTTTATAGGTCCCGGCCAGTTCCGCGGGACGTACGCCCCTCCCGGTGATAAATCCATTTCCCATCGTGCGATCCTTTTTGGCGCTTTATCCGAAGGAGAGAGTGTCTACGAAAATTTCCTGGAGGCCGAGGATTGCCTTCATACCTTAGACGCGATGCGCCAGCTGGGGGTCCAGATCCACCACGAAAAAGGAACGGGCAAGGTCCGGATATCAGGGAAAGGGCTTCAAAAGCTTTCCGCTCCGGGTTCGGAACTTTATCTCGGGAATTCAGGGACTTCCATGCGGCTTCTTTTGGGGGTCCTGGCGGGCCAGCGTTTTGAAACGGTGCTGACCGGCGACGCGTCTCTTTCGGTGCGGCCCATGCGCCGAGTGACCGATCCTTTAAAACAGATGGGCGCTCAGATCAAAGGCAAAGAGAACGGCAATTTTGCGCCGCTCACGATCCGCGGCGGCAAACTTCGCGGGATCGATTTTGATAATAAGCTTTCAAGCGCGCAGGTCAAATCGGCGCTTCTTTTGGCGGGGATGTACGCGGAAGGACGAACCATGGTCCGTGAAGCCATTCCGTCTCGGGACCACACGGAGCGGTTCCTCGAGGCGGCCGGGGCCTGTTTCCAGAAGATCGGCAATCATCTGATCGTTGAAAAGACCGAAATGCTTTTACCGATCCATGCGCGCGTGGCCGGTGACATCTCCTCCGCCGCTTTTTTTATCGTGGGGGCTGCGATAATCCCGGGCTCCGAAGTGACCGTCCAGAACGTGGGACTCAATCCCACGCGGACCGGGCTTCTTGAAGTCCTGAAACGCATGGGCGCGAAGATCGAGACCGAGGTGACGCAAACGGTTCCGGAGCCGATGGGGACGATCCGAGTTTGGGGCGCAAAATTGAAAGGCACGGGGATCACGCATGAAGAGATCCCTTCCCTGATCGATGAATTGCCGGTTCTGATGGTTGCGATGGCGCTCGCGGAAGGAGAAAGCCTTATTTCTGGAGCGGCGGAATTACGCGTCAAGGAAACGGATCGCATTCAGTCCATGGTCCGGAATCTCAAGGCGATCGGGGCATCGATCGAGGAGCTTCCGGATGGGTCGCTTATCCGCGGCGTGGAGGGGTTTCAGGGTGCGACCGTCGAAAGTTTCGGAGATCACCGGACGGCGATGAGTATGGGCGTGGCGAGTCTCGCCGCGAAGGGAACGATCACGGTGACAGACACGGCCTGCATCGCCACCTCGTATCCCGCTTTTATGGAACATTTTCGTCAGCTTTCCAAGCCCTGAAATTCGGGGTTGTTTTGGTTTGACAGTGAAAAAGGCTTTCGATATACTACGGCCTCTACACTTGTTCTCCATTTGATTTTAAGGGTTAACAGTGTTGCACCGCGTACCCTTCAGTTTAAATGGAAAGCGGTGCTATAAACGCCAGCCCACACAACAGATACGAAAAGGCAAAGCCCATGTTTCTGATCGATCGATTGTTAGGATTCTTCTCAAGCGATATTGGTATCGACCTCGGCACTGCAAACACCCTCGTTTATGTCAAAGGCCAAGGCGTCGTGTTGTGTGAGCCTTCCGTAGTGGCCATTGACCGTTCGACCCACCAGGTCCTCGCCGTCGGGGAAGAGGCCAAGCGCATGCTCGGCCGCACCCCCGGAAACATCGTCGCCATTCGTCCCATGAAGGACGGCGTGATCGCGGACTTTGATATTACCGAAGCCATGCTCCGTTATTTTATCCGCAAGGTCCATCGCCGTAAGACAGGGATCAGCCCGCGGGTTGTGATCGCGGTCCCGAGCGGCATCACCGAAGTTGAAAAACGCGCCGTCAAAGATTCCGCGGAACGGGCCGGAGCTCGCACGCCGGTTTATCTTGTGGAAGAACCTATCGCTGCGGCGATCGGCGTCGGACTTCCGATCCATGAGCCGGCCGGAAATATGATCATTGATATCGGCGGCGGGACCACCGAGATCGCCGTAATCTCGCTTTCCGGGATCGTTTTTGCCAAGAGCATCCGTATCGGCGGCGATGAATTTGATGAGTCCATTATGTCGCATTTGAAGAAGGCTTATAACTTGATGATCGGGGAGCGCACGGCCGAAGAGATCAAGATCCGTATAGGGTCCGCGTATCCTCTTGAAGAAGAAACGACTCTGGACGTTAAGGGACGTGATGTTCTCGCCGGATTGCCCAAAACGATCAGCGTCACAAGCGAAGAGATCCGGGAAGCTCTCTCCGAGCCGCTCTCCGCGATCCTCGAAGCGGTTCGTATCGCGCTCGAGCGCACGCCGCCGGAATTATCCGCGGATCTGATCGATCGTGGTTTGGTTTTAGCAGGAGGAGGATCGCTTTTAAGGGGATTTGACAAGTTGATCAGCGAAGAAACAGGGCTTCCTGTTCATATCGCGGATGATCCTCTCACCGCCGTGGCGCTTGGTACGGGTCGTTATTTGAGCGATTTTCATCTTCTGAAGCGTCTGTCGGTGAACAGCAACGCGACCCGGGAATACTAAAGAATTCATTTGTTTTAGCGCCCCTCCGCAAGCGGTCTCCCGGCATCTGAAGCCGTTTTTTTTCAGAACCTTTTCTCTTTTATTTGTTAGCGGAGATTTTGCCTCATGCGGCGCTGGCGTTCGTATTACTTTCTTGCGGTTCCCGTCATTCTTCTCATCGCCTTTTTCCAGTTTCCCCGTTTTAACGAATCGATCCATTCTATTTTCTCCACGCTGGCTCGTCCCGCTTTCGTGCTTGGAAGCAGCCTCCGGGAAGGTCTTTATACGATCCGCTATCAATCCGGCAATTTTTTCGACGCAGTCGCAAAACAAAAAGATTATCTTGCGCGCATCCAGGAACTCGAGGGCCAGCTGATCCGGTTCCGTGAAATGGAGCGGGAGAACCAGCGTCTTAAAAAGCTTCTCAACTTCAGCCTGACGCTTGCCACGAAAACCATTGGCGCCCGGGTGATCGGGGAGGACGTGACGCCCTGGAAAAAAGTGGTTTTATTGGACAAGGGAAGCCGTCAAAATCTGAAGAAAGACATGGCGGTGGTGGTGCCGGAGGGGTTGGTCGGCCGGATCCTGGAAGTCGAGCCCTACACGGCTCACGCAATTCTTCTGCCGGACCCGGATTCCCGCGTGAGCGCATTGACCGCGACCAGCCGCGCCCAGGGGATCATTGCCGGGATCGGGACCGACAAGCTGCAAATGAAATATCTGGCTTTGGACGCCGAGGTTGCGATCGGCGAGGATGTTACGACGTCCGGCGTCGGAAGTATTTTCCCCAAGGGTCTTCAGATCGGGAAGATCGAATCCGTCGAGCGTGATAGCGATGGATTGCATCTTCTCGCGCTTGTCACGCCTTCCGTATCCTTTTCCAAGCTCGAGGAAGTGTTATGCCTCATCTCGCCTCCCCAAAAGTAATCCTTTATTTTCTTTTTCTCGCGGTCCTGGACGGCTCGGTGATGCCGGCTTTTCAGATCCATTCTGTGTATCCGAGCTTTCTTTATCTCTTCATTTGCTACGCGGCTTTTGAATGGGGGGCTCCCAAGACCGTTCATGTCGCGTTCTGGGTCGGGATCTTGCGGGATCTTCTTGGGGGCGGTTTGATCGGACTCGAGGCGACGCTTTTGGTCGCGTTGGCCCTGGCGCTTGATTTTTTAGTCCAGAAAATGGAGCGCGAATTGCCGGGGATCTATTTTCTCATGACATTCCTTTTTGTCTTTTGTGCGGGGGCCTTGCGTCTTTTGGTAAGTTGTAGCGGCGAACTGCCGGCCTCTCTCATCGGGGGACATTTGGGGATGATCGCGATGACGGCGCTTTATACGAGCGCGCTTTTGCCGGTGTTTAATTTTATAACGAACCGGTGGCTGGGCCGCGCTTCCACCCGGCAATATGAGCTTTTTCGCTGATACCGCATGACATTAAAATTTTTAGGGGTATGCGGTCCCAATACCGATCAATCGAGGCAAAGCCGAGATTGGGGCCGTCCAAACTACCCTTTTTGGAAAATAATTAAAAGTTTGGACGGTATGGCACTGTTAACCCTTAAAATCAAATAGAGAACAGTACTGATGTTTACACGATTTCACTTCTTCCAGACGTTCGTTTTTATCCTCATGATCCTGCTGGGACTGGGCCTTTTTCAGACTCAGGTCCTGCGGGGGTCGTACTACTACGAGCTTAGCAAGCGCAATCGCGTTCGTTTGATTCCTCTTGAAGCTCCCCGCGGGCGCGTCTTTGACCAGAAAGATCGGTTGCTTGCCGCGAATCGTTCCTCTTACAACATCATTGCGATCCCGGAAGATATCACCCCCGAGGTCTATCCTCGATTGGCGCGGGTCCTGGAAATTTCTGAAAAAGAAGTCCGGCGGCGCATGAGCGCGGGCCGGGAGTATCCGTTCGCGCCGGCGGTGATCATGGAAGATGTGCCTCAAGAACTCGCGTTCCTGATCGAAGAACGGCGGCCGGAACTTCCGGGCGTGAGCGTTCGTGTCGAGGGGATTCGTTATTATCCTTATGGCGAAACCGCTTCGCATGTGATCGGTTACATCGGGACGGTCAACCAAGGCGAATCTGAATTGATGGATCGCGACCGGTTCGGGGTCAACTCCCAGATCGGACGTGCCGGTATTGAAAAGGCGTTTGACGATTCGCTGCGCGGGTGGCGAGGCGGGCAGCAGATCGAAGTGGATGCGCGCGGTCAGATGGTCCGGGTTCTCTCCGATCGAAAACCGGAAGCGGGTTCTGATATCACGGTCACATTGGATCTTGAGTTCCAGAAGAAAATTATGGAACTGATCAAGGGGCTGCATGCAAGCATTGCCGTACTGGATCTTGAAACGGACGGGCTTCTGGCGATGGCCAGCGCGCCGGCCTATGACCCGAACATCTTTGTCTCTCCGGCATCCAGCGAGCAGCGCCTTCATGTCCTGAGGGACGAAAATTCTCCGATGCTGGATCGCGGGATCAATGCGGCGTATCCTCCCGGTTCCATCTTTAAGCTGGTGACGGCGCTTGCGGGACTCGATCTCGGGAAGATCACTCCTCAAACACGGTTCCGGTGCACCGGTTCTTTTCAATTGGGTCCCAAGGCGAAGCCGGCGCGCTGCTGGCTCCATGAGGGGCATGGGAATATCAATCTTTATGAGGCGCTCGAGCGCTCCTGCAACGTCTATTTTTTTAATGTGGCCAAAAGGCTGACGCCGGATGAGATCGCGCATTATGCCCATGAGCTGGGTTTGGGCGAGCCTTTGAGACTCGAGATCTCGCGCATGGCCCCGGGGCTTATTCCGGATTCCGCATGGAAAAAGGCTCGTTTCAATCAGCCCTGGTACCAGGGCGAGACTCTCAACATGGCGATCGGCCAGGGTTACATGCTGGTGACCCCGTTCGAGATCCTTCGTTTGACCGCGATCATCGCAAAGAACGGCAAGGTCGTGGAGCCCCATCTGGTCGTTCAGGACCGCACGCTCACGCCGGAAACTCCGCGCGTGGCCATTCGGGAAGAAAATCTTGATGTGATCAAACGGGCCATGCTCCAGGTCGTGGAATCCGATTACGGCACCGGGCAGTTGGCCCGCGTGGATTTTGATAAACTGGCCGGAAAGACGGGGACCGCGCAGGCGCCGCCCCTGAAGTCGCACAGCTGGATGACCGGGTTTTTCCCGTATAAAAATCCGAAGATCGCGTTCGTCGTGTTCGTGGAACATGGCGGATCCGGCGGTATCACCAGCGCCCGTCTTGTGAAACAGATGCTCGAGACGTGGAGGGACCTGAATGTTGCGCCGGTTGCTTAACGGGATCCATTTCCCGCTTTTTTTTTCCGTGCTTGCCCTGGCGGCGATCGGGATCCTTTTTATTTATAGCGCGTCCTATCGCGATCCCGGGAGCTATGAAGCCAAGCAGGTTTTCTGGATCCTGGTGGGTTTAGCGGTCTTGGTCGGCGTGCCCTTCATCGGATACCGTCCCTTCTTAAGTGTTTCGTATCCTTTCTATGTCCTGACGCTTATTTTGCTGGTGTTGGTCGATTTTTTTGGCAACAAGGTCATGGGCGCTCAGCGGTGGCTGACATTGGGACCCATCGCGATCCAGCCTTCGGAATTCGCGAAAGTCGGGGCCCTTCTGGCCGGCGTTAATTTCCTGGGGTCGCATCATCCCTGGGAAGGGCAGGCAAAGACGGTGAGCATTGCTCTTTTGCTTCTGGCGGTTCCCCTCATGCTGATCATTAAACAGCCCGACCTCGGGACCGCGCTCCTTTTCATTCCCATGTCGGTCGTCATTTTGTTCCTGTGGGGTGTCCGGAAACGTTTTCTCATCGCGAGTTTTGGTGCGCTGGCGCTGGCCGCGCCCGTCGCCTGGGGATTTCTCAAGGCCTATCAGAAGAAACGTTTGATGGTATTCTTGAATCCCAACCTGGACCCGCTGGGTTCCGGCTACACGGCGCTTCAATCCAAGATCGCGGTGGGTTCCGGAGGGTTTTGGGGAAAAGGTTACCTGGCCGGGACGCAAACACAGCTTCACTTTGTGCCGGAACACCACACAGATTTTATCTTTTGCGTGATCGGGGAGGAATTGGGATTTCTCGGGAGTCTTCTCGTGCTCTGTCTTTACGGGTTCCTTTTTCACTCCATTTTTTTGGTGATGCAACATACGACGGACGTGAAGGCGAAGATGCTTTGCGGGGGAGTGCTTGCGCTTCTTTTTTCGCATGTGATCATCAACATCGGAATGACGATTGGCCTCATGCCGATCGCGGGGGTGCCGCTTCCTCTGGTCAGCTACGGAGGGTCTTCCTTTATCATGACCTGCCTGTGCCTGGGGCTCGTCCTGAGCGTCTACAAAGAGCGGTC
>JBAYVF010000013.1:0-47630 GCA_041674705.1 Candidatus Omnitrophota bacterium
AAGAAAGTTGAAACCGAGATCGAATCCCTCCGCCGTGAGAAAGAGGCTTCGATCAAGGCTCAGGATTTCGAGAAGGCCGCGAAGATGCGCGATGATGAGCGGAAGGCCAAGGAAGAACTCCAGAAAATGAAAAAGAGCTGGAAGGAATCCAAATCCGAAGTCGAGGTCCAGGTGACGGAGGAGGATATCGCCTACGTGGTCGCCAAGTGGACCGGTGTGCCTTTGGCGCGTCTCGAGGAAAAAGAAACCGCGCGACTTCTCAAGATGGAAGATGAGTTGCATCGGAAGATCATCGGTCAGGATGAAGCGATCCGCGCGATCTCGCACGCGGTACGCCGGTCCCGTTCCGGGCTCCGCAATCCGCGCCGTCCGATAGGCTCGTTCATCTTTTTGGGCCCGACCGGTGTCGGGAAAACGCTTTTGGCCCGTGCGCTTGCGGACTTCATGTTCGGCGATCAAGACGCCGTAGTGGTCGTGGATTGTTCCGAATACGGGGAAAAATTCAACGTCTCGCGGCTTGTCGGGGCGCCTCCGGGGTATGTGGGCTATGAAGAAGGCGGGCAGCTTACGGAAAAAGTCCGTCGTCGTCCATATTCGGTAGTGCTTTTAGACGAAATCGAAAAAGCGCATCCCGATGTTTTCAACATCCTTCTCCAGCTCATGGAAGAGGGGCGTTTGACGGATTCGTTTGGCCGCAAAGTGGATTTCCGGAATACCATTGTGATCATGACCTCGAATGTCGGGGCGGATCTGGTCCGGAAACAGGGTGATTTGGGTTTTGCTCCCAAAAAAGATGAAATGAATTATGAGGGGTTAAAGCAGAAGCTCCTGGATGAAACGAAAAAAGTTTTTCGTCCGGAATTTCTGAACCGGGTGGACGACACCATTGTTTTCCATCCTCTGACGCGCCAGGATCTGGAGCAGATCATCCATATCGAGCTCAAGGAAGTGCTGGACCGTCTTAAGGATAAAAAGATCGAATTGGTTCTTTCCGAAGAAGTCCTGAAATTCCTGATCGATCAAGGGTATGATCCGGTGTTCGGGGCCCGGCCGCTCAAGAGGACGATCCAGCGTTTTATCGAGAACGTTCTGGCTGAAGAGATCCTCGGCGGGAAATTTGAAGAAGGCGATAAGATCGTGGCGGAGATCCGTGGGGAACGGATCTCTTTTGAAAAAGCGACCTGACGCGAGAGACCCGCGCGTATGCGCTCTTTTCTGAAAGCGGTTCTTCTTTTCTTCGTACTTGCGGCCGTGATTGGCGCGCTCCTTTTGAATTTTCTCCTGAACCGCATCGCGCGTTCCGAGGATTTCAAGCGTTTTGCCGAGCAAAAAGTCGGCGAATACCTGAAAGCCACGGTCCATATTGGCGAGATCCGGCCTTACCGTCTCAACCAGCTTGCACTTGAAAAGATCCTCATAGAAAGCCCTTCCTCGAAGGGGGGCTCCCAATTGATCCGTGCGGATCGCCTTCTTTTTCGCTATGACCTGACGCAGCTTTGGCATCGGAAGTTTGAGACCCCTGCGGGCGTGGTGTTAAAGAATCCCGCGATCCTGATCGAGCAGGATCAATTCCCTTATCGGTATTTTGAGAAGGCCTCAACCGGGTCTTCCGGTTTTTCGATGCCATCTTTGGACTTCAAGGGCGGGGAGATCCGCTATCTTCTTTCGTCGCTGGGGAAGGAAATTTTGCTTCGCGAAGTGGAAGGCAAGATCCTGCCGTCGCTTGATAAAAAAGTTCAAGTGGATGTGCGCGCCCGCGTGACCGGGATCGTGGATGGGCGGGTCCATATTTATGGAACGGTCGATCCTTCCAGGAGCACGCATGATCTTTGGTTGGAGGTGGATGCCATGGACCTTGCGCAGGATATTCCTCTTCCTTTCAAGTCGCTTAAGGGAAAAGTCCGGTGGGTGGGGAGCGATCTTTTTTTTGAAAATCTTCAGGGAACCTTGTACGGGTGGGACGCCTTGCTTTCCGGTGCTTTTTTGAACCGTGAGGGGCAGCCCGAGGTGAATGCGCATATCCAGCTCGGGAAAGGGACACCCTGGATGAAGCTGAATTTCGCGTTAAGTCTTCCGCGCCAGACGCTCGAAGGAACTTTCCAGCCCGCCGACGGAAGAGTCTTTAATTTTTCCGGAAAAGTCCATCAGGATCACAAACGTTTTGTGATGGATTCGATCCTTCTGGATTCAGGGTACGAGGGGCAGGGAGAATTTGATTTCGCTAGCGGCAATTATCAACTCAGTTTTGAAAAAGGCGCGAAGCGAATGGCCGTTCACTCCAATCTCCGGGGGTTGGACTTTGTGCTGAATTTTCATTTGGATCATGTGAAAACTTTTGGCATGGATCTCGTGACGCAGGGGAAGCTTTTTCTTCACTCGGTCTCGCCACGCTGGAAAGGACGCGACATCTTTTTTAGGGGGGAGTTTGAGACGGATTATTTTATTCTGGATCGCCAGCCGTTTGAGGACCTGAAAGGCGCGTTTGAATTAAGTCCCGCCGGGGTTACCGGCATCCGGAGTTCATGGGGAAAACAATTTCAAATGACCGGTCAAGCGACAAGGCCTGTAAAAAATCCTCATCTGAAGCTCCTGTTGCGGGTGGCGGATTTTGATCTCGGGACGGTGCACCAGTTTGCGGCCAAGCCTTTACCCAAGGCGCTCGGAGGCCGTCTGGAGGGGACGCTTTCCTTGGAAGGGGATCTTTCGAAGCCCGAGGTTTCGGGTGTTTTCAATATCCATGACGGAAAGTGGGGACAACTTGATTATGACCGTGGTATCATTCAGCTACGCGGATTTCTTCCGTATCTGCCGCTCAAGGATTCCAAGATCTGGAAGGGCCGCACGGTTTTTTCCTTGAGCGGGGCTTTGGATCTGAAGCTTGACAATATATTCGCGGGAGTAAAAATACAGACGCCGGACAATCTGGTGATCTGGAAGGGCGTTGAAGCGGTCCTTCACGAGAAAGACAACAGCCTGGAAGTGGGCACGTCAAAGCTAGGTCAGTGGGGCGAATTCTCAGTGCTCGAAGCCCGTTCACCGTTGCCGGGATCCGGGGCGGATGAGGGTGAGGTCAAGGATGGAGAAAAGGAAGAGGCAAAGGTTCTTTTTGGTCCCAAGTTGAAATTTTAATGATGGAGTGATGGAAGATTTATGTCGGATTGGGAAAACCTGAGGCGGACCGTATCGATCCGGTCGTGGTTGCAAAAGTTTGGGGCGGGGTGTCTGGATATTTTCCAAGGCGCCGGGGGCATTGCGCTTCTTTTTGTGGATGCCTGCGCGCTGTTGGTTTCCAAAAAGATCCGTTGGAAAGCAACGCTCGATCAGATGAACAAGATCGGCGTGGAGTCGTTGCCTCTGGTTTTTCTTACCGCCTTTTTTACAGGGATGGTGCTCGCCTTACAATCGGCTTATCAGCTGCGTCTTTTTTCTGCGGAGAAATTCACCGCGGACCTGATCTCGGTTTCTTTGTGCCGGGAATTGGGTCCCGTCCTGACCTCAATGGTCGTCGCCGGCCGTGTGGGGGCTTCGATCGCCGCGGAGCTCGGCACGATGAAGGTGACCGAACAGATCGATGCGCTGAAGTCGCTTGCCATGAATCCCGTCCAGTATCTTGTGATCCCAAGATTTGTCGCGGCTCTCTTTATGCTTTTTTTGCTGACCATCTACGCGGATGTGATCGGCATGTTCGGGGGCTACCTCATCTCTGTTTTTAAACTCGGCATGAGTTCTCATATGTACATCAAGCGCGGGATCGATGCTCTGGTGGTCAAGGATGTCGTGACCGGTCTCATTAAAGCTTTTTTCTTCGGCGGGATCATTTCGATCGTCGGATGCTATTTCGGATTCACGGCTCGTGGCGGCGCTGAAGGTGTGGGGCGAGCGACAACGCTTGCCGTGGTGGTTTCCCTTATCATGGTGATCGCATCCGACGCTCTTTTTTCGGCGATCTTTTATTTCTTTTAAACGAAAGCACGGTGCTTCTTGATCCAGATTCAAGGTATTCATAAATGGTTCGGAACCCATCATGTCCTGAAAGGGGTCGACCTGACCATTAAGGAAGGGGAGACGATTGTGATCATCGGCCGGTCGGGATGTGGGAAAAGTGTCCTTTTGAAGCATATCATGGCCATTCTGGAGCCGGATGAAGGGGATATCAAGATCGACGGGCAATCCATGTTCTCGATGGATCCGGAAGGACAGGATCAGTGCCGGTTGCAGCTCGGGATGCTTTTTCAAGGCGCCGCGCTCTTTGATTCGCTGACGGTGCTCGAAAATGTCGGATTTTCTCTTTTTGAACACACAAACCTTTCCGAGGAAGTGATCAGTCAGAGGGTTCTGAAAAAGTTGCGCATGGTGGGGCTCGAAGGGATCGAGAATTTGATGCCGGCCAGTCTTTCGGGGGGGATGAAAAAACGGGTGGGCTTGGCACGGGCCATTTGCAACGAGCCGAAGATCATTCTTTATGATGAGCCGACGACAGGCCTCGATCCGATCAATGCGGACGTTATCAATGAGCTCATTTTGAGCATGCAGAAACAACTGAAAGTGGTCTCGATCGTAGTGACCCATGATATGACCAGCGCTTACAAAGTGGCGGATCGCATCGCCATGCTTTACGAGGGACGGATCATCGGCATCGGAACACCTGATGAGATCCGGAATTCTCCCGACCCAGTTATTCAGCAATTCATTACCGGATCGGCGCGTGGCCCGATCACGGATAAGCAGCAAAAGGAGACGGAGTCATTATGAAAAAGAAAAGTAATGAGGTGTCGGTAGGGGTTTTTGTGATCTTGGGGTTCATTTTTTTAACGTTGGTGCTCTTCTTTGTCAGCGGGGTGTATTTATTCCGCTCGGGGTATACCGTGGATGCGATGTTCAACTACGTGAGTATTCTCAATAAAGGGGCGCCGGTGCGCATGGCGGGAGTCCGGGTCGGGGAAGTGAGCCAAGTGGATATTGTTTATGATCAAGCCAAGCAGATCAATCGCGTGAAGGTCAAACTTTTTATTGAAAAGGGGTTTGAAATCAGAGAAAATTACGCCTTCACCATACGGGGCACGCATGTCTTGAGTGAGCCTCATGTGGAGATCTCGCCGAAACCCGGGACTTTTCCGCTTCTCCGTAATGGCGCGCTGGTCGAAGGAGTGCCCTTGGTTGCGGTGGAGGAGCTTTTCGACCAGGCGCATAAGACCCTGGATAAGGTCGAATCTTCCAGTACTTCACTGAGCAACATTCTTGGAAGAGTCGACAAAGGGGAAGGCACGGTGGGGAAGCTTCTCAAGGACGACGCGCTTTACAATGAGATGGAGGCGTTCGCAAAGGATGTGCGAGCACATCCTTGGAAACTCATCAGAAAAGACTCGAAACACAAGAGAAAGTGGTATTTCCTCTTTTTAGCGTAAGATTTTTTATTAGGAAGCGATGAATATTTTTTCATACACGTTATGCACGCAACATCAAAGGAGCAGTGATCATGATTCTTGCCATAAGATTGATTTTTATTCTAGGCTGTGCCCTGTTCGGGTATCTTGCGCAAATTCAGTGGCTTTTGAATCTTCAGGTGCCATACAGTGAGTGGATTTCGGCGGTTATCGGGGGATTCGTCGGTATTCTCATTGTTTTAATCGACGTTTTCTTCAAACAGTACACGGTCCGTAATATCCTTGCGGTGATCCTCGGGTTGGCGCTCGGGCTTATGACGCACCGGCTTTTCATGATGGTGGTGGCTTACGCCCATTTTGCGCCGGAAGTTACGCGTAATTTCGGGATCGCCACGGCGATCATTTTTTCCTACCTGGGCATTATTACGATCCTTCGCGGACAGGATGAATTCAGCCTGATGATCCCGTTTGTGCATCTGGATTCCAAAGGGCCGGGCGAGGAGATGATCGTTCTGGATACGAGCGTGATTATCGACGGCCGCATCGCGGACATCGCCAACACCCATTTTCTTTCCAGCAAACTGATCCTGCCGCGATTTGTGCTCAAGGAGCTGCAACTGATCGCGGATTCCTCAGACCCTCTGAAACGTGCTCGCGGACGTCGAGGGCTGGATGTCTTGAATGCGATCCAGTCCAATCCGAATATCACGGTGAAGATCCATGAACTGGATTTTCCGGAATTCAATACCGTGGATGCGAAATTGGTCCGGATGGGGCAAGTGCTTCAAGCCAAGGTTTTCACCAATGATTACAATCTCAACAAGGTTGCGGAGCTGCAAGGCGTGAAAGTTCTCAATATCAACGACCTCGCGAATGCTCTGAAACCCGTGGTTATGCCAGGGGAAGAGATGGAAATTAAGATCCTCAAGGAAGGCAAGGAACATGAGCAAGGCGTGGCGTATCTCGATGACGGGACCATGGTGGTGGTGGATAACGGCAAACGCCGTTTGGGCCATACCGTGAAGGTCACGATCACGAGCGTGCTTCAGACCCAGGCCGGACGCATGATCTTCGCGAAACTTTCCGATGACAATGGTCATCATCCGGAACGCGGCGCCGAGCGCTGGCGTGATAACCGGGGTGGTCACGGGAATGATGCCCGCCGTCCGCGGAATGGCAATGACCGGCAAAATCATTCAAATCATCAAGCCTATCAACCTCCACCGAACCCGCAGAATTCCCCGATCCACGAGGGAGGGAGATAGAGTGAATGCGAGTTTCACTCATCATTCCTGCCGCCGGGCTTGGTAGCCGATTTCAGCAGAGTCTGAGTCGTTCTGACAAGGCGGTCGTTCCGTATCGTTCCAAACTTTCATATCAGCTGAATGGGGAACCGGTCCTTCTCAGGACGCTTCGCGCCTTTTCCAGGATCCCCGGAATTTCGGAAACGATTGTTGCGATTAGCCCGGAGATGCGTCCAGAAGTGAAAAAATGGGCGCAGCGGGCCAGGGGCTCGAAGATCCGTTGGATCCTGGGCGGGAAGACCCGCGCCGAGTCGGTCTGGAATGCGCTCAAAAAAACCTCGCCCCGGTCTGATTGGGTTATGGTTCATGATGGCGCGCGGCCGCTCGTGACACCCGAAGCGATCCGGCAAGTGCTCAAGGCAGGAAAAGGCTGGGACGGCGTGATCCTAGCTCGTAAAGTGGTCCCGACGATCAAAAAGGTTTTGACGGAGGACGGGCACATTCGCGAGACGGTAGATCGCAGTTCTCTTTATGAGGCCGAAACGCCGCAGCTTATCCGGCGCGAAGTATTGCTGAAAGCGTACAAACAGAATCCCAAAGCGTTTGAGGCTACCGACGAAGCGGGTCTCTTGGAAGCGATCGGCGCCCGCGTACGGGTCATGCCTCACGGGGATTGGAACCCGAAACTGACCACCTTGATGGACCTGACGCTTGCTGAAGCGATGATTGGCGCCCCCTCACCTTTATCCTCTCTCCCTCCGAGGGGGAGAGGGAAGGGTGAGGGGACAGAAGTTCGCGTCGGGATCGGATTTGACACGCACCGGCTGGTGAAAGGCCGTAAATTCTATCTCGGCGGCATCGTGATCCCGTCGCCGAAAGGCGCGCTCGGTCATTCGGACGGGGATGCGCTGCTTCACGCGCTGGCGGACGCGATCCTGGGGGCGATCGGGGCCGGGGATATCGGCGAGTGGTTCTCGGACCGCGATCCGAAATATAAAAATATTCGCAGCACGAAGATCCTGGGAGTTATTCTCGCGGAAGCCAAGCGACGAGGGTGGCAGCCGTACCACGCGGATACGAACATTATTCTGGAATCTCCGAAGCTCTATACTTATAAAGCAAAGATCCGTAAAAGCGTCGCGAAATGCCTTGGACTTCCTGAACAAGATATTTCCATTAAGGCTCGCACCCGGGAAGGCCTTGGCCCTGAAGGCGAAGGCCTGGCGGTGACCTGTGAAGCCATCGTTGCAATGAAACGGATAAACCAAGATACAAACACCAAGATCCAGTGACCAAACAAGAACCAATCACCAAAACCCAATCGCCATTTTTGGGTTTGAAAATTGGTGCTTGGAAATTGTTTGGTTCTTGTTTCTTGGTTCTTGGAATTTAAGGAAATTATGACAATAAAATTTCACAATACATTGAGCGGCAAGGTCGAGGAATTCGTTCCTCTCAAACCCAGGGAGGTGACGTTCTACGCCTGCGGTCCCACGGTTTATCATTATGCGCACATCGGGAATTTCAGGACCTTCGCGTTTGAGGATCTTTTGCGCCGGTTCCTGGAGTTCAAGGGTCTTAAGGTCCGGCACGTGATGAATATCACCGACGTGGATGACAAGACCATCGCGGGAGCGATACGGGAACAGAAGACGCTCGGAGCGTATACGGACTTTTATACGCAAGCGTTCCTGGATGATATGAAAACACTCAATATGCTTTTGCCGGAGGTTCAGCCGCACGCAACCACAGAGATTCCTGCCATGATCCGTTTGATCGAAGAACTTGTCGCTAAAGGCATCGCTTATCAGGCGGACGACGGTTCTGTCTATTACCGCGTGGCGGCATTCCCCGGATACGGGAAACTTTCGAAGAAAAAGCTGGAGGGGAATATTTCGGGCGCTCGCGTGGATCAGGACGAATATGAAAAAGAAGAAGGCGCGGATTTTGTGCTTTGGAAAAAAGCCAAAGAGGATGAGCCTTCCTGGGATTCGCCGTGGGGGAAGGGCCGTCCGGGCTGGCACATCGAATGTTCGGCCATGAGCATGCGTTATCTGGGTGAGACGATCGATATCCATGCCGGCGGCGAGGACCTGGTTTTCCCGCATCACGAGAACGAGATCGCGCAATCGGAAGCTGTGAGCGGAAAGCCATTTGTGAAATACTGGCTTCACACGAAGCACCTCTTGGTGAATGGCGAGAAGATGTCAAAATCCAAAGGGAATTTCTTCACGCTCCGCGATCTTCTGGAAAAAGGCTATGACCCGATGGCGATCCGCTACGCGCTTCTTTCGGTCCATTATCGTCACTCGCTTAATTTTACGTTCGAAGGTTTGAAAGAAGCCCGGGAAGTGATCGAGAAACTGGATAATTGTTATTTTCAGTGCCTGAGCCGGAAAGATGTTTGTCATCCCCGCGAAGGCGGGGATCCAGGATCTGGATTCCCGATTAAAACGTTCGGGAATGACAGATTGTCAAATTCTCTTGGAGAAATGGAGAAATTCCTCGGCGAAGATCTGAATGTTGCGGGCGCGCTCGCCGGCCTTCAGGAAACCGTGACCGTTATCAACACGCAACTGCCGCAGCTTCCGGAGAAGGGGCTTGAGGCATGCCTGGATTTTTTCTCAAAAGTAGACGGACTTTTGGGGCTCGACATCGCTTCGGTGAACGAATTGCCTGAGAATGTTAAAACAGCTTTGGAAAAATACGCGGAGGCCCGGAAGGCTCGTGATTTTGCAACTTCCGATCTGATGCGCCAAAAGATCGTGGAGCTGGGTTGGCTCGTCAAGGATGGCCGGCCCGGAGAACCCTCAACCGTTAAAAAAATTCGAAGATCATGGGAGTTTAAAAAATGAAAAGGCGGGGATGGTTTATTACTTTTGAAGGGCCGGAAGGGAGTGGTAAGAGTACGCAAATACAGACGGCTGCAAAATTTCTAACCGAAAAAGGGTATGCTGTAGTCCTTTTACGTGAGCCTGGGGGTACCAGGATTAGTGAGGCTATAAGGAAAATACTTTTAGACAAAAAAAATACAGAAATGACTTGTGTCGCGGAGCTCTTGCTGTATTTGGCAGCGCGTGCCCAAATTGTGCGTGAAAAGATCGAGCCAGAGCTTAAAAAGGGGAAAGTGGTAATCTGTGACCGGTTTGAAGATTCGACGTTTGCATACCAAGGCTATGGGCGAAAAATTCCTCTCCAGCTAATCCGAGCTATCAGTGAATTGGTGCGGCGTGATTTAAAGCCAGAGCTTACTTTTGTATTAGATATTGATAGCTGGCGTGGATTAAAACGTGGGGGGCGTCATGATCGCATCGAGAAAGAAAGCCTTGTCTTTCATCATAGGGTTCGAAGAGGATTTCTTTCTTTGGCGAAAAAAAATCCCAAGAGGATGATATTGCTCGATACTAGTAAACCCGTTGGCGAAGTAGCTCAACAAGTCAGAGAGAGACTTGAACGTGTTTTTGGCCAATAATACTCAAAAGCTGGCGGCGCGGATTCTCGAATCCCACATTCGGGAAGGGCGTGTCGCGTCCTCTTACATCTTCAGCGGGTGTGGCGAGGAAGGGGAAATGGCCGAGATGGGAGGGGAGCGGCATAGCGCGGACCTCAAAGAAGAATTTGCCGTCGCGTTCGCCTATGCGCTTGAAGGTCGGGACCCGAAACTTTTTAATTTCAAAGATTCCGTGCTTCTCACTCGGATATGGAAACACGGATATCCGGATGTCCGGTTTCTCGGAGAAGATCTTACCGAGCGATCGATCAAGGTTGAGGCGGTCCGTGAAACGATCGCGTGGGCGTCCATGAAACCTTTCGAAGGCTCCTGGAAAATTTGTATCGTGCTGAACGCGGAGCGGATGCAGGAAGTGGCGGCAAATGCTTTTCTCAAGACGCTGGAGGAGCCGCCCAAGAACACGGTTTTTTGCCTTTTGACGGAAAATAAGAACAATCTTCTGGAGACGATCCAGTCCAGATCGTTTGAGATCCGCCTGATGCCGATGGCGTCTCAGTCTATTCCGATGGGGGCCGGGTCGCTTGAGGCCCTGCCTGTTCGCGAAGTCTTTGAAACCTACCCGACGATGCCGCGCGACGAAGTAAAACGGAAACTGGATGGGCTGATGGCAACCTCGCGGGAGAAGATCTATCAACTGGTGTCGGGAGATGACGCCGACCCGCAAACGGTGAACCGGTGGCTTGAGGCTATGGACCTTCTTTATGATTCCAAGGCGGCGCTTGATATGAATGTAAATCAGAAACTGATGGCGACACGGCTTGCGATAAGGCTCGCGCGTCTTTTTCCATCGCAGAAAGTTGTGAGCTTATGACGAAATCTTTTTATATCACCTCGCCCATTTATTATGTGAACGCCAAGCCTCATATCGGGCACGCTTACACGAATATTCTTTGCGATACCCTGGCGCGTTATCACCGGATGCTCGGAGAAAAGGTTTGTTTCCTGACCGGGACCGACGAACACGGGATCAAGGTTCAGAAGGCCGCGCTAGAACAGGGCAAGGATCCGAAGGCTTATGTCGATGAGATCGTGCCGCAGTTCAAAGAGCTGTGGAAGGTTCTCGATATCCGCTATGACGCCTTTATCCGCACGACCGACGAACAGCACAAAAAGATTGTGCAGAAGATCCTGGAAGATCTCGAGGACAAGGGGGATATTTATAAAGCCGGTTACCATGGCTGGTACTGCACACCGTGCGAATCGTTCTGGACCGAGCTGCAGCTCAAGGACGGAAAATGCCCCGACTGCAACCGCGGGGTGGATCGTCTCGAAGAAGAAAATTATTTCTTCAAGCTCTCCAAGTATCAAACGTGGCTGATGGATTACATCCAAAAGCATCCGGATTTTATCCGGCCGGAGCTTCGCAAAAATGAGATCCTGGGGTTCCTGCGCGAGCCGCTCGAAGATCTTTGCATTACGAGGCCGAAAACTCGCCTCACGTGGGGGATCGATTATCCTCGTTCCAAGGATCATGTGATCTATGTCTGGTTCGACGCGCTCGTGAACTATATCAGCGCCGCGGCCTACAAGCTGGATGACAAAAAATTCAATTCTCTCTGGCCTGCGGATGTGCAACTTTTAGGCAAGGACATTCTTCGTCAGCACGCGGCCTATTGGCCCATCATGCTCAAGGCGATGGATGTTGAGATGCCCAAAACCGTGCTCGTTCACGGATGGTGGAAGATCGGCGAAGCCAAGATCTCAAAATCGCTCGGGAATTCCGTCAATCCGATCGAGATCGTTAAAAAATATAGCGTGGATGCCCTGCGTTACTTTCTTTTAAGTGAAGCTTCCTTTGGTCTGGACGGGACCTACTCCGAAGACCTTTTGGCGGAGCGTTACAATAGCGATCTCGCCAACGGCCTGGGGAATCTTTGGCACCGGCTGGCCTCCATGATCGAGAAGTATTTTGAGGGGAAGATCCCGCAGCCTTCTCCTGAAGCGTTGAAGTCGCCGCTTGCGCAAAGTACCTGGAAACTATGGGACGGGGTTCAGGAACGGATGATCGCTTTTGACATGAAGGAATCCCTCGCGAAAATTTGGGCGGTGATCACCGCGGCCAATCAATATGTTGAGGAGAAAAAACCCTGGGCGCTGGCCAAGGACCCGGCGAAAAAGCAGGAGCTTGCGGACGCGCTTTATGTGCTCGCGGAATGCATGGCGCATCTCGGCATTTTGTTGCAGGCCTTTATTCCCGAAACGGCGCAGAAGATCCTTGGGCGTCTCAAAGTGGCGGAGTCTCAAAATGTCAGAGTTTCGCAGGATTTTATGAAGCCGCTGGTGACTGTCGGAACCGTCATTGATAAAGGAGAGCCGCTTTTTCCGCGTCTTGACCCTTCGACAACAGCCAGTGCTGAGGGGTAGGTATGAAATCTGCCGCTCAGGGTCAATCCCGAGCAAGCTTCCCCTTTCAGGCTGGAGCGCGTCGAGGGATTGATGAGAAGACGTCATGAATTTGACGGACACTCACATCCATCTGCATTTTCCCCAATACGATGCTGACCGGCCGGAGGTGGTCCGGCGGGCGATCGAGGGCGGGGTCACTTCTTTTCTGAACATCGGCACCGATCTGGAAGATTCCAGAAAAGCCGTCGCGATGGCCGATGAGTATCCAGAAGTTTATGCCGCGATTGGGTTTCATCCCCATGAAACAAAAAACGCCAATCCTGCGGATCTTGCCGAACTCGAAAAACTTTTAGCTCATCCGAAAGTCGTGGCGATCGGAGAGGTAGGGCTGGATTATTTTCATGATCATTCGCCACGGGATGTGCAGGCAAAACTCTTGCGGACGTTTCTTGCCTGGTACGACAAACACCGCAAGCCCATCATCATTCATTGCCGCGATGCCTATGAGGACCTGTTGTGTGTCCTTCAGGAGCATTCTTCCGTGCCTTATCGGGGAACGCTCCATTGTTATTCCTCAAATGCAGCCCATATGAAGAAATATCTGGATCTCGGTTTCCATATCTCATTCGGCGGGGCGCTGACCTATAAAAAGAACGACGTTCTCCGCGAGGCCTGCGCGCTGTGTCCGAAGGATCGCTTGCTTCTGGAGACGGATGGGCCTTATCTTGCGCCGCAATCGATGCGGGGGAAGCGCAACGAGCCGCTTTATATGATCGAGACGGCCGAATGCGCCGCGAAACTCCACGGGATAAGCGTGGAGGGGATGGCGGACCTGACCACGGCCAACGCCCGCGCTCTTTTCGGAATGAAATAGCTGATTTAGGTGAGATCAAGATTGTCATCCCCGAATGCCTTAATCGGGGATCCAGAATAAAATCCAGATCCTGGATTCCCGCTAAAAACATGCGGGAATGACATGCTGTCTATAAGGCTTTATATGCTGTAAACTCATGCTAATTAAAATGGAGCATTTATGAAAAATTTGAAGGTGCCTTTTTCGCCGATTCGTTTCTCGAATAACACGCTTTATCTTTTGGATCAGCGGAAACTTCCGGTCCATGAGATTTGGGTCTCATGCCGGAGTTCCCTGGCGGTCTGGAAAGCGATACGCACGATGGTGGTGCGGGGAGCGCCCGCGATCGGCATCGCGGCGGGCTACGGTCTTTATCTCGGGATCCATTCCTTTCGCGGGACGCCGAAAGCCTTTCAGAAGAAGCTCTTTAAGGAAGCTCGCTATCTGGATTCTTCGCGGCCGACCGCGCGTAATCTCGCTTATGCGCTCGAGCGGATCTTGAGCAAGGTGTCCCTGCATCGCGCCAAGCATGTGGAACATTTAAAAAAGATGATTCTTGAGGAAGCCCAGCAGATCCACGAGGATGACATTCTTATCTGCCGGAGCATCGGGCAATACGGTTCAAAGCTTTTTAAGGCGGGTTCCCGGATCTTGACGCATTGCAATGCCGGGGGATTGGCGACTTCTGGTTACGGGACGGCGCTCGCGGTTTTTTATGCAATGAAGGAAAAGAAGATCCCGTTCTTCGTTTATGCGGATGAAACACGGCCGCTTTTGCAGGGAGCGCGCCTGACCGCTTGGGAACTTCACAAAAGCAAGATTCCGTCGACCTTGATCTGTGACAATATGGCCGCGAGTCTTATGCGGGCCGGAAAGATCAATGGAGTAGTGGTGGGCGCCGACCGCATTGCCATGAACGGTGATACGGCCAACAAGATCGGTACTTATGGTGTCGCGGTGCTCGCGCATGTTCACAAGATCCCTTTCTATGTTGCCGCGCCGAGTACGACGTTTGATCTGAAAGCGAAGACGGGGAAAGATATCCCGATCGAGGAGCGGCCGCACCATGAGGTTTCCCATATGCATGGGAAGCGCCTCGCGCCGAAGGGTATGAAGATCTTTAATCCTTCATTCGATGTGACGCCGCATCAGTATATTTCCGGTATTATCACCGAAGCCGGTGTTTTGAAAGCGCCTTTTAATCAGTCGATCAAAAAAATAAAGAAACTTCTCAGGAAAACCTGATGAACGAATTCTCGTTTATCGATTATCTGAAAGAGGAAATCCCGAGGTCGGGACGGATTTCGGTCGGGATCGGGGATGACGCGGCGGTGCTGAACTTCGATGAAGGGAAGAAGCTTATTGTTTCCACGGATGTGATCGTGGAGAATGTGGATTTCAGGATCAAAGAACTAAGTCCTGAGAGAATCGGCCGGAAGGCTCTCGCCATCAACTTGAGCGATCTTGCGGCTATGGGCGCCAAACCCAAGGCATTTGTTATTGCGATCGGAAAGCCCCCGTATATTTCCGCAGCCTGGCTCAAGCGTTTTTACAAGGGCGTTTTGAGATTGGCAAAACAGTATGACGTGGATTGCGTCGGCGGCGATTTTTCGGCGGCAAAAGAATTTTTTGCAAGCGTGACGATCCTGGGCGAGGCTTCCCCGCATCATTTTGTAACGCGAACGAAAGCCATGGCGGGGGACTGGATTGCTGTAACAGGTTCCTTGGGCGGGTCGCGACTCCGGAAACATTGTGATTTTACGCCGCGCGTCCAGGAAGCTCTTTTTCTTGCCCACCACATTACGCCGACGGCCATGATCGATATCTCCGACGGTCTGGTTCAGGACTTGTCGCATATTTTAAAGGCCTCCAAAGTAGGGGCGGCGCTTGATCTTGATAAGATCCCGGTTTCATTGGATGCGAAAAGAATGGCGAAAGGCAACAACCTCAAAGCGCTAGCGCGAGCTCTTTCTGACGGCGAAGATTTTGAGCTTTTGTTCACGGTTCCGCCCTGGCAGAAGATGATGCTCGAGAAAAGTTGGCAGAAACATTTTCCCCGGGTGCCGTTGACATGGATCGGCAAGGTCGAAGGAAAGAAGCCCGTGGTCCGTTGGCTCCGTAAGGGGAAAGCTGCGGCGGCGCCGAAACTTTCACAAAAGGGATTCTCGCATTTCTGACATGGAAAAACATGCCGTAACAAATTCGCCTCAAGAAACCATCGAGTTTGCGAAGCGTTTCGCTCGCACCTTGAAGCCGGGTAGTATGCTTTGTCTGGAAGGACAGCTGGGAAGTGGAAAGACCACTTTCATCAAGGGCCTCGCCGAAGGCTTGGGGCTCAAACATCCCGAGCAGGTGAAAAGTCCGACGTTTGTGCTTATGCATGTCTATAAAGCCAAGGTGCCGCTCTATCACTTCGACTGCTACCGGCTCGATTCCACCGAGGAGCTCGAAAACATTGGGTTCGAGGATTTTGTGAACGACCCCGCCGCCATCGCCTGTGTCGAATGGGCCGAAAAGGCAAAGCATCTCATCCCTTCCCACGCTCGCCATATTCGCTTCGAGATCCTCGACGCCACCCAGCGCCGTATTTTTGTTTTCTAATCCCGCCGGAGGTGTTCCCTGAGGGGAAAGAGTCAAAATTAAAAGATGATTAATACACAAATCAATATTGATTAATATGAAACATTGTGGTAAACTCTCTCTATGAATATAGAAAAGCTTAATGCCCAGAAAATAGCAGCTTCGATACATTTCATTCGCGGACATAAGATCATATTGGACGTTGAACTGGCCGGATTTTATGGGGTTGAGACGAAATATTTAAAGCGACAGGTGAATAGGAACTCTGAACGTTTTCCTTCCGATTTTATGTTTCGGCTGACACGGCAGGAACTTCTGCGTCTAAGGTGCCAATTTGGCACCTTAGACGGTTCGGGTCGTGGCAGATATAGCAAATACCTGCCGTATGCATTTACAGAGCATGGGATCCTCATGCTCTCGAGCGTTTTGAACAGCCCCCGGGCGGTCCAGGCTAATATCGCGATCGTGAGGGCTTTTGTGAAATTGCGTGAGATCCTTTTGACGAATAAGGAGCTGGCGCACAAATTCTCGGCATTAGAACGAAGAGCGGGTGACCATGACGATGTGATCAGGAGCATTCTTTTAGCAATCCGAAAAATGTTGGATCAACCGTTGAAACCTAAAGGGCCGGTCGGGTTTCATCCTTAGGCCTTGTTTAATTCAAGCTATGATCAAAAGCATTCGAGAATGGCCGGAGGGTGAAAGACCCCGGGAGAAACTGTTTCAAAAAGGGCCGGAATCTCTTTCCGATGCCGAGTTGTTAGCAGTGCTTTTTGGACACGGCGTGCGCGGCCAGGATGTGGTGAGTTTCTCGAGAAATTTACTCCTTCAATTCGGCGGTCTTCGGGGGATCTTGACCCAGCAACCGGCGTCATTCAAACAGGTGAAAGGATTGGGCCCGGCCAAGATCTGTATGGTCCTGGCGGTCCGGGAGATCGGGATCCGTCAGCTTCGTGAAAAAATGATCGGGCAGAATTTTGTCCGCAGTCCTCAGGCCGTAACCGATTATCTCATGGCGGCGCTCCGGGATCAGAAGCGCGAAATTTTTAAAGTCCTGTTTTTGGATAAAGGGCTCCGTATCCTTGGCGAACGCGATCTTTTTTATGGGACGATCGATGAGGCAGCGGTCCATCCGCGCGAGATCGTCAAGGCTGCGCTGGAGTTTCACGCCTCGAGCCTTGTCCTCGTGCACAATCATCCTTCGGGGAAGGTCGAGCCTAGCCGGGAGGATTATGAGATTACGCAAAAGATCAAAGCTGCCTGCCAGACCGTTTCGGTCCGGATCCTGGACCATATCATTATTGGTGAGAACCAGTATTTCAGTTTTTCCGAGCGAAACTCTCTTTAATCTTTTTCAACTGTTGATGCAGGATAGAAAAGCGGGGATGTCGGTCAGATCTTCGAGGATGTGGTTGGGCGGATCTTTTTCGAAATGGCTCCGGGTCCTGCCATTGGTGAGCACGGCGATACTCCGGAGGCCGGCTTTTTTAGCGGCGGCAATATCGTATTCGGTGTCTCCGATCACATAAATCCTGTCTTTTTCAAAATGTTCCCGGGCAAGCTCTTCCGAAAAAGCTACAGCGGCCAGGAGTATCTGGTCGCGCTCCCGGGCGTCATTTCCAAATCCGCCGGTCAGGAAATAATGTTCCACCCCGCCGCGACTGAGTTTCATGCGGCCGGCCCGTTCAAAGTTGCCCGTGGCGAGCGCGAGAAATATGTTCGGATCGCGGGAGAGATGCTCCAAGATCTCGACAACGCCGGGCATGAGTTCAAAACGCGGCGATTGCTGGATCCTTTCCTCAAAGATCTCTTCATAGCGTTCCATGAGCAGGTCGAATTCGCCGGGTGTAAGTAGCCGGCCGAGTTCGCGCATGGCCACTTCATCAAAAATAGCCGGATCCGTCTTGCCGTGAGGATCAAGGTCCTTCCAGGCGTTAGGGATCTCGAAGATCTCTTCGAAGGCTTCTTCGAAAGCGACTTTGCCGGCGCCTCCGGTGAGCAGCAGTGTCCCATCGATATCAAAAAGGAGAAGTTTTTTCATGAGGCGAATTTTATCATAGAGGAGCAAAAAAGCTGTGTTATATTACCGCCCATGACGAAAAAATCCGAGTGGTTTCCTCTGGCGGTCGTCTTTGCGTCTGTTTATTTCTTTTCCATGAACGGGCTCGGGGCCTTGCCTGCTTTGGCGATCAACTTTCTGCTCAAAGATAAAGCGGGGCTGATGCCCGAACAGTTGGCTTATTTTCAGGCCATTACGCTGATCGCATGGGTGATCAAACCCCTTTGGGGTTTTATTTCGGATCTTTTTCCGATCTTCGGTTCCCGGCGTAAATCCTATCTGATTCTTACCTCGATTTTGGCGGCCGTGGCTTGGATTGTTCTTGCCTTCTTGCCCGATTACAGCGCGGCGCATTTTCTTTTACTTCTCATGACGCTGATCTATATGGCTTATGCGTTTCAGGACGTAGTGTCCGACGGACTCATGGTTGAAACCGGACAACCGCTCAACATGACGGGACAATTTCAATCGATCCAGTGGGCGGCTGTTTATATCGCCATGATCATCACCTCGCTTGCCGGCGGTCTCGTGGCCGAACTCGCTCAAAAAGGTGCTTTGTCTTATCGAAGCATTTTCGGAATGACCGCTCTATTTCCGGTGCTCACCGCCGTGATTGTGTTCTTTTTAGTCCAAGAGCCTTCGCGGACCCATCCGGAGCGAGCGGCGGCATTCGGTCTTCGGGACGTTTTTCGGCATAAGGGCATCTGGATCCTTTCCGCTTTTCTCTTTCTGTGGAACTTTTCTCCTTCTTTTGGCGCGCCCTTTTTTTATTACACGGTGGATACGCTGAAGTTTTCCGCCTCGTTTCTCGGTATTCTCCAGGCGGTCACAAGCGCGGGGGCCTTGCTGGGAAGTGTTCTCTACGGTCTGGTCTTCGCCCGGTTCCCGATCCGGAAGTTCCTGGTGATCGCAGTGCTTGTCGGGGTGTTCTCGACCCTTTCCTATTTTATTTATTTTGATTCATGGCTTATTGCCCACGCCGCGGTTCTTAAAGGTCTTGCTCTTGGAATGAGTTTTTTTCTCGGGATCGCGAGCGCCGTGATCTTTTTGGCGCTACTCAACCTGGCGGCCAAAACTTCGCCGCAATATGCCGGTGGAACGATCTTTGCGCTGCTCATGTCCTTTTATAATTTAGGCCAGATGGGGTCGAGTGCTCTCGGAGGGTTCCTGTTCCCGAAGATCGGTCTTGAACCTCTTATTCTGATCTCCGCGGCATTTTCACTTCTCGTACTTTTCCTGATCCCGCATCTTCCGGTTCATGCGGAATCCGGAGATACGGTCCTTGCAACGGAGAATAAATGAAAAAACAACTCTTAAACATCATTTTGATTTTGGTCTTAATGGTGGGCGCGATCAGGGCGTACGACGTTTTCTGGCTTCGCCACCGGTATCTGATCACCGCTTATTGTGATTGTCCTATTTGTATTAATGTGCCCGCATTCCGCGATGGAAAGTTCGCCAGTCAGCATCCTGTTTACTGGGGAGGGGTGGCTGCGGACAAGTCGATCCCGTTCGGAGCGAGCGTGGAATTGGTTCCGGTTACATTGCGGGATTGGTTTGCTGTGTGGTTCTATTTGGGGGGCCGGCGGCATTTCACGGTCGAGGACCGGGGAGGCAAAATCCACGGCCGGCATATCGATATTTTTTTCCCTGAGTCTCTGGGCGGTCACCATCGAGCCGTCCATTGGGGCATCCGTCGCATGCGTATCAAGGTCAATGGGCAGTTCGTGAATTGAAGCTCTCGCTACACCCTCTGCGACAAAATGAAGGGTTTTTACCTCGCCTAAAACCGCTTTGGGTATAGAGGGGAATTGGGTATACTAAACCCTCAAATTTACCCAGGAGCAGCCCTTGACCCAGATCGATCCGACAAGCCTTGACGCCCAGGTGAAACTCACGCCCATGATGGAGCAGTACCGCTCGATCAAGAAGACTCTTCCTACCGATACCATCCTGTTCTTTCGTCTTGGGGATTTCTACGAGATGTTCTTTGAGGACGCGATCCGATCTTCCGACATCTTGAATATCACGCTCACCGGTCGCGAAGGCGGCGAGGCAGGCCGGGTGCCGATGTGCGGTTTTCCTCATCATGCTTTTCAGGGCTATGTTCGCACGCTCCTGGATAGTAATCTCAAGGTCGCTATCTGCGAACAGATGGGCGATCCCGCCCAAGCTAAGGGTCTCGTGGAGCGCAAGGTGACGCGTATCATTACGCCCGCCACATATCTCGATGATGAAACGCCTGAGAAAAACCTTCAATACATGGCGGCCATTCTCCAGGGAAAAGACTCCGCGGTTCTGGCTTATTTGGAGCTTAGCACCGGAGAATTTTATGTCCGGGAGATCACGCAGGACAGATTGCTGGATGAACTGACGCTTCTTTGGCCGCGCGAAGTCGTGATCACAAAAACGATGGGAGCCCGGGAAGATCTTACGGCTTTCATCAAAGAAAATCTTAAAGCAACGCTCACGGTCTATGAAGATTGGATCTTCGAGCCCGAGGATTCCATGCGGCTTCTCCTTGAGATATTCAAGCTGGGTTCCGCGCAGGGGATCCCTTTTCATGACCATCCGCTTGCGGTCGGAGCCTGTGGCGCCATTCTGTATTACCTCAAGGATCATTTCCACAGCGCTTTAGAACATGTCCAAAGGCCGCGGCTTTTTAATGCCGCCCAGTTTATGGTGCTCGATCGCCAAGCCCAGCGCAGTTTGGAACTGGTGGCTTCGCAGAGCGGGCGCAAGGACTGCGGGACGCTCCTTTCCGTCGTCGACCGGACGCTTACGGCGATGGGCGCGCGGCATCTCTATCATTGGCTGACGCATCCGCTCCTGGATATCGCTGAAATTCAAAAACGTCAGGAATCAGTCACCGAGCTCATTAAAGAATTGCATCACACGGAAAACATGGGCCGGCTCTTGAAGGGCGTGAAAGATATGGAGCGGACTCTGAGCCGTCTTAATTATGGTGTCGCGAATGCGCGGGACCTTGTGAACCTGAAAGCCTTTCTCGATCGCGTGCCGGAGATGCGTAATGTCCTGGGAGCGTTCGACGCGGATCTGATTCGCGACCTGTCGCGACAGGTCCAGCCGTTTCCAAAACTTAGTGAACTCATTGCCCGTTCCATCGTGGAAGAACCGCCGCTTGTTATCAAGGACGGCGGTTTGATCCGTGACGGATATTCCGAGGAGCTGGATGACCTGCGCGGTATCTCCAAAAAAGGGAAGCAATGGATCCTGGAATTCCAGCAGCGCGAGATCGAACGCACGGGGATCAAATCACTCAAGGTGAAATATTCGGGGGTGTTCGGTTATACCCTCGAGGTGAGCCGTTCGTATCTCGGCCAGGTACCTGAAAATTATATTCGCCGTCAGACGCTTGCCAATGCCGAGCGGTTCATCGTGCCGGAGCTTAAGGAATGGGACGAGAAGATCTCTGGCGCGCAAGATAAGATCAAGATGCTTGAATATCAGATCTTTCTCGAGATCCGCGCGAAGGTGCTGGAAGATCTTGTGGCACTTCAGAATATGGCGCGGGCCGTCGGGACGCTGGACGCTCTGATGTCTCTTTCAAGGATCGCGCTTGAAAAGAAATGGGTGAGACCGGAAGTGAGCGACGACAAGACTCTTTCCATCCACGGAGGCCGTCATCCGGTAGTGGAGAGCATGCTGCCAACCGGAAAATTTGTGGAAAATGACGGGCTCTTGGACAGCGATAAGAATCAATTGATTGTATTGACCGGGCCGAATATGGCGGGAAAATCGACTTATATCCGTCAGATGGCGCACATCGTTCTATTGGCGCAGATGGGTTCGTTCGTGCCGGCCAAAACCGCACACATCGGAATGGTCGACCGGATCTTCACGCGCATTGGCGCGTCCGATGATCTGGCGCGCGGGGAAAGTACGTTCATGGTGGAAATGCTTGAGACGGCGCATATCTTGCAGGAGGCCACGGACCGGAGCCTTTTGATCCTGGATGAAGTGGGTCGTGGCACATCGACTTTCGATGGAGTGAGCATCGCTTGGGCGGTTTGCGAATATTTGGCGCAAGGGAAGATCCGGCCGCGTACGCTTTTCGCGACACATTATCATGAGCTGACGCAACTGGAAGATCATTTTCCTGGAATCAAAAATTACAAGATGACGGTGAAAGAAACGAAGGACGGGATTGTGTTTCTCCGAAAGGTTGCTCGAGGAGCCTCGGAACGGAGTTACGGGATCCATGTGGCGGAGCTGGCCGGAATTCCGACGGATGTGACCCAGCGTGCGAAAGAGATCCTGGCGATCCTGGAAAGTGAAAACACTGAGGCGACACAGATCATTGAAGCGAAAAAGCCGAAAAGCTCCAAAAGGGTTGCGGAAACCGGCCCCACGCTTTTTGACGTGCCGCGGCACGTGCAAAAACCGAGTGAAATCGAAGAAGAACTGAAAAAACTGGATGCGGACCGTTTGACCCCGATCGAAGCATTGCAGAAGATCTCGGAGTGGAAGAGAAAACTCCTCGGGAACGGAAAAACTCATGGGTAAAATACACGTACTTTCAGAAATTGTGGCCAATAAGATCGCGGCCGGGGAAGTGGTCGAGCGGCCCGCCTCGATCGTGAAGGAGCTCGTCGAAAATTCTCTGGATGCCAGCGCGGACCAGATCGAGATCGAGATCAAACACGGCGGTAAAAGTTTGATCCGCGTGGCGGATAACGGCTCCGGGATGACGGCTGAAGATGCCCAGCTCGCGCTCCAGCGGCATGCGACGAGCAAGATCGAAAAGGCCGAAGATCTTGATCATATCGCAAGCTTCGGATTCCGGGGCGAAGCTCTTCCGAGCATTGCCGCAGTGTCGCGTTTCACGCTTCAGACGCGCACGGCGGATATCGCGACCGGTACCGAACTGGTGGTAGAAGGCGGAAGCCTCGTGAAGGCGAAGGAATGTTCCGTGGCTGCGGGGACGGTGATCGAAGTGCGCGATCTTTTTTTTAATACGCCCGCCCGTCGAAAATTCCTGAAACAGGACACAACCGAATTTGGACATATTCTGGATATCGTGACCTGCCTGGCCCTGGCGAATCTTCATGTCCGGTTCGTTTTGAATTCTGATGGCAAAGCTGTCCTGGATCTTGTGCCGACCCAGAAACTTTCGGTCCGGGCCGCCGCTATTTTGGGAGACGATTGGGCCAAGCAAACTTTGCCGATCCAAGGCGAGATCCCGCACGCGAAACTTTCGGGTTTGATCGGGAAACCAACGCTCGCCTCCGGCAACCGGGCCCAGCAATTTCTTTTCATCAACCACCGGTGGGTCAAGGCTTATGGTTTGAGTTACGGTCTTCAGGCGGGTTACCATGGGCTTTTGATGCAGCATCAATTTCCGGCGGCGATCCTCTTCCTTGAACTCAATCCGCAATATGTGGACGTGAACGTTCACCCGACGAAGCAGCAGGTCCGGCTTTCGCATGAGGCTGTGATCAAGACGCTGATCGAAAGGACCGTGGCCGAAGCTCTCAAAGAAAACGGTGATCTCGTGCCGTCTTTTCGTGAAAGGGACGAAAAACCTTCGGTGTCTTTTCCCGGGGTGAGATTCCAGGAGCCAAGTTTCGGATTTGAGGAGCGCATGGCCTCTCACAATGCGCCGCTCAAGGTCGCGGAGGCTGTGACGGCGGATGTGGTGACGCAGCAAGTGAATGCCTTTGGGCCGCTTGAGATCGGCAAAGGGCTCCGGATCACGCGCGTGCTTGGACAGGTCCACCGTACTTATATTTTGGCTGAAACAGAAGAGGGATATGTGGTCGTCGATCAGCACGCGGCGCATGAGCGGGTCATGTTCGAATCACTTATGAAGAACTTCGAATCGGAGCGGCCTGCGAGCCAAGGACTTTTGATGGAAGAAGTTCTGGAATTACATCCGCGGCAGGTGGAGATCCTGAAGAAGAAACTTTCGTTTCTGGCCAAATTGGGCTTCGAAATAGAACTCTTTGGCGAGAGGGCTTTTGTGGTGCGAGGGTTGCCTGCCATTTTAAAAGATGAAAATCCAGTAACGATTATTAAACAATTTGTCGATGAAGAAGAAGCGGGAAGAACTCAGACCGGGCTCAAGGGCGCGCAAGAAGACGTTGCGGCCATGATTGCGTGCAAACGCAAGTCTGTAAAAGCGGCGGATCCTCTCACGCTTCCGGCGATGCAGGGTCTTCTGGAACAGCTGGCGCGTTGCAAGAATCCGTTCAATTGCCCGCACGGTCGTCCCAGCATCATGAAATATTCTTTGTCGGATCTTGAAAAACAATTCAAAAGGAAAATTTAAAAGCATGGCTAAAATACTTATTGCGGATGATGAACCCGATGTCTTGCTGATCGTAGCGGAGCGTTTGCGCCGGAACGGTCACGAGGTGGAATATGCCCCCGACGGTAATCAAGCGATCCAGAAATCCGAACAAACCACTTACAACCTTTTGATCCTGGATATCCGTATGCCCGGGCGAACGGGCTACGAAGTCTGCGCCTACACTAAGAGTTCTGAAAAAAACGGAAAAACGCCGGTGCTTTTGATCAGCGCTTATCCGGAAGAGCAGAGGGTGTGGCGTCAAAGCAAAGCGGATGCGTTCCTGGCGAAACCTTTTGAGACGGGGCAACTCATCACGACCGTTGAGCGACTTTTGAAGGGGAGCGCGTGACGCTATGACCAAAGAGGGGATGGAGCAATACATGAAGCAGGCCCGACAGGCGATCATTCTGTCGGTGGGGGTGGCCCTTCTTTTAACCGTCGTGAAATTTTCCGCCGGTCTTATGACGCATTCCATGGCGATCATGGCCTCCGCCCTGGATTCCACGCTGGACATGATGATGTCGGCGCTCAATTTTTTCGCGTTTCGGGAAGCGTCGAAGCCACCTGATGCTGAACATGCCTACGGCCATGGCAAAGTCGAAAGCCTGGCAGGACTTTTTCAGAGTCTTTTTATCATGGCGAGCGGCTCGTTCGTGGTCTATGAATCGGTCCGCCGGCTTCTTCAGGGAAGCTTTGTTTCCGAGATTCCGTTGGGGATCGGGGTGATCGTTTTTTCAGGGATCGTAACGCTCTTGCTTTCCTGGCGCCTCAAAGTTCTCGCCAAAAAGAACCGGTCGCTTATTCTCGGGACGGAAAAAGCGCACTATTCGATGGATTTTGTCTCCTATGTTGGCGTGATTGCGGCCTTGTTTCTTGTCGGATGGACTGGAAATGTCATTTGGGATCTGATCGTGTCGATCCTAGTGGCGGCTTATATTTTTAAAGAAGCGATCCATATTTTAAAGCGGGCTGTTTCGGAACTTTTGGATCGGGGGCTTTCGGACACCGAACTCAAAACGATTAAAATGCTGATCCTTCGCCATCATCCGTCGGTCGTGGGGGTGCATAACCTTCGCAGCCGGGTGGTCGGTAATCTCGTGTTTCTGGATTTCCACATCGAGATCCGGGGTGAAGATGATTTTAAAAAAGCGCACGATATGACCGAATCTCTGATCGATAAGATCAAGGCTCACCATCCCAGTGCGGATGTGACAGTCCATTTTGATCCGGAAGGAGAATAGGAGAACGTTATGAGGATCCTCATCGTTGAAGACGAAATGAAGATGGCGAGCTTTCTGGAGCGCGGTCTTAAAGAAGAACACTACACGGTGGATATTGCTTACGACGGTGAAAAAGGCTGGGAATATGCCATGACCAACGACTATGACCTTTTGATCCTGGATTGGATGCTTCCCAAGATGAGCGGCGTGGAGCTTTGCCATAAATTCAGAAAAGAAGGAAAGATCACGCCGGTGCTGATCCTGACGGCGAAAGATTCCGTCGAAGACAAGATCAAAGGGCTTGATCAGGGTGCGGATGATTATTTGACGAAGCCCTTCAGTTTTGAGGAGCTCTTGGCGCGCATCCGGGCGCTTTTGCGCCGTCCTCCGCACATCACGGACAAAACCGTGCTTCAGTGCGCGAATTTAAAACTGGATCTCATTAAGCGGCAGGCTTGGGCCGGAGAACAGGAGATCTCTTTATCACAAAAGGAATTCGCGCTGCTCGAGTTTTTGATGCGCCACGCGGGGGAAGTCGTGTCACGGACCGCGATCGCGGAACACGTCTGGGACCTCCATTTTGATCCCATGAGCAATACGATCGACGTCTATATTAATTTTCTCCGGAAGAAGATCGGGGAAACGCCCTCCAAAAGCAAGATCGAGACCATCCGCGGGACCGGCTACCGTCTCGCTTGTCCATGATCCTCTTCCGTTCCTTCAAGTCCCGTCTGACGCTCGGGTATGCGCTCATGATGACTGTCTTCCTCGCAGGATTTTCTTTTTTGATGTACACGGAGCTTTCGAAAGCGCTTTACCGGGATGTGGAACGGAGCATGTACGGGGAGGTTCAAAGTATAGAGGACGGGATCGTCACCTTTTTTCAGGAGCGTAAGGACCCGGAATTTTTAACCCCTCCCAAGATCGAAAAGGGGACTTTGGCTTTTCCAGTAGAATTTCAATCAGAAGTGACTCGGTTGATCCGTGAATGGGAAAAAAAACAACGCCGGGTCACGCGCAGTCTTTTTTTAGTTCGTATTATCGGGCTGGACCGGTCCTTGATCGGGTCCAATCTCGGGGGCTGGGAAAGGGATATTCTTTTTCCGGACTATGAACGTGATTCGATCTTGATGGAACAAGGGGACTCCTACCAAACGATCCACTTCGAGAAAAATCCGATCCGGCTTTATTATCACCTGGTGCGGTTCCAAGGCCGGCCGTTCTTTATCATCCAGATCGCGAAACCGCTCTACGAGATCGAGAAGACGCTGGCGCGTTTGCGGCTGATCATCGCGGTCATTATCCCTCTCGGGGTGGCGCTGGCCTGTTTTGCGGGGTGGTTCTTGGCGAAGCGCTTCTTGAGCCCGGTCGACCGGATGATCCAGCAGGCCCGGAAGATTACGGCCGCTTATTTAAAAAGCCGGCTTCCGCGGACTTTCACGCAGGATGAGCTTGATCGTTTGGCCGAGACCCTGAATGAGATGATCGACCGGTTGGAGGCTTCTACGCGTGCGGTGCAGGAGTTTAGTTCGAATGTTTCTCACGAGTTCAAAACACCGCTTGCGATCATTCGCGGAGAGATCGATCTTGCGCTCCGGCGGGCCCGTTCGCAGGAAGACCTTCAGCGAACGCTGGGTGTGATCAGCGAAGAGGTGGATGGCCTCGTTCGCCTGGTGGATGACCTGATGTTTCTTGTCCGCAACGATGCAAAGCAACTCAGTCTTCAGAAAAAGAGCCTGGCGCTTGTGCCGATTCTGGAGCAGGTTCTCAAGCTCTATCATGAACGCGCGAGCCAGGCGGGGATTCAACTAGCTTTGGAAGCTCCGACGGACCTGACGGTGTTCGGGGATGAGGTCTACCTCAAACGTCTTTTTACAAATCTTTTAGACAATGCCATCAAGTTTACGGAACCTGGCGGCAGGGTGATCGTTCGCACCGGAATGTTCACGCCTGGTCGAGCGACAGTCAGGGTTGAAGATACAGGGGTCGGGATCGATCCTGAAACTCTGGGGCATCTTGGGACGCGATTTTACAGGGCCGATCAAGCTCGTTCCAAGGAAGGGGCTGGTTTGGGGTTAAGTATTGTAAAAGCCATCTGCGATGCTCATGAGGGAGTTCTCCGCTTTGAAAGTCTTCCCGGTCAAGGGACGCGAGTCTTTATTGAATTACCGCTTATCAAGATCTAAATCGTTTTCCCTCTAGGAAGGCGCTCTTGGAGTCCTATAATCCCGCAATAGCTTAAAATGATTTAATCTGTCTTTAATGCGTCTTTAATGCTATTCCTGCTAGCATATGATCGTGATGAATTAAAAACAAAATAAATTCTATCAGTTGTCAAATGAGTCATTTTGAAAAGGATTTAAAAATGGAAATCAGCGGCCAGTTGATCCGACCATTTATTGACAAGATGGAAACCGAGTGGCAGGACCTTTACCGTGAGATCTCCGGCCACGCAAGCAACGAAGCGAGCGAGTTGAAACCCTCTATCGAGCAGAGGATGCGTCAGCTCGAGAAATTTCGCATCTCGGCGCTTTATTCCGAGCAAGATGAAGCAGGTTTAAAAGAGTTCCCGAATTTGCGGGAAGCACTTCGATTTCTGAAGCTCGATCTGAGGACCACGCGACGAAAGTGGCGTCGCCATCTGGTCTCGAAGATCCGAACCCAGAAAAGACAGGAGCGAGCGAATCATGGGGCATCTCTTGTTGCATGAAGAGAATATTGTTGCGGGACTGAATGCGCGGAACCGTGAAGACGCGCTGAAGAAGATTGTTGACGCGCTTCCCGCCTGGAGCCTGCGGGGGATTGAAAAAGAAAAGATCCTAGAACTTCTGGTTCTGCGCGAGCAGATTGGAACCACCGCTATCGGTCATGGCATTGCCCTTCCTCATTGTTTTTCTCCCCAAGTTCACGAACCTATCGTAGCTTTTGGCGTCAGTCCCGCCGGTGTTTCTTTCCCATCGTTGGATGGCCGTCCGGTTCATTTTATTTTTGTGTTGATCCTGCCGCAGAATGAAGCAGCGGAGCGACAGAAACGTCAGATATTGCAAAACATTAAGTGGTCGCTATGCGACCGCTCGATGCAGGATCGTCTCAAAGCGGCTCGAACCGCTTCCGAGATCCATCAGTTAATGGTTCCGGAATCTCAACAGGTTCCGGCGCTTGTCGTTTGATATTTTTTACAGTTTTTTGGATAAGCAAAACGCCCTGGCAAAAAACGGTTGGGAGGCGGGGGGGTCTAACAACTGGGCTAGCCGGGGCGTTTGTTTTTATCGGCCTTTGACGCGCTCGTTCCGGCGCGCTCCTATTCCACCCTGTCCTATCGGGGAATATTTCTTGCGGATTCTTAAGAGGATGAGCGGTTTTTTCTTTAAGCGGAAGGAACGATCTTTTGGGAGAAAGTTTTTTAAGAAAAAAAGCGTTTTAAAGTGCCGAAAAAAAGATTTTCTCCCTTGCTTTCTTAGTTGAAAAACGTAAGATAACACCAGTTCTGTTTTATTCGAATTTGACACAAAGAAATCATCGGGACTCATAAGGCGGAAAGCAGTTTTCAGGAGTGGCGCGGTTCGTTTTGATTGCCTATTTATAGTTCGCCTAGGCCCTCCTCGTTTCCCTCCATTTGGGCTCCGGTCTCCGCAGCGATGGGAATTTTAGATATGCCTTTTCTGATGCGAGAAGCCATTCAGATGCGTTTGCAAAAGCGCGTCGATGATATCGAAAATGGCTACCGTCAAAACGTCGGGATCATCGGATCCTCGGGTGTCGGCAAGACACAGCTTCTCTGCGAATTCTTCCAGTCCATTTCCCGCAGTTCCAAACTTCTCCCTGTCTATGTGAAGGCGGAAACCATCGATGGGCATCAGCTCATGCAGCAATGGATGGGCGCGGTGCTGAGCGCTGTCATGCTCGACCGGACGTTGAATATCCCCAAGACTTTAACCGGGCTTTTGCGTGAAGCCGAATCGATCATTCCCAAGACGGTCACGGCCGTCAAACACTTGCAGAGGTTGCTCCGCCAGGACAAGAACTCGCTCGCGATCAAAGAGCTCCTGATGCTGAGCGGAACGCTGGCTCGAGAGACGGGGAAGAAGGTCGTTCTGATGATTGATGAATTCCAAGCCCTTGAAAAACTTTCCGCGCCCGATCCATTCCTCTTGCTTGGAAAACAAATGATGATCGACAAGGAAGTCCTCTATGTGGTAACGAGTTCCTCGATCGATCGCGCGCGCGAGATTTTCCGCGAAAAGCTTTCGCTTCTCTTCGGGAATTTTGAGGTCCTCGAGCTCGTGCCTTTCGGATACATGGAGATGGAACAATATCTTGCGACGCGCATGCCGGCGCATCGATGGTCTTTGGAGTTGAAGAAATTCCTTTTTTATATGACCGATGGTGAGCCCCTCTATCTGGATCTTCTTCTTCAGCGACTCGAGCAAGCGGAGATCCGGGAGTTCCCGCAGGACGTGAGTCCTTCGGTTTTACTGGACATTTTTTGCCAAGAACTTTTTGACCGGCGGGGACGTATCGCCTTGCTTTGTGAGAACCGGCTGGAACAGTGCGCGCACCTTACAAAGTATCGTGGTCCTTATGTCCGGGCCGTCTTGGCGCTTAGCCATGGGAGGCACAAACTGATCCCGATTGCCGCTTTCATCGAGGAGACCGTGGCGGAGACCCAGAAAGTCCTCAAACGATTGGTGGAGGATGGTTTGGCGATCAAAAACGGATCTCTTTATCATATCCCGGATTTCCTTTTCCGGTTTTGGTTGCGGGAAGTGTTCGAAAAGCGGCACGCGTTGTTTTTGCCCGAAGAGCGTATTCTCCGCAAACATTTATTTGATGAGCTGAACCGGGTCCTGGATCTTTGCGCGAGAATGACCGAGGAGGATCTGGGACTACGCGTGGAGACACTTCTCAAGGAATTCCGCAATGACGGGGTGGAGATCGACCAGAAGAAAATGGTATGCCCGCAATTTTCAGAGGTGGTTCTTTTGAGGCACTTGCCTCATTCGATTTTTTCGCTTCTGGGCCGCGGATCCCGGGGACGTTGGCTTTTTTATTTGAGTTCGGAATGGATCGGGGAGTCCGAGATCGAGAAAGTCGTAGCGGATGCCAAGCGTCTTTTCAAGATCCAGCGCAAGGTTTTGATCGTGCTTGGAGGGATCAACCAAAACGCGAAATTGATCGCTCAGGAAGCCAAAATGCAACTATGGGACCTCCGGACCCTGAATGGACTTTTGGACCTCTACGATCTTCCCAGGATTATTTTGCCATCACACCAAGGAATTCATGAACCTCAAGAGATCCACGAACCTCATGTGGGCTCCGTGGCGCAAGACCTACCTGCGCTCGAGCTCCGGTAAACGTTCCGGCTGTCTTTTTTGTTCGCTTCTGCGGGACAAAAAAGATAAGCGCAATCTTGTCCTTTTCCGGACCGCTCACCATGCGGTCATTCTCAATCGCTATCCCTACAACAACGGACACTTGATGATCGTTCCCAAACGGCATATCGCCTGTTTATCGCAGATGAATGCTCGGGAAAAGACGGAATTTTTTGAAGTGCTGGAAAAAGGGATGAGCGCGTTGGTCAAGGCGATGAAACCCCACGGGTTCAATCTGGGCATGAATATCGCGGATGTCGCCGGTGCCGGGGTGCCGAACCATATTCACTGGCACATTGTGCCGCGATGGAAGGGGGACGTGAATTTCATGCCGGTGGTGGCGGGCACCAAAGTGATCTCTGAGTCGCTCGCGTCGGCCTATGAAGTGCTCCGCCAAGCGCTTGCCCCCAAGGCCCCAAGCCGGCGGCGAGTGGCCCGAAGGATCCCATGACATCGGCTCACAGTATGACGGGAAAAAAATCAACGAAAATACCGAAGCGCGTCTTGACGCCACTTGAAAGGTTTCTCCTGCCGAATCCGCAATGGCAGGAAGGCTACGAATCCTTTTCGGATCTCTTTGGCAAGCCGATCGGATGGTTCGTGCTCTGCGAAGAACACGGAAAACCCCGGTTGGTCCGTCTGGATCGCAGACAGAATTGTCCTTTTTACTCCAAGTCGGCCGAACATCAGCGGGAATGCGAAGCCTTCGTCACGAAGTTTACGGATCAATTGTCCCATAATGTGGTGACGGCGGAAAAGCTCCCGCTTTTTTACCGGTGCGCATTTGGAAAGAGTTGCATGATATTCCCGCTCCGCTATCTTGGCGCCTTGAAGGGATTCCTCGTTCTGGATTGTGTGAAGCGCGCGGAAAGAGAGATCCGGCCGCTTATCGCGCCTTTTGGTTATTTTCTCGCAAGCCAGGTCGAGTTGGCCTTTAAAAATTTTGAACTCAATAATTTTTATGAAACGGTGCACCCGCGCGCGCTGGCGCTTTCGACCATGCACTCGGTCCACCGGGTCATCAACTCCTCTTTACGCCTGAAGGAACTGCTTCCTCGCATCGGCCGGTTGAGCGCCCAGATCCTGAAGGCTTCGGGTTGCTCGATCATGCTGACGGACCCCGAGAGGCAGTACCTCAATCCGTTTTTTTCCTTTGGCACGCATCCCAAGTTTGTTCACAAACAACGGGTCCGGTTTGGCCGGGGTCTTGAAGGCCATATTGCGGATACCGGAGAATTCTGTTTGCAGAATCGTTACATTGCCGTGCCGTTCATCGAAGATGACGTGGTAGGCGTGATGACGCTCTGGGGGAAAGCGGACCGGCAGTCGTTCACGCGAACGGATCTGGAGATCCTCAAATCTCTTTCGGAACAAGCCGTTGTGGCGATCAAAAACGCTCAACTTTTTGAACGCACCGAGGAACTGACGCTCGGGAGCATCAAGGCGATCAATGAACTCATGAAACGCCATTTTGGAGACAAGCAGGGAGACATCGAAATCATTGGCGAAATGGTGCTCGCGATCGGGAAACAAATGGAACTGCCGGGTTCTGAACTTGTGCATCTTGAGCGGGCGATCCTTCTTTTGGATACGGGACAATTGGCGTTCCCGGAGAAGTCCTGGCAAAAGAAAGGGAAATTGACGCAAAAAGAATTGGAAGAGATTCGAAGTATCCCGATCCGCGGGGCCAATTTGCTCCGATCGATCAGCTCTCTGAAGCCCGTGCTTCCGATCGTGATGCACCGTCATGAACGCTATGACGGGAAGGGCTATCCTCAGGGTTTGAAGGGTGAGGAGATTCCGCTGGGAGCGCGTATCGTTGCGGTGGCCGATTCTTTCATGGCCATGGTTTCAAAGCGCCACTATCGAGAGCCGATGACGATCAAGAGCGCGCTCGAAGAGATCCTCAGGAACAAGGGAACACAATTTGATCCGGGGGTGGTGGAGGCGTTTTTGAAGGTCATAAAAGACAAAGCTATTTTGGAGAAAGTGGAAATTTGCATCAAAAATAACAATAGTACTGAAAAGATATCGCGGGAGGGATGAACGTGTCAAAAATGAAGATCGAGATCCGGAAGCCGCAATACCTTGCCGCTAAGGAATTTTCCGCGGAAGCCAAAGCCGAAACCGGGGAAAGAAGAACGCCATTCTTTTTTCGTCTGCTACTGGTCGCTACTTATGTGCTTTCAGGGCTGGCGATTTGGTATGTTTACCAGCGATACAGTATACAACCCTGAAATGGTGGGCTGAAAAGGAGCGGTTTTTGATGGATTGCAAAAAGTGGTTTTGTTTTTTAAGTTTGGTCCTTTTCGCCATGGTTGGTTGCGCGAGCGCTGACGATCCCGGAGGGCGTCCTTTGAATCGTCAGCAAAGCGAGACTCTTTCAAGCCTTCAGAACGAAATCCTCCGTCTTAATCAGGAATTGGAAGGGACTGCTAATTCCCGGGAGGATTTGCAAACAGCGAAGCCGAAACTTGAAAAGATGTTCGCCGAATCCATCGCTCGCGGGGATGTCCGTGTTTTTCTGGATTCGAGGGGGCTTGTCGTGACGGTGCTGGATCACGCGCTGTTTGATCCTGATGAAACTCAATTCACTTCATCGGGCGAAGAATTGCTTGGAAAGATCGCTTCTGTCCTATCCTCGGATCTTCCCAAAAATAAAGTAACGCTGGAAGGGCATACGGACAATCAGCCGATCGAAAATGCGGATGGGATCACGAATTGGGAATATTCGATCGGTCGCGCGACCGCAGTCCTTCATTTTTTTCTCGATACCAAGGAGTTGTCGCCTGCAAGGTTCGGGGTGACCGGCTACGCGGAATACCGGCCCGTGGATTCCAATGCCACCGAAGAAGGGCGTGACAGGAATCGTCGTGTCGAGATCGTGATCGCACCCAAAAGGGGGACGGATGATGCGTCGGATCGGGCCTAAAGGGTCTTTTACAAAAGCGCTCAAGAGGATCGCGCTTGTACTGGCGGTTCTTTTGGGTTTGAGCGCTCTGTCGCTTGGCCTGAATTTTTGGGTCTATCATGAGCTCCAGTCGAGGCTCAAGATCCGGATGGGCGGCACCTACATTCCCGCTATTTTTGTTCCCTCGTTTGAAGTGAGGCGGGGGACTTTTATTTGGGAAGACCGGGTCCAGTTGGTGAACGGGAATTTCAAGGTGACGTTTGATCCCCTGACCTTGATATCCCAGCGCGGCATTCGGGTCATTCTGACGAGCAAGGCCAGCAAGATCAAGTTCCTTGGCAGCTGGGCCCTCCAGGAGGGGATCGAGGACGCGACGGTGGATTATCTGATCGCGGATATCATCCTGGGCCGGAGGGGTCTTGCCGGCATCAACGAAGTGGAAGTCCGGTCTCAAAGTTTTCAATTTTCTTTAAAGAACGCCGATAAAAGAGTAACTCCAAAAACCTGAGGTCTTCCGGGATTCTATGCGAAAACGTCTTGATGATCTGTTCAAAGGCATTCCGATCCTCGAGAAATATCACTGGGACCCGAAACGCATCTTCAACAAGGTTACCTCCGATTCCCGCGCTGTCGAATCCGGAGATGTTTTTATCGCATGCCCCGGCACCCGGATGGACGGGCATGATTTTTTGGGCCAGGCCATTTACGCGAAGGCTTCGGTCGTGGTGTTCGAAAAGGAACCCGAGATCACGATCCCCCCGCACGTGACCGGCGTGCGTGTTCGTGATGCCAAGGCCGCGTTGGCCGTTATCCTCAACCGGTTTTATGACTGCCCCGACCAAAAGCTCAAGCTGATCGGCGTGACCGGTACGAACGGAAAGACCACCATCACGTATCTTTTGCACCGGCTTCTTCGCGAGAAATTCCCGACCGCTTTACTGGGAACGCTTTGGTATGAACTTCCTTCCGGAAAAGCAGCCTCGATCAACACCACGCCGGGTTCGGAAGTCCTGATCCCGATGCTCCATCAGATGCAGCAGGAGGGGGTTCAGGCCTGCGTGATGGAAGTTTCTTCGCACGCGATCAGCCAAAAGCGTGTCCACGGACTGGAATTCGAGCTCGGGATCTTCACTCAGTTGACGCAGGATCATCTGGATTTCCACCACAGTATGGAAGAATATTTCCAGACCAAGCGGAATTTTTTCACTGGCTTTTCAGCGCCCCGTAAAATGCTTTTTAATAAGGATTGTCCTTACGGGCGGCGTCTGATCGAAGAACTGCCGCAGGCGAAAACATTCAGTGTGCTGGGCGAGGCGGATTATTACGTTAAGGACCTTCAAATGAGTTTCCAGGGAAGCTGTTTCGTGATGTGCTACCGGGGGCGGGAATTACCGTTCCAGATCCGGTTGCCCATGCGCTACAACATCTCGAATGCCTTGGCCGTTTTGAGTTCGATCGATCTGCTCGGGTTCGACCTCAACGATTTTCGCGGCGCGTTGGAAGAGATCCCCGCGATCCCCGGGCGCATGGAACGGATCGGGACCGGCATGGACTATACGGTGTTTGTGGATTACGCCCATACCCCGGACGCTTTCGAGCAAGTGCTTCATGATGCTAAACAAATGGATCCGAAACGGATCATTACGGTGTTTGGTTGCGGCGGCGATCGCGATCGCGGGAAACGCCCGCTCATGACCCGTGCGGCCTGCCGTTACTCGGACGTGGTCATTATGACTTCCGATAACCCGCGCTCCGAAGATCCTGAAGAAATCCTCCGCGATATGCGGGCGGGACTTCCCAATCCTTTGCCGGGTCCCGGCAGTATTTTTGAGATCCAGGACCGGCAGGAGGCCATTGAAAAAGCTGTTTCGCTGGCGAAAACGGGCGATGTGGTTTTTGTGCTCGGAAAAGGTCACGAAGATTACCAGATCCTCGGCGACGGAAGGATCCCTTTTAGCGATCGCGAGGTGGTTGAATCCGCATTAAAAAGAAGAAGCCGTGTTTTCTTATCTTGAAGCGAGCCGGCTGCTTCGCGTCACTCCTGAATTCCAAGACCTGTCCCTGACGGTCCGCAATTTCTCCATTGATACCCGCACGCTCAACCCGGGCGATCTTTTTGTCGCGTTCAAAGGGGCACAGTGTGACGGGCATGATTTTCTTGCCACTGCTTTTGAAAAAGGCGCCTCAGGCGCCCTGATCGATCTACGCCAAAAGGAGACGGCTTTCGCAAATCTCCGGGCGGCCAAAGTTCCGATCCATAATCTGATCCCGGTTTCGGACCCCCAGACGGCGATGACCACGCTCGCAGCGGAATATCGCAAGACCCTTCCGGTCAAAGTGATCGGGGTGACAGGAAGTGTCGGGAAGACCACCACGAAAGAATTCCTCTTCTACCTGCTCCGGAAAAAATATTCGGTGCTCGCTACTGCCGGAAATTTGAATAATCATTTAGGCGTTCCCATCATGCTTTCGCGTCTGGAGCCATCCCACCAATTTTGTGTGATGGAAATGGGTGCCAACCATCCCGGCGAGATCCGCGCCCTTGCGAAGATCGCCGCACCCTCGGGCGGGATCCTGACGCCTATCGGTCCGGCTCACTTGGAAGGCTTTGGTTCTCTTGAGAATATCTACAACACCAAGCTGGAACTGGTCGATTTTTTGCGAAAAGAGGATCCGTTGGTGGTGCTTGAAAGCGACGCCCGGCTCCTGGAAAAGATCGCTCAAAAAGGCCGCAAGGCTATCACCGTCGGGTATTCTGAAAAATCAGAATACCGGATCACGGACGTGAAAGCAGAAGGCGGGGAAGTCGCATTCTCAATGAACGGGCAGGGACCGTTCTCGTTTCCGGGGCAGGCACCTTTCCTGGCGCTCAACGCAGGGCTTGCGATCGCGATGGCAAGGAGTCTGGGGCTGGCATGGGAAGACATCCCGCGGAAGTGGGAGGATGTGGGCTTTGCATCAGGAAGATTTCGTGAGACAATGCTCACCAATGGCGTTCGCGTGATCGATGATAGCTACAATGCGAATCCTGTTTCCTTTGGAAATGCCCTGGGGGCGTTCCAATCGCTTCCCGGTTCCGGGAAAAAGATCGTAGTGTTTGCGGATATGCTGGAACTGGGGGCCGATGAAGAGCGATTTCATTCGGAGCTCGGCGAGAAGATCGCGAGTTCCGGCGTCGATGTGGCGTTGGCTTACGGGATGAGGACCCGGGCGAGTATTGACGCCCTGGGGCGATCGAAGAAGGCCTGCGTGGCGAAACATTTTAAAGATAGCCCCGAAACGCTGGCGGCGCTTCAAGAGATTTTACGCCCCGGAGATCTGGTGCTTTTTAAGGGATCCCGGAGCATGCATGTGGAAAAAGTTCTGGATGGTATTCGCAACATTTCTTTTTCATCACCCAAATAATCTTAGAGTCCCATAGATCATGTTTTATTTTTTACATTATCTCTCAGATCATTCGATCGTCTTCAATATTTTCCGCTACATCACGTTCCGTTCGGCCGGCGCGAGCATTACGGCATTCATTTTGTCTCTCTGGCTTGGGCCGCGGTGCATCGCATGGCTTAAACAGCTTCGCGCGGTGACCAACCAGGAGCGCGCCTACGCCGAGACCATCCACGAACATTTCAAGCACAAGAAAGATGTGCCGATGATGGGCGGGATCCTGGTCGTGGCGAGCGTGGTCGTCTCGACGCTTCTTTGGGGCAATCTTACGAACCGTTTTGTTTGGATGATGGTCATCGTCATGTTGTGGTTCGGGTTCGTGGGCTTTCTGGATGATTGGCTCAAGATGCGTTCCAAAAGTTCGGAGGGACTGAGTTCGATCACGAAACTTCTCGGACAGGTGCTGATGGGACTGGCGATCGGCATTTATCTTTATTGCGACCCGACCTTTGATAAATGGCTTTATGTGCCGCTTTTAAAAAAAGGGGTGGTTTATCTCGGGATCCTTTTTATCCCGTTCGTGATCCTGGTGCTGACCGGGACTTCGAACGCCCTGAATCTCACCGACGGGCTCGACGGGTTGGCGATTGGCTGTACGATGTTCACGACAACGGCATTCGCCCTGATCATCTATGTCACGGGGCACTATGACTTTGCCAGGTATCTTGCGATCCCGCATATTCCCGAGGTCGGGGAAGTGACTGTTTTTTGCGCGGCGCTGGCCGGCGCGAGCGCTGGATTTCTCTGGTTCAATTCCTATCCGGCCGAAGTCTTTATGGGAGATACCGGGTCGCTTTCTTTGGGGGGCGCGCTGGGCGCGATCGCGGTGCTCACGAAAAAAGAGCTCGTGCTCGTGATTGTTGGAGGGATCTTCGTATGGGAAGCGCTTTCCGTGATCCTGCAAGTTGCGAGTTTCAAGCTCCGGAAAAAAAGGATCTTTTTGATGTCGCCCTTTCATCATCACCTGCAGCGCAAAGGCTGGCCGGAGTCCAAGATCACCATCCGGCTCTGGATCATCGCTTTCATCCTCGCGATCGTCGGCCTCAGCACCCTCAAGGTCCGGTGATAAGATGATGGCGCCTGGGACCCATGTGGCGGTGTTGGGGCTCAAAGATACCGGATTCTTAAGCGCTCTTTGTCTTCATGAAAAAGGCTACCAGGTCTTCGCGTCCGATCTCGCAGATACCGAAGAGGTCCGGGAGAATGTTTTAAAGCTCACGAAGCGGGGGATCCGCGCGGAGTGCGGGAAACATTCGTTCGATGCGATCCTTGCGGCCGATTGGATCCTGATCTCTCCCGGCATCCCGCCCGGATCCAAGATCTATCAAGCGATCGTCGACGCGAAAAAACCGATCTATAGCGAGATCGAGGTTGCGAGCTGGTTTTCGCCGGCCCGGACCGTGGTGGCGGTGACAGGTTCCTGCGGCAAGACAACAACTGCGACCCTGATCGCCCAGATTCTTGAAGCCAGTGGCCGCCAAGTCATCCTTTGCGGGAATATCGGGAATCCCTGGATCGGGGAGCTCTCAAAGATCACGCCCGAGACGGTAGTCGTGCTCGAGGTCAGCTCTTTTCAGCTGATGCATTGCGCGAGTTTCGCCCCTTCGATCGGATTGCTCCTCAATGTTTTCCCCAATCATATGGATTGGCACGCGGACATGAAAGAATATGCGGCCGCCAAGCTGAATCTTTTTCGCGCCATGAAAGCTACCGGTGTGATGATCTGCCGGAAAATGGATGAAACCGATTTTTTCCCGGACTTTAAGACGGCGGCCCGGCGCGTTTATTTCGATAAACGTTCTGCCGCCAATCCCAACGAGGCGGCGCTTCTTTGCGCCGCGGAGGCTCTGCATTGTCCGGGAGAACTGGTTGGAAAGGCGATCCGGGATTTTCGCGGGATCGAGCACCGGCTCGAGAAATTTGCCGAACATGACGGCATCGCTTTTGTGAATGATTCCAAGGCGACCACGACCGCCTCGCTTGCCTGGGCTCTTGAAAAGTTTGCGGATGGGACCGTGGTGCTTGTCTGCGGCGGAAAGTACAAGACCGACGTTAAAGACTTCCAGGGTTTGCGGGCATTGATCGCCCGGAAGGTCCGGTGTGCGGTATTGATCGGAGTCGCGCGGCCGATCATGAAAGAGGCCTGGCAGGGGACCGCCCCGATGGTGGAGGCAGAGAGTTTGGATGAGGCGTGCCGGCTGAGTATCGAGAAAGCTGAAAAAGGGGATACGGTCCTGCTGTCGCCGGCTTGCGCAAGTTTTGATATGTTCAAAAATTATCAGGAACGGGGAAGGCTTTTTAAGGAAAAAATCAAAAAGGAATTAGAGACTAGAGACCAGAGACTAGAGACTCAAACGCAAAAGCAGGCACATCGTGTTTAGCTTTTTCCGTTCGGGGTCTCTTGTCTCAAGTCTCCTGTCTCAAGTCTGAAAAACATGTCCAAAGAAGCGCGTTTATTGTTCGTGGTCACGTATCTCCTGGTCGCTATCGGGATCGTCATGATCTATAGCGCGAGCGGCGTCCTGGCGCATGACCGGCATGGGAGTGAAATGTTTTTTCTGATCCGTCAGGGGATGTACGTGCTCCTCGGAACGATCGGATTTTTTATTGCGTCCACGCTCCCGGTCGATTTCTACAAGCAGAATGCCCGCGCTTTCATGTTGCTCGCGATCATGCTTTTGATGACGGTTTATCTGCCCGTGATCGGACATTCGGCGGGCGGGGCGCGGCGATGGATCCATATCGGAGGGTTCCAGTTCCAGCCTGTCGAATTCGCGAAGCTGGCTTGTTGTATTTATCTGGCGGATTATATCGGGCGCAAGATCGCCGTGGTGCAAAAGGGGGACGTCCGGGTGTTTGTCCCGCCCCTTATCCTGATCGGCCTGGTCTGTGGCCTGACGCTCCTGGAGCCGGACCTGGGTTCGGTGGCGTTCATCGTGATGATGACCTCCGTTATCCTTTTTGTTTCAGGGCTTCAGTTGCGCTATGTGTTTGGCGCTCTCGCGATCCTCATGCCGGCTCTTTATTTTTTGATCATCCGCGTGCCCTACCGGCTGAGCCGTCTTGAAGCTTATCTGAACCCGTGGGAAGATCCTCAAGGGTCGGGTTTTCAGATCATCCAGTCGTTTCTCGCCTTTGCCTCCGGCGGGGTGCACGGCGTAGGGCTCGGACAAAGCACCCAGAAGCTTTTTTATCTTCCTTCGAGCCATAACGATTTCATCCTCGCTGTGATCGGGGAAGAACTCGGGCTTATCGGGATCATGTTTGTGATCGCGCTTTACATCCTGTTTTTTGTTTGCTGCATCCGGATGGCGCGAAAAACGGACCAGCCATTCGAAAAATTGCTGATCACCTCGATCACGCTTCTCATTATTCTGCAGACCGTGATCCATATGATGGTCGCGACCGGTCTTGTCCCGACCAAGGGGTTGCCGCTTCCTTTTATCAGCTACGGAGGAAGTTCGATCGTGGTGAATTTGATCGCGGTCGGGATCCTCGTGGCGATCGACCGGCGCAAACGCCGCAACGCCTGACATGTCAAAACCCCGGGATCCCTCAAAAACTCCCCGTGCCACCCTACGCCTGGTGGTTTATGCCGGACCGACCGGCGGCCATGTTTTTCCCGCGCAGTCCTTTAGTGAAGGATTCCGCAAGCGTTTTCCGGATTCCAGGATCGATCTCGTCACCTGTCACCGGGCAAAATCCCTTATCGATAGAATGCCGTCGGGGATCTTTAACTCGGTCTCGTATCTTCCCGAGTTCGGCTTTCCCGGAGGCTTTTCCTGGAAGACCCTGAAACCTTTTGTTCTTTTCCCCTATCTGATTTTTCAGGCGTTCCTGTTTCTCAAACGAACGAAACCGGATCTTTGTGTCGGGTTCGGAAGTTTTGTATCGTATCCCGGCATGAGAGTGGCGCGCGCTCTTAAGATCCCGACACTTATCCATGAACAGAACCGGGTCCCCGGAAAGGCGACCCACTGGCTCGTGCCGCATATGGATGTGGTGGCGGAGAGTTTTGAGGGAACGCGATTCCTTCAAAAACCAAAAGTTCTTCACACGGTGGGGCTGCCTTTGCGGTCGTTTATTGTGAAGGCCGCGGCGAAGACAGGGGGAGGATCGATCCCGCGTCCTTTTACTCTTCTGGCGGTCGGCGGATCGCAGGGCGCCCAAGGCCTCAACACGATCGTCGCGGACGCGATCGCGGCTTTGTCGGATGAAGAAAGGTCCCAAATTGCCGTTATTCATATTACAGGAAAACGCGACCAGACCTGGGTTGCGGAGCGTTACGAGAAGCTGGCCTTGTCCCATGAAGTGCATCCGTTTTTTAGCGCCATGGATGAGATCTTTCAGAAAATAGACCTTGCGATCACCCGGGCCGGAGCGAACACGCTTTTTGAACTGGCGGCCTTCGGCGTTCCGGCGCTTGTGATCCCGTACCCGCATGCGGGCGGTCATCAAAAATATAATGCGCAGGGTTTCGCGGAAAAAGGCGGGCTGATCTTTCATGACGAGGATCCCGCGGCGAAGGACTGGCTTGTTGGACATTTACGGAAAGCGATCGAAGATCCAGGGTCCTTGGCCGGGATGGCGAAAGCGATGAAAGAGCTTGCGAGGCCTGAGGCCACAGACGAACTTATTGATATAGCCCGAAAGTTGATCGAAACCCATGAAGATCGTACACGATAATCTTATTCGCGACAGCCGCGCGGCCTATCTGATCGGGATCGGAGGCTCCGGGATGAGCGGCCTTGCGCGTATCCTGAAGCACCTTGGCCTTGCGGTGTCCGGTTCCGACACCAAAGAAACCCCCGTGACGCAAACGCTCCGTCGTTCCGGCATTCCCGTTCATATCGGCCAAAAAACCGTGGGCTTTGGGGATGCGGATCTTGTTATTTATTCCACCGCGATCGGCCGGGAGCATTTAGAGCTCAAAGAGGCCCGGAGGCTCGGCCTCAAGGTCCATCATCGGGCGGAGGTGCTGGACTCACTTTTGAATCATGCCGAAACCTCGATCGGAGTTTTGGGGACGCATGGCAAGACCACGACGTCGGCGATGGTCTCTCACGTGCTCTCGCAGATCGGCGCGAACCCGACCTGTTTTGTCGGTAGCGATATGCTGAACTACGACACCAATATCGTGGCCGGCGGCCGTGATTATTGGGTGAGCGAGGTGGACGAAAGTGACAGTTCCCACGAGTATTATGCGCCCCATTATTCGATCATTACGAACCTTGAGCCGGAGCACATGGACCATTACGGCACTTGGGAGAATCTGACGGATTCTTTCCGCCGTTTTCTCGAACAAGTCCAGGACCCGGGCCTGGTGTCCTATTTTGGCGATGACCCGACGCTTAGCATGCTCGTGCGGGAGAGCGGCCGTCCGTCCGTCAATTTCGGATTTTCTGAGGAATGCGTTTATTCGGCCCAAAACATTACGCTTCACGCGTTCGGCTCCGAATTTGATCTTTTTGAATCCGGCCTCTATACCACGCACATGAAACTTTCAGTTCCGGGGCGCCACAATATCGCCAATGCCCTTGCGACCCTGTCGATTCTTCTGCATTTAGGATTCGACCTGGATCTGGTCCGCGACGCGTTGGCCTCGTTCAAAGGAACGCGGCGCCGTATGGAGCTCAAAGGACAGACCCCTCAATTTCTGGTGCTTGATGATTACGCGCATCACCCGACCGAGGTGAAGGCGGTCCTGCGCGCCCTTCACGAGGCGGGAAAGTACGTGAGAGTGATTTTTCAGCCGCATCGTTTCAGCCGCACCAAGAATCTTTACCGGGAATTCGCGCACGCGTTCGATGATGCCGAAGAGGTCGTGCTGACGGATATTTATAGCGCGGGGGAAGCAAATCCTGAGGGAGTCAATGTCGAGCTCGTCTATCAGGAAATTTTAAAGGCCGGCCACAAACATGTTTCGGTCGTGCACAAAGGTCAGATCCTCCCTTACCTTGCGGAGCATCCGCTGAAAAACGGCGTGATGATCTTCATGGGGGCGGGGGATATCGGGGAGATCGCCAGTGAGTTCGTCAGTCATCTCGACGCCTGCGCTTCAGCGTAACGTCCTGCTTGCTCCTTACACCACCTTGCGTATCGGCGGGCCTGCGGCCTATTTTGCCGAGCCGGAGAGCGAGGAAGAGCTTTCCAAACTTTTGGCCTGGGCCAAGCGGGAAGGGATTCCTTTTTTTATCCTGGGAAACGGCTCGAACGTGATCTTTCAGGACGCCGGTTACGAAGGCCTTGTAATTTCCATGCGGCGTTTCCGGAACGACCTGATCCAGGTGGATCTGGACCGGTCGCAAGTGACGGTGTCCGCGGGCGTGAGCCTTGCGCGGCTCGTCCGGTTCTGCCAGGAGTCCGGCCTCGCGGGGACAGAATTCCTGGCGCAGATCCCGGGGACAGTCGGCGGAGCGCTTGTGATGAACGCGGGATTCAGCCGTCACGGCGGGCAGCGAAACGAGATCGGGGACCTTGTCCAGGAGGTCCGGGCGCTTGGACAAGACGGAGCTCCCGTGATGTTGGGCCGTGATGATCTGATATTCTCGTACCGGTCTTCGAATCTGGACTTGTACCTTGTTTTAGAGGCGACACTGAAATTATGGCATCGCCCGAAGGACCAGATCCAAAGTGAAATGAAGGCGAACCAGGATTTTCGTAAAGCCCGGCAGGATATTGCCGAACCGAACGCAGGCTCCGTCTTCAAAAATCCTCTCGGGGAACACCTTTCCGCCGGGGCATTGATCGAAAAAGCGGGGCTGAAAGGGAAACAGGTCGGCGGGATGCAGGTTTCCGGGCAACACGCGAACTATTTTATTAATAAGGGCAACGCGACTTCGCGGGATGCCCTGCAACTCATCGGAGAAGTCCAGAAGGCTGTCTTTCATGCAACCGGAATTACTCTCGAACCCGAAATTCGCATCGCTCAAAAAAATTAAGGTGGGTGTTGTGCGCGGCGGCCTGTCGGCCGAGCGCCCGATCTCGCTCCGTTCCGGCCGTGCCGTGACCCGCGCCCTGAGGCGTGTGGGCCTCTCGGCGTTTCCGGTCGATCCTGCCGATCGCCAAAACTTCTCCCGGAAGATCCGTAAGGCGGATATTCTTTTTATCGCGCTCCATGGAAAAGGCGGAGAGGATGGCGTGATTCAGAAGATGCTCGAGCGGAAGCGTATTCTCTTCACGGGATCGCCCTCCCACGGTTGCGTAAAAAGTTTTGATAAAGCGATCAGCAAACGTCATTTTCAGCGGCTCGGAATTCCGACGCCGGAATATGCGATCCTCAACAGGGCAAACTGGCGCCGCGTGGCGGCAGCGTTCCCGGCGCCTTATTTTGCCAAGCCGCTCGACGGAGGGTCGAGCCAGGGTGTCTTCTTAGTTGAAGATTTTCGCGGATCAGCCGAAAGATTAAGACGGTCCGTATTACGGTTCGGAAGGCTTTTGATCGAAAAAAAGATCGTTGGCATGGAATTAACAGCCGGACTTCTCGGGGATCTGAGGCTTCCGGTTGTGGAAGTAAAACCGTCGCGTCCCTTTTATGATTACAAAGCAAAATACACCAAAGGCATGACGACTTATGAAGTGCCGGCCAGGATCCCGGCGAAGGTTGCGAAGAAGATCCAGGCCATCGCCTACCGGGTTTACCGGGGTCTCGGGCTTAAAGGGTTTTCGAGAGTGGACGTGATGCTGGACCGGAAGCACCGTCCGTTTGTGCTGGAGGTGAACAGTATCCCCGGCCTGACGGAATTCAGTCTCCTGCCGAAAGCGGCGCGGGCGATCGGGATCAGTTTTGAGGAATTATGTTTACGCGTCCTTCAGGATGCTTACGAGCTAAAAAGAAAGAAATAATTCTCCATGGGAAAGAAAAAATTCAAAAAAGGTAAAAAGGGATGGTTCTTCTCCGCGATCGGCGCGATCTTCCGCGGCATCGGGTGGCTTCTCTGGAAATTGTTACCGGTGGTGGTGATCGGCGGGGTGCTGGTCTATGCCGGTTTGGTCGTGAAAAAGGGCCTGTGCGAGGACCGCTGGCTCCGGGTTCAGGAGATCCGGGTGGTTCCTCCCGATGTTCTTTCGCCCACGAGCATCCGTACGCTTGAAGACAAGATCCTCGGTAAAAATATCCTGCTCCTCGATCTCAAGAAGATCGCAGGCACGATCGAACTTGGACCCGGCGCGCAAAGCGTGCGGGTGATCCGTGAAATGCCGACAACGATCCGCATTGAGATCCAGAAACGCAAGCCGATCGCGAATGTCCAGCTCAGGCCCGGAGGTCCGTATGCGATCGTGGCCGACGACGGATTCATCATTGAAAGCCGTCCGGCTCTCGATCCTGCCTGGATCCTTATGGAAGATTTCAGCGAGCCCTTCAAGGAGCCCAAGATCGGAGCGCGTCTCCAGAACAAAGGTTTTGCCGAAGCGTTGCGCTTCATGACGATCTACCGGAAGCATGAGCTCGCGCGCCGCGAGACTGTCACTCGTGTGAGTCTTGACCCCAACGGGTATGTGACGGTCCGGCTCGGGGAAGGGCCGGATTTTAAACTGGGCCGCAAAGCCTCCGAGAGCATCAACGCGCTGACCAATGCGGTTTATCTTTTAAAGACCGAGCCGCGCGAAAATATCGAATACATGGATCTCCAGTACGACCGCGTGGCGGTGAAGAGGAAAGCATGAGCCCTGCGGTCGATATGAAGGACAAATGCGTGGTGGTTTATATCGGCACCCGCAAGCTGACGGTGATGTTGGGGGACACGGGGAGCAATAACCCCCAGGTGCTCCGCCACGAAGAAACTCTTTTCCCGGAAGGTTTTGAAAAGGGGCTGGTCTCCAATCTCCAGAACGCGAGTAACTCGCTTGAGAAGTTGATGAAAGCCCTTTTGCCTCCGGAGGCGTGGGAGCAGGTCGCGGTTTACGTGGTGCTTGGGAACAGCCGCTTCAAGATGTACCGGTTTTCAAGCTGCGAATATTATTCTCCCGAGCGGCGCACGATCAGCTCGCATGAAGTCCAGTCCGTGGTCCAGCAGACGCGGAATGTCGCCACGCTGCCTTTGAACGAATCGATCCTGCAGGCGATCCCGGAATCCTTTCTCGTCAATGACATGCCGGCGGTGCGTAATCCCGTGGGCCTTGAGGCGGAGCGCCTGGGGGTGACCCTTCAGATCTACACCATGGAATTCCAGGCCTTTCGTAATATTGCCAAGGTCTTTGAGACCCTCGACCTCGATGTGGAGGGCTATTTCCCCAAAGTCCTCCCGCTTTCGGAGGCTGTTTTGGGGGATGCCGAAAAGCAGGAAGGGGGCATGATCCTCGACATTGCCGATGACGCGACCCAGCTGGTGCTCTGGAAAAACGGCTTACTGGCCGGAGTGCGGACGCTCCCGATGGGCGGGCATTATCTCACCCAGTGCCTGGCCAAAGACTGGAATATCGCGGAGCGGGATGCCGAAAAGGTAAAAGAAAAATTCGCGACACTGGATGCCCGGGAGCAGGAGAGCGAAGAGCTGGTCCCTCTTGTGACGCGCAACGAAAAGGTCCAGCAGTCCATCTCGCGCAAGGAATTCCTCGAAAAATTCTTCAGGCATGCGCATGGGTGGATGGCCAAGATCCTGGAGTCTGCGGACAGTTTTATGCAGGATGAAAAAGTCCGATACCCGCATATCCTTTTCACCGGGGGGGCGGTGATGACGGAAGGTTTTCTCGAGTGGGTCCAGAAAGAATTCTCGCGTGACGGGAAACTGGGGACCTCGCGTCAGGTCGAAGCCCTGCAAGAACTGGTCCGCGATCCGTCGATGGCGCCGGCGCTTGGCATGTTCCGGTGGATCATGACTTACAAGCGTGCCCAGGAAGCCCTCTTTACCCCGCGGGGCCTGGTTGCCAAGACCGTCGCCGCAGCCCGGGCCTGGGTCACCAATTATTTCTAAAGCCTTGAGTCCTCTTTCGCGCTAAAACTTCCCCCCAATTTTAGAGCTCGTGTCCGTTCCGTCGCTTCCCAGGCGGCGAAGATTGATTTCTTCTAAGGCTGAAATCCGATCGGTCCTTTGGGCCTTGGGGGAGGGGTGTGTAGGGTTAGCATTTTCCGGAGCGTGTCAAAAACGATTTTGAATTGGACGTCGTATTTCTTTTCCAAGTCGTTGATCTTTCGGGCCAGCTCAATATGAGAGGCTATGAGCTTATTGAGTCTGACAAAAGTTCTCATGATCTCAATATTGACAAGAACCGCCCGCTCGCTCCGGAGCACTGAAGAAAGCATGGCAATGCCCTGTTCCGTAAAGGCGTGGGGCAATTGAGGCGAGAATTTAAGATTCTTGAGGTGATCGCAATTTGCGATAACCTCCTTTTTCTCAGCTTCGGTCAATTGAAACATGAAATCTTCTGGAAACCGAGAAGCATTCCTTTTGAC